>NZ_CP191258.1:615346-1230693 GCF_050410795.1 Fontivita pretiosa | reverse complement strand
ACGATTTGCGCCGCCGTGCGCATAACGAAGGGATGATTGGGTGTTGCGTCCGTGGCCCTGGCGATGTGAATGATCGCCGGCTGGAGCTGGCCGCGTCGGGCATTGGCGAAGGCGAGCACCGCCCACGCCAGCCCGTCGCGCGAAGTTTGCCGGATGATGCTGGCCGCCTGTGCTTCGGCCAGGTCCGGAAATCCCAGCTCCACCATGCGTGCGACGAAGGCCTGATCGATGAGCATCTGCTCGCTGCTGTGCGCCACGGCGTTGGCGTAGGCGCTGATGACCTGACTTGGCTCCGGCGCAGTGCGAATCGCATCCAGCAGAGCTGAGAGCGAGGAAGATGCGTGGGATTGCGAAGTTTTCTGCGGGTTGGTATCCACACCGCCCGACTCGGCAGGCGAGGGCGCTGTCAGCAGACAAATCCCAAGGATCAGCCGGATGAGCATCGGATGCCTCCCTGTGGGAATCGTCTGATTGTATGGCGTCGGCCGCGCCTGAATGGGCAGCGTGTGCCCGGATTTCCGGAAGTGCGCCTGCATAGTGAACTGAGCGATCCTGGACCGGCGGGGAAATGCGAGCAGGGGCATGCCGGTTTGTATCGCGGGTGTCTCACCCGCGCGGGCGCGAAGCACACGAGCGGGACGCTCGTGACACAAGAAACCGCTGTCGAAGATTCAACTGCGCCGTCGTTTGCGCGCTACACAAAATGGGCACGCCCGATGGGAGGCTGCGGGCCTGATCGGATTCACCGGCGTTCATCCGTGGAATCTGGCCGGCTGTCGGGCTGGGGCTGGAGGAAGGCATTGAGCGGCTGGCTGAGCTGCTTGGCGATGAAATCATTGACCCGCTCGGGATTGGATCGCAGCAGTCGGTGGAGCATGGCGAGCGGGAAGACCCTCAGTTTCTGTGGATCCAGATCGATCAGGATCTGCGTCAGAACCCTGGCGGTGATGTCCTGGCGCGTACGCGAATCGGTCACCTGTACTTCGTAGCCGTCGCGGATCAGGCTGTAAATCTGCTCGAGTGTCACGTGGCGACTGCGCGTCGTGTCGTAATAGCGACGGTTGGGGTACTTGTTGATCTTCAGTTGTTTTGGCGGCGTGGAAGTGGAGGCGGATTGCGGGCTGAGCATGCTTGCATCATCGACGGCTCACCGTGCAGCGTCAACTCACCAGCCAGCGCGTCGTGCTACCTGCCCGGAGTTTGCAGCGGGCCCGATTCGCGGGGTGTTGAGGTCAGGGGTTGCAGGTGTTGATGATAATCTTCTATCGGACCGATACTTCGCCACGATTGTCAGTCGCATCCACGGGCGATTGGAGCCTAGGATTGATCCGATGAACGAATCGTAGGACCGTCCAGCGGCGGGGCAGTTGAACGTGGGCCGGATTCCACTACACTGCCCCGCGGACCAGGGCGTGCGTCGGCCACCCGCGCCGCGGCACGCCAACGGGTGAACCGACCCGCGCAACTTTGGACTCATTGTGGAGTAATCCAACGATGGCCGTGGCCGATCAGGTAGACCGCAAGCCAACCGAAAAGCGAGCATCGGGCAGTGCCGCGTCTGCGGACACAAATGCCTTGCAGAGCGGAAGTTCCAGCGATGGAAGCGTAGAACGGCGGCGGCTGTGGATGATGATGCTCATCCGCCGCTTTGAAGAACGCACCTTCCAGGAATACACCAAGCCCGGGCAGCGAATCGGGGGGTTCTGTCACCTGTATAGCGGTCAGGAGGCGGTGGCAGTAGGGATCGCGGCGGTCTTCCAGAAGGGCAAAGATTACCTGATCAACGGCTATCGCGATCATGGGCATTCGCTGGCCCTGGGCATGGACCCGCGCGCGGCGATGGCGGAGCTGTTCGGGCGTGTCACCGGCTGCTCCAAGGGCAAGGGCGGATCCATGCACTACTTCCAGGTGGAAGTGGGAAACATGGGCGGACACGGAATCGTCGGCGGACAGATCCCGCTGGGCACGGGGCTGGCCTTCGCCTGCTGGTACAAGCAGACCGGAGGCGTATGTTTCACTCTCTTCGGCGACGGGGCAGTCAACCAGGGAACCTTCAACGAATCCTTGAACCTGGCCAGCCTCATGAAGCTGCCGTGCATCTTTGTGGTCGAGAACAACCAGATGGCCATGGGCACGCAGGTCGAGCGGCACAGCGCCGAGAAGGACCTGGCCAAGCGCGCCTGCGGATACAACATGCCGCATCGCAATGTGGACGGCAACGATCTGGATGCCATGATCGCCGCTCTGTCCGAGGCCTGCCAGCGCGCTCGAGCTGGCGAGGGGCCCAGTTACCTGGTGGCCAACACGTATCGCTATCGCGGCCACTCGATGTCGGACGCGATGAAGTACCGGACCAAGGAAGAGCTGCAATACTGGCGGTCGCGCGATCCGATCACGTTGTACGAGAACCGGCTTAAGGAAAAGGGGTTGATCGACGAGGCGACGCTGAACGAGTATGAGGCGCAGATCCGTCAGATTGTGGACGACGCGGTCAAGTTTGCCGACGCCAGCCCGCATCCGGATCTGACGGAACTGTACACCGATATTCTGGCCGAGACCTATCCGTTCGACCCGGAGCGCAAAAAGTGATGGCGGCGACAACGACGCCCGCGAAATCACGTGCGGCGTGAGTCGGTCGATTCCATGAGCCGCGCCTTCGCCCGGCAATGAACATCCGCGGTTGATCTGATCGTACGAGAAGAACCTATGCCTGAAATCCAATTCCGAGAAGCCCTCCGCCAGGCCATGTGGGAGGAAATGGAGCGAGACGAGAATGTCTTTCTCATGGGCGAGGAAGTCGGCCAGTACAACGGCGCCTACAAGGTTTCCGAGGGGATGCTGGCACACTTCGGCCCGCGACGGGTCCTGGACACGCCAATCTCCGAAGCCGGCTTCGCCGGGCTGGGCATCGGCGCGGCGATGGCCGGGCTGCGACCCATCATCGAGTTCATGAGCTGGAGCTTCTCGCTGGTCTGCTTCGATCAGCTCGTGAACAACGCGGCGAACATCCGCTACATGTCCGGCGGGCAGGTGAAGCTGCCGATCGTGTTTCGCGGCGGTAACGGCATCGCCCATCAACTGGGCGCCACGCACAGCCATCGGGTCGAGGCCTGGTATGCCCGCGTGCCGGGGCTGGTCGTGATCGCTCCGTCCAATCCCTACGACGCCAAGGGACTGCTCAAAAGCGCCATCCGCTGCGACGACCCGGTGATCTTCCTGGAATCCGAGTTGATGCTCAACGACCGAGGCGAAGTGCCGGAAGGGGAGTACACCGTTCCCATCGGCGTGGCCGATGTGAAACGCCGCGGCGACGACGTCACGCTGGTCAGCTATGGCAAGGTGATGAAGATGGTGCTGCGGGCCGCTGATGAGCTGGCCCGGCATCACCAGATCGAAGCGGACGTGATCGACCTGCGCACGCTTCGCCCGCTGGACGAGCAGGCGATTATCGATTCGGTCCAGAAAACACACCGGCTGGTAGTCGTTGACGAGGACTGGCCGTTCTGCGGGATGGGCGCCGGCATCCAGGCGCGTCTGGGCGAAAAGCTCTTCGACGACCTGGACGCGCCGATCAAGCGCGTGTGCAGCGAAGATGTGCCCGTGCCGTTCAACCATTATCTGGAGCTGGCCATGCAGCCCAGCGTCGAAAAGGTTGTGCAGGCAGTGAAGGAAGTCTGTTACAGATGAGGATGAAGGATGAAGGCAGAAGGATGAAGATTGCTTTCATTCATCCTTCTGCCCTTATCCTGTCTGCGCGGAGCGTGACATGCCCGTTGAGATCACCATGCCCCAGCTCTCGGACACCATGAGCGAGGGGACCGTCGTCAAGTGGCTGAAGAAGGAGGGGGACAAGGTCAAGGCCGGCGAGACGATCGCGGAGGTGGAGACCGACAAGGCGACGATGGAGATGGAGTCGTTCGAATCCGGCACGCTGGCGCTGATCGACGCCCGCGAAGGCCAGAAGGTGAAGGTCGGCGAGCGGATTGCGGTGCTGGCCTCGCCGGGCGAAGACCCGGCGGCGGTCAAGCGTGAGTTTTCCGGAGGCAAGGGCGGCGGCGCTGCCGCTGCCGCGCCGGCCGCGGCGCCGCAGGAGCTGGCGGCTGTCGGAACCGAAGGAGACATGCGCCGCGAGGCAGAGCGTCAGACTGCCCGCGCCACAACCACCGCCCCGGCCGCCGCCGCACCCACAACCGCGCCTTCGCCCCCGGCGCCACCGCCCGGCGGCGATCAGGAGCCACGCATTCGCATCTCTCCGCTGGCGCGGCGAATGGCCGAAGAACGCGGCCTCGACATCCGCAGCATCCGCGGCAGCGGCCCCGGTGGACGAATCGTGCAACGCGACATCGAGGCGGCACTGGCGGGCGCCGCCGCGCCTCAGCCGACGCCACAGCCGCCCACCAGACCTGCCGCCGCGCAGCCTCTGCCTCAGCGAATCGCCTCTGGCCAGAAGCAGACCATCCCCCTGACCAAAATGCGGGCCACGATCGCGCAGCGGCTCCAGCAGGCCAAACAACAGATCCCGCACTTCTACGAAACGATCGACATCGACGTTGAAGAGCTTGTGAATCTGCGGCAACGCATCAATCAGCAGCTTGAAAGTGAGGGCGTGCGCCTGTCGCTGGGGGATTTCATTGCCAAGGCCGTCGCCACCGCGCTGCTGCGGCACCCGGCGCTGAACGCCCACCTGGCCGCCAACGAGATCACGCGTTTCGGCGATGTGCATCTGGGGATGGCCGTCGCGCTGCCGGAGGGGTTGATCGTGCCGGTGTTGCGAAACATCAACCAGATGGGGTTGCGTGAGATCCGTCTGCGCAGCGCCGATCTTGTGGAGCGTGCCCGCGCCCAGAAGCTCAAGGGCGAGGAAATGAGCGGCGCGACGTTTACCGTGAGCAACCTGGGAACGTATGGGGTCAGGGAATTCAGCGCGATCATCAATCCGCCGGAGGTGGGGATTCTGGCGATCGGCGCGGCCGAGAAACGCCCCGTGGTTCGCGGCGAGGCGGTGGTTGCGCGCACGATGTTGAGCGTGACGCTCAGCGCCGACCATCGCGCCGTAGACGGCGCCACCGCCGCAGAGTTTCTGCGAACCCTCAAGCAGTTGCTCGAAGAGCCGGGGATGATGCTGGTATAGATGTGAAAATCCGCTGGACCGCAAGCGGGTTGTCCAGCCGCGGAAAGCCGCAGCGGCGCTCACAGGAACAGCAGTGGCGTGAAGGCGCCGACGAGGATGCCTATGCCGTAGCTGAGCCAGGCGATGTGATACCAGCCGGATTCGCGCGGGGCGCGATAGGCCCCCAGCGCGGCGCAAGACATGGTCAGAATCGACAGGACGGCGCAGATCCACCCGGCGTGTCGCGCCACAGGGGGAAGCAGCGCCGACCACACCCCGGCGCATATTCCCAACAGGAACACGACCGCGGCGATGCCGAACGCCAGACTCAGCGCCGCGGGGATGATCGCCGGCGCCGGCTCGGATTCCGCCGCCACCGCCAGGTAGCTGAGCGTGCGCGGTTGCGGATGGCGCTGTTCAGAATCCACAAAGCGATCATAGCCGCGTTGGGTGTGCTGATTTCGGGGAAGCTCGCAATCGACGGCAAGATTGAACCCCGGGGTCGGTAACGGAATGTTTTCGTGTCACGGGCGGCGACGAGCCAATTGTGGCGTGGCCGTCCCGGCCATGCAGGGTGCATTCGAATTGGAAGTCTGATCTCCGGGCTATTGATCACTTGATGCCGCTCAGTACGGGCGGGACCCCTGTGACAGAAGCTGGCATGCTCACGTGCAACTCCGCAGTCCCGGTAGACCCGTCGCGTCGGGTCCCAGTGACATTCGCCTCGGCTTTCCCTATCATCCGTCGCCTTCGAGCAAAGATCCAACAGACATGGCAGCATACAACTTCGACATCGTTGTGATCGGCGGGGGACCTGCGGGCTACGCGGCGGCGATCCGCGCCGCTCAGCTCAGGAAGCGCGTCCTGTGCATCGAGAAGGAAAACCTCGGCGGCACCTGCTTGAACTGGGGATGTATCCCCACCAAGGCGCTTCTGGATGCCGGCGCGCTGGCACGAAAGATCAGGCATCATGCCGGGGAGTTCGGGATCACCTGCGAGAACGTGAAGATCGACTTCGCGAAGATGATTGCGCGCAGCCGCGGGATCGCCGACAGGCTCGCCAAAGGCATTGCCCATCTGTTCCGCAAGTATGAAGTGAAACACGAAGTCGGAGTCGGGCAACTGATCGGGCCGCACAAGGTGCGGATCAACAACAAGGATGGAGCCAGGGAGGTAACCGCCGAGCACATTGTCATCGCCACCGGCGCGCGTCCGAAATCGCTGCCGGGCGCCGAGTTCGACGGCAAGCTGATCATCAGCTCACGAGAGGCGATGATTCTGTCGCAGCAACCCAAACGGCTGGCGATCATCGGCGCCGGCGCGATCGGCTGCGAATTCGCCGACTTCTACAACGCCGTCGGCACTGAAGTGACGATCATCGAGATGCTGGATCACCTGCTGCCGATGGAAGACGAAGACGTTTCGATCGCCCTGGAGAAGGTCTTTGCCAAAAACGGCATCAGGATCCATACCAAAACCAGAACCGAGAAGGTCGAGAAGACCGACAAAGGCGTGAAGCTGACGCTCAATGGCCCCAAAGGCGCCGGCAGTGTCGAAGCCGACGTATGCCTGGTGGCGATTGGCGTGACGGGAAACGTGCAAGGCCTGGCGGCGGCGGATGTGCCCCTGGAGCTGTTCAAGGGTCACGTCAAAGTGGACGAGAGGTATCGCACCAACATCGAGAACGTATGGGCGGTGGGGGACGTGATCGGCCCGCCGTGGCTGGCGCACGTTGCGCACCACGAGGCGGTGATCTGCGTCGAGCGGATCGCCGGCGTGAGCGATCACCGCATCGACTATCGATTCATCCCGGGCTGCACCTACACCCATCCGTCCGTTGCCAGCATGGGCCTGACCGAAAAGGCGGCGCGCGACGCGGGCAGGCAGATCCGCATCGGCAAGTTTCCGCTCCAGGCCAGCGGCCGGGCACTGGCCGCGGGAGAAGCCGACGGCTTCGTGAAGTTGATCTTCGATTCCAGGTATGGCGAGCTGCTCGGCGTGCACATGATCGGCGAAAACGTCACCGAGCTGCTTGGCGAACTGGTCCTGGCCCGGAACCTGGAGGCCACCGAAGAGGAGATCATCCAGGCGATGCACCCGCATCCGACGATCAGCGAAGCGATCATGGAGGCCGCGGGTGTTGCGCTGAACCGGTCCATCCACCTGTAGCGCCTGCGCGCGTGCTGCCGGATCGGCGCCGATGCGTCGGCTCTACAGCGTCCTCAGGATCCGCGGCGTGAGAAACGCAAGATACGCCGCCTTCACTTTCTGTCCGGCGATTCGCTCGATGGCGGCGCGATAGCTGTCCACCTGGGGGCGATAGAACTCGACGCGCGCATCGATCGTCTGTTCAGTGACCCGGTCGGTCTTGAAGTCCGCCACCACCCACCCCGTCGAATCCGGGATCAGCACGTCGATTCGCCCGCGCACCATGATCCGGTCCAGCGGATCGGATACCTCGGATTGTCCGGGCGGGTCAATCGGATAATACACGGGCAGTTCCCGACGCAGTTGCCGGGCATTGTGACGGAGCATCCGGCCAAGCTCGGTGGACATCAGCCACATAATTGAATCGACATCGACGGCCTCGGCCAGCCCGGGCGCGATGCGCCTGGTCCGCACCATCTCGGCAATCTGCTCGCGCAGGTCGGCGCGGTCGCAGGTGCGTGAAAAGTCCAGGTGCTCCAGGACCAGGTGAGTGGCGGTTCCCAGGTCCGAAGGCGCGATGGTCAGATCTTCCAGCACGCAAGCGGGCGAGGGCAGCTCGATGTCGAACTGCACCAAAGATTGCCGGGAGGGGCTGTGGCCCGCAGGTGCCGTGCGCCCGTGCTTGGTCAGCGTGGCGACCGACGCGGCTGCGGGAAGCGATGTGTACGCTCTGTACGGGTATGCCCAGGTCAGCCGTTCCACCACGCGCTTTGCCGCCGGGTGCATTGCCGGAGGCGGCGAAAGCGGCTGAAGCCTGGCCAGTTGCTGTTGCGTCTGGCCGAGCTGTGTTCGGCGGGCGAGCTGCGCAGCCCATTGTTCGACTTCGTCGGCTTCGTGCCAGATGATCTGGATGCGGTCTTTGACCCTGGCCCCCTCCATCGCCGCCGCCACAGGACCGATCCACTCGAGCATCGAGGCGGCACCGAGAATGTGTTGCGGCGGCAGGGGGCCAACGTGCGACGACCATTCCTCACGCCACTGCTGCGGAGCCTGCGGCCTGCACGTGCCAACCAGAATCAGATGTTCCCGGGCACGCGTCATCGCCACGTACAGCACGCGCAGCTCCTCGGCCAGCGTCTGCTGATGAATGCGGTCCTTGACCAGAACCTGTGCCAGCGAGGGATACCGCACACGCCTGGGCTCATCCACCACGGCAAAGCCGATCCCGGCCTCGCGATCGACGAGCATCGCCCCCCTGATGTCCTCCAGATTGTGCTTTCGCCCAAGGTCCGGCACGATCACCACCGGAAACTCCAGCCCCTTGGCGCGATGAATGCTCATCACCTTCACGACGTCGTCGGCCTCGCTGGCGATCGGCGGCTGGCCCAGCTCCGACTGTGCATCCAGGCTGTCCAGGAACTGGATGAATCGCGACAGTCCCTGTCGCTGGAACGATCCGAACTGTCGGGCGCGCTCGTGCAGATCGATCAGGTTGGCCACGCGTTGCTGCCCGTCGGGCATGCCGGCGCAGAACGCCAGGTAACCGGTGCTGTCGTAGATGTGCCAGAGAACCTCGGCCAGCGGGCGGCGGTGTGCCAGGCGTCGCCACTCGCGCAGATCAGCCAGAAACGCCCGGAGCTGCGCCGCCAGCTCGTCGTCTACCTGGTTGGAATAGAGCACCACGGCGCGATGAAACGGCACACGGGCGGGGTCGGGATATTGCATGCGTATGCGCGCCAGGCTGTCGTCCGGATCGGCCAGCCCCGCCAGCGGGCTTCGCAGCACCGCCGCCAGCGGAATGTCCTGCTGCTGGTTGTCCAGCACGCTCAGCAGCGCCCGCATGTCGCGGATCTCCATCGCATTGAAAAAGCCGCTGCCGCTCTCGGTGTGCACGGGGATCCCCGCCGCGCGCAGGGCCTCGGCGAACTGCCGGCTCTTGTACTTCATCGAGCGCAACAGCACGACGATGTCGCGCCAGCGAATCGGGCGCAGGATTGCAGTGCCATCGGCGGCCTTGTCGGCGACGTGGATCCCGCTGGCCAGCAGATCGGCGATGCGTTTGGCGACGAAGGCGGCCTCGCGCTCGGTGCGGTCCAGGTCCAGATCCGAATCGGCGTCGTCGGACTGGTCAGTTGACTCCTCGCCGCCGCGAGCCGGCTGTGGCAGCAGGTGCAGCTCGACCGGCGCGCCGCTGAAGCAGGTGACGCCGTGGGCCGGCGGAAAACTCGCCGCCGCACGCAGCCGCTGCGACTGGTCATATTCGATATCCGCCGCCTCCGGCGTCATCAGCCGCTCGAACACCCCGTTGATCACCTCCAGCAGCGGCCCGCGACTGCGGAAATTGCTGCTCAGATCGATGACCATGCACCGCGCCGCCGCACCTTTGAGAAGATGCCGCTGGCGGGTGAGGAATCGCGTCGGATCCGCCAGCCGGAATCGGTAAATGCTCTGCTTGACGTCGCCGACCGTGAACAGGTTCGGAGTCGAATCAGACGGATCGGAGCCGGTGAGCGAAGGCCGATTTGCCCCGCGCCGTCCCTTGGCTGGCGCGCTGGGGCTTTCGCACACGCACTCGCGGCTGACCAGCTTCAGAATCGCCTCCTGAACTTCGTTGATGTCCTGATACTCATCCACCAGGACGTGGCGGAACTTCCGATGGCAGTCCAGCGCGACCGCCGAAGGCGTCAGGTCTTCGCCGTGATCATTGGCGCGCAGAATCCGCAGCGCCATCCGTTCCAGATCGGAAAAATCAAGCGCGCGCAGTTCCCGCTTGGCCGAATCAAATCGCCGGCCGAACTCACGGACCAGATCCACGAACACTTCGACGGCCGGCTGGATCTGCTTCAGCCCGTCGCGCCACTGCTGCTCCGTGAACCGGCACAGGTCGTCCATCGACTGTTGTTTCATCTGCTTGCGCAGCGCGTCGATCTGTGCCTTGATCCGCTCCTTTTCGGGCGGCGCCTTGGAAATCGGCGGAAGCCTTCCGGGATCAAATGAGCTGATCTGCCGACCCAGCGCATCAAAATTCCCTTCGCCGAACACCTTGCGCCAGTGCTGAACGGCTGCGATGTACTCATTGACCCACTCGACGTACGGCTCAAGGCCCTCGATCCGGTTGATCGCCTTCGCCAGCTTTACCCAGCCCTGCCTGATGCTCTCCAGCCATGTGATGATCTTCCGGGCAAAGGCCCGGCCCAGGTCTGTTTCGGCCAGGTGCGGGGCGTCGGCAGCCTGGCTGATGCGCGCCACCGCCGCCTGCATCCAGCCCTCGGGATCCAGCACGCTGTTCATCAGCTCGTGCATCCGGATCACGCGCTGAAGCAGGGGCTGGTCGTTTCCGTTGCCATAGGTATCGATGAAGCGATGGAACTGCCCGGTTGCGTCGGTTTCGTAGCGCTGGTCGAACAGTTGCCTGGCGACATCGTGGCGGAGGAGCATCGTCTCCTCCTCATCGAGCACGCGGAAGGCCGGATCCAGTCCCAGCAGGTGGAAGTGCCGCCGCAGCAGCGTTGCGCAGAATCCGTGCAGGGTGCTGATTTGCGCCCTGTCCAGCAGGAGCAGTTGTCGGGCCAGACGCTGATCCGATTCGCCGGCCGCGGCAAGTCGTTGGCGCAGCGCCGACTCGATCCGGCTGCGCATCTCCGCCGCCGCCGCCTGCGTGAAGGTCACCACCAGCAGCTCGTCAACGTCGCACGGTTCTTTCGCATCGCAGACCAGATACGCGCAACGCTCTGCCAGCACCGCGGTCTTGCCGCTGCCCGCCGCCGCGGATACCAGCAGGCTCACACCCACGGTCTGGATCCCGTCACGCTGCTCGCGGGTCCACTTCGGTTGCGTCGCTGCCGTGTCATGCCTGGCCGCCATGTCCCCCCTCCTGCGCTTGCTGCACCGCCTTCGCCAGTGCCTCCTGGCGCTTCATCCCGCTCAGGAAGTTGTACCGGTTGAACGCCACATCGAAGCGGCAGACGGCTGAATACTCGCATCCACTGCAAGGGCTGTCTCGTCCCAGCCGATAGGGCGCGATGTCGATCTGCCCGGACAGAATCCGGTCGCCAAGCTCCGCAAGCTTCCGTTCCACCATGCGCAACAGCGCAACGAACTCGGCATGCTCGCAGCCATCGGTGCGGTCCTTGTGTCCAATCGCTCCATTGGCGTTGATGTACAGTGACAGCACGTCCGATTCTTTCGCCGTGTGATCGGTGTCAAACAGACTGCGATATTCCCAGTCGATGATCCCGCGCGGCTTGGTCTGGAGATGAAACAGCGGATTATCCGGGGCAATGGCTTCGTCCGGGTGTTTGACCGGTTCGATCTTGCGGAGAATCTGCACGTACAGCGCCGCGGCGGGGGAGAGCTCTCGCTGCAACAGCGTCTTGGCGTTGCGCTCCAGGACCAGCAGGTAGGTCAACAACTGAAGCGAAAGGCCATGCAGCACCTGCTGCAGCTCGAGCGTGTTGCCGCTGAATTTGTAGTCGATCACGACGAATGCCGACTCCTGCGGCGCCACGTCCACGCGATCGATCTTGCCTCGCAGACGCAGCTCATTGCCGGCCGGCGTCTTGATCACCAGCGCCCCCAGTGCATCGTCAGGATCATCCCCGAACGTCAGCTCGGCGCAAAATGGCCTGAACCGGCCTCGCCTTCCCGCGGCCGCCTGCGCATCGATCACCTGCCCGACCGTCTTTTCGATCCGCCTGAGCAGGTACTGATTGTGCGCGGTGCTGAGCATCAGCTCGCCACGCAGATCCTGTGCGACCTCCCGCGCCAGTTGCGAAATCACCGGCTGCGCCAGCTCGGCGCGATGCTGGTCCCAGCCGGACTTTTCCTGGATCATCCGACGGATCAGCCGCTCCAGGATTCCGTGGCAGGCGTTGCCCAGGTCGATCACGGTGACATCCGACTCTTCCCGCTGGCTCAGCCGCAGACCAAAGCGCACGAAGTGCCTGAACGGACAGGCCGCAAACGCCTCGAGCTGTGAGACACTGGCCCGCAGCGGTGAGCTGAACATGCTGCGCGCAATCGGATCGGAGAGCCTGGCCTGGTTGCAGTAGCTCAGTGCCCGCCAAGCCCGCCAGCGCATCACATCGATCGCGTCGCGACAGCATTCGTGGGTGGCCAGCCAGTGGTACAGGCCGACAAACGGATCCGCGGCGGCGGCAGCCGGGTCTGTGCCCGCGCTGCAAGGATCGGATCGAACCCATCGCATCAGCGCGGTCACCAACTGCCGTGGCGTGCCGATACATTCCAGGTCCGTGCGCGACTCGCGCGGAACCTGAACCACCTGCACCGACGGAAACTGCTGACGCAGGTTGACCCAGTAAGGCGAAGGCGACTGCGGACGCGCCGCCTCGTCCGCCAGCGAACGGATCAGGCACAGTCGCTCCGAGGGCATCGTGAACGCGATGTATCCCAGCAACCGCTCATCCAGAAGCCGTCGCTCGCTGTCCGGGTCCAGATCCAGTTGGTGCTGGCGCAGCGTCTGTCGTTCCGCATCCGAAAGGATGGAATCTTCAGCGGGAACCCGCGGAAACTGGTTGTCGTTCATCCCGATCAGAATCACCGCGCGCGGACGCGGATTGCGCGTGCGGTCGATCGATCCAACCAGCACCTGATCGACGGTCGGCGGCGTCAATGCCAGATCGAACCGCTCCAGCCCCGTCTCCAGAACTTCCGCGAACTCCGCCGCTGAAAGCTGTTCGTCCCCCAGCACATCCACCATCTGATCCAGCAGCTTGACCAGCTCGTTCCACACCTGCTCGTGCTCGCCACGCTCCTCGAAGTCCTCGGCTCTATCGGCAGCCTCGATCCAGCGGCGCAGTGTCTGACGGATGCCGAATCGCTCGAAGGTGTTGAACAGCTCGACAACCAGCGTACGCAGCGGCATCGGTCGCTGTGATCCGAACAGCTCGATCAGCGGCGCCAGTTTCTCGGCCACGCCCCGCCGCATCGCGTCGATCCATTTCAGCTCGATCACCTCGGGCTGTGGCGCCTCGTCCTCGCTGTCGCGGCGGCGCGTGAGCCTGCGCCGATAGCTCCACGGCTGCGGGTCGCTCCAGACCGATCCGCGAATCCGGTGCAGCAGCACGTAGTTCTCCAGCTCATCGACCTGGTCGCGGCCCAGGCCGGCAAGCTCCGACTTCAGCAGCGCCATCACCGCTTCGTGCGGCCAGCCTCGCAGCGCGATCTGCACCGCCGCCCGGGCAAACTGAATCAGCGGATGATGCGCCGCCGTACGCCGCCGATCCACAAAGTAGGGGATCTCATGCTCGGTAAAGCTGGCGTCGATCAGCTCGTGGTAGTCCTCCAGGCTGCGCATGATCACCGCGATCTCGCGATAGCGCATGCCCGACGCCACCAGCGCGCGAATCTGCCTCGCCGCCGCGTCCACTTCGCCGCGACGGTCCGGAGACTCGATCAGCTCGATATTCTGTGCCGATTCGCATTTCACCGCCCGGCCCGAAAACAGGTGCTTCTCGATCTGCTCCAGCGACGGCGTGACGAATCGCGTGATCTTCCTGAGCAACATCGGCGGCTGACACTTCACGCCCGCCTCGGCAAACGCCAGCCACAGCTTGCGGTAGGTCTGTTCCGTGCGATGGAAAAGCGACAGCTCATGCGGGATCTGATGGACATCATTCAGCACCGGGCTGTCCGGATCCATCAGCAGCGTGATGGTCATGTCGCGGCAGACGCGCGCCACGCCCGCCAGGATACGTCGCTCCTGCTCGTCGAATTCCAGAAAGCCGTCCACGAACACCGTCGCCCGCCGGATCCGCTTGCAGTGCTCGAGGCTGGCCAGCACCTGCATCAGCCGGCGATGCGGATCCAGCCGCTCCTGGCCAAGATAGGCGCTGTAGCGGTCGTACAGCAGCCGCAGATCCTGAAGCTTGTTGACAAATGGCGAGGTCTGTCCGCCGCCCGATTCAACGTCGGCGATGAGCTGGGTCAGGTCGGCGGGGCTGCGACCGTGGCGCTCCAGCTCGGTGAAGGTGGCGTCCAGCTCCGCCGCCAGCCCCACCTGTCGCGCCGCCGACGCGTAGTATTTCAGCTCCGCCTGATGCTTGCGCAGCAGATGTCCGATGATCATCTGCCGCCCCAGCTCGGTGATCTGCGGAATCGCCGTGCCCCCGCACTCGGAAAGGATTTCTTCGCCCAGCAGATCAAACGAAACCACGCGCGCCCGGCAGAAGCCCCTCAGCCCGCTGGCGCAGGTCAGATCCCGCTCGGCCGAGAACGTCTCCTGTTTGGGCACCAGCAGATAGATCGGGTCCTCGCCCAGCGGATCGGCGCGCAGCATCTCTACGATGCTGCGGAAACAGTGCAGCGACTTGCCGCTGCCGGCCCGGCCAATCACGAATCGCACGCCCATGGCTTAAGACCTTACCCCCGCGTCCTGCCGGCGACAAACCAATCTCACTGCCCGCCGGAGGCCGCAAAAATGTATGCCGTTCGACGCTGTACGATCCGGGCCGGAAAATTCGACCACCCCGCGCCGGCGGGGTTATAATCATCACAAGGTTGCCGCCAGGGGTACGACAAGTCTATTGGAAGGGTCCGGCCATGCTGTACACAGCCCGTAACGGAACCTCATTTCGATACGACTCGCCCGACGCTGAATGCGTGCAGGTCATCGGCCCGGACTGGGATGGCCCCCCGATGCTGTTGAATCTCGAGGATCTGCGCGAGTTTCTGGAGCATCTTGCCGAGCCGCTGGATGCCCCCAGCGACGCCGACGCCTCCGCCGTCAGCGGCGATTAGCCGGCATTGTACCGCACGAGCGAGAGGTCGTCGCCGGTGCTGGGCACTTCCGTCGCCCGGCCACCACCAGTTTCCCGTCGCTCTGCCGCGACGTGCTCATCACGCCGCCGAAGTCGGCCGCGTCCGTGGTCACCTTCCCGTCGCCGTCGAAGCTGCGGTCCGGGCCGCCTCCAAAAAGACTCCCGACCCCTCAGAATGCCCCGAGGTTTCCTCGATCCGCCGGTACAGCGCATCGTACTCGTACGTCGCCAGCAGCGTGGCGCCGTCCTTGTACTGCACCAGCCGGTTTCCACGCATCGTACACCAGTGTCTTGCCGGTCGCACCGGCTCGTCCCGCAAACAGAGACTCCCGACCCCATAGAATTTCCTTTCCCGACTTCAATTCGCCCCGACGCCTTATCTGCCCCG
This sequence comes from Fontivita pretiosa, assembly GCF_050410795.1. Taxonomy (GTDB): domain Bacteria; phylum Planctomycetota; class Phycisphaerae; order Tepidisphaerales; family Tepidisphaeraceae; genus Fontivita; species Fontivita pretiosa. Next base: position 1,215,269 of record NZ_CP191258.1, on the reverse strand, counting down.
ATGCACCGCGATCCGTACGGTCCAGTATAGCCACGGGACAAACCACTGACAGGAACAATGAAACATACACAATGCCAGCAGCAAGAGCCACGGATGCTGCACACGTTCATCCAGGCTCACGACGGCCATCCAGTAGACGAGCGGGGGCACGAGCGGCGACCCCGAGTCGTGCCGACGTTCCCTCAGGCCGTGAAGCCGCGCGATCAGAATCAGGACATCAAGAATCAGCCCCAATATTATGAAGCCTATCCCAACGGCGCGCCACATGCCCACCTCGATTTTTGGGTGTCGCACGGAATCATGGCAAATGCGGACTTCCCGTACCGCCTCCAGGGAGGATCGTCACTATCCGCTGACCTATGAAGCCCTTCCAGAACTCCCACCCACTGGGCCATTTGGTCGTCGCGCCAACCATGACGGAATAGTTGTACGGGTTGGTAAGTACCTTTCCACTCATGATCCAGTTCCGCCAAGTGGCAGCGCCTGTCATGACCCAGCTGCCTTCAGTTATCGGCGACCCCCAACGCGTTACCTGTCCTGCCGGGCCCGCAGGCAACAAGAATGCCGTTGACCATGCGAGGGCAGAGACCGTGCCCATGGTGTTACTTACACCCAGGACGGAATCGGAGGGATCATAGTACCCGTGATCGGCGAAGTATTCGCCAGGGAGAGCACCATCTGTCCAGGCTGCGGTGCCATCGAGTGCGCCCTCCCCAGCAGCTGCCCAGACACTTCCTGCTGCGCCACTGCCGTACCCACCGACAGCAACCGCAATCGTGGTCCCCCAGCCTTCGTACCATCGCTGGAGCCCGTAGCGGTCGATGTAGACTGCAGGATTCTCGCCGACAAAACTGTAGAGATTCGCCCCGTCTCCATAGTGATCAGGATCCGCTGACACCCACCTTCCAAGCGATGGGCTCTGGTCGCGGAAGCGGAAATGCGCCAGGTTCGTCGTCGCGTCTCGCCTGCCAGCCTGATGAAGGTATGTCCACGAAAGGTCGCTGTTACCGTCCGCGTCATTTGCCCAATCCGCATCTAGGCTCTGTCTGAAAACTCCGAATTCGCATACACTGCCGTGACGACATGGAGGTCGCCACTCATGAAACGCCACGAGCTGACGGACGAGCAATGGGCGTTGGTCGAGCCGCATCTGCCGCGGAGCACGGCCCGAACCGGACGCTCGGCTCGCGATCGACGAACGCTGCTCAACGGTATTTTCTGGATTCTGTGTACCGGCGCGCCCTGGCGCGATCTGCCCGAACGCTTCGGCCCCTGGCAGACCGTGTACGACCACTTTCGCAAGTGGCGAAAAAGCGGCGTCTTTGCCCGCATCATCGAGACGCTGCAGGTCAAGCTCGACAACCAGGGATACATCGACTGGGAACTGTGGTGCGTGGACGGTTCATCCGTCCGCGCCGCCCGCGCTGCGGCCGGGGCTGACAAAAAAGTTGCCGACGGCACCCCGACGAACCCGCCGACCACGCACTGGGCCGCTCGCGAGGCGGGTTTGGCTCCAAATTCCACGTGGTCACTGACGGTGCGGGCACTCCGCTTGCCATCGAAGTCACCGCCGGGCAAGTCCACGAATCGACGCGCGCCGAATCGGTCATCGCAGAGGCGATCGCGACGCTGATCGGCCGACGACGAAAGAAACGCAAGCGTCGCCACAAGCCCCGCAAGCTCGCCGGCGACAAAGGATACAGCGTGCAGCGCGTGCGCGACTGGCTGGCCGAGCAGAAGATCGAGCCGGTGATTCCGCACAGGGAAAATGAGCTGGCGCGACATGACCCGGCGGTGTGGTTCGACCGCTGGGCCTACCGCGGCCGCTGCGTGGCCGAGCAGTGCGTCGGCTGGCTCAAGGAGTTCCGGCGCATCGGAACGCGGTTCGAGAAGCTGGCCGTGCATTTCCATGGAATGCTGCAGTTGGCGATGATCCGCCGGTATCTCAAACTACTGTTTTCAGACAGTGCCTAGGACCGTGGGCTTGCCGTATGGGTCATAGATGAAGCGTTCCTGCACCACTCCAGAAGTGTCGGTCAGGCTAGTCAAGTTCAAATTGCGATCCTGCTGGGCGTATAGGCGCTCCTCCAGGCCCGAGCCGGTCAGGCCGTGATCGCCCGTGCCTGGGTCGGCGTCGGCATCGCGGTCTCTGAGGATTAGAAGGTCCGCGACGATCGTTTCCGACTTGCGCAGCTGGACAGGGCTCCACACGTACTGCATCGTCGTCACGCCCGAGACCTGCTCCTCGACCACCTGCCAGCGATCGTTGTAGTACAAGTCCGTCGTGACGCTGTTGGCGGTCTCCTGCACCCGCCGATACATCGCATCGTACTCGTAGCTCACCAAAGTCGTGCTGCCATTCTTGTACGCCACCAGCCGGTTCCACGCATCATACACCAGCGTCTTGCCGTTCTCGTCTTGGGTCAGATTGCCATTGTTGTCGTAGTAGAGAGTCGTTGATCCCTGGCCCGAGGGCGTAATCGTCGTGAGCTGGTTCTGCTTGTTGTGATCGCGGCCCACGTCGCTGCCATCCGTGTGGATGTTGTCCCAGTTGCCCAGCGCGTCCAGACCTGGCGGCGGGTTTGGTTCGTGATCGTGTCGGGAACGCTTCCGCTGCTGGACAATGGACCGCCGACCGGCGCTGTCGTAGCTGTATCCAAGCGTGGTCACGGTGTCCGCCAGTGCGCATCGGCGGTTCTTAACCGTCCAACTGCTCGTGTCGTGGTTAATAGCTCGACCATGTCATCTTCGCCTCCTTTGAAGCAGAGCGTCTTCCGCATGGCCCCGTTCCGCACCCGTTGCTCTTGCCGTTCTTTCGCTAAATATCATGAAGATCAGACCCAGCATAATAGCGAGGAAAGAAGTTATGGGATTGATGCCGCCAAACAGGCCGAGCCCAAATCCTGCCCAAATACCCCACCCGAAGCCCACGCCCACATACTTTCGGATGATCCAGCGGCGCCGGCGCCGCCTGCGTACTGGCCGAAGGCGCGCGTAGTCAAGCACAATCGTTGTCTTCTCGGCGCTGCCCACCGTTGCGTCATCGTTCATGGGGAGGATGTCCTGATTCGTCAACTATGTCGTTATGGGCTGCCCACCAAGTACGAAGATATCTGCCCATCTCCCAACCGGCCATAAAAGCACCGATGTAGGCGACACCACGTCCTGTTCTCGCGATAGGTTGGCGCACAGTATCACCCAACCTCTTCGCAAGAATCTCCAGCAAATTGCCTCCAATCTCGCTCGCAAAACCGTAGCCGGGACTACCAAAAACACTCCAGCAGTCATACTTGTACAGAAAAGCATGGTGTTCATCAGGATCCTTGAAGTTGTGAAACTGCCGTGCGGGCATGTAATCGACCGGTCGCAGCAAATCCGCTGGGTCCATATCGGAAAGTCCTTGTCCCTCACTCCTCCAGGGATCAGGCGCTCCAACTGGCTTGGCTGGTGGACGCACCAGAGGCGGTGGTGGCAAGAAGTCTTCCGCCGTGATCTCGGGAGGCGGTGGTGGCGACTCGGGAATCAGCGCACCCGGACCCGTGCTAGTGGAGAAGAGTCCGCTGTTGACGCTTGAATCATAATAAGGAGTGTCCAGTCCCGAGGGGTCGACTAGCATGACAGCGCTAGATTAGCTCAAGCCGGGAGCGGCTGCGAGTCGATGACGATTCTGGTCCAACACCGGAGTCGTGCGATGAATGCGGAACAACTCGCTTCTCTGCAGCCAGCGTTGTCGGCATGGGTTCAGTCGTTTCGCCCCTGCTTCAAGCGTGCGGTGACCTTCGATTACTTCCAGAGTTATCTGCTGGGATTGATGGCGGACCTGCGACGCAAGAGCGTGGAGCCGATCGCGCTGGCGTGCGGGGTGGCGGTGCGGACGCTGCAGGAGTTCTTGTCCCTGTTCGCCTGGGATCATGCGCGACTGGGAAGATGCTGATCCATCGCGTGGCCGACCGTTGTCCGCAGGGCGGAATCGGAGTGATCGACGCCACCGGCCATCCCAAGCAGGGAGACAAGACGCCTGGGGTGCAGCGGCAATACTGCGGGGAATCGGGCAAGATCGAGAACTGCGTGGTTGCCCAGCATCTGCTGTTCACCGACAACGATGCCAAAAACCCCTTCTCGTGCGTGCTGGCCAGCGACCTGTATCTGCCGCAGGACTGGGCGGCGGACCGCGACCGCTGTGAGGAGGCGGGCATTCCGGCGGAGTTGGTCTGCCGCGCGAAGTGGAAGATCGCCCTGGAGCAGGTGAAGCAGGCGCTGGCCGGCGGGGTGAAGCTCAACTGGGTGGTCTTCGATGAAGAGTACGGCATGGTGCCGGCGTTCTGGTTCGGGCTGGACGAGATGGGCCAGGCGGCGGTGGGCGAAGTGCCCGCCAGCTTCCGCGCCTGGGTCAAACGTCCGGCGTGCCGCAGCGGCGGGTACGCTTCTCATGCGGCGCGGCGGGTGGACAACCTGAGCACGCACAGCCCGGCGTTCACGAGCCAGCCCTGGAAGCGGTGCAAGGTGAAGGACACCACACGCGGGACACTGATCTGGGAATACAAGGCAACCCGAGTCCATCTGAGCGACTCCTCGCACGCCAACCACAACCTCAGCGTTCCCACCGACCGGATGTACTGGCTGATCGTGATGCGACAGCCGAAGACCGGTGAGATCAAATACGTGATCAGCAATGCCGGCGAAGGCGCCAGCGTCGAGAAATTGATCCGCGTGCTGCTGTCACGCTGGCATGTGGAAAAGTGGTTCGAGCGTGCCAAGCAGGAGGCGGGACTGGGCGCCTTCGAGGTCAGAACCTATGTGAGTCTGATACGACACTGGCTGTGCGTGCGATTGGCGATGTGCTTCCTGTCGGAACAGACGACCCGGCTGCGGGGGGAAAAATGTGCTCATCACCTTCGAGCAGGTTTGCGAGGCTGTCTCGACCCTCGCGGCGAAGCTCTGGCAGCGCGACTGGAGGTCCTGGTCCCAGCTGATGCAGCGATGTGCCTATCACCAACGGCGTAACGAGGCAGCATATAAAAGCCGACACCGCTCGGTGATTCAGGTCAACTCTACGTAGCGCTGTCATGCTAGGCTCTGTCTGAAAACTCCGAATTCGCATACACTGCCGTGACGACATGGAGGTCGCCACTCATGAAACGCCACGAGCTGACGGACGAGCAATGGGCGTTGGTCGAGCCGCATCTGCCGCGGAGCACGGCCCGAACCGGACGCCCGGCTCGCGATCGACGAACGCTGCTCAACGGTATTTTCTGGATTCTCTGTACCGGCGCGCCTTGGCGCGATCTGCCCGAACGCTTCGGCCCCTGGCAGACCGTGTACGACCACTTTCGCAAGTGGCGAAAAAGCGGCGTCTTTGCCCGCATCATCGAGACGCTGCAGGTCAAGCTCGACAACCAGGGATACATCGACTGGGAACTGTGGTGCGTGGACGGGTCATCCGTCCGCGCCGCCCGCGCTGCGGCCGGGGCTGACAAAAAAGTTGCCGACGGCACCCCGACGAACCCGCCGACCACGCACTGGGCCGCTCGCGAGGCGGGTTTGGCTCCAAATTCCACGTGGTCACTGACGGTGCGGGCACTCCGCTGGCCATCGAAGTCACCGCCGGGCAAGTCCACGAATCGACGCGGGCCGAATCGGTCATCGCAGAGGCGATCGCGACGCTGATCGGCCGACGACGAAAGAAACGCAAGCGTCGCCACAAGCCCCGCAAGCTCGCCGGCGACAAAGGATACAGCGTGCAGCGCGTGCGCGACTGGCTGGCCGAGCAGAAGATCGAGCCGGTGATTCCGCACAGGGAAAATGAGCTGGCGCGACATGACCCGGCGGTGTGGTTCGACCGCTGGGCCTACCGCGGCCGCTGCGTGGCCGAGCAGTGCGTCGGCTGGCTCAAGGAGTTCCGGCGCATCGGAACGCGGTTCGAGAAGCTGGCCGTGCATTTCCATGGAATGCTGCAGTTGGCGATGATCCGCCGGTATCTCAAACTACTGTTTTCAGACAGTGCCTAATCCGACTGGGGCGGAAACGAAGGCCTGATACAAGCTGGAACCATCGACGTACCTGAGCGGATCCGCTTGAACCCAGCGTCCGAGCGACGCTCGAAGATCACGACGGCGGAAGTTGTACATGCCTGTAACGGCGTCCAATCTCCCAGCTTGATGCAGGTAGGTCCAAGCTCTGCCGCTGCTTCCCGGCTCCTGGAGGAACTTGCAGGCGATAACCGTCCGCCGACTCGGCGCATCCGAGCGGTCTTCCACGAGCAGATTATCGCGGCCGTCGGTGAGCTTGACCAGCGAAATCCAGGCTCTGTAGCGCGCTTTTGCGGACGAATTCCACAGATGATCGACGCAGGCGCGCAGTGCCGGCGGCAGCATCGTACACAACGCGGTGCCGCCGCCGGCATGATCCCAACGCCCGATGCAGGGTCAGGACATCACATCCGAAGTATCAGGCAGGCGATTACTCAAACGGTCCGCTGGCGACGACGTGCGAGGCACGCGCCGATCCCCAGACCCAGCACCGCCAACGAGCTTGGCTCGGGCACCGCATACAGCGCCAGCCCGCCCGTACGAGCACCGGGCGCCAGCCCCAAAGCGGCGATCGAGTTCCTCGAGGCGGAGAAGTTTTCGGCATCGCGCGTGCCCATCATCTGCCCAAACGGGTCAAAAGGCGTGCTTCCGGCGCGATACCAGAAAAAGATGCCCGGATTCGTCGCCGGTACCCACACCTCCAGGGCGTAGACCTGCCCGGCGTTCAGCGTGACTTCGTCGCCGCCGGTCAGATCGAAGTTCACGATCTTGCGCCCGCTGAAGCCCGGGAAGTTGAACGCCAAACCCGCGCCGCTGCCGCCGTCGAACAGGTCGGTGCCGGGGAAGTAGAAGTTGTCCCCGGCCGCGCCCGGATTGCCGCTGGGGAAGTTGGTGCCGCCTCCGGAGAGAACTGGGTACAGGTGCAGGCGCAACTGGTTGTTGGTTTCCGCGCCGCCACCTGCGACGATCGCGATCTTGTCCAGTGGGAACGTGGTCTGGGGAGTGAACAGCTCGGAAAGGACCGTGTAGTTGACGCCCGCCGGGCCGCCGGTGTCCTGAGGCGCGGCAGTTCCCTGGCCGACGGAGGCGCTGGTGGCATCGACCAACGAGGTGTAGACCGGAGCCCCAACCCACCCGGTGGCGGGGACTTCGTCAGTGGTGTAACCCGCGCCGGCCAAGCCGGCGTGCGACCAGTTCCCGAACAACGCGAACGCGGTGGCGCTGCTGGCCACCAGGATGCATTTTCTCCACATACGCTCTCCTCCTGGCGTGAATAAGGAAATGTTGGCCTTTACCCGGGCGAATGATCGCTCTAGGTAAACGATTACCATCCAAGATATACAACCCACTCCACCGACGTCAAGAAAATTCCGGCACGCGGCGCGCGACGCTGTAGCCTGCGCCGTCATTGCGACGGCGTTGGCTCAGTCAATCCCGGAACCAAACTCGATGTGCTCGGCGCTGCTGGTGTGGGCCCAGCTACCGGTCCGCCAACGGGCAATCCGGCGAAAAGGATCACCGCCAGCATCACCACCCCAACCGCACCCTTGACCAGGATACCCATGAACCTGCCCTTGGCGGCGCCGACGCCGACGGTGATCGCGTGGCGAAAGTCGCGGTCGGACAGCTCCATCACCGCCGCGCCGATAAACGCCCCCAGACACGCGCCCAGGATCGTGCTGATGACGGGGATCGGGATGATGCTCAGAAAGATTCCCCCAAGGATCGCGCCGACAATGGCGCCGATCATGCCGCGGGTGCGGCCGCCAGCGGCTTTGGATCCCGCGGCACCCGCGACGAACTCCAGCAGCTCCGCGATCGCCGCCAGCACCACCAGCGTGATCAGCGTCGGCCAGCCCATGTATTGCGCGTCGGTCAACAGGGCATACCCCGCCGCCGAAGCCACCATCAGCCACAGTCCCGGCAGCCCGAGGATGTTGAGAAACAATCCGACCAGCGAAACGGCCAGCAACAGGAGGTAATAAAGCCAGTCGAGCATGCAGGAAAGGCAAACAGGCCGGAGTGGGATTCGAACCCACGAATAACGGATTTGCAATCCGTCCCCTTAGTCCACTTGGGTATCCGGCCGAAACCAGCGGCTGTCGGCTGAACAATTCTAGCCGCAAGCACGAGACTGACAAGCGTGTCGCCGGGCAATCGCTGGCCAGGCCATGCAATACCCGGGGGCAACATCAAAGCAGCCCGCCATGAGGCGGAAGAACGTGTATCAGCCAGTTCTGAAGATCCAGTTCCAGAATCGCTTCGATCGCCCGTTTCGGCCCCGGAACCGGCCACTCAAAGTGATTTGCGTCGCTCAAAGAGTCCGGCATTCGAAACCTCCTTTGGATCGGAAAAAGAACACGTCATTGGTGACCGTTGCGCTGGCCGCCGTATGGGGATTGGCTTCGTACTGCTGCCGGTCGGAGCAAGACCCCAAACAGTTGGAGTGAGGCCAGCCGCGCCACGACGCTGGCCGACAATAGTACCACAACTCCGGGCAGAGCTCAGATTGCACGCCAGCAGGCTCGGAACCCTCTCGTGCCGCGCTCGGCTCGGCAGAGTCAGATCGGCATGATGCCACTCTGGCACGACATGGGGCGATCAGCCACCTCTCTCGCGGGGAACATCGCAGATCGTCCGCGCCTCGAGTGGCGATCTTGAGAAGTGCTGTTGTTGATTGTTCGCCGTTCTTATTGGTGTTGCGCCGATGACGCAATAGAATGTGGATTATGCCGCACGTCTGAAGGCTGGCGGCACAATTGATTCAGCGCAGGGGCCTTGGGGCGGAACGTTGATTCACCGGCCTGGTCCGCTCACGTTACTCTTCGTGACGCTTGGGGGGTGTTCCCAGGGGAACGGTCGTCCAGCGGTGGGCCAGGGTCGCCTGTCTTTGACACTTCCGTCGGTGAAAGAATGACGGACAGCTTCAATTTGGTGAAGGATGAGTGGATACCGGTCCTGTACTGCGACGGACGATTCGCGCGCGTGGGGATGCGAACGGCGCTGAGCGAGGCCGGGAAGATCCGCCAGATCGCCGCGTCCAATCCGATGGACAACGTGGCCCTGCTGCGATTCCTGCTGGCGGTGCTGCTGTGGTGCAAGGGGGATCTGCGCGACGAGGACCACAAGCGGCTGGAGGGGGGTGACGGCATTCCGGATGAATGGCTCAAGGAGCTGGATACACACAAAGAGAAGTTCAATCTGCTCGGTGAGGGCGAGCGGTTCTATCAGGACCGGTCATTGAAAGGCAAAGAACCTCGCCCGGTTGCCGATCTGCTGGTCGAGTTCCCCGGCGAAGACTCGGTCAACCACATGCGCCACGTCGTACATGGCACGTATGGGTTCTGCCCGGCGTGCTGCGCCTTGGGCATTCTGCGGCTCTCGGTGTGGGCTCCGGCGAACAAATACTACCCGGCATCGGTCAACCCGGCGTCTGCGGCCTATGCGGTTGTTCAGGAGCGCAACCTGCTGCTCACGGTTCTTGCCAATCTGCCGGCGCCACCTGCACAGCCTGAGCAGGCGCCCTGGTTGATTGCCGACCCACCGGCTTCGCCGGGCGCTGTGGCTAACCTGGCGTGGCGGCCGCGCAAGCTTTGGTTGGATGTCGCACCCGACCCAGGCCCTTGCGCAAATTGCGGTGTAGCCAGCGTGCTGGTCAGCGGCGTATGCACTGAACGCGGCTGGCCGACGCCAACAACTGCAGGCCGGGTGAAGAAGTACTGGGCGGACGATCCTCATCTTTTGAAAGATGGCGAGCCGATCTCACTTCCAGGATTGGGAGCAAGCGCCGCCGCTCACGCATCGGCATTGTGGCGGCACGGGCTCCGCCTGCGTGGCGCCGCGGCGGGCAAAGTCATCGCGATCGGCCCTGTCGTCAACAAGTTCTCCTTTCAGGACGCCACTTCCGTTTACGTGCCGAATGCGTGTGCTCAGGCACGAGCTACGCTCACCGATGATTGCCGGAACAAGTTGCGCGATCTGCGAAAGCAGATTACGCCGAACCCGGACCGCCAGCATCCTGAGATCCAAGTGGCCCTCATCCTGATGACACCGGACATGGAATCGCGGATTCTCGCTGCGCTGAAGAATCCAAACCCAACCACAGACGACGGAACCTTTCTAACCGAAACCTATCAGCCGCTGGTCGATCAGGTCGTTGCCTCCACGGTCTGTGGCTCGCCTCTGCGCCGGCGCGCCGCGATGAGTGCCGGACAAGCCCTGCTCGACAAGACGATCCGGCAACTGGTGGACAAGGCAAATCCCTCGTCCACGCCAGCAGGCGGGACAGCTCCCGCCAAGCCTGAACGCGGCGGAAGGAAGCAAGGGGGCGGAGCTTGAGCCAGACCCTCGCATTCATCAATCGCCTGCAAGCCCTCAAGGAAGGCGAGCGATCGCGCCTTCGCCGACTCGCCGGGCAGCCACTGGACAAAACGCTCGAAGGCTTTGATTTGTTCTCCGGCCTGTGGTGGCCGTTGCGGCAGGCGAGTCCCGTTGCGCCGCGGCGGGAAACGAGCTGGCTGATCGCCAAGCTCCATGGAGACTTTGGCTCATCGGTGCCGCACGTCCGGCCCACCGATGGTCACGGCCCGGTCCTTGCCGCGGTCCTGGGCCTGTGCGAGCCGCAGGATCCTCCGGAGTTCAAGGGCCGTGATCGTTTCCGCATCCGCTTCGACACAATCCTCTGCTCATCCCTGTCCAATATCGAGATGCCCCTGCGCTGGGCGCTGGACCAGATCGCCCGCGCCGTCGCCGGACGCATTTCCCACGAGCGGGGCGTGAGGGGAATCGACTGGGCGCAACTGCTGGATGACCTGTCCATCTGGGACCGTAGCGAAGAGCACCGCCGCCACCGCGACATCCGCGACCTCTGGGCGGAGCAGTATCTGAATCCAACCGACCATCAAGCGCAAGGAGCCGGCCATGCTGATTGAGATTCACGTGATCCAGAATCACAGTCCGTCCAACCTCAACAGCGACGATCTGGGCGCGCCCAAGACCTGTATCTTCGGCGGCGTCACCCGCGCCCGCATCTCCAGCCAGTGCCTCAAACGAAGCATCCGCAATCCCGGCAATCCGGAGGATGTTCACAATCGGGGTCCGGGCATCTTCGCTCAAGCAATGGCCGCGCACATCGGCATCCGAACCAAGCTCTTTCCGTGGCTCGTCGGGCAGAAGTTGAAAAAGACCAGCATTCCGGAAGACGAACACGCACGCATCATCATGGCCGCCCAGCGGATCGCCACAGCGAAAGAAAAGGAGCAGAAGAAATCTAAGGACGACACTGCGGACAATCGACCCAAGACACCGCAGTTGATCTCGTTCGGACCCGAAGACGCCAGGCGGTTCGTGGAAACGCTGGTCGAACTCCGCAAACCCGAGAACGGCAAGGGCGACACGAACGAGCGTTACGCATACTTCCTGAATCCACGGGTGGGCTTCGAGGAAATGGTGCGCGCATATCTCGATGATTCGGGCTTGGATGACAAAATTATAGACAAGATCGTGAAAGCTTCGTGGGTCATCGCCAAGTGCAGGATGTCACAACTCCCGAAGGATGACGAGAGCGAGTCCAGTTCAACCGAGACTCCACAAGACGTCCCGTCCGAGAGTCCCGGTGGTGCCGGGGAAAAGCAGCCCGGGCCTGTCGAAGCCGAGCGCATTGCCGCGGTGCTGAGGGAGCTTTCCAGCACGGATGAGAAGGAATTCAAGAAGCTGACAAAGAAAGCCACTGCGGAAGAGCAAAAGCAGGTGAAGGAAGATGCCCCTAAGAAGCCAGACAAGTACAAGGACTTTATGGAGGCGCTCAGGGAAACGCTCAGGTGCAACGCCATCGACATCGCGCTCTTCGGGCGCATGACCACGTCGGATGCCTTCGAGGACGTGGAGGCGGCCATGCAGGTCGCCCACGCCATTTCCACGCACGCCGTCATCAACGAGGTGGATTACTTCACCGCCGTTGATGACCTGGGCAAGGCTGGGGGCGGCGCGGGGCACGTCGATGAGGCCATGTTCAATTCCGCCTGCTTTTACAAGTACTTCTGCCTCGACTGGGACCAGTTGGTGAAGAACCTGGCCGGGCCTCAACCTGACAAGGACAAGGACGCTGCGGCGCACAAGCGGTGGAAAGACGAGATCGAGCCACAAGCCAGCCGCCTTGCCGCCTGCGCGTTAGGTCACTTCATCCGCGCCGCAGCCATGACCACCCCCAGCGGCAAGCAGAACTCCTTCGCCTCGCACACTGAGCCGTGCGGCATCCTCGTGGAGATCAAGAGGAACGGCAAGCACCCAACCAACTACGCCAATGCCTTCGCCGAGCCAGTCGAGCGGATCGGCAAGCCTGATGACGACGCCGCCGACGAAAAGAGCATCGAAGGGCGCAGCGTCGCGTGTCTGGCTGATCATGTCCGGGCCATCCGTCAGGCATATGGCATCGACTCGACGTTGCTCTGGTACAGCCCAAAACTCTGGCGTTTTCCGTTGCAGTACTGGGAACGGGACGAAAATGGCAAGAGGCAGCACAAAGAGATCCTGACAGACAAACGCTACAGCGCCCTCGGCGGTAACGATGATGGAAAAGCGGGGCTTGTCGAGGCCGTCATCGAGGAACTGCAGCTCGGCTTCAAGTGGTCTGAGGTGATGAACATCGGTAAAACGGAGCTGGCGACAGCATCGCCCACGCCATCCGCGGTGGGGGCCTGACCATGGGCCAACCCAATACCCTTTTCCTTCGTTTGGAAGGTCCGCTCCAGTCCTGGGGTGATCCATCCAAGTTCGTCATCCGACGCAGCATGGACGCGCCGACCAAGTCTGGCGTGCTCGGACTGCTCTGCTGTGCGATGGGACTGTCGCGCCCGGCAGCGCGCCAGAAACTGCCGGAGCTGAACAAACTGGTGATGGGCGTTCGCATCGACCGGCCGGGCGTGCGCTGGTGGGACTATCACACCGTCGGCGCCGGCATCGGCATGACGACGGCGGCAGGCAACGTGAAAACCGGCGCGCAGGGCACGCTCATCACCCGCCGGGAATACCTCGCCGACGCCAGCTTTCTGGTCGTGCTGCAAGGAGAACCGACGATAATCGAGAAGCTTGCCGCCGCGCTGCGGTCGCCGACTTGGCCGCTGTACCTGGGGCGCAGGTCTTGTCCGCCATCGGTGCCCGTGTTTACCCAGCCGCGCAAAGACCGTAATGAGCCGTGGGCCAACCCAATGGCGCTTGCAGGCGATCTGAAGGCGGCGCTTCAAGCCGTGCCGTGGTATCCGCGCTATGACGACGATCGGCGGCCGGATTCGTTGGATTGCATCATCGAGTGGCGGGCGACGGCTGCCAAGCCGGTCGCGCGGCCCGAAGCCGAGGTCTGGTACGATGCGCCGTTTTCGTTCGATCCGCCGGTGCATCATCCGCGACTGGTCATGCGTGATTCGATCACGGTGGACGTTGGCGAGGCGCTCCAGCAGCGCACCCCGCCTCCGCCAAGGCCGCGCGCGGACTACAAAAACAGGGAGTACGAGGCCGCCCGCACGCAACGCCTCGAATCCGATCACGGCCTGTGCGTCTTCTGCAAGACCCCCGCGACGACGGTGCAGCACGTGACCTATCGCCGCGCCGGGGGCGATGAGACTCAGGACGATTTGCGATCGCTGTGCCGTCTCTGTCATGACGCGGTGACCATGATCGAATATGGGCTTGGGATGGGTCTGGACCGAATCAATCCAGAAGATCCGCAGTGGCGCGATCGGATCGTCACCAAGCGACAGGAGATCATTCAGTTCCGTTCGCTGGAAACTCGCCGCCGGCGACTGGAGGCGCAGGAGGTGGAATGATGTACCTCTCGACGCTTCTGATCAATGTAGGAGACAATCCCGACCGCCCGCGACCGGGGCGGCTGTGGCTGCGCAACCTCTACCGCGTCCATCAGCGCTTGTGCATGGCGTTTCCCTCATCGCAGCGCCGGCAGGACGACCCGATGTTCCTCAAGCCATATGCGCCCGGCGATTTCGCTCCCGGCCATGTGCATGTTCCGCGCCAGCCCACTCAGGGCTTCCTCTACTACATTGATCCGAGACCCGCCGGCCGAGTCGTGATCATTGTCCTTTCGGCGATTCGTCCGGACTGGGATTACGCCTTTCACAACGCGCGGCACCTTCTGGCTGCTCCGCCGTCCGGGCCCCGACCCCTTAAGCTCGATATCCGGCCCGGCGCCCGGTTTGAATTCAGACTCCTGGCGAATCCGACCAGACGCCCGCCTCTGACCAAAGAACAGTGGAAGAAAAAGAAGCTGGCGGGAGAGCACGTCAAACGCCCGCGGCAGCAGTTGACATGGAGTCCTGGCGAGGACCCGAAAAAGGTCCTTGGGCAATGGCTACAGGCCCGTGCCAAACGCGCCGGGTTCAAACTGGTCGATGATAAGCTGCGGATTTCCCGCGTCGGGTATGTCTACATACGTAAGGGCAGCCCCGACGACAAGAGCCAGCGTCTGCGTTCCGTGCTGTACGAGGGACTTCTGGAGGTCACAGACCGGGACAGGTTTTGGCGTGCCCTCCAATCCGGGATCGGCCCGGCCAAGGCCTTTGGCTTCGGTCTGCTCTCTATTGCGCCGGCGCCATCGCACCGCCTGAACGATGAATACCGGAGGCAGGCACCATGATGTTCGGACTGGCCCTTTCCGGGCTTCAGGATTTCATCTACGAGCTGCCCGACACCTGGGCCGCCAGGCGGCTGCGAATACGTTCAGCGATCCTGACCCTGGTGCCAGCGGTGATCGGTTTACGGCTTGTTCAGCGAGACCCCACTGCAACGATTCATTATCTCGGCGGGGGCAAGCTGCTGGCCAGCGGCACAGAGGCGGCAGCGAAGGCCCTGGAACGTGAACTTCAACAGATCTACTCGTGGTTAACTGGCGCCTCTGGCGGCAGGCTCGGAATGTACTGGGCAAGCTCCGATGGCAATCAGGGGACGGCTGCTGATCTTCGATCTCTGCTGGAATCGCTTGCTCAGGCAAAGTGGAAATCGGGAAGGACCGACAGGGGCTTTGACAAAGCGGGGATCCGTGAAACCGACACCAGTTCCGGCCTTGGCGATCAGGAATGGGAGAGCGAACGTGGAGCGGAGCTGGCCCGGGACCACAGCATCCGCGGCTTTGTCCTTGGCAATTCCGGATGGACAATCGGGAACCTTCGCGTGCGGCCGGTTGCCGATGATCCTGAAATCGGCTTGGCGGGCAGGGCCACGGCACGAGTCAATGTGTCGATCCCGCTGTACGCGCCGCGCGACACCGACGGGAGTGTCGCGGAGCTGTTCAAGCTGGCCGAGGAAGCGCAAGGCGCGCCATATCTGGCCATTCTTAAGCTCGATGGTGATCGAATCGGCGCACTGCTGGGGCAGAGCCTGCTCGAAGACCCATCAGGCAACACCTATCGGCGAACCAGCGGGAAACTGAGTCAATTCTTCGGCCAGGACGTTCCCGCGATGCTCGAGAAACAATACGACCGCGTCTATCTGGTCTATTCCGGCGGCGATGATCTGGTCGCCACCGGGCATTTCGACATGATCCTGCGCGCCGCGCGGGCCATTCAGCAGGCATACGCCAGGCTGGAACTGGGCACCGTTTCGGCTGGCGTCAGCTTCTACACCCGCAACTCGCCCATTCTCAAAGCTGTGGAGGCCGCAGATGCGGAACTGGAAAACGCCAAAGCGATCCGCGATGCAATCAGCATTGGAGGATGCCGGCTGACGTGGAGCGCATTCGATCAACTGCTTGTGCATGTGGACGGCTTGACATCGGCGATTCAAAACCAGCAGATCAATCGGGGGGCGATTCAGCTCCTGCGTCGCCTCGGAGAGCCCTGGCTGAATGAACGCACCGGCGACGCTGCGGCTCAACGTTGGCGATCGATTCCGCAATTACACTACCTGCGCTCTCGCCGCGACTGGAAGGAACAGAATTGGGACCCGAACCTGCGAGCGCTTTTTGATGCGCTGTGCAGCGGCGATCACTTGTGGCCGCAAGCGTCGCTCATCGGGACGCTGGCGGGATGGAAAACCAAGTCAAGACAGGAGGAGCCATGACGTACAACCAGCGGCAACCCACGGGCGGGGGCGGCGTACGCCCTCGCGCCCAGGAATCGCAACTCACGCACACGGCGATGACTCAATACTACGACCCGCAAGGCCATTTGAGGCGCGAGGTCTTCATTGATTGGCCGCAATATCTGGCGCGAATCCTGAACGTCAGTCGAAGCAATCTCCGTCGCACGTTCGACCATGTGGCCGCGCTGCGATTCAGAATCCAGATGGGCGAGTCAGCCGACAGCGTCCTCAAACCCGGCATCCCGCAGCTCCATCGCTTCGCCCAGTATCAGTGGGGCCGGAAGGTGATCGGAGACGAAACCAGAAACTTCATCCAGTGCCATTGCAACGCAGTGGGATATGACAAGGCCAAATTCGAAGGCTTCTATCAGCTCTTTCAGAGCGTGATGGCCTACCTTCCGAGGTAACAGCACATGAAGCAACTGCTCAAACATGTTGAAGTCAAAGGCGTGCTTCGCGCGGTGACGGGCGTGCGGATCGGCGCGGGCGGAGCCAGCATCGAGATTGGCGGATTGGACAATCCGATCCTCAGGCATCCGGAAACGCGCGTGCCCTACATCCCCGGGTCGTCTCTGAAGGGCAAGCTGCGAAGCCTCCTGGAAGTTTCAGGCTACAAGTCAGGTGGCAGGCAGGCGCCGCAATCACAGGGCGGCCCATGCACCTGCAATCAATGTGTCGTCTGCTGGCTGTTTGGCTGCGGTGACGCAAGAAAGACGTCAGAACCCACCCGCCTCATCTTCCGCGACTGCCCGATCCTCAAGACCGACGAATCGCGGATGAAGGAACTTCTCAAGGAAGGTGTGTTCTACAGCGAGGTCAAGGCCGAAGTGGTCATGGACCGAGCTAAAGGCACGGTTGCCGGGGCTGGACCTCGCAACATGGACCGGATTATGGCCGGCACCGGACTCGATTTTCGTCTGACTGTCCGGGTTTTGCAGGGTGACGACGAAGCCCAGATGAAGGCGGCGATCCTCCATGCCTTTCGGCTTCTGGAAAAGGAAGGCCTTGGCGGCTCGGTCAGCCGAGGGTATGGACAGGTTCGCTTCGAGAACCTGACGTGGGACGGCGTCGATGTGGATCGAGAGCTTCACACAGAACCAGCCAGGGTGTGAATCGCCATGCAATCTTACCTCGTCCGCTTCGAATGCCGTTCGCCTTATCTGACTCCGTGGCGAAGCTGCACGGTGTGGGGACGACTCAGTTGGATTATCGCCAGCGGGGCCGTTGCGGGATGGAATATCCAGGACTGGATTGCGTTCCACAACGAAGGCGAGCACCTGCTGATCGTCGGTGACGGTCTGCCATACGACGCTATCCCGGTCCCGGCTGTCTTTCTGGCAAACGCCAGCGGACCGCACAAGCGACCCAAGACCCTTGCCTGGCCGCAGTGGCTGGAGCTCTGCCGGACAGGGGCGTGGCCGACCGACAGCTCCCGCCCACATCTCCCACACGAAGTTCAGCGCCAGCACGTCCGCATCAGCCGCGCTACCGGCACAGCGCTCGAAGGGCAGTTGCGGACGGAAAGAGGCCAGTGGCCATCAGAAGGGATCGCCATGGCAGTGCTGGTCGACGATGCCTTGGGCGCTGATGGTTTTCGCAAGATGCTCGACGTGCTGTGCGCTGAAGGCTGGGGCTACGGGCGAAGCTACGGTTACGGGCACATCGAATTGCGCAGCATCGAACCGCTGAGTCGGCCTGCTCCCACCGGATACGTCGCGACGATGGGACACTGTCACCCGACGGATAACCTGCCCCAGCAGGGCTGGTGGCGATGGAGCGGCGTGCCGGTTCTGGCCCATGATCCGGCCACGCGCCGCGCGATTCTGCCCCATCGGTTCACCACGATGCTGGCTCCGGGCGCGACATTTGCCACCGATCAAATCTATCTGGGGCAGACTCTTGAAACTGAAATCGGACCGATCAGGAATTACCTGCACGCGGGCATCGTGCCGACATGGCCGGTGCATTATTCGGAGGCGACAGATGCCTAAGGGACTGCTGCTCACCGTCGGTGCCAGCGCCGAATCGGAGATCTTCTGCATCCGAAAAGTCGCTCCCGAGTGGGTCGCGTTTCTATGCACTGAAGGGTCGCGCAAGACGCTGGACCGCATCGTCAACGAAACCGGCCTGAAGCCCAGTCAGTACCACGTCCTGGAGGTCCCGGATACTCCCACCTCCACGGGAGCACTCGTAATGAAAGCGCACGAAGCCTGCCGCTGGCTGGAGGAGCGTTGCGGCTCCCAGGCCGACATCACGATCAATCCAACGGCCGGGCGGAAGTGGATGAGCATGGCACTGGGACTGTTCGGGTCGCGCACCGCTGCCCACCAGGTATATGTCGAGGTCAAATTCTCCAACGGCAAACCAGACCCCGGCACCATGGAGCTGGTCGATCTGGGCAATGCTCAGGATCACACCGGCCTGCTGGACGCCGAACCCGCAGTGGCCCTGTTCAATCGAAATGATTTCGCCGGCGCAGCCAGTTTGTTCGAGCGGATTCAGCCGCTGGACGCCCGCGCCCGTGAATTGTACAGGGGGCTGACAGGTATCGCCCATGCGCTGCACCGATGGGATCGGTTTGAGCATTACGCCGATGCATCCACCGTTTCCAAAGAGGGTGCATCGAGCCTTGCCTTTTTGAAGGATGCCGCACGCGAGCTTCAGTTGCAGCAGCTTGGCAGGTTTGTCGCGCAACTGGAACGATTGTTGGATCGAATCCGCGAGGTCGAAGTCTCCTCTAAGCCGAGCTTGGCTGCGGTCGTAGACTTGGTCCTCAACGCCCGCCGTCGGATCACTGCTTCCCGGCTGGACGACGGAGTCGCGCGGCTGTACCGCGCCCTGGAGGCCACCGCTCAAGTCCTTCTAAAGCAGAACGGGATCGACGCTTCCAGGGTGGACTGGACCCGGATTCCTCAAGAGGCGAAACAGAAACTTTCCGCGCAGTGGAGCGTTGCCCCCGACGGTCAACTGCCTGAAAAGCTCGGCCTGGTCCAGGCGTTCGAGCTGGCCCGGGCACTGAGCATTCCCGGCGTCGAGCGATTCTTCAACCAGCAGGCACGGTTCTGCTACGAAAAGCACCTCAGTACTCGAAATGAGTCCATCCTTGCCCATGGCTGGAAGACGCTGGACGAGAGCCGCGCCTGCAAATTTGCCGACCAATTGCAGGCCGATCTGGAGCAGTTGGGCGCAGACTTCCGTGGCTGGACGATTCCGGAAATGCCGAGGTTGTGGTCATGAACGACAGGCCGCCGCTGTATATCTCCGCCATCCGTGTTCCCGCCGACAGCGAATTCGCCGCAACGGCCTGGTGGGATTACTACCGCCTGCATCAGCTTGTCTGTCGCGGCTTCGCCGACCGCCGCGCCCTGGCCGAAGCCCGCGTGTTGTTCCGCTGCGACATCGAAGGCGATTGGGCCTTTCTGTACGTCCAGTCCAGAACCAAACCCGACTGGTCGAAGCTGGAACCGCCGCTGAGCGATTGCGTGGCCGGTCCCACGGAGCTGCAACTGCCATCGCTGCAACCCGGCCTTCGGCTGCGATTCAGACTGCTGGCTCGCCCGTCCGTGCGCATCGGCGAGAAGTCCAGCCCCGATCGCGGCCGGCGCCTCACCCTCGAGCGCGAACCGGAGCAACGCCAGTGGCTCCAGCGCAAAGGCATGATCCACGGCTTTGAGGTCCACACCTGCACATTGACCGATCGCATCTGGCACGACACCAGGGCGGGGCACACGCTGCCCAACGGCCAGCTCCTGCCACTGCACGCCGTCCTGTTCGATGGCGTGCTCTCGGTTGTCGATCCGGACAAGTTGTGGCATGCGATCCGCAACGGTATCGGCCCACAAAAAGCGTTCGGCTTCGGGCTGCTCTCCGTGGCGCCTCTGGCATAGTCGCCGATGCGCAGCGATCTCAAGCCCGCGCTCTTTGACAACCGAATATCACCCATGTGCCCCCACGTCAGGTTAATCTCCAGGAGCTGCCCCGCTTCGACGACAAGCTCACGTACTTCTACGCCGAGCACGCCGTCGTCGATCAGGAAGACAGGGCGCTGGCCGTCCACCGGGCCGATACAACCGTCTCGGTCCCGGTGGCGGCCCTGGCGGTGCTGATCCTGGGGCCGGGCACCAGTATCACCCACGCCGCGATCAAAACCGCCGCCGACAACAACTGCCTGCTGATCTGGGCCGGCGAGCACGCCGTCCGCTTCTATGCCCAGGGCACCGGCGGCACACGCTCCAGCCGAAACCTGCTCCGCCAGGCACAGCTTGTCTGCAATCCCTTCACCCGCCTTCAGGTCGTCGTCCGCATGTACCGCATGCGCTTCGACGAGCCGATCGATGAATCGCTTACGCTTCAGCAGCTTCGCGGAAAGGAAGGCGCGCGCGTCCGCGATGCCTACGCCAAAGCCGCCGCCGCCCATGGCATCGACTGGCACGGACGAACCTGGAACCGCAATCAGTGGGACGCCTCCGACCCCGTCAACCGCGCCCTCTCCGCCGCCAATGCCTGCCTCTACGGGCTTTGCCATGCCGCCATCCTTGCCGCAGGCTATTCCCCGGCCCTGGGGTTTATCCACACCGGCAAGCAGCTCTCGTTCGTCTACGACATCGCCGACCTGTACAAGGTCGACTTCATCATTCCCCTGGCGTTCTCCATTGCCAAACAAAACCCCACAGACCTGGACCGGGCGGTTCGCCTGGCCTGCCGCGATCGCTTCCGCGAGGGCAAGCTCAACCAGCGCATCCTGC
The DNA here is from genome assembly GCF_050410795.1 of Fontivita pretiosa. Taxonomy (GTDB): domain Bacteria; phylum Planctomycetota; class Phycisphaerae; order Tepidisphaerales; family Tepidisphaeraceae; genus Fontivita; species Fontivita pretiosa. The sequence goes on along the minus strand of NZ_CP191258.1, from coordinate 1,194,409 downwards.
CCGACATCGCCCAACTGCTGGATGTTCCGCCCGGAGAGGATCAGCAGCAGGACGCGTATGCCGACGATGCCGCGGCGCCGGCCGACTGGTGGACCCCGCCGGGCATCGGCGCCGATGTGCCCATCGGTCAGATCCTGGCCATGAAGCCCGGCACCATCACGGGAGGAAGCTAGACCGCGGAGTTGCACCAATGGTCGTGTTCATTCTCCATCGCGTTTCGCCTTCTTTGCGGGGTGAGCTGACCCGCTGGCTGATCCAGGCCGACACCAACGTGTTCGTGGGCACATTATCGGCCCGTGTACGCGACATGTTGTGGCAGCGGGTGCAGCGCTCCCTGAAGGATGGGGCGGCGCTGCTGATCTATCCCGCGCCTAACGAACAGGGTTTTACCATTTTAACAAGCGGACGGACGCGAAAGGTCATCGAAGACTTCGAGGGCCTCCTGCTGGCAAAAACGCCCCCGGCGCGGTAAAAACCCAGTGTCTTCCCCACACATGTGGGGGTGAACCGTCGTCCGGCGTGGTCTGGATATTGGTTCCGGGGTCTTCCCCACACATGTGGGGGTGAACCGCAGCTCCGCCGGTTCCGTTGCCGTCGACCAGCGTCTTCCCCACACATGTGGGGGTGAACCGGATCGATGTGATCCCGTCGAGCATTCCGGCGCCGTCTTCCCCACACATGTGGGGGTGAACCGTTCTATGCGTCGGATCCGGTCGTGACGGAGCGTCTTCCCCACACATGTGGGGGTGAACCTCCGAATATTCACCACTCGCGTCATAGTCGCGGGTCTTCCCCACACATGTGGGGGTGAACCGCATGAGCATCCTTATCCGCGCGCCACTTTTCAGTCTTCCCCACACATGTGGGGGTGAACCGTTCGCAAATTGAGGAATCGCGGCAAAATGCCAGTCTTCCCCACACATGTGGGGGTGAACCGCGTAATCGCTTCAATTGGCCGAATTGCAGCAGCGTCTTCCCCACACATGTGGGGGTGAACCGAAGCGGCCCGGCTGGAGGCAGAGGAACAGCACGTCTTCCCCACACATGTGGGGGTGAACCGTTCATCCACTGTTTCGGTTGGCATGTTATCTCGTCTTCCCCACACATGTGGGGGTGAACCGCACCACTTGCAGCCCCTCGTCGAGGCAGTGCCAGTCTTCCCCACACATGTGGGGGTGAACCGACCCAGTCCTGGGCCTCGGCCTCGACCGAATCGTCTTCCCCACACATGTGGGGGTGAACCGTCCTTGTCGTCCGCCGCGGTGATGCCCTTGCCGTCTTCCCCACACATGTGGGGGTGAACCAGGTGCCGGGGTGGCGGGCGGGCAGACAACTGAGTCTTCCCCACACATGTGGGGGTGAACCTGTCCACGCAGTCCGGCCAGACGTGCCGCAACCGTCTTCCCCACACATGTGGGGGTGAACCGCTTGGCCCGGGCGATGGCCCGCTCCACGACGTGTCTTCCCCACACATGTGGGGGTGAACCGCGGCAGGCAATCGACCTGCGGCGCGCGATGCTCTCTTCCCCACACATGTGGGGGTGAACCGGCAGTGGGGGCACTGGCCTGAAACAGACTGTGGTCTTCCCCACACATGTGGGGGTGAACCGCGGAAAACGGTGATCTCACGCCGCGGGAGGCCGTCTTCCCCACACATGTGGGGGTGAACCGCGGGAATCGTTCCGCAACCGCTTCGGGTTCACGTCTTCCCCACACATGTGGGGGTGAACCGAGGAATGGGTTCTGCAAGATGGGCCGATAAACGTCTTCCCCACACATGTGGGGGTGAACCGGGCGAGCCGGGCATTCATCAGATTTCGGACCCGTCTTCCCCACACATGTGGGGGTGAACCGATGGTTGATGGTTCAGCGTGCATGGTCATGGAGTCTTCCCCACACATGTGGGGGTGAACCGCTCCTTTCTTGTGCCTTGGCCCCCGTTTTCACGTCTTCCCCACACATGTGGGGGTGAACCTGACGGGGGCGGTATTAGCGTGACGACCGCTAAGTCTTCCCCACACATGTGGGGGTGAACCGCAGCCCCAGTGATTCGACTGTGAATCCGTCCAGTCTTCCCCACACATGTGGGGGTGAACCGCGATTGGTGCGGGGCGAATCGTGGCCGTCGAGTCTTCCCCACACATGTGGGGGTGAACCGGGGGGATGCCGGGAAAACCCCGGCGTGTGCTCGTCTTCCCCACACATGTGGGGGTGAACCGACCCGCCCGGTACCCACCCCGGCGGAAACCGGGTCTTCCCCACACATGTGGGGGTGAACCGGACCTGTGGGGCGTGAGCATGGCGCTGAAGAAGTCTTCCCCACACATGTGGGGGTGAACCGCATCTGCGCCAGCTCGTCATGGTTGGGCATGTGTCTTCCCCACACATGTGGGGGTGAACCGCCGGCAACGTTGCCATCTCTCGAAGCGGTCGAGTCTTCCCCACACATGTGGGGGTGAACCGATCCCGAGGGGCTGGCCCGCGCCGGAGCCGGTGTCTTCCCCACACATGTGGGGGTGAACCTGTAGATGCGACGCCCGTCATCGGCAATCCGCAGTCTTCCCCACACATGTGGGGGTGAACCCTTGCCATTGCGATACCATTCACGCGTGCCGTCGTCTTCCCCACACATGTGGGGGTGAACCGTCGTCAACCCGCCGGACGTGCCGCTTCCCGCCGACCCACTGGCCTTCGCCAGGTACGTGCGGAGTTGTGATTCGGCTCCGATTTATCCGGCATGCGCCAGAAGTATTGTGCATCGGGGCTTGTCGCTGGCCGGCTTCTGACCGGGAAGCGGCGCGTCACTTGGGCATTTCGGACTGGATGATGTGGGGTCTTACGGCGCCAAGGGGCCGATCTGCGCGGTCAGGATCGGGGCCGCTGTTCACCGAAGCTGCCCGAGCTTCGCCTGTAGCTGCTGGAAGTCTCCGAGCAGGCCGAGCATTGCGAGAAATATCCCGCGCACGTGGTCTGTGCCTGGCTGGGCAACAGCCGGGCGATCGCTCAGGAACACTATTTTCAGGTCACAGATGCACACTTCGCCAAGGCGGTGAAGCAACCGGCCCGGCCGCCGGCGCGTCGTAGAAAAAGGCACAGTATCCCGCCGACCCATGCCGCACCGCGCCGCATGGTGTGCCGCTTTTGGTCCCTGGCGCTGTAAAAAAACAGGCCTGACAGCACTTACGAGAGCAGGGGAGTACCCGCGACAGGAGTCGAACCTGTGACCTCCGGTTTAGGAAACCAGCGCTCTATCCAACTGAGCTACGCGGGCGGCTGATAAACAACAATATCGCGGTTTTGGTCAAGGCTCAAGCGTGGCGGATGTTGTGGCCGGGGCAGGGGGCCGGACGGCGGGCTGGGTGGTTGGTTGGGGTGTGTGTCGGCTGGACTGGAGCTGGGCGCGCATCGCCTGGGCGCGGGCCAGCAGAACCTGTGGGTCGGCGGGCTGGGTGCTGGCGGGCGTGAGCCTGTAGGTGATGGTTCGATGATCCTTGAGGCGAATCGGGCAGATCTCAGCGAGCAGGTCGATCGGGGGCCACTGCCACCAGGGTGCGATCAGCCGGGTTCGCGTTTGCAGCGTTTCATAGCCGTCCAGTCGGACCTGCACGTCGTACCAGCCGTACCAGGTGAAATCGCGTGTGAAAGGAGTCCGGCCGACTTCCTGATCGTTCATGTAGACCAGGGCAGCGGGCGGGTCGCTGTTGACGGTGATGGTTCGCTGTACGCCACAGCCGCTGGCGATGGCGAACAGCGTGGCGGTGATGCATGGGAAGTAGAGGCTGATCCGGCCTGGCCGCGGCGGGGACGGCGACGTGAAGCGGATCATGCGCTCGAGCATGAGCGGAGTATAAGCGGCTGGCCTATGATGGCAACGCAATGTCGTTCATTGTGACGTTGATCGTGGTGATGTTGGTATCGGATGCACTGTGGTGGTGGCTGGCGGACCGTGCGGTGTCGCCGCTGCGGCGTTCGGGGCTTTGGCGTGCGCTGCTGGGGGCATTCATGGCGGTGCAGGTGGGGTGTCTTGGGTGGATGCTGCTGGGGCGGGTGAGCGGGGATCGACCGGAGCAGTGGTTGCCGCGGTGGCTGGTGGCCAACGTGTATATCTGGCATTTTGTGGGGCTGCCGGTGGCGGCGGGGACGATGGGGTTGTGGGGTCTGTGGCGTGGTCTTGGGCTGGCGGGGCGGTGGTATGGCCGGCTTTCCACGGGCGCGGAAAAGACTCCCGACCCCTTAGAAAAGGGGTCGGGAGTCTTTTCGCAGCGGCTGTCGCGCCGGCAGTTCCTCCAGGGCGCGGTGGCGGCGACGCCGCCGGTGGTGGCGGCGGCGGCAACCGGCCGGGCCATGCCCCAGCTCAATGGCTTTCGCGTTCGGCGATTCCAGATCGCCTTGCCCCAGCTTCCGCCAGAACTGGAAGGACTGAGCATCGCCCATGTGAGCGATATTCACGTCGGGCGGTTTACCACGGGTCGGATTCTGCGGCGGATCGTGGACGTGACCAACGATCTTCGCGCCGACCTGGTGTTGCTGACCGGCGACCTGATCAACCACGCGCTGTCGGATTTGCCGGCCGGGCTGGACATGGTCCGCCGGATGGACGCGCGGTACGGCGTGTACATGTGCGAGGGGAATCATGATCTGATCGAGAGTCGTCGCGGCTTCGAGCAGGCGGTGAAGCAATCGGGCGTACCGTTGCTGATCAATGAATCGGTGATGCTGAGCATCCGCGGAGCGGCGGTGCAGTTGCTGGGGCTGCGCTGGGGTGCGTCGGGGCAGGCGGTTCATAGCCCACGGGCGCGCAGCGACGAGGCAATCGCCGATTCGATGCAGGTGCTGCTGAAGCAGCGAAGGCCCGAGGCGTTTGCGATCCTGCTGGCGCATCATCCTCACGCGTTCGATCCCGCCGCCGAGGCCGGCATCCCGCTGACACTCGCCGGGCACACGCATGGCGGGCAGCTCATGGCCACGCCGGGAATCGGCTTCGGGCCGTGGATGTTCCGCTACTGGTCGGGCTTGTACACCAGGTCTTCCAGCAGGCTGGTCGTGTCCAACGGCGTTGGCAACTGGTTTCCTCTGCGGGTCAATGCCCCGGCCGAGATCGTGCACCTGACGCTGCATCGAGCTGAGGCTTGAGGCACGCGCTGCCTGCTGCTTCGGTCGTTGCTTCACGTCCTGATGGTCTGGCCTATTCTGCCTGCTTTGCCAGATCGCTGACGACGCACGATAAGCCGGCGACGACGCGCGCGGTCCTGTCGTAGTCGAGTTTGTCGGGGGTGTCGGTCGGCTGGTGGTAATGCGGGTAGCGGAATGGCGCGGTATCGGTGACCATGATGGCCGGGTATCCCTGCTGCCAGAAGCTCCAGTGATCGGACCATCCGACGCCGGGGATGGATTCCGGCGCAACGCCCGCTTCAGAGGGAAACTGCGCATGGGCACGGAAGGAGCCGACGCATCGTTGGACGAGCCGGAGCGAGGCGAGATTGCCCACGAACGCGATGAAGTTGCCGGTGGAGGGATAGAGCATCGCCAGCGGCGGCGGGTACTGCTGGCTGTTGGGCGCGTCGGTATAAAAGCCGATGGTTTCCAGCGCGATCATGCCCAGAACATTCTCGTTACGCTGTTTGCAGCGGCTGGCGTAGACGAGACTTCCCATCGCTTCGGTCTGGAAAAAGGGTGGTTCCGGCTCAGTCTCGACCCTCTCCAAGTTCGGCGCATGTTCGGTAGCGCCACGCCGATGCAGTGGGTACAAGCTGCGGGATGGAAACATCTCGATCACCATGGAAGGTCCTGCGGCAGGCCCATGAACTGGCCCTCCGCGTCTGGCCGGCCTACTCCTGCGACTGCAGCCGCCACGACTTCACGCTCCCGCAACTCTTCGCCTGCCTCGTTCTGCGCGAGCAGCTCAAGCTCAGCTATCGCAGGGCCGAGCAACTGCTGCGCGACTCGCCGCAGTGGCTGGCCGACCTCGGCATGTCCCGCGCCCCGGATCACAACACCCTCTGGCGGGCCTTCGGCACGCTTCTCAAGACCCGGCGCGTCAACCGCATGCTCGACCTCCTGGCCCAGCTTGCCGCCAAGGCCAAACTGCTGCGTAAGCTCGACTCGAGCAAGCCGCTGACCCTCGACAGCACCTGCTACGAGGCGCGTCACCGCTCACGCCATTACGACCGCGTCTGCCGCAAGATGCTCCTGCGCGATGGCGGCAAATACACCGAAAAAACCGATGCAGACGAGGTCAATCGCTCACGCTCGCGCCGGGCCCGGCAGATGCCGAAGCTGGCCCTGGCGGTGGCCTCGGCCTGTCACCTCATCCTGGCGGCGCGGGTTCATATCGGCTGCGGGTCCGATGCGCCGGACTTCGCGCCGCTGTTGTACCATGCGTGGCGGCGGGCCAATGTGAACGTCGTCGTCGCCGACGCTGGATACGACTCAGAGGCCAACCACCGCAGCGCCCGCCTGGACATGGGTGTGCGCTCGGTGATTCCCACGGGCATCGGGCGGCCGTCGAGCAAGCCGCCCGGCGGTCGATATCGCCGGCTGATGAAGCAGCGGTTTGCCCGCAAGGCGGACCGGCGAACCTACGGCCAGCGAGCGCAGAGCGAGACGGTCAACAGCATGATGAAGCGGAACTTTGGCGATGCCCTGCGTTCCGTGCAACGCCGCCGTCGCCGGCAGGAGATGCTCTTGCGGACCCTGACGCACGACATCATGATCTACGCCAATTATGAGGGTCGAGACTGAGCCGGTGGTTCCTCGTTGACGAAAGCGACGAATCGCAGTGTTCGCGCGGGCGTGGGCTGTCGCAACAGCCGCGAAATCTCCAGCATCGCCGCGACTCCACTGGCGTTGTCGTTGGCGCCCGGCACGCCCAGGGGGGTGTCGTAGTGCGCGCCGACGATGACGATTTCGTCGGGCCGGGTTTCGCCGCGAATCTCCACCTCCAGGTTTTTGACCATTGTGTTATGGATCGGGTACGGCTGCTCGCGCACCTCGTAGCCCTGATCTCGCCAGATGCGGCTGAGGTAGGCGATCGTGGACTCGAGGCTGCCAGAGGTGTAGACGTTCCGCTGTCCGATCACGCCAGCGAGCATGTTCACATGATCAAACAGTTGCTGGCGCAGCTCGCGCTGCTGCGGCGTCAGTGGCGGCAACGGGCCGCGAAAGGATTGGCCGGGCATGAGCATGACGTGTCTGCCCACAGCGTAACGGCCCGATTGGTCCTGAGGTAGAGCCGAATCATGTCAGTTTCCAGACGATCAGGGCCAGGGCGATCATGGCGCCGCTGGCGATGCAGAGGATTGGCAGCAGCGGCAGTTTTCGCAGTGGCCAGCGAAAGTCGATCGGCCCGGTCTGATTGGGGAAGATCACCTGCCCGCCGGTGCTTTCTGCCAGACGCTTCATGGCCTGGTGGTCGTTGCCGAGCGCGTCGAACTCCGGCGGATATCGTTCGGCGATGGCGCGGCGATCAAGGGTCTGTCCGTCGAGTCTCAACCGGGCCAGGAGCGTGCTCCGCGGTGAGGGCACATCGATCGAGTAGCGCCCGGGTGCCACCTGATTCAATGTCAACGTGGTGACGCTGAGGTCGGGTCTGGCCGGGTCAAGCAGGTCCAGTTTCAGGTCCAGCCTGTTGAGGAAAGTGCCGTTGTCAATGGCGTCAACACAGACGCTCAGGCTCGAATCGGTTTGCCAGGTGACGGTGAATCGGGGATCGCGTGGCGGGTGCTCGACCAGGACTGTGATGGCGAACAGTTCGTCGGGCATCGCTTCGAATGCCAGCGCCGCGACTCGACCGGCGCCGAATTGCCAGTGGGCGCCCAGCGGGATGTGCTGGCCATCGAAAGAGGCGCGGGCCACTTCGATGGCATCGCGGCGCAGCCAGGTGCGATTCGACAGCGTCAGCGTGCGGGTCGGCAGCGACGCAAGCTCGCCGGTGAACTGAACGGAAAGGGGCGATCGCACGAGCAGGTCGGGCATCGCCTGTCGCGCCAGATGGGTGGCGGCTTCGATCCATCGATGCGGATTGGTCTGGTTGAGGATCGTTCCGCCGGTTGCAGCTACGAGCCTGGACACAGCGGAGCGCGATGGGTCGGAAGTGGCCAGCAGGTGCAGGCGGAGCCTCTTTTGCGCCAGTGTCGCGGCGAGGGCATCTGGATTGTCGATGGTGGCGTCGGCGTCGGTGATCAGCAGCAGCTCCGTGGCCAGCGAACCGTCGAGCTGGGATGCGATGGATTCAAGCGCGAGCTGGAGGTTCGTCGGGCCGTGTGGCGCGATCTGGCCGGTGGGCAGTTGCAGGCTTGCGGTTTGCGCGGCGGAGCGAGCCTGGGACCAGAATTGCAGGTCGCGGGCGAAACAGCCGACGCTGACCGGTTCATCGGCGGGCAGGTGCCGCAGGATCGCCATCAGTGCCTCGGCGGCGCGCTGCCAGCGCGTGATGTGCGGCGAGTCCGCAGCGATCGGGGCCGCCATCGAGCCGCTGGCGTCGGCCAGCAGAATCCACTGCCTTGCCGGCTCAGGGGGTGTGCTGGCCAGTGGCGAGATCGATTCGATCTGGCTGCCCGGGTAGCTGCCTGCGGCGAAGGCGTGCTGTCCGCCGACGATCACCAGCCCGCCGCCCAGGTCGCGCACGTACTGCACCAGCCGCTGCTGTTGGATGTCCGAGAGGGCATCGGCCGGGACGTTGGCCAGTACGATCGCCGCCGCCGACAGGTACTCTGCCGCATCGACCGGAAGCTGCGCCGGGAGCATGGCCTGCCACTCATCCGCAGCCGGGGGCGGCGAATCGCCGATCCACCAGCGCAGGGCGCGTTGCGGAGGCGGCCAGTACAGCGAAAGCCGGTCGTTTTCCGGCCAGGCGTCGCCCGGCGCCAGTTGCGCGGCGACCCTGCCGCGTGCGAAGGCCTGGCCGGACACGATGGTGGTGCCTGTGGACGCCGTGGTCGGGCCGGGGGACAGCAGCCTTCGCGGCGGGCCGGTGTTTCGGATCGTGACGGCAATCGGATGATCCGAGCCGTCGCGCGGCTCGAGGCGGACCACAGCAGCATCCGACGGCGATTCCAGATTCGGATCAACCACCGGGTAGGTCGGCGGGCCGGGGTCCGCTGGCAGGGCAAATCGACCATCGCTGAAAAGCACGATCGCGGCGGCATCGGGCGAAGGCTCGTATTGCGTCGCCGGCGCGCTGTCGTCCGAAAACCTGACAACCCGATATCCCGACCCGTCAACCAGTTCATCGATGCGGCGATGAAGGAATCGTTCATCACGAAAGCGGGCGGTGCGGGTGCTGGCCGAGCAATCCACCATCACCACCACCTGTCCGCGCTGGGGGATCTGAATCGACGGATTGCCCGCTGCTGCGGCCAGCAGTGCAGTGCCTGTCAGCAGAAGTGCATGCACCAGCCATGAGCCTGCTGGCCGCCGCCACAGCACGACGGCGGCGATTCCTGCCAGCAGCGTGGTTGCGATCAGCATCGGGATGGGGGTGGTGACGCTCACGTGGCTGTGCGGTGTGCGGCGAGCGGATCAATCTGGCGGAGCATGTGCTGATGGCGTATCACGGGCAATTGGGCGCGTGCCCGGGTAGCTGGCGTGCTGGTCGCGGCTTGCCGTGCCGCGCGCAGCGGGGTAGAACCAGACCAGCAGAGCCAGGCGCGGCATCGCGTCGGTGGAGGAATCGTATCGCATGAAGCAACGTCCGGCGAGATCGACCACGATTCTGAGCGTTCGCCGCGGCCAGGAGGTGGCCCTGGGCGGCGATGGACAGGTAACGCTGGGGAACGTCGTGGCCAAGGCGGATGCGGTAAAGGTTCGTCGGCTGGGCAACGGCAAGGTACTGTGCGGTTTTGCCGGCAGCGCCGCCGACGCGTTCGCGCTGCTGGAGCGGTTTGAGAAAAAGCTGGGGGACTATCCGGACAACACGCGGCGGGCGGTGATCGAGCTGGCCAAGGAATGGCGGACCGACCGGGTGCTTCGGCGGCTGGAGGCGATGCTGGCGGTGGCCGACAAAACCACCAGCCTGATCGTCAGCGGCGCCGGGGATGTGATCGAACCCAGCGACGGGATCATCGGGATCGGCTCGGGCGGGCCCTTCGCCGCCGCGGCAGCCAAGGCGCTGCTCCAGCATTCCCAACTCTCGGCCAGCCAGATCGTCGAGGCAGCACTGAAGATCGCCGCCGATCTTTGCATCTACACGAACACCAACATCCGAGTGGAAACGTTGTAACAAAGGCAGAAGGCGGACAGATAAAGGGGGAAGCGGAAGCCCGTCGATGGCGGCGGCTCATGGGAGGTCTACGATGTCTAGCTCGAGCTGGCGGGGGCATTTCATTGCATGCATGGTTGCAATAGTTGGAATCTGCTCCTGGGCGGCCGGGGCGGTGGCGCCGGCGGAGATGCCGCCGATGGAGCAGGTGGGGCCGATCCCGCGCGCGGTAGACGCCAGGCAGTACGCCAGGATCCTTCACGTGGCCCCGGATGCCGAGCATCGTTCGGTTTCGGATGCCCTGGGCGCGATCAAGGACGCGTCGAAACAGAATCGGTATGCGATTCTGGTTGCCGCCGGGACGTACAACGAATCGCGCATCCAGCTCAAGCCGTTCGTCGATCTGTATGGCGGATTTGCTCCGGGCGGAGACTGGAAGACGCGCGACGTGTATGAGAACGCGACGATCCTCGATGCGCAGAAGAAGGGTCCGGTCGTCATCGGCGCGGATGATGCCCGCATCGACGGTTTTGTCATCACCAACGGCCATCACGACGGCTCGGGCGGGGGGATCATTTGCGACGGAACCTCGCCGACGATCGTCAACAACATCATCATGGCCAACAACCTGCCGGCGCCGGCGTGGCTCAAGCCGCCGCTGGGCAAGCAGGCGGCCAACGAGGGTGCGGGCATCGCGCTGTTGAATGGCTCGCGCGCGTACGTGGCGAACAACCTGATCTGTGAGAACACGACCGACGCGGGCGCCGGCGCGGGAATCACCTGCCGAAACAACGTCGAGGCGAAGATCCTGCGAAACGTTTTCGCCAACAACGTCGCGGGTATCAGGGACGACACGGAATTTCACGGCAAGAAGGGTTCGCGCAGCTCGCCCGGCGGGGCGATCGCGGTCAACGCCGCCAGCTCTCCGCAGATTTCGTTCAATGCCATCGTGCTGGGTTCTGCGCCGATCAACAACGACGGCGGAGGGATCTGGGTCGAGGGCAACTCCGCGCCGCCGATCAATTACAACTGGATCGTGGGCAATCTCTCCGGCGACGACGGCGGCGGAATCTACGTCATGGGCAACCTGTATTACGATGAACAGGGCGAGCGGCACGATCTGATGCCCGACGCGCCGGTGAAGATCGAGAGCAATCTGATTGCCGGCAACCAGACGATCCGGGGCGGTCCGGGAGGCATCCGCGTCAGCCGATGGGGCCGGGCAGAACTGCTGCGGAACGTGATCGTGGCCAACCAGGGCGGGGTGGCGGGTCGCGAGGGGGGGGTGATCACGGTCATGCACGACAACGTCATCGCGGACAATCAGGAAGATCGCAGCACCTCCAGGCCGAAGATTCGGCTCTCCGGCGAGATTGCCAGCCGCAGCTTCGATCAGCGGCGATACGTCACCGAGATGACGCTGAGCCAGGACCTGCCCGCTGCACCGCAGCGACGCGCAACGCTGCGAGACCGCGAGCGATCCCGGCTTGAGGGCGGAGTCATCCGCGTCGGCCAGCAGTGGAGCGTGATCAAATCCGGTCCAACCAGTGCCAATCCCAAGACGATTATCGTGTGGGGCAAGGTCACCGACCCGGCCACGACGTTCGAGATCCTGGATCATTACGTCGAGTCGGACTACGTTCAGGCGGAGTGATCCCCGGGGCAAGCAGGGTCAGCACGCTGCATCAGCCGCGCACAGCGCGAAGTCCGGCAAAACAGCGTTTGCCGTGGTCGCGCTGTCTATTCGCTGTACTCGCACCAGGTCTTTGGTGTTTCCCAGACGGTGACGCTGGCCAGTTCGGCGCCGATGCCTGTCATGCGGCTCTTCAGCATCCGGTAGATGATCATCGCGATGTTTTCGACGGTGGGGATCACGTCGCGAAACTCCGGCACGTCGATGTTCAGGTTGGTGTGATCAAGCCTGTCGATGACGTGCTGCTTGACGATCCGCTCGAACGCCGGCACGTCCACGAGCAGACCGTTGTCGTTGGGCGTGCCGCGCAGCGTCACCTGAAGCTCGTAGTTGTGTCCATGCCCGGAAGGGTTGTTGCACTTGCCGTAGATTCGGCGATTGGTTTCATCCGGGAGCCTGGGGTTGTGCAGGCGATGCGATGCACAGAACTCAAACTTCTGACTCAAACGTGTCATCGGTCGCTCCGAAGCAAGCTGGCTGATGGAAAGAAACGGGGTCAGCCAGATGGTGATGGCATGCAGGCGATCAGGCGCAAAGGCGTCATGCAGGACGGAAAAAGCAGCCGACGGCAGCAGTCCGGCGGTGTTGGCGCGGCCGGACGCCGCCAGAGCAAAGTTGTCGCTGATCGCGGGGATCAGTTTCCGACGAACCGCCTGGTCGATTTCCCTGATATTGCGCAGGTAGCAGGTGTTGGGATCCGGCTGGCCCTCGATGGTGACCTGAACCGTGAAATACTGCCCGAAGCCCGTGAGCGTGGGATACCCGCCGTAGCTGTTGCTTGGCGCGGGCTGATCCAACTGCTCGTCGGAGGCGAGATTGACGGCAAATCGCACTTCGCGCGTGAGGCGGAACATCAGTTCAAGAGTATATCGCTGTCCGTGGCGATTCCGGGCGCACAACGCGACGTTCACTTGCGGCCGAATCGCTGTAACTGCTCGAGCATAAACTCATCGCCGGGGTCCAGCTCCAGGGCGCGGGTTTCCAGCCGGACGGCTTCGGCGGCGTTGCCCATGCGGAAGTGGACTTCGGCCAGCGTGTCCAGATACGCGGGGTTATCCGGTTCCATCATGACGGCGCGCTGAGCCAGCTCCAGCGCTTCGGGCAGATTCTGGTCGCAGCGCGCGCACAGCCAGGCCAGTTCGTTCAGCAGCGAAGCATCGTCGGGGTTGTGCTCGAGCTCGGCGCGTTGCTGGGCGCAGGTGCTCTGGAAGGCCTTGAGCGCGTCGTCGCGTCTGCCGGCGTCGACCAGCAGCGGATAGGCGTCCAGCAGGACGCCGGAATCCAGCGGCTGGAGCTGAAGCAGCTCATCCAGATGCCGATTGGCGGCATCGGCGTCGCCGCCGCGCCGCGCCAGTTCGGCGCTTCGCCAGGCGATCTGGGCGGCGAAGTGTCTGGCCTGAAGGTGCACGACGCGCCCCTCGGCGGTTGTGGCGGAGATCTGTCCGCCCGCGGCGTTGACCAGTGCCAAAGCGGCCTTGAGATGCTCGATGGCGGCGGCGGGACAGTCCTGGCGCGCCGCCAGATCCGCCAGACGCACACGCACTGAAAGCAAGTAGGGCTGAAGCTCTGGTTGCTCGCCCCAGGCCAGCAGGGTTTGCCACTCGCGACGGGCCAGATGGTCCCATCCGCTGCTGGCCAGAAACTCGCCCGTCTGCCAGCGCGATCGTGGCGTGAGGCTGGCGGCCAGCGCGGTCTGCTCCAGCGCCGCGGCTTCGATGCTGCGTGCCTGGCGGCTGAGGATTCTGGACAGGGCGTAGAGCATGGGCGGGTTGGCGCCGTAGCTGCGAAGGTAGTTGAGCACGTCCTGTTCAAAGCCATCGAGCGGGCCGAAGTCCGCGTGCAGCGCGAACAGGTGGTAGACCGGCAGCGGATAGGCGTCGCGGCTGGTGCCGATTCTGGCAGCCTGCTGGCGGCGGAGGTTGGCAGCCTGGTGGTATTGCCGCCGCGCCACCGCCTCGTCGGCCAGGCGATCAAAGGCCCAGTCCAACTCTCCGTCGTCGATGCTGGGCTGGCGTGCTTCGGCCTGCACGGCGCGGCGAAGCATGTCGATCGCGCGGTTCCGGTCGCGGTTGAACCATGCTCGAGCGGCCAGGGTCAGAGCGGCAGGGCGAGTATCCGGCGGCTGGAGGGATCGAATGGCGGCCTGCGTGTGGGCGTCGCGCCGCGGCGCCAGCATCGAGACGATCTTCCAGCACACGTCCTCGCTGGGATCCTCCAGCAGCAGTCGCAGCAGCGCCGGCACGCCGGCCTGGTCCGGCAACTCCGCCAGTTCCGAGGCGAACTTGATGCGAATCGCCTCGTGGGTTTGTCCGTATCGAGCAAGCACGGTGCGTACGGCCGGGGGATCCTGAGGTTGTTCCCAGGGCAGCGCCAGCAGCACTCTGGCGGCGGCGGCGGCGACGGCGGGGTCGTCGCCGCGGCTGGCGCGGACCAGCGCCGGCCGAGCCGAGACCCCAAGTTGCTTCAGCTCATTCTCGGCCTGCTCGCGAAGCAGCGGGTCCAGATCGCCCAGGCGCTGGATCAGCGACTCGGTTGTCGCCGCCGCTGCCGCGATGCTGAAAAGCCCCAACAGACCCAGCAGCAGGATCGCGCCGAAGACGCTGGGCAGGCAGGTGCTGCCGCGGGCGTTGAATTGTCGCGTGCTCACAAGCCGATGGTATTACCTAACCGCTTGAAATCGCAAGGAGAAACCGAGGTTTCCGTTGTATCAGGAGCTTGCTGTATACCCGCACTTTTTCTTGCTTGTGACGTAGTATTTGAGGCAGGTTTTCGCGATAATAACCAGTCCACCTGCATCCCGGCGGCACGGTTGGCCACGCCGACCGTGACTTGCGCCACGAACCTTGAATGATCAGTCTTTGACCGAGCCAGTAAAAGCAGACGAAGACCCAGAGCAGGAGCCGTATTCTGATGGCCGAAAACCCAAACCCCGTTCATCCGACAACCCCCCAGTCCGATTCTGCGACGTTGGCCGACGCTGAGGCGGCGGCGCGCGCGTACAACGAGAACATGATCAAGGTGCTGGAGGGGATCGAACATGTCCGCACGCGTCCGGGAATGTACATCGGCGACACCACTGCGCGCGGACTGCACCACCTGGTGTACGAGATCGTGGACAACTCGATCGACGAGGCGATGGCGGGTTTCTGCAAGAGCATTCTGGTGCGGATCAACGCCGACGGAAGCTGCACCGTCGCCGACGACGGGCGGGGCATTCCGGTGGGTATCCATCCGACGGAAAAAGTGCCGACGGTGGAGGTGGTGTTTGCCAAGCTCGGGGCCGGGGGAAAGTTCGAGCACAACGAGCACAGCGCCTATCGCACGACCGGGGGTCTGCACGGGGTGGGGGCATCGGTGGTCAACGCGCTGAGCGAATGGCTGGAGGTCGAGGTCTCGCGCGAGGGCAAGGTGCACCACATGGAGTTTGAGCGAGGCAAGAAGGCTTCGAGCCTGAAGGTCATCGGCAAGAGCACCAAGACCGGCACGAAGGTCACGTTCAAGCCCGATCCGCAGATTTTCCCGGACATCGAGTTCAAGTACGAGATTCTACAGAAGCGACTGCGCGAGCTGGCGTACCTGAACGAGGGGCTTCAGATCGTCATCGAGGACGAGCGCACCGGCAAACGCGACGAGTTCAAGTTCGACCAGGGTCTGGTCGAGTACGTCAAGTACCTCAACGACGGCAAGGTCACGCTGCATCCGGTGATCCACTTCAAGAAGGAAGACCCGCAGACGCGGCTGGTCGTCGAGGTGGCGATGCAGTACAACGATGGATACAACGAGACGATCGAGAGCTTCGCGAACAACATCAACACCCACGAGGGGGGCACGCACCTGTCGGGGTTCAAGACCGCGCTGACCAGCACGATCAACCGTTACGCCGAAGCCAACGGACTGATGAAGGACCTTCGCCCCAGCGGTGAGGATGTTCGTGAAGGGCTGATCGCGGTGATCAGCGTGAAGGTTCCCGAGCCGCAGTTCGAGGGCCAGACCAAGACCAAGCTGGGCAACAGCGAGGTTGAGGGTTTTGTCAGCTCGGCGGTCAGCGAGAAGCTGGGCGCGTACCTGGAGGAGAATCCGAAGGAGGCGCGGGCGATCTTCGAGAAGGGGACGCTCGCGGCCGAGGCGCGCGAGGCGGCGCGAAAGGCGCGCGAGCTGACGCGCCGGAAAAATTCGCTGGAAGGCAACTCGCTGCCGGGCAAGCTGGCCGACTGCCGCAGCAAATCCAACGAGGAAACCGAGCTGTTTCTGGTGGAGGGCGACTCGGCCGGTGGATCGGCCAAGCAGGGGCGGGACTCCAACATCCAGGCGATTCTGGCGCTGCGCGGCAAGCTGCTGAACGTGGAGAAGGCCAATCTCGTGAAGATGCTCGGCCATGAGGAGATCCGCACGATCATCAGCGCGCTGGGCACGGGAATCCGGGATGATTTCGACATCGAGAAGAGGCGATACGGCAAGGTCGTGATCATGACCGACGCCGACGTGGACGGCAGCCACATCCGCACGCTGCTGCTGACGTTCTTCTTCCGGCACATGCAGGAGCTGATCAAGGCCGGGCGGGTGTACGTGGCGCAGCCGCCGCTGTATCAGGTGACGCGAAAGAAGAAGAGCGAGTATGTGCTGAACGACCGCGCGATGAAGCAGATCTACACCGAGCTGGGGCTGGAGGGCACGGAGCTGATCATCCGCGACGGGGACACGGGCCGGGAGGCGCGTCGCCTTAGCGGCGAGGAGCTGAAGCGCGTCGTCGAGCTGCTTGTCAGGCTGGAAGAGCTGGTGAAGGTGATCCAGCGGCGGGGGATTGATTTTGCCGATTTCCTTCAGAAGCGCGATCAGCACGGCCGGCTGCCGCTTTACCAGGTTGTGGTTGACGGCGAGGAGCGATTCTTCCACGACGTGAACGATCGCGACCAGTTCCTGCGGGAACAGAAGCTGTGGGTAGACAGCACGGCGATTCCCACGCGGGCGGAGATCGTTTCGACCGACAGCACGCAACAGCCCGCCGACGAACCCGAAGAGGGCTATCAGCGCCTGCAGAAAAATCAGGAGCTTCACGAGGTCAAGGATTTGGAGAAGCTGTTCGCTCAGCTCGAACAGTACGGGCTGTCGATCGATGATTACTTCCTGACGCAGGAGGAATCGGTCAGCGGTGAGAAGCTGGCGACCAAGTATGCGCTGGTTCAGGACGGAAGCTGTCACGACGTGGCGGGCGTTGCCCAACTGCTGCCGGAGATCTACCGGCTGGGCAAGCAGGGGATCGAGGTCAAACGCTTCAAGGGGCTGGGCGAAATGAACGCCGAGCAACTGTGGGAAACCACGCTGGATCCGAAGCGGCGGGTGCTGCTGCGGGTCACGCTCCAGGAAGCCGGCGAGGCGGAGCGCATGTTCAGCGTGCTGATGGGCGAAGACGTGGAGCGCCGCCGACAGTTCATCGAGGATCACGCCCTGGAAGTGAAGAATCTGGACGTGTAACGGTGCGAGCTGCCTGCCTGCTTGCGCAGGCGCAATGGGCTGTCACGCCTGGCCGGACCGGGCAGTCAGCGGTGCTTGATCCTCGCGAGTTGTCGCGCCGTGTCGCTCAGTTTCTGGTGCGCCAGCTCGCAGGCGTAGTCCACCTGGAGGGTTCTGCGATATGCCTCAATCCGCTTGAGCGGATCGTCGATGGCATCGGCGGCGGCGAGAAACGGGGCGTGCAGCCGTTCCCACAACGACATGATCTGCGAAAAGGTCTGCGCATTGCCACGGCGGACTCCCTGGGGCAATTCGGATTCCCGCAGCACGATGCAGTGTGGCGGCAGCGATTTCAGCAGCTCGTCGATCGTCCGGCGCGGCTCGGCGGGCGGCAATGACATGTCCGGCAGCGGCACGATCGCTACCACCCGTTCGCTGCCCAGCGGATAGCTGGCCGCCAGAAAAGTCTCGACATACAGCTCGTGCTCGGTCTGAAGCCGGCGCACGTCCAGGGCCGGCTGAATCGATGCCCAACCGGCCACCAGAAGCTGCCCGTGCGGGTAATTTTCCACGACTCGCCGGCCATCGACGCGATCGTCGGGCCCGGTGGCGATCAGGTCCAAACAGACCACTCCTTCGCCACAGTGTTGTCGTCGCTGCCGGCGGGCTTCCTGAAGCGGCATGTAGAGTCGCGCCAGCGTGTCGAAGTCGCCCAGCGTCAGCGCGATGGATTCGGCCTGGATCAGCGTCTGCTCGGCGCGCAGATACTCGGTTCGCACGAGCTGGCTCTGGCCCAGCTCGCACAATTCCTGGAGCTGGCGTGCAAGTGACTGGGGCGTGGTGCGTTCGACCTTTGCGGCCATATCTGTAGAGATCATACCCCTGAAGTGCCGGACCGAAGAACGGGCAACTGTCACCGCCGGCGGGATCGCTGGTTCGGGGTTGCTCAGCCGGGTGAATCGGATGGGCGGGGCGTTTCGGTTGAGCCGGCGGGGCTTGCCGCCGGCGCCAGCTCCGCCGGGGGCTGCGGCAGATCTCGCAGGCTGTTCAGGCCAAAGACCTCCAGGAACCGGCGGGTGGTGCCATAGAGGATGGGCCGGCCGGGTTCTTCGGCGCGACCGGCGATCTTGACCAGGTGCTTTTCCATGAGGCTGCGGATCGTTTCGCCGCAGGCCACCCCGCGAATCGCCTCGATGTCGGCGCGGAGGATCGGCTGCTTGTAGGCGATGATCGCCAGGGTCTCCAGCGCGGCTTTGGTCAGTTTGGCGTCGATTTCGCGTTGATGCAGCCTGCTGAGCAATTCGCCGAATTCCGGCAGCGTCAGCAGTTGATAACCGCCGGCGACCTGTTCGATACGGAAAGATCGCCCCGTGGCCTGGTAGGTCTGGTTAAGCTGGCTGATCGCGTGGCGGACGGGGCGGGTGCTGCCCAGCCCGAGCAGTTCGGCCAGCCGACCTGCCGTCAGCGGGTGATGCGTGCTGAACAGCAGGGCTTCCAGGGCGGCGAGGTTGACCGCCGGCAGCTCGCCGGGCTGAGCCGGCTCCTGCCGCTCATCCGCCGATGTCGGGTCTTGCACGGCTCCGTCAGGCGGTTCGTCGCCGCCTCGGCGTGTGCGGTGGGAATCCAGCGGCACAGATGATTCAACTTCTTCGTCTGGCATAACTTCCAACGTTTGCCCCGCTTGCCGTTGCGTCGGCAGCGGCTGGCCGTCCTGGTCAAAACGGACAAGTCTCATGCGTGGTTGCATCCGCGCTGGCTCCGATCTTGTTGATCTTATCGGTCATTTCAAGCGAGATCGTGCAGGAATGCCGCAATCCGGCGGTCCGTGGCCAATCATGCCTGCTTGCCGATCCGGGCACCGCGCTGTATGTTCTGCGCCCCCGCTTGTTCACGGGTCCGTTGGAACACCGTGCACAGTAACGCATGAACCGCGCAAGCCCGCACGGCTTGCGAACTGTTAAAGGAGAATCGAATCGTGTCCCCGGAATTCCGCCGCAGCACACACCTGTTCACCAGCGAGTCCGTGACCATGGGCCACCCCGATAAGGTGGCCGACCAGATCTCCGACGCCATTCTCGATGCGATCATCGCCCAGGATCCCCGCGCGCGGGTAGCGTGCGAGACGCTGGTCACGACCGGGCAATGCGTGATCGCTGGCGAGATCACCACTTCCGCGTATGTCGACGTGATCGAGATCGCCCGCCAGACGATCAAGGAGATCGGCTACACCCACCCGGAGATTGGTTTTGACTACAACTGCGGAGTGCTCAGCGCGATCCACCGGCAAAGCCCGGACATCGCCCGCGGTGTGGACCATGCTGGCGATGATGAGCGTGAGCAGGGCGCCGGCGACCAGGGGCTGATGTTTGGCTACGCCTGCGACGAAACCCCGGAGCTGATGCCCCTGCCGATCCACCTGGCGCACCGGCTGGTGGAACGGCTGGCGTGGTGCCGACAGACCGGCAGGCTCAAGTGGCTGCGTCCCGACGGCAAAAGCCAGGTCACCATCGAGTATCAAAACGAGCGCCCCAAGCGGGTGCACACCGTCGTGATCTCCACGCAGCATGATGAAAGCGTGCTGGACAGGAACGACGAGTTCTCGAAAAAGGCCAAGCAGCAGATCATCCAGGAAGTGATCAAGCCGGTGATTCCCAAGAAGCTGTGGAACGACGAGATCATCTTCCACATCAACCCGACGGGCAAGTTTGTCGTGGGCGGGCCGCACGGCGACACCGGGCTGACCGGACGCAAGATCATCGTGGACAGCTACGGCGGTCGCGGGGCGCATGGCGGGGGGGCGTTCAGCGGCAAGGACCCTTCCAAGGTCGATCGCAGCGCCTGCTACATGGCGCGATACATCGCCAAGAACATCGTCGCCGCCGGGCTGGCGCGGGCCGCGGAAGTGCAATTGGCCTACGCGATCGGCGTGGCGCATCCGGTGAGCGTGACCGTCAGCACCGAAGACACGGCCCGGATCCCCGAGGACGACATCGCCGAGCTGGTGAAGCAGCATTTCCCGCTCACGCCGCGAGGGATCATCAAGCATCTGGATCTGCTCAAGCCGATCTACAAGCAGACCGCGCGGCACGGACATTTCGGCCGGCCCCCAACCCCTGACGGAGCGTTCTCCTGGGAAAAGACCGACAAGGCCGAGGAGCTGGCCAAGGCCGCCGGGCTGACGATGCGCAAGGCCGGATAGTATCCGGCGGGGAGCAGTCATGTTTCGACATCGCTTTTGTCTGGGCGTGCTTGTACTGGCGGTGATGGGACTGATCGCGATTGGCTGCGACAACAGCGGCCAGAGCGGAAAGGTTCAGCCCGGCGCAACAACCGGGCAAAGCTCCGCGGCGGGCGCGACCCTGGACATCGCCGTCATCCCCAAGGGCACAACCCACAGTTTCTGGAAGGCGGTGGAAGCCGGGGCACGCAAGGCGCAGGCGGAGCTTGGGGTGAACGTGATCTGGCGCGGGCCGTTGAAGGAAAACGACCGCCAGCAGCAGATCGATATCGTCCAGCAGTTCATTTCCGAAGGCGTCGACGGGATCGTTCTGGCGCCGCTGGATGACACGGCGCTGCGCCGGCCTGTGCAAAGCGCCATGGGCAGTGGTATTCCCGTCGTCATCTTCGACTCGGGGCTGAAAGGCGAGCCGGGCAAGGACTTCATCAGCTTCGTGGCGACGAATAACCGTCTGGGCGGGGCCATGGCCGGCGAGGCGCTGGCCAAAGAGCTTGGCGGCAGGGGCAAGGTCGTGCTGCTTCGCTATCAGGAAGGCTCGGCCAGCACCACCGAACGCGAAACCGGCTTCCTTGAAGCTCTCAGGAAATACCCCGAGATCCAGGTCATTTCCGAAAACCGCTACGCCGGCGCCACCACCGACGACGCCATGAAGGCCTCGATGCAGCTTCTGGACCAGCTTCAGGCCGCCGACGGCATCTTCTGCCCCAACGAAAGCTCGACGCACGGAATGCTGCTGGCATTGCGGCAGGCGCAGCTTGCCGGGAAGAAGAAGTTCGTCGGCTTCGACGCCTCGGCCCCGCTGATCGACGCGCTGCGCAAGGGCGAGATCGCGGCGCTGGTCTCGCAGGATCCGATGAAGATGGGGTACTTGGGCGTCAAGACGCTCGTTTCGCACATCAAGGGCGAAAAGGTCGAGCCGGTCATCGACACCGGCGTGCAACTGCTGACCAGGGAGAATCTGGACACTCCGGAGATCAAGGCGCTGATCAGCACCCAGTAAGCATCCGGCGGGCAAGCACGATTACCAAAGCGGGGAAGGGCGCTGCGCGCCATTCCACAGCCCGCGCGCCCATCGCGCACGGCTTGGAACTGTCCCCAGGCAGACATACCCACGTTTCTACGGATGCGCATACGACCTGCCACTCCGGCAAAAAGACCGGTCCATTCCCGCGGCATTGGGCGTAGAATCAATAGGCAGGTGAATGCCTATGCCAGCGGAAGTATCCCTGGACGTGCTTGAGAGCCTTGACGAGAAACAGCGGTTGACCACGCTGAAGCAATGGCTGCACCGTTACAGCGCCCCGGCCGCCGAGGAGCTGATCGAGCGGCTGCCCGACGGTGCGGTGCGTTGCTTTGCCTGCGGGCATCGCTGCCTGATCAAGCCGGGGCGGGACGGTGTCTGCCGGGTGCGGTTCAACGACCATGGCACGCTGCTGGTTCCGTTCGGATATGTCGGGGCGCTGGCGTGCGATCCGATCGAGAAAAAACCTTTCTTCCATGTGCTGCCCGGCTCGGACGCGCTGACGTTCGGCATGCTCGGGTGCGACTATCACTGCGGCTACTGCCAGAACTGGGTGACCAGCCAGATGCTTCGCGACCCCAATGCCTTCGCCCCGCCACGCGTCTGCACGCCGAAGCAACTGGTTGATCTGGCCATTGAGCACGGGGCGCCGGTGGTGGCGTCGAGCTACAACGAGCCGCTGATCACCAGCGAATGGGCGGTGGCGATTTTCCGTGAGGCGCGGCAGCGCGGGTTGAGGTGCGCGTATGTCTCCAACGGCAACGGCACGCCGCAGGTTCTGGATTTCATCCGCCCGTATGTCGATGCCTACAAGGTCGATCTGAAGACCTTTAATCCGAAGCACTATCGCGAGCTGGGCGGCGTGATGGAGAATGTGCTGGACACGATCCGCATGCTCAAGCAGCGGGCGTTCTGGGTCGAGATCGTCACGCTGATCGTCCCGGGTTTCAGCGACGATCCCGATGAGCTGAAACAGATGGCCGAGTTCCTCGTCGGTGTTGATCCGCTGATGCCCTGGCATGTGACCGCGTTTCATCCGGACTACAAGATGACCGAGGGATATCGGCAGACCACGGCCCAGGACCTGCTTGGCGTGGTGGAGATCGGCCGGGCCGCGGGGCTGAAGTACATCTATGCCGGCAATCTGCCCGGGCAGGTGGGGGAGTGGGAGAACACCCGCTGCCATCACTGCAATGCCACCCTCATCGAGCGTTACGGCTTTTTCGTAAAGCGCAATCTGATCGGTGCCGACGGACTGTGCCCGCAGTGCCATACGCCAATCCCGGGAATCTGGGGCAAATCCAGCGGGCACGGCGACGGGCGCGTCCGACCGCTGCTTTAGGCATCTGCGGTCGCCACGGAGAAACGCGTGCAGGATGTGCGCGCGTTTCAGGTTCTGCTGGCGTGCCAGGCCGCGTGCGACGGTGCCCCGAACCGCTCCTGTCCGCCTGCGATATCAAACTTGCCCGGTTCTTCACGTGTCGCTTAGGATGGATTGAGGCAAGCCAGCCAGGCAAAGGACCGATCTATGAACCGATCTGGACGACGTGCCGTGCTGTTGTTCGCGGCCATTGGCGCGATCCTCGTCGCAAGCACCTTTGCCGATCAGGGCGTCGTCAGGACCCGGGATGGACAGACCTACCAGGGCGACGTGACCGTCGGCAATGAGGTCGTGCGCATCCGGTTGCACGGTGTGGAGACGATTCTTCAAAAAGCCGACGTCGAGTCGATCGAGCTCAAGAGTGACTACGAGGCGGATTTTCGTCAGCGCCTGAGCAAGCTGGACGAGAAGGATGTTGCCGGGCGAATTGCCCTGGCGCGGGAGGCATTCGATCGGCGGCGATATGACCTGGCGCGGGAGGCGCTGGAGAACGCGCTGAGTGTGGATCCGAACAGCCGGGAAGCAACCGACATGCTGCGGCTGGTGCAAAGGCAAATCGAGCTGGAGCGCGACCGGGCTGCCACCGCGGGCGAGGCGACGGTGGCTGCTGGAGCCGCGCCGTCCACGCCCTCGTCGCGCCTGCCCCCCACGCCCGTGCACAGCGGCGATCGACGGCTGCTTACCCCGGCCGATGTGGAAGTCATCCGCCGCAAGGAACTGAAGCCCGGCGACAGCGGTGTGCGAATCAGCATTGACCCGGCGGTGCGAAAACGCTTCGCCGAAAGCCAGAACATGACACTGGCCGAGTTCAACGCCAAGCCCCCGGTACAGCAGGCGCTGGAAATCTTCGAGAAGGGCGATCCGGACATGCAGCAGCGGGTGCGGATCGCCAGTGATCCGCCGGCCATCCTCGAATTCCGTCGGCAGATTCAACCGATGGTGCTCCAGAACTGCGCCACGGCAGCGTGTCACGGGGGCAGCGCCGGGGGTAGCCTGATTTTGTATTCCCCGGCCGACAACGATCTGGTCACCTACACAAACTTCTATATCCTGATGACCTGGGAAAAGCCGATCGCTGATACCGGCGGGGTGTTCGGCAACAGCGCCAAACGGCTGATCGAGCGCGGCCGCGGCGAGCAGTCGCTGCTGGCGAACTTCGGATTGCCGATCAACATCGCCGAGTACGATCACCCACTGGTTGGCGGCAAGCCCATCCAGCCGATGTTCCGCAACAAGGACGATCCCAAGTACCGGGCGCTGGTCGAGTGGATGAATCGTTCGCTGTCGCCGATCCAGCCTGACTATGGAATCAACTATACACCGCCGACCGGGCAGAGCCTTGTGCATGTTGCGGGCCAGACGACACAGCCCGCGACCCAGCAGGGCGAGCCGGTGATGTCCGCGCCCGGACAACCGGCATTGCCCCCCTGATCGACCGCAGCGTACGGTGCGAACCGACGATGCCGTAGCCCGGGCGGTCAACTGCCACGCGGGCTGATGCCGCAGTTGCCCAGACGCAGATTCTCACGACCCACCATGCCTCAACCACTGATCTGGCCGAGCCTGCTGCTGCTGATTGTGGCGCTGCTGACGCTGGTGGCGTTAGGGGCACAGGCGGTGCTGGATCATCGTCGGCGTCGGGCATTGTCGGCACTGGCGCGGCAATGGCAGATGCATTACAGCCCGACCGACGTGCTGAACCTCGCGCCGCGCGTCGCCGCTCACCTTCCGGTTGTCGGCGCGGCCGATGTGGTGGTTCGTGATCTGATCTACGGCACGGAACCGTCCTGTTATCGGTACATTTTCAGTGTGGAGTACACGACCGGGGTTGTGCGGGCCAAGTCGCGTCGCCGCTGCGTCGTGTGCGCCACGGAGCCGCGTGCCCGCGGCCAAAGCATCTGGACCAGCTTTCGCGTCGCCCGCGCCGATCGGAGCCTGCTGGAGCAGTATCGCTGCCTCAGCGCATGAAAAAGGGGTCGGGAGTCTTTGTTTTTCGTTCCAGACAGTCCCGACCCCTGCGGCGCCTACTCGCCAGACTGCTTTTCGGATTTGATGAACACGAACCGCGATCCCTGGCGATTGGTCACGAACAGCTTCAGGCCCTTGCTGAGGTCTTTATTGGCCAGCAGCCGGTTCAGGTCTTCCACGTTCTTGACCGGATCGTTGCCGATGCGGGTGATCACGTCCCCGGCGCTCAGGCCAGCCAGGTGCGCCAGAGAACCGGGCTTGACCGACGTGACGACGGCGCCCTGAGTTGAAGGATCCAGGCTGAATCGCTGGAGGACTTCCTCGGACGGATCGGCCAGTCGGATGCCAAGCGCTTCGGCCGTGACCTCGCCGCTGGGCTGCGGCTCGCTCTGGCCCGCCGATGCGACGGAGCGCAGGTCGTCCGGCTGCTCGCCGACCTTCACCGTGATCTGCTGCTGCTTTCCGTCGCGGAAGACAGTGAAAGTGACATTGGTTCCCGGAGCCGTGGCGGCGATCAGGTTCCGCAGCTCCTGCACGGTCTCAATCTTCTTGCCGTCGATGGCGATGATGATGTCTCCGGGCTTGAGCTTGCCGGCCGCCGGCGCGTTGTTCATCGCGAACTTGACCAGCACGCCCTTGTCGCCCTCATAGCCCAGCGCGCGGGCCTCATCCAAAAAGCGGCTGACGTCGGCGATTTCCACGCCCAGCCAGCCGCGGATGACCTTGCCGCGCTCGCGAATCTGGTCAAAAACGAACTTGGCCTGGTTGGAGGGAACCGAGAAGCCGATGCCCTGGAAGCCTCCGCTGCGGGAAGCGATGGCGGTGTTGATTCCGATGACTTCGCCCCTGAGGTTGACCAGCGGTCCGCCACTGTTGCCCGGGTTGATTGGCGCATCCACCTGGATGAAGTTCTCGTAGGCGAACTCGCCGCTGATGATGCCAGCCTGACGGTTAAGCGCGCTGACGATGCCATGGGTCATCGAGCCGACGTATCCGAAGGGGCTGCCGAAGGCCAGGACGATGTCTCCTTTTTCGACCTTGTCGCTGTCACCCCAGCGGGCGGGGATGAGTCGGTCAGCCTGGATCTTCAAGACCGCAAGATCGCTCTTGGGATCGGTGCCGACGAGCTTGGCGTTCTTGATCTCGCGCCCGTCGTTGAGGGTGATGACCATTTCGGTGGCTCCGCCCGCGACGTGGTTGTTGGTCACGATGTACGCGGTGCTGCCATCGACCTGCACGATCACGCCGCTGCCGGTGCCCTGCGTGCGGAACTCCTCCGGCAGATCGGGGAAGTTGAAGCGGAAGCCCTCGGGGACATCCGGCTCGCCGTCTCCGTCGCGATCCGGGAAGAAGCGGCGAAGCAGGTCGTCATCGTGGAACCGTCTTGCCGCGGGGTTCTTTACCGACTTGGTCACCTGGATGCTGACCACGGACGGCTCGACGGCCTTTCCGACGGCCTTGAACACTGCGGCCATGTCCTGCACGTTGGCGATCTGGGCGCGGGTGGCCTCGACCTGTTCCTGTGCGCGGGCGAACTGGACGTCCTGGACCAGCGCGTTGCCGGCGAACCACGCGACCGACAGAGCTGTGCCCAGCGCCACCGCGGCCAGTGCTTTTTTCAACGTTTTGGTGCTGCGGTTCATGCGTGTGCTCCGTTTGATTGCATTCTCGATTGCGGCTTGTCCTCGTGCAACACTATAGACGCAAAACCGGCGTCGGGGCCAACAGCGGTTTTGCCGCAAAAAGGGGTCGGGAGTCTTTTCCGGGCAAAACAAAGACTCCCGACCGGCTCAGTCTCGACCCTCATAATTGGCGTAGATCATGAGGTCGTGCGTCAGGGTCCGCAAGAGCATCTCCTGCCGGCGACGGCGGCGTTGCACGGAACGCAGGGCATCGCCAAAGTTCCGCTTCATCATGCTGTTGACCGTCTCGCTCTGCGCTCGCTGGCCGTAGGTTCGCCGGTCCGCCTTGCGGGCAAACCGCTGCTTCATCAGCCGGCGATATCGACCGCCGGGCGGCTTGCTCGACGGCCGCCCGATGCCCGTGGGAATCACCGAGCGCACACCCATGTCCAGGCGGGCGCTGCGGTGGTTGGCCTCTGAGTCGTATCCAGCGTCGGCGACGACGACGTTCACATTGGCCCGCCGCCACGCATGGTACAACAGCGGCGCGAAGTCCGGCGCATCGGACCCGCAGCCGATATGAACCCGCGCCGCCAGGATGAGGTGACAGGCCGAGGCCACCGCCAGGGCCAGCTTCGGCATCTGCCGGGCCCGGCGCGAGCGTGAGCGATTGACCTCGTCTGCATCGGTTTTTTCGGTGTATTTGCCGCCATCGCGCAGGAGCATCTTGCGGCAGACGCGGTCGTAATGGCGTGAGCGGTGACGCGCCTCGTAGCAGGTGCTGTCGAGGGTCAGCGGCTTGCTCGAGTCGAGCTTACGCAGCAGTTTGGCCTTGGCGGCAAGCTGGGCCAGCAGGTCGAGCATGCGGTTGACGCGCCGGGTCTTGAGAAGCGTGCCGAAGGCCCGCCAGAGGGTGTTGTGATCCGGGGCGCGGGACATGCCGAGGTCGGCCAGCCACTGCGGCGAGTCGCGCAGCAGTTGCTCGGCCCTGCGATAGCTGAGCTTGAGCTGCTCGCGCAGAACGAGGCAGGCGAAGAGTTGCGGGAGCGTGAAGTCGTGGCGGCTGCAGTCGCAGGAGTAGGCCGGCCAGACGCGGAGGGCCAGTTCATGGGCCTGCCGCAGGACCTTCCATGGTGATCGAGATGTTTCCATCCCGCAGCTTGTACCCACTGCATCGGCGTGGCGCTACCGAACATGCGCCG
Source organism: Fontivita pretiosa (assembly GCF_050410795.1). Lineage (GTDB taxonomy): Bacteria > Planctomycetota > Phycisphaerae > Tepidisphaerales > Tepidisphaeraceae > Fontivita > Fontivita pretiosa. The sequence continues at coordinate 1,166,635 of NZ_CP191258.1, read as the reverse complement.
AACTTGGAGAGGGTCGAGACTGAGCCAGACTCCCGACCCCTTTTTGGGGTTGTCGCGGCGCGTGGGGGCGGATAGGCTTGGCCAGGCATGTGCGGGAAGTGGCGGTGGATCCAGGTGGTGCTGACGATCGTCGCGGTCGGGGTCTGCGCGCAGGCGGTGCCGGGGTGTTCTTCCCCTCCGACGTGGACGGCCCGGCTGATGGGCGCTTCGCCGGATGCCGCCGCACCGCCGGACGATGTTCCACTGTATCAGATGTCCGAGCAACAGGTCGATGCTTTTCTCCGCGGGCTGCACGCCGCGCAGCCGGACCTTCGCCAGCGCGTCGTCCATCTGGCACGCAGGAACATCGGGCAACCCTACGAAATCTATCTGCTCGGAGAATCGCCGTTTGAGACGATCGATCCGCAGCCCGTCTATTGCCTGCACCACAGCGACTGCGTCGTCTTCGCCGAGCACACCATCGCGATGGCGCTGAGCGACAGTTGGCCGACGTTCCTGGCGATCCTCCAGCGGATCCGGTACAAGGATGGACACATCGGTGTGTTGACGCGCAATCATTTCACGGAGGCGGACTGGAACCCCAACAACGCCTGGCTGGCGCGCGACATCACGACCGAGCTCGCCGACGGCGCGGCGGTGGCCTTCAGCGAAGTCGTCGACCGCTCGCGGTTCTTCAAGAGCCGCTACAACCTCGATGTGCAGATCCCCAGACAGACCTGGACGGACTGGTACATTCCGCACGAGCGGATCGGAATGGTGAAGGACAAGCTTTGTGATGGCGACATCGTGAACTTCGTCTGGGGGCGTGACAGCAGCGCGTGGGTCGGCCATGTCGGTTTGCTGGCCCTCGGCGACAACGGCGCGGTGCATATCATTCACTCGGCATCGCCGGCAGTGCGCGAGGAGCCGATCGAACGATACATCCAGCGGATGACCAGCCAGCCCGGCTCGACGCAGCCGGCCAGCGCAACTTCGAACGGCAAGGCACGATTCCTGGGGTTCAAGTTTCTGCGACTGGCGGAGGATCCCTGGGCGAATCTGCGCCGAATCGACGGCGCGCAGGCGCCTCGCGTCACGGTGCCACAGCAGAGTCCGATTTCGTTCCAGGAGTATCTCAGCCAATTCGAGCCGGGCGGCGGCCCGTGATCGCGATGTCCTCGAGGCGGGTCTGCGCGCAGGCACAGCGCACGGGCGAGATGCTCGTCACAGGCAACCATCGCCGGTAGGATTTGGGGCCAGCGTCAGCGACGCGACGAAGATCGGCTGTCGCCATCACGGACCATCGATCACAGCCAACGAAGCATCGAGCACTGTCTCTCATGCCCGAGGAGACGCTGACAAAACGTATTGACGGCGTGGGGTTTCGCCGCAGCACTCCGCCGCCGCGTTACATTCCGCTGGCGTTGCGGTCGGCGGTGCATCAGCAGGTCACGCGCGGGCGTTTTCCCCCCGTGCTGGGCCGGCAGATCGTCCTTGTCAAGTGGGTGATCCGCGGAGAAGCGGCGATCGGCGTGGAAGGGCGGCGGTTCAAGTTCGGCCCCGGCGACGTAGCCGTGCACGTCCCGCCCCATCCGCACCAGTTCTGGAGTCTGTCCGAGCCATGCGAGATGTGCTGGTTCAGCGTGGACGGCCCGCTGCTGGAAGAGTTTGCGCTGGCGATGGGGCTGCGTCCGGGAGTCTATCCCTACGGCCCGGCCCCGGTGCAGCAGATTCATCAGATGATCCAGAGCCTTCAGGACTACACGCTGTCCGGGCAGCGCCGCGCCAGTCTGCTGGGGATCAGCATGCTCTACGACATCGCCGACCGCATCCGCACGCCCCAGATGCCTTCGGTGGTGCGGCAGGCCCAGCAGCTCATCCACGCGGAATTCGCCGATCCGGATCTGTCAGTCGATACCATCGCGCAGCGATTGAGCTACCACCGCGGTTCGCTGAGCCGGGCGTTTCACAAGCACACCGGCGTGAGGATGATCGATTACCTGACACAGGTTCGCCTTCAGCACGCTCGCACGTTGCTTTTGCATACCGAAGAGCGAATCACGTGCATCGCGCAAAAGTGCGGCTTCCGCGACGTGAAGTACTTCTGTCGCTGGATCAGCAAGCACACGGGCATCTCTCCCAACCGGCTTCGCAGGGATGCGGTTCTGTGAAGCTCGGCCAGCGAGGCCGCGCGATGATCACCGCGAGGCGCCGATCGTTGCTCAAGCAGTTCCGTCGGGTCGGCGCGCGGCGATCTGGAGGTGGGCGGCGCGCGCGGCGGAACTGGGGTCCCGTGACAGTTCCTTTTCGATCCTCAGCAGGCGTTCGACGGCATCGGGATAGTCCAGCAGCTTGCGGTTCTGACGCACCGGCACGATCGGCTTGCCCACCAGCTCCAGCACCTCGAAGCCCGCTCGCTCGAACATCCGCCGCAACGACGCAGGCGTGAACATCGTCAGCTCGAAGCGTTCCCGCTGGTCGGCGGTGAGCCAGTGGGTCTTGCCCGATCGGACAAACTCCTCCAGCGCGTCCAGGTTGCCGCGCTGCACGAAGTGATCCAGAGCCCCCAGCAGGTTGTCCACGGTGGCGATCACCACGCCGCCGGCACGCGTGATCCGGAACATCTCGCGTACGGCCCGCGGCGGATCGGAACAGATCGACAGCGGATCGCCCATCGCCACGACGAGCTGGAACTGCGCGTCGGCCAGCTCGGGCATGCGAACGATGTCGCCGACGACGAGCGTGGCGCGCTGGCTGCGTGGCGGGCCGATCTCCGTGAGCTTGCGACGCACCTGCTCGATCATGGCGGCTGCGGAATCGAGAAACGTGACCGCCAGCCCGCTCTTGAGCAGACGCAGTCCCCACTTGCCGGTTCCACAGCCCAGATCGGCGCAGGCGGCCGAGTGATCGCGCGGCAGGTATGGCTTGATCAGTCGCCAGGTCAGCTCATCATGAAAGTGCCAGTACGGATCATCGTAAATGGCATCGTATTGCCTGGCGACACGGTCGTGATAGCGTCGCGAAGCGTCGGGATTGCGCGGGCGAGAGGGACGCATAGACAGGCGGCGATTATGCCGCGCAGTTGGCCGCTGGCGAATACCACTCGTCGAAGGTCAAATGATCCGTTTCATCGCCGCCCGGGCCTTGGGCGGGTGGCCAGCTCGCGCTGACGGGCAGGCTTTGCGCTGCTGTCCTTCAACAGCCGCAGGGCCTTGCGGTTGTCATTGACCTTGAAGATGCCGGTGGTTCGTCCTCCCGGCGCGCCGCTGCTGACGTAGGCGTAATTGATGTTCAGATGATTCTTGGCCAACAGCTCCGCGACGTCCGCCAGCGCACCCGGGCGATTGCTCAGCTCCAGTGCCAATACTTCGGTCTCGGTCGTCGGCAGGTTCAGCCGCGCCAGCACCTGCCGCGTCTGCTGCGGATCCTCGGCCACCAGCCGCATCACGCCGTGCTCCTGAGAATCCACCAGCGTCATGGCGATGATGTTCACTTTCGCCTCGGCCAGCGCCTTGGTCACCTGCGCCAGCACCCCGGGTTTGTTGACCAGAAAAACGCTGAATTGGGTAATGGTTCGAGCGGGCATGGGCCGTTGCATCCTTTGGCTGTTTCCCCCGACCGATACCAGCGTATCAGCCGCCGGGATCGACGCCAAGTCGCCGCTGGTCTTGCCCTGATGTTCAGGGCCTGGATGGATATCGAGGCTGATCAATCACCCCTTCGTCGCTCAGCAGCGCGCACAGGTTCGGGTCACGCAGAACCTGTTCGATCATCATGGGCTTCTCGTCCACCAGCACCTGTCGCTTCACCAGTCGCACGCCGTGGCTGTAATCCACATAGCGGCTGTCGTGCACGGTGCTCAGCGGCTGAATGGGCGTGCCGTCCAGCCGGTGCCAGCCATAGATCGCCACACGGTCGGGCTTGTCGTTCAGTCGATTGCTGATCACCAGATCCTTCTTGATCCCCGCCACCAGCGCGCCGGCGCGCTTGCCCGCCCGCTGGCCCTCGATGATCGCGTTGTGCTGGATGAATGTTTCGATGGCCTGGCGACGATCGGTCATCGGCCGGGGGTCCAGCTTCACCTCGGCGGCGGCATAGATTGCATCCACCATCTTTCGGGTGGGCAGGGAGCAATCCAGCGCATCGGCGATGCGCTGCGCCGCGCTCGGCGTGAGCGGCACGCGAGCGAAATCGTCGTCGCTGCCAACCGACAGGTAGTCGGGCATGACTTTAAACTCGATCCGATGCTCTTTCCCATCAGCCGCGACGGCCTGCGCGCGGATCGTAACGAACGATCGCAGGAAATTCGGGACGTTTCCGCGCACCACTTCGCGCACGATGGCGGCCTCGCGCTGCTCGAGCGGCCAGTCGGCGATCGACCGCATGAACTCGCCGCCGCCCATTCGCTGCGACGGCGCCGTCGCGGCCAACGCTTGCGACGGTGCAGCCGACGCGTGCGACGTTGCACCGGACGCTTGCGCCAGATCGACTGGGGCAGACTGGATCCACTTCTCATATGCCCGGGGTCCGCCGAACGTACCCCAGGTGTTCTCGTGCGGCGTGTTCAAAGTCCTCGCATGAACAAATCCGTTCATCTCCCCGACCAGCGCCGTGTGCAGGATCTTCCTGTGCGGATTGCGATGGATCAGGAAGCGAACCTGTCCATTCATCGCGCTGCGGCGCTGCCAGGTCTGATCATCCGTTGACTCGAACGTGACATCCCGCGCAAAGCGATCGATCATCCGGTGCGAAGCGCGATATGTTCCGCCGGTGGCGCTGACCACCGGCCTGCCATTCAGCATCACATCGCGGTCGTCGTAAGCGATCACGACCAGCACGCGCGACCGGTCGGCTTTCAGCCACGCCAGCAGCTTCTCGCCATGGTGGCTCTCGTCAGAGTACGAGTAGTTCGCGTCGAGCAGGACGATGCGCTCGATCATTTCCTGAATGGCATCGCCCCCGTCCAGGTACGCCCAGATGAAGCTTCCGCCGCCGCTGTGGGCTGCGAGCGTCAGGCGCTTGTCTCGGCCCGGCGCACGCGCGATCACCTGCTCGACCATCTCGCGAATCAGACCCGGGCTTGCGGCCCGCTTCTGCCGCCATGCCGGCCAGCTCAATCCTTCGGCCTCCAGATACGCGACTACGATGTTGATGTCGGGCTGGATTTCCCGCAGCAGGCGCGTCTGCGCGCCAATGTGCTGGATGTCAAAATGCCAGTCCTGCTGTGGATTGGCTCGGCAGCCGATCGTCTGCTCGATCGTGTTGCCGTTGGGAAGGGCGTACAGAACAATCCGCGTCGGGCGCGCCTGGCCGAAGCGCTCGGCGGGCGGAGCGTTGATTACAATCCGCGCCTCGTGCAGCCGCCAGACCGCGACTTGTTCCCCGAAAGGATTGTCCGCCCGACGCGAATCAGCCTCCGCCGACCATGAGCTGGTTCTGGCCAGCAGCATCACGGCCAGGGCGATGATCCTCGAGAGTCGGTGCATACGGCTGTGACCTGTCTGGCGAAGCGGCAGTGTGCGGCGGCGTGCCCACTTTTTGCGCAACCTCACAGCGTCCACGCCGGGTGTCTACCACCCTGCGTGCCCGAAAACAATGCGGAAGGTTGAGATCAGCCCATTGGCACCAGTCTTGTATCGGCCCGACCGTGTGCCACGGCGGCCAGGCAAACTTCTTAGCGATGGTCAGACGGGCTGCGTTCGTGGGCGCGCTGGTGGCCGGTCTGTGCGTCTTTGGCTGCGCCGCCGGGCGCGGCGGCGACAGTGGACCGTCGGCCAGGTGGATCGCCGCACACGGCGGCGTGGTTGGCGGATCGCATCAACACCGCCTCCAGCGCGTTGGTGCGCGGCTGTCGCGCGTGTGGGGCGGCCGGGATGTCCGCGCGTACGTGCTCGATTCCGCCGACGCCGCCGCCTATGCCTGGGCCGACGGGCGCATCCTCGTCACCCGCGGGTTGATCCGCAGGCTTGACGATGACCAGCTCGCCGCAGTCATTGCGCACGAACTGGGGCATCTGATCAACGAGTCGGCAGTCTCCTCGAGCCAGAGCATGAGCCTCAGTGGCCAGGACGATCCGCGCGACGCCGAAGCCCGCGCCGACGCCACGGGTGTTGCGTTGCTCGAGGCGGCGGGGCTGGCGGCTTATCCGGCCATGCGCAGGATGTTGCAAGCCCTCCGCGATGCCCCGGGTAACGGGCCGTTTCGTCAATCGCTGACTCGACGCATCGAGCTGCTGGACTCTCGGTCGCCGCCGCGGTTATCCCCGGCCGATCGGCCCGATGTCATGGTGCCACCGGCTTGGGATAGCCCGGCGGACGATTGATCCCCGACTTCCAGTCGGCGCGATAGTGCCCCTTGTCATCCGTCCAGCGCGCCTGCTCCCGAGCCTGCTCCCGACTGACCGGCTGGCCCGTCAGAGCAAACGGCGGCTCGCCTTCGGCGGCGCATCCGCCGGCCAGCAGGGGCATTGCCGGTACAGCGCCCAACAACAGACCTGCAAGCCATTTACGCTTCATAGCTGCCTCCGTGGTTTGGAGTGATCCGGGGCCGGCTGGCATAACGCCTGCCGCCGAGAATCAGTTGCCGGTTCATTTCTACAAACGCAGGCAACTCTCCGAAAGGTTCCTTTTTGGCTTCGGCTGCCGCCGGCTCCCCCTCGGGCGAGTTGGTGGGCACACCAGCCCAGTTCAAACGTACCGCCGCACGATCAACGTGTCGTTCTGTCCGCCGAACCCAAAGCTGTTGCTCATCGCCACATCAACCCTGGCCGGTCTGGCCTTGTTCGGAACGTAATCCAGGTCGCACTCAGGATCAGGATTCTCCAGGTTGATCGTCGGCGGCAGGATGTTGTCCCGGATCGCCAGCACGCAGGTGATCAACTCAACGGCGCCGGCGGCTGCGATGAGGTGGCCCATCATGCTCTTGATGCTGCTTACCGGCACGTTGCGGGCATGCTCTGCGAACACCCGCTTGATCGCCCCGGTCTCATTGCCGTCGTTTTCGCGCGTGCCCGTGCCGTGGGCATTGATGTAGTGGATGTCCCTGGGCGTGAGCTTCGCATCCGCAAGAGCTTCCTGCATCGCGATCACCGCCCCCAGGCCCTCCGGATGCTGATCGGTAATACGGAACGCATCGGCGGTCGATCCATAGCCGACGACTTCCGCCAGAATCGGCGCATGGCGGGCCAGGGCGTGCTCCAGGGTTTCCAGAATGATCACGCCCGCGCCTTCGCCCAGCACAAATCCACCGCGGGCCGCATCGAACGGTCGCGAGGCGCAGCGTGGCTGTTCGTTGGCGGTGGAAAGCGCCGTCAACCGGTTGAACCCCGTGACCCCGAACGGGTGGATCATCGAGTGCGCCCCGCCGGCGATCATCACATCCGCATCTCCGCGGCGCAGGATTTCGGTGGCCTCGCCGATCGCCTGCGTGGAGGCGGCGCAGGCGGTCAGGCAGTTCAGCGCCGGCCCCCGCGCGCCGGTCAGCAGCGCCAGGTGCGACAGTGGCATGTTCGGCTCCTGCTCGATCTCGCGCACCACGTTCATCAGCTCGTGGGCGATCTGGGCCCACTTGACGGTGTCGCAGCCGTTGATTTCCGCCCGCCAGCTCGACAAAGCGGCGGTGGTGTAGGCGTCGAAATCCAGCGATCCCTCGCCGCTGCCCAGGTAGATCCCGACCCGGTCCAGGTCCAGCTTGGAACGGTCCAGTCCCGCCGCACGCCACGCCTGCGCGCACGCCGCCACCGCAAACTGCGTGTTCCGCCCGCCCACGCGATGCACCTGATACGCCTCGGCGTCGATGTGCTCCGCCAAGTCAAATCCCTTGACTTCCGCGCTGATGCTGGTGGGAAACGTCGAGGCGTCGAAGATCGTCGTCCGGGCGATGCCGCTTTCTCCGGCCAAAAGGCGCTTCCACACCTGCTCGATGCTGTGACCCATCGGCGTGATCCAACCCATGCCTGTGATGACGACTCGATTCATGGTCTTTTTCGTTTCCGGCTCAGCGGCCGATCAAGCCTCGAATTCCGCCTTTCCAGGCGAGTCAGACACCTCTGTGTCGCCGTGCGGTGCGACGCCCTGTTGCGATGGGCGAGGGAGATCCTTCCGGCATGACCGGTATGGGTCAATGCGTACAGTTCAAATTCTGCGAAACACCAGCGCCGCATTCTGTCCGCCGACGCTGTAGACGGCGCTGACCGCCACCTTCGCCTGCATTTGCCGCATCGTTCCGCTGACGTTGAGCTTCTGTCCGTCGATCACCTTTCGTGTGTTGATCGCCGGGGGGATCTTGCTGCTGTACACGCACAGCGCCGCCGCCGCCGCGTCCACTCCCGATCCGGCGCCCAGATTTCCAGTCTGCGCCTTGATCGGCGCCATCGCCACGCGCTGCAACTCCGCCCCCAGAGCATGACGCAGTCCCATCAATTCCGCCCGGTCCTGGCTGAGAATCCCCAGACCGTGCGGCACCACAACATCCACGTCGCGCGGCGACAGCTTCGCGTCCTTCATCGCGTTCTCAATCGCCTTGCCATAGCTGCGTCCGTTGGGGTCTGGTTCGGTGATGCTGTAGGTATCCTGCGAAGCGGCGAAGCCGACCAACTCGGCGTAGATCTTCGCGCCGCGCTTGCGGGCATGCTCGTAGCTTTCCAGAATGAACAGCCCGCCACCCTCGCCGTAGACGGTGCCTTTGGCCTGAGCATCGAAGGGCCGAACCGCGCCGGCCGGGTCGTCATTGCACGACTCGTTCAGCCGCTTCAGCAGCCACTGGCGCATCAGGCCCATCGGATTGATCCGGCTCTCGGCCCCGCCGCAGATCGCCAGCTCCGCCTTGCCTCGCTGAATCGTGCGGAACGCTTCGCCGATGGCCAGGTGGCTCGACGCTTCCTGGCAGGTGATCGTGTTGCTCGGGCCCATCAGGCCGTGCACGATCGTCACGTGGCAGGCCAGCATGTTCGGCAGATACTTCAGCAGCCACAGGGGCGTAAGCTGATTCATGCCGTCGCGACCCCACTTGTGCAGGTCGAGCTTGTTGGGATTGTCGTCCGCCCGCGCCGTCACCATCGCCTGTGTCAGCTCGTTCAGCTCCGCGCTGATCAGCCCCGCGCCGATGTTGCAGCCGAATCGCTTCGGATCAAAATCAGGCGTGTCGGTATGGGCGCGCGACTTGATTCCCGCATCCTTGAAGGCATCGTCGGCGGCCACCACCGCAAGCTCGATGTCGCGCGCCATCACTTTAGTGGCCTTGCGGTAGCTCTTGGGCACGTAATCGCCGATTTTGTAATCAGGCACTTCGCCGGCGATCTGGCAGGCGAAACCACTGGCATCGAACTGCCGGATCCTGCCGATGCCGCACTTGCCGGCCAGCAGGTTCTCCCAGAACGCGGCGGTTCCGATCCCGATGGGTGAGATGACGCCAATACCTGTGATGACGACGCGATTCATTCGCTTGATCTCAAAGCCGATGCACGCGCGGCAAACCGTGGGCGGAGGGCCTTCTCCGACCGACGCGTGAAATCAGACAAGCTACCGGCCGGCTTCGCCCCAGGCAAGCCGCCGCGCCACCGGGCACGGGCGGGATGCCCGTCACACAAGAAAACGCCGCCGCAAATCCGGGACGCCAGCGATCGTCGAGACGATGTCACAGCCTCCTGAGCCGACCTCGCCTGGCGGGCCTGAAAGTCACGCCCGGCAACCGACCTCCAGCGGCGGGGTGTCCTGATGCTTGTACATCACGAAATACTCTCGATGCCCCAGGGCTTCGGGTTTGCTCGGCTGGCCGCTGGCGACTCGAACCACCAGCTCCAGCAGCTCGTCGGCGGCCTGATCCATCGTCAACTCGCCGCTGAGGATTCGCCCGGCGTCGAAATCCATGTCCTCGATCATCCGGCGATAAGTCTGGCTGTTTCCCGTGACTTTGATCAGCGGCGCAATCGGCGAGCCGATGACGCTGCCGCGACCGGTCACGAACAGCACGATCTGCGATCCGCCGCTGATCAGATCCATGATCCCTTCGGTGTCGTTGGGATTGGTATAGCCAAACTGCATGAAGTGATCGTCGGGAACACTGTCCATCAGCCACAGTCCGGGCCGCGGCGGAGACTGCGCCACCTTGATCACACCCTGGATCGGGCGCGAACCGCTCTTGGCGAAGGCGCCCATGCTCTTTTCTTCGATCGTGGTCAAGCCGCCGGCGAAGTTGCCCGGCGAGACGCTGTACTGTCGAACCTGCTGGCAGTAGCGCACGGCCTTTTCATACGCATGATCGAGCTGCGCGCGGGCCTGCTGGTTGGCGGCGCGATCGAGGATGATCGACTTCAGTCCGATCATCTCGACGATCTCTTCGAAGATCGCCGTGCCCCCGGCATCCACCAGGCGATCGAAGAACGCTCCGACGACGGGATTTCCCGCCAGCCCGCTGGTGCCGTCCGATCCGCCGCACTCGCATCCGACCACCAGGTCCGCCAGCGTCATCGCCGCTCGCGGTGTCTGCTGATCGATCTTCTGCCGCATGGCCCGCACGATCGCCTTGCCCTTATCCACACTGCTGCGCGTGCCGCCGGATTGCTGGATGTAGAACCAGTCGCTGGGCCGGCCGCTGGCGGCGACGACCTCGGCGATCTTGTCGGGCCGGGTGTATTCGCAGCCCAGCCCCACAGCCAGCACCGCCCCCACATTCGGGTGCCGCGCCAACGCCAGCATCAGCCGCACCGCATATTGATTGTCATAGCAGCCGGGGAAGCCGATGACGTGAACCCCGGGTTCATCGCGCGCGATCTCATGCGCCACGTGCTGGGCACATTCCACCGTATAGATGACCAGAACCACGTTGCGAATCCCCTTGCGCCCGTCGTCGCGAACGTAGCCGGTCCAGGTTGTTGGCATCGACTTGGCCATCGTAGCTGCATTCATATCATATCCGCGCCCCCAAACCCACAGGATTGTCGCAGCGATGCGTCGCGCCGGCGTTGCGCTGCGCATGGTCCTGCATCAGGCACTCGGCGATTCGCACCCCGCTCAGCACCGCCCCGGCCAGGCCTGAAATGAACGGAAGTTGTCCGCCGCTGTGATACAGGCCACGAACTTCGCGATCGCGCCGTGGCGGGCTGCTCAGCCAGCAGCTCAGATCATTGCAGATGGCCCGATCTTCATGCAGCGCGGCCGTCTGTTGCATGACGATTCGCCGACGCAGGTCCGTCAGTCCCCAGCGGTGCTCGAGTTCGTCAATCAGTTCCTGCGGCGACGTGGCGGGGCGCCAGCTCACCAGCAGGCTCTGGCATGCGGGCGGCGAGGTTGCAGGATCGCCGCAAGTCGAAGCGTACACGCAGACCTCGCGCTGGGCCGCCAGCAGATAGTTCACGTTGGCCAGCTCATCGTAGATCCCGTTCACGCGCAGCAGCATCGCTGGCGAACCGCGATCGCGTGATGGCGCGGTCGGAGTCGCTTGGCTGGCGCCTTGTGCGAGGATGATGGCCTGGGCAGAAAGTTCGGTTCGGTCGCGCAAGCTGACGCCGCAGACGCAGCGTCTGCCACGAGTATCGCAGGTGATGATCCGCTCGATGGGCGCCTGAAGGTGAATCGTCACGTCCAGTTGCCGCGCCAGCAGCTCAAGCTGCCGAGCAAGATGAGACACGCCCCCGATGACCTGCCAGCATCCGAAGTAGTGTTCGATCCACACCAGCACCGCCAGCATGCCCGGCGCGCGACGCGGGTCGGCGCCGGCCAGGCGCAGGCGGTGGTGCAGCACCTGCCGCAGTGCGGGATGGCGCACGTGGCGGTTGACCAGCCGCTCGTACCGCTCCAGCAGCCCGATGCGAAACGGCAACGTCAGCGCGCCGGTCATGGCCAGCAGCCCGGCATGGCGGGTATCGTGCAAGAACTGTTCGGCCGGGCGCGTCAACAGCGGCTCGGCTGCCTGCCAGACGCGCCGGCCACGCTCCAGCACTTCCAGCCATCCCCGGGCGTCCTGAGCACCAGTCGAAGGTCCGGCGAATTGCCCGATCTGGCGGATCAATGTCGAGTCATCGCTGCTGAGGTCGAATCGCCGGCCATCTGGCCAGCGATACCGCGCCACCGGTTCGAGCCGGCTGATGGCCAGATAATCACGCACGTCACGTCCAGCGGCGGCGAACAGGTCCAGCAGCACGAACGGCAGTGTGAGCCACTGCGGGCCGGCAGCAAAGTCAAGCCGCTGATTCTGCCCATGATGATCCTGCGCCGGGACAATGGGCTTAAGTTCCGCGCCCACAGCCTCATCCGGGCAAAGCAGTTGGACCTGGACGCCACCGGCCGCCAGCCGCACCGCCGCGCTTAGCCCGTCCAGCCCCGCGCCCACCACAATCGCGTTCATTTGGTTCAGGTCGTTTTCTTGTTCAGGATCGAATCTGCTTTTGCACGGACCGCCGCGGCGCGGTAACATCCCGTTCGCTGCTGGCTCTGCCGCGCAGCACCATGAAGTCAAAGTCTAGCGGAACCTTAACCAACCGCTAATCGGTACGCGTCGTTGCTGATCGTACTATCATTCGGTGCAACAGAAAGCATTGTTGGGGACGGGACCGCGGATTGCGCGAGTTTTTGAACACAACGGCTGGGAAAGCCATCGTTACGCTGCTGTTGGCAGGGGCGCTGCTGATCGCCACCTGGATGCTTTGGCGCAAAGTCGGCACTTCCGAGGCCGCCCGTCTGGCCAACCAGCGCATCTTCGTGTGCGCCCAGACTGGCAAGGCCTTCACCGTCGAGCTGAAGGATGGCCTGAGCATCCCGGTCAGGTCGCCTTATTCTGGCCAGCAGACCGGCTACCCGGCGGAGTTGTGCTACTGGACCAAAGACGGCAAGCCAAAGGACGAGCCGACGGCGGTGTTGCTGAACAGTTGGGTGGGCAAGAGGGGTCCGACGTTCTGCCCGGACTGCGGGCGGCTGGTGGTGGGCCGCAACCCTGAACCCGCTCCCGACCGCAAGCCTCCGCCTACGCGCGAGGAATATCAATCGGCCGCCGGGCAGGAGCAACGCTGAGAACCACGGTCGGATCAGGAGGTTGTATGCAGGAATTGCGTCGCCCCGGGCAAGCTGATATCCGCGCGGTGCATCGCTGCGCCTTTACGCTTGTCGAGCTGCTGGTGGTCATCGGCATCATCGCGTTACTGATCGCCATCCTGCTGCCAGCGCTGGGCAAGGCGCGCGAAGCCGCCAAGACGGTAAGCTGCACCGCCAATCTCCGCAGCATACTTCAGGGGATGCAGATCTACGCGGCCCAGAATGACGGCTCGATTCCCGGAAGCCCCTGGACAACCGCCTTGTTCGTCTATGACGATCCTCTCACCGCCAGACTGCGCAGCGGAATCGACCAGAATTGCCCGAGCATCGTCCAGACCTTCGATTGGGCCTCGCCGATCGCCAGGGTCATGGGTTTGAGATTCGAGGAGGGCGGGTCTCCGACGCAGCGCAAACAGCGATTCCACCAGCTCAGAGCGTTGGAGATGTTCCGCTGTCCGGCCAACGATCTGCTGGCCGAGGCCTTCAGCGGATCGGATCCGACATTCGATGTTGGCCCGATGGTCTCCTACAACACGGCCCTGGGTTTTCTGTTGAAGCGCAACGCCAACCGCAGTCGCGGACCGGAATCGGGACGCACCGTCGCCTTTGACGTATGGAACCCTCCGTCAAGCTACAACGTGAAAATCAACAAGGTTGGCGACGCATCGCGCAAGATCTACATCGCCGACGGCGCGCGCTACAGCAATACCAAGGATCCGCCTGATGCGGATATCAGCGTTCAGAGCCAGCTCGGCGGCGCGTTTTCCGACCAGGGGCCCGTGACTTCCTTTTCCAATTCCTGGGATCGTGGCATGGCGCCGGGGAACACGCCACGCCTGTCTGCTCGCGTGGACGCCCGCATCTACGCCTATCGCCACGGCCCGCGCCGGCAGAAAGCCAAGGCCGACACGTTCCGCTTCAACGCCGGCTTCTTCGACGGGCATGTGGAGACGCTGGGAGACCTGGAAGGCGCCAACCCGATGTTCTGGTTCCCCAAGGGCACGGAACTGGACACAACCACCACGCAGGTCTACAAGGACGTGCGCGACAAGTATTTTGGCGGACGACAGTATCGCGTGCCCGGCGATCCGTTCATCGTGCCCTGAGTCGTCCCACCGTTTCGTCTGACGTGAGCCGATCAGCACCATTCATCGACGCGTTCATCCTGTATTGCGGTGTGATCTGCCTGATGCTCGCCAGCATGGCGTGCGACCGCCGCTCGCGTGTGCCGCAGGCGGAGCCCGCGACGCACGATAAGCCTGCACAGCCCACCGCCGCCAGCATCAGGCTCATCACCCAGCTTCCGCCCGGTCGTGACGTTCACGTGGCCGTCGATCCGTTGGGAAACATCTACTACACAGTGGAGACTGCCCAGGGCGACGACGGGGTCGTGGTCGTCAACGAAACCGTGGCGCCGCGCGCCACCCAGCTCAGCTCCGCCAACATCTTGGCCGCCCTGGGCGAAAGCCCCGGCGGCAGCGGCAACATCCAGGACCTGGTCGCCGGACCCGACGGGGGACTGTGGTTTTACTTCATCGGCGGCCGGGGACGCAGCATGCACGCCTGCATCGGCTACTTTGTTCCGCGAAACCAGTCGATTCACATCGTCGCCGACACCCGGCGGCTCAAGCAGCTCACCGGCATGGGCGATTCCATCGGCGTTGCCCGCGGCAGGCTGCTGTACAGGCGGGCGAACCCCGCGACGATCTGCCTGCTGCTTCGGCATACCGACGCCTGGGCCATCCTCTCATTCAGTCCGCGGCAGCCCGATCCCCGCGGCCAGGTCGAGATTCGTCAAACCCATCACCGCGTGCACGGCGACGAGCTGGAGTTCGACCTGACCCGCGAGCGATATGTGCTGAGTGCCGGGCCGGGCGACAGCCTGCTGCTGATGGACTTGAGCGGCGGGGCGCTGTTCCGCGTCGATTCCACCGGCGCGGCAACGCTGATGAACCTGCTGATCGGGTTGCCTAGGGAACTGTCGTCGCCGCTTGTGCTGGATGATCCCAACACGCAAGCCAGCAACGACGCCGCGCCCCTGTTGATCTTCGCCGCCGATTCCGAGCCGATCGAGGCGGACGCATCCGATCTGCCGTCCAGGCGGCTGCCGCGGACCACCTATCCCGCGTTGCTCAGGCTGGCCGGCAAGGACATCACCGCGATTGGCCGGCAGGAGTTGAGAGCCCCCGGCGGCTTCCCTGCCTACGCCATGCGTATCCGCCAACTCGTCTCCGCCCCCGATGGCACGTTTGTCGCCTACGACCTGGCCTCGGGACAGATCGTGCGGATCACGCTGCTCAGCGGCTGAAGCAGACAGTTTCTCACGGGGATTGGCTGCAACGTCCCGGGGGACTGCCGAACATCCGGCACGCCCCGTTTGCTTGCGGCCGGCACCAACATTGTCTGCGGCCAGATCAGAGGATATCTTGATCCATTGAATTGACTCGCACGCAATCGATTATGGCGCATCAGATTCTCAACGCTGCCTGGCTGGCCCCGCAGATCAAGCGCTTCGTGGTGCACGCGCCGCACGTGGTGCGGCACTGCGGGCCGGGGCAGTTCGTCATCCTGCGAGTCACGGCTGAGGGAGAACGCATCCCGCTGACGATCGCACGCAGCGACAAGGCCGCCGGAACCATCGACCTGATCGTCCAGGCCGTCGGCGCGACGACGCGGCGAATGTGCACGCTGGAGGCGGGCGACGCGATCCACGACATCTGCGGCCCGCTCGGACATGCGACGCAGATCGAGCACGTCGGACACGCGGTGATCGTCGGCGGGGGCGTGGGGACGGCGGTGATCTTTCCGCAGGCCGGCGCGCTCAAGGCGGCGGGCAATCGCGTGTCGGCGATCATCGGCGGACGAAGCAGGCCCTACGTCATCCTCGAACAGGAACTGTCGCAGATCTGCGACGCCGTCTATCCCTGCACCGACGACGGCAGCTACGGGTTCAGGGGATTCGTCACCGACCGCTTGCGGCTGCTGATCGAGCAGGCCAATCAAAAGAGCGATCCGGTGCGGCTGGTGCTGGCGGCGGGGCCGGTGCCGATGATGCGGGCGGTGGCGGAGGTGACTCGCCCCCTGGCGATTCGCACCATCGCGTCGCTGAACCCGATCATGGTGGATGGCACGGGGATGTGCGGCGGATGTCGCGTGCAGGTCAACGGCGACATGAAGTTCGCCTGCGTCGACGGGCCGGAATTCGACGCCCACAAGGTCGATTTCCGCGAGCTGTCGGATCGGCTGACAACCTACCGCGCTCACGAGCAGGCCGCCAACGAACGCCTGGCGTGTCAACTGGACGCGGAGATTAAGAAGGGTTAGCCACAGAGTTACACGGAGCACGGAGAACGAGGTTTTAAGTTCTTGGCCGGAGGCGAGACGCGCGTTCCAAACGATCGCGCCGCGTGTCACGTGCGTCGCGCCCGCATCCAGCGGCACGAAGTAATGAAGAGCCCGGAGATCAGGTTTCGAATTCGAGCGCACCGCGCATGGCCGGGACGGCCATGCTACGGTTGGCTCGTCTGGGCATTCATCGCACGCACTTGTGAGTCTGAGCGAAAGACGCGGGTGGTCCGAGATGTTCATAAACGTCGGGCGGGAGGCCGGTGAGACAATACGTCGTCCGTGGCACGACTGATTCTGTACGAGAAGCGAAAATGGCTGATGAACCAGTGAAGCTCAAGCCCGCCGAACGGATGAAGATCGCGCGTCAGGCGATGCCGATGCGGGATGGCCGGCAGCGAATCGGATCATTCCAGGAGGTGAATCTGGGCCTGCCCGAGCAGATCGCGATGCTGGAGGCGCGGCGATGCCTGGAGTGCAAGGAGGCCAAGTGCGTGAACGGCTGCCCGGTGCAGATCGACATTCCGGCGTTCGTGTCGCGCGTGGCGGCGGGGGATTTCGAGGGGGCGGCGGACGTTTTGTACCGCGACAACGCGTTGCCGGCGATTTGCGGGCGCGTCTGTCCGCAGGAGACCCAGTGCGAGTCGCTGTGCATCCGCGGCAAGAAGGGCGAGCCGGTGGCGATCGGGTACCTGGAGCGTTTCGTGGCCGACTGGGCAAGGCAGCGCCGCAGCGGACAGCAGGCCGAGCAGCCGCCGCTGCCCAGCGGGTGCAGGGTTGCGATCGTCGGCGCCGGCCCGGCGGGGCTGACCGCCGCCGGGGAGCTGGCCCGCAAGGGACATGAAGTGACGATCTTCGAGGCGTTGCATGAGCCGGGCGGCGTGCTGCTGTACGGGATCCCGGAGTTTCGGCTGCCCAAGCAGATCGTGCGCGCGGAGGTCGATTCGCTGCGGCGACTGGGGGTCAGGATCGAATGCAACGTTGTCATCGGGCGGACATACACGATCGACGACCTGATGAATGAGCTGGGATTTGACGCGGTGTTCATCGCCAACGGCGCGGGATTGCCGGTGTTTCTTGGCATTCCGGGCGAAAACCTCAAGGGCGTGTACAGCGCCAACGAGTTCCTGACGCGCGTGAACCTGATGAAGGCATATGACCCGCAAGCCGACACGCCGGTGCTGCGCCCCAAACGGGCGGCGGTGATCGGCGGGGGAAACGTCGCGATGGACGCGGTGCGGACGTGCCGGCGGCTGGGTGCTGATCCGGCAGTGCTGGTTTATCGCCGCTCCCGCGCCGAAATGCCGGCGCGGGTCGAAGAAGTGCATCACGCCGAAGAGGAGGGCATTGTCTTTCAGATGCTCACCGATCCGGTGGCGATTCTCAGCGATGACAAGGGCTGGGTTCGAGGGCTGCGTTGCCGGCGGATGGAGCTGGGCGAGCCGGACGCCTCGGGCCGCAGGAGGCCCATCCCCGTCCCCAACAGCGAATTCGAGATCGAGTGCGACGTCGTGGTCGAAGCGATCGGCACGCGCGCCAATCCGCTGCTCACGCAGACCACGCCCGACCTGAAGCTCAACGACAAGGGCAACATCATCGTGAACCAGTCGGGCATGACCAGCAAGCCCGGGGTGTTTGCCGGAGGGGACATTGTCCGCGGCGCCGCGACGGTGATTCTGGCGATGGGGGATGGCAAGCGTGTGGCGGCGGCGATCGACGCCTATGTTCGCCGCGCCTGCGCGGAAGACAAAAGGCCCCGATGAGATCACGATCTCCGGCGGTAGATGGGGGATGACATGAATCTTTCGCAAGTGTGAACCCCGGGTCGATCGCGGGGAGGAGTCGTTCCGCTGGCCCGGTGCGATCTCGCGAATGCGGCCACACCCGGTAAAAACGGGGAATTGCTGCAATTTGCGGCACTGGTGGAATTCCAGTAAAAGCAGAGGCGGCATGGTCGCGGCTGCGCGTGCTGGAGGCGGAGGATGCCACCAATCGCAAGTGTCATCAATGTGTCTGCGATTCGCCGCCGGTGCTTGTTCGCCGTCGCTGCGCCGATATCGCTCCTCGGGGCGTCGCCTCTGCTTGCCGGGCAGTTCTCCGTCATCAAGACAGTTGATGCCGTCGTCGATCCATCGGGCTATGTTGCCGCGAGCAACGCGCCTTACGGGCGTTCGATGAACGGCAACAGCTTCGCGGCCGAGACGATCACGACCTTCAACGGCTATCAGTACAGCGGCTACTGGCGTTACGTCGGCGGCAGCGGACAGCTTGCGGTGGCGCGGCGGGCGGTGGGCTCCTCCACATGGGAGTCGTTCACGCTCGGGTCGAGCCTGGTCAATGGTCCCAACGACGCCCACAACATCGTGTCGCTGGGGATCAACCAGATCGACGGGACGATTCATCTGGCCTACGACATGCACGGACACACGCTGCGTTACCGCCGCAGCATCGTCGGTGCGGCGGGGACGGACGTGGCGTGGAACAGCTCGCTGTTTTCGGCACCGGAGACGTCGCAGCTTCAGGGCGGGCAGTCGGTGGTCGGGGTGACGTACCCGATGTTCATCCGCACGCCGACGGGCGAGCTTCAGTTGGCGTTCCGGGTCGGCGGAAGCGGGCAGGGATCGTGGTGGATCTACGACTACAGCGGCGCCACGCACGCCTGGAGCAACGGGCACCAGATCGACGACGGGTTCATCGGCGTGTACACAGGCACGACCAGCACGAACTCGGCGAGCCGCAACAGCTATCCGAACGGCTTCACGTACGACGCGAACGGCCTGCTGCACTCGTCGTTCGTCTGGCGCGAGAGCGCGACGGGTGCGGCCAACCACGATATCAACTACGTCTATTCCGACGACGGCGGGCGAACGTGGAGGAACAATGCCGCGGAAGTCGTCGGCTCGCAGATGCTGGGGATGCGGTTCAACCTCAGCTCGCCGGGGCTGATCGTGCGCCCGATGGCGGAGAACCAGACACTGATGAACCAGCAGGGCCAGGCGGTGGACAACTCCGCGCGGTTCCACGCGATCATGTGGCACCGTGACAGCGCCAAGCCGCCGACCTTCAACAACGTGTGGGAGCCTCAGGAGTCCAGCTACTTTCACTACTGGCGGGACGGGGTGGGCAACTGGCACCAGAACCGCATCCACGGCAACGTGGGATCCAGGCCGAAGATCTTCTTCGATGAGCAGGACAACGCGATCGCGATCTACGCCGTGGTTTCCGGCGGAGCTCAGCTTTCCGGCGGCAGCGGGTCGAACCTGTACTTCTCCGAGGGCGACCTGGTGATTGCGGCGGCGACGAAGGCGACCAACTGGACCGACTGGAAGGTGATCCACACGGAGCCAGGCCCGTTCGTGAGCGAGGCGCAGGCCGACGCGCGGCTGATGGCGCTGGACGGCAGGTTGTCGGTGATCATGCAGGAGTCGCCGGTGGGCAGCCTGTCGCAGGCGCGGGCGATCCGGTCGCTGGATTACTCGATCGATCTTGCTGCGCCGTCGATTCGCAGGTTTCAGAGCGGCAGCGGGAACTTCGCGGCGGGCTCGAACTGGTCGGGCGGGGCGGCGCCGGGGCTGAACACGGTGGCGATCATCAACGGCGGGCGCACGGCGGCCGTGAACAGCGCCGCGGCGGAGATGGACCACCTGCTGATCGTCGGGGGCGAGGGCAGCAGCGGCTCGCTCTCCATAGGCGTGGGTGGATCGCTGGACCTGACGCAGTCCGGGCCGTTCAACACGGTGTACGGCGGGAGCATCATCGTCGGTCGGGATGGCGGGGCGGTCGGTCGCTACACGCAGACCGCGGGCAGTGTCAGCGCCTGGCGATTCGCGGTTGGAGATTACTTCGACGAAACCAGCGGCGGGGGGACCAGCACGGCCAACATCTCCGGCGGGACGCTCACGACATACGAGCTGAACGTCGCGTTCTCCGCCACAGGCTCCAGCAGCGGATCGAGCTTCAACATCGTCGGCGGGACGGTGACGGTCAATGGGGACGTGATCATCGGGGAGTTCGGCAACGAGGCAACGGTGACGTTGTCGGGCAGCGGCCGACTGACGATCGAGGGCGACCTGCGCGAGGGGTTCAATCGGGTCAACACGTCCAACTTCCGGATGAACGGCGGCACGCTGAACATGACGTCGAACTTCATCGCGGTGGACAACTTCATCTACAACGGCGGAGTGATCCAGAACGTGAACACGACGTCGTCGCGCGAGTTGGCGGGGATCAGCGTGGGCACGCTGATGGTCGGTCGCGATCAGAACGCCACGTTCACGGTGCCGGGCAACGTTCGGTTGCAGGCGAACAGACGGGTGGAGCTGTGGTCGGGCGGGTCGCTGTCGCTGGGCAACGGCTCGTCGGCGGTGCGGATCGGCCAGGGCGGCGGCACGTTCACGCCGGGAATCGTAAACGTTGTGCCCGGCGGGACGCTGGCGGGCGACGGGCGCGTCAACGCGGCGGTGAACAACATTGGCGGAACGATCGCGCCGGGGCATTCGGCCGGAATCCTGACAATCAACGGAGACTTCAGCCAGAGTCCCTCGGGGACGCTGGAGATCGAGCTTGGCGGGACGATCGTCGGATCGCAATACGATCGGCTGGCGATCGCGGGATCGGCGACGCTGGATGGCACGCTGCGCGTGAGCCTGATCGGCGATTTCGTTCCCCTGCCCGGGCAGAGGTTTGATGTGATGACTTTCGGGGCACGCACGGGGGATCTGGTGATCGCCAATGACACGGGGCTGGCGGGGCTGAGCTTCGTCAAGACGTATTCGGCCAACACACTGTCACTGACGGCGGCGGCGCTGCTGTTGGGCGACGCCAACCTCGACGGGAGGGTGGACATCAGGGATCTGTACGCGCTGGCGACGCACTGGCAATCGAGCGCGAATTGGTTCGGCGGCGACTTTGACGGCAGCGGGCTGGTGGATCTGGCAGACCTGAATGTGCTGGTGAGCAACTGGCAGGCGGTGACGGGCGCGCCGCCGCAGCCGCGGTCGCAGCCGCAGTCACTGGAGCAGGCGCTGGCAAGCCTGGGGCTGCACGGCGCGAGCGTGCCGGAGCCGGCGGCGTTGGGGATGATGGCGCTGCTCGCGGGGACGGTGGCGTCGGGGCAGCGGGCGCGGCGGAGCCGCTGAGAGCGGCTTGCGGGAGGTGAGATGGGGAGGGTTCGGCAGGGGCGGCGCGCAGACCCGGATTGGCGATGCCAGGCGTTGGCAGGCGACGTCGGCCGGTGGCGCGCGGCATCGTCGCTCACTGCATGTAGCAGCAATGCGTCGCGACTGGCCATGCGGTGCTCAACACGCAGGGCGAGAAGGACATTTGGCATTTGCCGGGAAATCCAATATGACATGCGCAGCCCGGCGGCGGCGGAAGATTCGCCGGGCTGCTTGTCCATTTGCGGGCGACGGGCGAAGCAGATCTTCCGAGCAAGGGAGCAGCAGAATATGGCGCGAAGATCCGCGAGCAGTGCTGGTGGCAGAGCTCGTGGCGGAGCAGGCAGCAGTGGCGATCGAGGCGGCGCGATCGAGCGACGTTACGAACAGGCCAGGCAGCAGTACAACGAACTGGGCGTGGACACCGATCGGGCGATGCAGCGACTGAAGAAGGTCGCGATTTCGATCCATTGCTGGCAGGGCGACGACGTTGGCGGCTTCGAATCGGCGGGCGAGCTTGGCGGGGGGCTGGCGGTGACCGGCAACTACCCCGGCAAGGCGCGCACGCCTGACGAGCTGCGGTCCGATCTGGAGATGGCGTTCAGCCTGATTCCCGGGCGGCACCGGCTCAACCTCCACGCGCTGTACGCTGAGCATCCCCAAGGCAGGATCATCGAGCGCGACAAGCTTGGTCCCGAGCAGTTCGCCGGCTGGGTTGACTGGGCCAGGCGAATCGGCATCGGCATGGACTTCAACCCGACGTTTTTCTCGCATCCGAAGGCGGCGGATGGGTTCACGCTGGCGCACCGCGACCGGGGGATTCGCAACTTCTGGATTCGTCATGGAATCGCCTGCCGCAGGATCGGGGAATTCATCGGCCGCAAGCTGGGCAGTCCGTGCGTGACGAACGTGTGGATTCCTGACGGGATGAAAGACACGCCCGTGGACCGCCGCACGCCGCGCGAGATCCTGGAGGAATCTCTGGACCGGATCTTCGCCGAGCCGATCAGCCCCAGGTACAACCTGGATGCGGTGGAGGGCAAGCTGTTCGGGATCGGGTCGGAAAGCTACGTGGTCGGGTCGCACGAGTTTTACCTGGGCTATGCGATTCGCCGCGGCAAGCTGCTGTGTCTGGATGCAGGGCACTTTCATCCAACCGAAGGCATCGCCGACAAGATCTCGGCGGTGCTGACGTCGTTGAAGGAAATCCTGCTGCACGTGAGCCGGGGTGTGCGATGGGACAGCGATCACGTGGTCGTGTTGAACGACGATCTGCGGGCGACGGCGGAGGAGCTGGTTCGGGGGGATTATCTGGATCGCGTTCACATCGGGCTGGACTATTTCGACGCGAGCATCAACCGCGTGGCGGCCTGGGTGATCGGCACGCGCTGCATGCTCAAGGCGCTGCTGATCGCGATGCTGGAGCCGACGCAGAGACTGCGCGAACTCGAAGCGTCGGGAGATTACACGGCGCGGCTGGCGATGCTCGAAGAGCTCAAGACCATGCCGTACGGCGCCGTGTGGGATTACTATTGCCAGCAGCAGGGCGTGCCGGTCGGGGCGGCGTGGATCGATGAGGTCAGGCGTTACGAGCGCCAGGTGCTCTCGAAGCGCGGATAACCGTCGCTGCAGGGGCCAGTGCAACACCAGGGCCAAAGGTTCTGTCGTGGTGCGTTCCGCTCTGGCGCCCTGTGCCTGTTGATGATTCTGTTGTGTCTCGGAGCTGACGTGGTTGCACAGCCGGAATCTGAGCCGATCGATCGCCGGGCGGTGGTATTGCGGCACAACGTGACGCTGCGGGGGTTTGATCCGCTTTCGCCGCTGTCGGTGGGCAATGGGGAGTTCGCCTTCACCGCGGACCTGACGGGGTTGCAGACGTTCCCGCAGCTCTACGAGAAGTTCACGCCGCTTTGCACGATGGCGCAGTGGGGGTGGCACACGATCCCCATGCCCGCGGAGCTGCGCGGGCAGCAGATTCGTTACGCCGAGTACGACACCTACGGCCGAAAGGTCCCGTATCTGACCGCGCGGCAGGGTCAGGAGCCGCTTTACAACTGGCTTCGCGAGAACCCGCACAAGCTGCATCTGGGACGGATCTCGCTGGAGCTGATCAGGCCCGATGGTTCGCGGGCGGTTCCTGAAGACATTCGCCACGCGGAACAGACGCTGGATTTATGGACCGGGGTGCTCACGAGCCGGTTCGAGTTTGACGGCGCGCCGGTGACCGTGCAGACATGCTGTGCCGGAGAGCTGGACGCGGTGGCGGTGAAGATCGAATCGCCACTGATTGCGAAGGGGCGGCTGAGCGTCTGGATCCGCTTTCCTTACGGATCACCCGATCGGACGGCGGCGGACTGGACAAAGCCCGAGGCTCACGAGACGCAGGTGCTGCGCGCGGGTGAGAATCGCGCGAAGATTTCGCGGCGGCTGGATGGCACGGACTATCACGCGAGCCTGATCTGGTCGAAGAACGTGGCACTTGCCGAGCCTGCCCGCCACGAGCTTGCCCTTAACGGATCAGGCGCGTCGGGGTCGGCGATGGCGCTGGTCTGCGCGTTCGCGCAGCAGCCGATCGCGGGTGAGCTTCCCTCGCCTGATGAAGCCTTCGAGCTGAGCCGGCGTTTCTGGCTCGATTTCTGGACGAGCGGCGGCGCGATCGACCTTTCCGGCAGCACCGATCCGCGGGCGCGCGAGCTGGAGCGCCGCATCGTGCTCTCGCAGTACCTGACGCGCGTGAATTGCGCCGGCTCCCTGCCGCCACAGGAAACCGGACTGGTCTGCAACTCCTGGTACGGCAAGTTCCATCTGGAGATGCACTGGTGGCATGGCGTGCACTTCGCGGCCTGGGGAAGGATCCAACTGCTGGAACGGAGCCTGGGATTCTACCAGCGCATTCTGCCGGTGGCGCGCGAGAACGCGCGACGCCAGGGCTACCGCGGAGCACGATGGACGAAGATGGTGGGGCCTGATGGCATCGATTCTCCTTCGCCCATCGGACCGCTGCTCATCTGGCAACAGCCACATCCAATCTACTATGCCGAACTGTGCTATCGGCAGAATCCCACGCGCCAGACGCTGGAGCAGTGGAAGGCCATCGTCGAGGAGTCAGCGGACTTCATGGCCTCATATGCGGTACGCGACCCGACAAGCGGGCTGTACGTTCTTGGTCCGCCGATCAAGATCGTCTCGGAGCACAACGAGACCAGCACGACCCGCAATCCAACATTCGAGCTGTCGTACTGGCGATTCGGTCTGCGCATCGCGCAGCAGTGGCGGCATCGACTGGGCCTGGCAGCGAATCCACAGTGGCAAGAGGTGCTGGACAACCTTTCGCCGCTGCCGCACAAGGACGGGCTGTACCTTTCGTATGAGGGCGATGAGACCTACACGACAGGAAACTGGGAGCATCCGGCATTGATCGGGGCGCTGGGGATGCTGCCGGGCGACGGGGTCGGTGTGGCGAGCATGCGACGGACGCTGGAAAAAGTCATGCAGGTCTGGCAATGGGACCGCTGCTGGGGCTGGGATTTTCCCATGACGGCGATGTGCGCGGCGCGCGTGGGGCGGCCCGACCTTGCCGTCGATGCGCTGCTGATCGATTCGGTCAAGAACCGCTACCTTCCCAACGGGCATGTCTATCAGCGGGAAAACCTCACCCTGTACCTTCCCGGCAACGGAGGATTGCTTTCGGCGGTGGCGATGATGGCGGCGGGCTGGGACGGCGCGCCCGAAGGCGCCGACGCTCCAGGCTTCCCACGCCAGGGGTGGAAAGTGAAATGGGAAGGGTTGCGGCGGTGGATGTGAAGCCGGCCTGCCGCAGCGGCCAGTTGCTGGCACATCCGGCGAACTTCGATGGTCCCGGCGGCGATGGCGGTTCGGGGATCACAGGTTGGCCTGTTCTCGACATTGCTCGATGAGCCTGATGAGCCTGCGGACGCTGGCGGGGGTGATGAACAGCGGCCTGTTGTGCCGGATCGTCTCGAACAGGTCGAAGTAGAATCGATCGGTGATGGTTGGCCCGTCGGGCGTGTGTGTCCAGAAGTCTTCCTGCCAGACGAGCTTTTCGCTGTTGTAGGCGCGGTCGGGAGTGGGGCCGCGCTGCACCGGCCTGGGGGGCATGCTATTCCAATCGACCCACTTCCATTGAAGCTTGTCGGTGGTTCCGTGCAGGCCGCCGCTTGTGCCCATGATGTGCCAGCGTTCCTGTGGATAGGCAGCGGCGCTGGTCAGCTCGCAGTCAATCGTCGGATGCCCGGGAGCGTGGAGGACGACTTTGACATGGTCATCGGCGTCGCCTGAGGACAGCGGAGTATGCCGGATGTCGGCGAAGACGCGTGGCTCGCCGTCGCCGAAGATCTGTAGCGCCTGGTCAAGCAGGTGCGAGCCATTGTTGTTCAGCGACCCCCCGCCAAACTCCTTGAGCGTCTGCCAGTCCCATCGTCGCCCGAAACTGTGCCAGGCCATTCGCACCTGCACGATCTGCCCCAGCAGCCCCGAAGCCAGGATCTGCTGAACTTTTCTGAGATGCGGTTCGTAGCGGCGGTTGTGGAACGGGGCCAGGGTCCGTCCGGTCTGAGCGGCGACGGCGATCATGCGATCGACCTGCTCGACATTCAACGCCAGCGGTTTTTCGCAGACGACGTGTTTGCCGGCGCGCATGGCGGCAATGGAATGCTCGGCGTGAAGATGGCTGGGCGTGGCGACGACGATCAGTTCCACATTGCGGTCGGCGACCAGCTCGTCAAAGGTCGCGCAGGCTCGGCATTGTGCCGCCGCCACCGCTTCATCGCGACGCTCGGCGGCGCTGTCGGCGACCGCCACGACTGTGTACTTCTGCGGCATGGCCAGCAGCGCTTTGGCGTGGATGGACCATCCGCTGCGTCCCAGCCCCGCAATGCCCACCCGGATCGGATCACTCATGCCTGTTCTCCCAAATGCCCGAGATCGAGTTTGCCGAAGGACCGCAGTCGAAACAGAAGGTCGTTGAAACCACCGATGAACGCTGATGAACGCAGACTCGGTTGTTCATTCATGTTGGTGTTCATACGTGGTTGAACGTGCTGCGTTATCAGCAACTGAGGGTCGGATCATCGACGTTCATTGCACGCGCGAGTCGGTCTGCCAGGGATCGAGGTTCGGGCCGAGCTTGTCTTTCAGTTCGCGCGTAGCCTGATCGAGTTCGTTGAGGACCTGTGGCGAAAGTGTGATGTCGGCGGCGGCGACGTTGCGGCGGACCTGTTCGGGCCTGCTGGCGCCGGCCAGGACTGCCAGGACTCCCGGCTGATGCAGCAGCCACGCCATTGCCACGTCCGCCATCGGCAGCTCGATGCGCTGGCAGATCTGTCGGATGCGCTCGATGGCGGCGAAGGTCTCGGCCTCGCAGCCCGGCTCGCGGTGTCTGGCCTGCGGACGTTTGCTGCTGAAGTGCCGCGATCGGGCGCGCAGATCCGGCACTTCGTCGGCACTGGAGAATCGCCCTGTGAGCAGGCCCTGTGCGATCGGCGAGTAACACAGGATTCCCACTCCGCGACGCACGCACTCTTCGCGCAGCTCGAACTCCGCCGCCCGGTACAGCAGGTTGTAGCAGATCTGGTCAGTCAGGATGCGATGTTTTTCCATGGCCGCGGCCAGGTCGATCGGCCCGAAGTTGCAGACCCCAATCGCCCGGACCTTGCCGTCGGAGACGAGCTTCTCCATGGCCGATAGGGTTTCCTCCAGCGGCACGACGCGTCTTGGCCAGTGGATCTGGTACAGGTCGATGTAATCGGTCTGGAGCAGTCGCAGGCTCTGCTCGCACTCGCTGAGGACTTCCTGTGCGCTGAGGGTCTGGGAGCTGACCTTGTCGGCGATGACGACGCTGTCGCGGCGGCGGCCCTTCAGCGCCAGCCCCAGGCGTCGCTCGGCCTCGCCCTGGCCGTACATCGGCGCGTTGTCGAAGAAGTTGATGCCCGCGTCGATTGCGGCGTGGATGGTGGCGATGGCCTGCTCGACAGGGATGTCGTCGTAGGTGGCGTTGGCACACAACGACATGCATCCCATGGCGATGGGGGAGATTCGGATTTGAGTTTGACCAAGCGTGCGATACTTCATCGTAGGGCCTGTTTCTCCATGAGGGTTGTGACGGCCTGGCCAGGACCGCTTTGGAGCACGGCGGTGGCGCGCCGGCCGCGAGTGCCGGCACGATACAGCATCCACCCGATCACCGCCATGACCAGGCCGCAGAAGGCGAAGGCCAATCGACCCCAGAGCGTGTTGGGCACAGCCGCCAGCAGCGTGATGAATCCGCCGTAGACCAGGCACAGCAGTCCCATGACGTAGGCCTGAAGGTTGTCGCTGCCGTGGCCGTGCTCGCGATCGAAATCGACCGGCGTGTGCATTTTGGCGAAGAACTGTTGGACGCGATGCTGCACGGATGGGGATTGGCGTGGGGCCAGCAGCGTCGCCAGCAGGAACCAGCCCGAGCCGACCAGGATGTTCATCAGGCTGCCCGCCAGCGTTGCCCAGTCGCTGGCCTCGCGCGGATTGAGCCTGTAGCCAAAGAAGCTGCTGGCCCATTCGGCGTTCAGCAGGCGGTTGGTCAGGTAGGAAGTGCTCAGGCCGACGACGACCGCGGACCAGGCCGCCCAGTCCGGGGCGCGGCGGATGAACATCCCCCAAACCAGCGGCACGCTGATCGGCAATGCAACCCAGTTGCCGAAGTTGACCATCAGCTCAAAGATCGTCAGATGTCGCCAGCTCGCGAACTTCAGGGCATTCAGGATGATCAGGATTCCAAACCCGGCGGTGCAGATCATCGACGCCGCCACCAGTTCCCGTTCCGTGGCCCGCGGGCGGATCGCCACCTGATAGAAGTTCTTGATGAAGTACCCGGCGTTTTTGTTCAGCCCGCTGTCCATCGAGGACATCGTGGCGGCGAAGATGGCGCTGAGGAGGATGCCCAGCATGCCCTGGGGCATCGCGATCATCGCAATGGCAAAGTAGGAAGCGTCCTGTGGCTTGGCCAGGTTCGGAAACATCGTCTTCAGGTCTGGCTGGAGGATTCGGCAGACCATCGGCGGGATGAACCAGACGCAGGAGCCGATGAGGAACATGACCGTGGCGAGCAAAGCGGCGCGGCGGGCGTGCGTGGTGTCCTTGACACTGAGGTATCGTGCCGCATCGGTCATCGTGTTGGTTGACACGAACTTCTGGAGCAGCATCGCGATCACCCACAGGGTGATGATGTTTCCGTGGGCCGCTTCGGTCCAGTTCCAGAAGTGCGAGGGAGCGCGCTGCACGAAGTTTGCCACGCCTCCGACCTGCGCCAGCGCGAACACCGCCGCCACCAGCGTCACCGGCATCAACAGAAGCAGTTGGACGAAATCGCTGGCGGTGCTGCTCCAGGACCCGCCGACCACGCTGATGAACACCACCACGGCGCCGGTGAGGATGATGGTGAATTCCAGGTTCCAGCCGAAGGCGGCGGCGACGAACACGCCCAGCCCGTTGAGCCAGATCGCCGCATACATCAGCCCGGTGGGGATCTGTAGCCAGGTGAAGAACTGCTCGTTGATGCGTCCGAAGCGTTCGCGGACCGCCTGCATCGCCGTCACGCAGCGCATCTGCCGGAAGACCGGCGCGAAGTACAGCCAGTTGAAGAAGAAGCCGATCGCATTGCCCAGGAAGATGACCAGCACGACCGGCCCGTCGTCGTACGCCTTGCCCGCCATTCCCGTGAAGGTGACGGCGCTGAAGCTGGTCATGAACGCCCCGGCCCCGACGATCCACCACAGCACCTCCCCGCCGGAGCGGAAGTAGTCGCTGGTGTTACGGATGAATCGCCTGAAGACCCACCCCATCGACGCCATGAAGGCGAAGTAGAACACCAGCACGGCCAGGTCGATGTTGGTCAGGTTGTGTTGCATAGGGCGCGCCGGGTATTCATGATCGGGCAAGCGCGCGGCGTTGTCAGGGTGTCAGGCAACTCATTGCGTGCTGCGCGCCGGGAAGAGCAGATCGGCCTTTTCCCCGACGCCCTTGATGTCGGGGATTTTGCTGATGAGCTGCTCGTAGCGAGGCTCGCGAAAGCCGTTGGCGGCGCGACGCAGCAGGGTGGCGAATTCCTGCGATTTTCTCGGGGCGATCTGCTGGTGCTGCCAGGGCTTTTCGCCGATGCCGTAGGGAATCAGCCATTCCAGTGCCTTTCGGATACTGCGTCCGTCCTCGGTCTGATAGTTCCACAGATCCAGCCCGACGCGTTCGCCCAGCGCCGCCAGTTCCACATGCCCCAGCAGCGCATAGCGGCTGTAGTCGAATGCGCGCGTGCGCTCCAGCTCGTAGGGTTGCGAGCCGTCTGGCTGGATCTGCCGGGCGATTCGATCACGCCCGAACTTGATCATCAGCTCTTTGGCCAGTTCGTTGTCGCCGAGGTACAGCGCATAGGTGGCGGTCTGAACCGCGTACCAGGTGCCGTGATTGTTTTCGGCGGCGGCTTCGCCGCGGCCCTGCTCGCTTTCCAGCAGATAGGTGAGCAGTTCCCTGAACCAGGCCTTGAGCTTCTGCGAATCGTCGGCGGTCCAGGCGTGTGAGCCGGCCAGCAGGCCATCGGCATCCACCACTTTGCGCAGGCGGTTGCCCTCAATGATTCCTGCCGGGCGCAGATCGTCGTAGCCGGGGCGGAACTGCGCGTACTTCAGGTTCGGGTTCATGCGGGTTTGGGGATCGAAGAACCAGACGTACAACAGTTCGGCAGCCTTCTCGGCGTACTTCTGCTGTCCGCTGAAATAGTACGCCAGAGCCAATGTCTCGACGCTGTTGCACATATTCTCCAGCGGCTCCAGGTCGTACTTGCTGCGTTCGGGGTTGAACTCGCCGTCGCGGCGGATGTAGGGCTTGCCGTCGGGCTTGCTGGGATCGGGCCACCAGTACGGCGAGAGGCTCATGTAGTCATGCTTGTCGCCGCTGGGGGGGATTGAATCGTTGAATACGACGGAGAAAGGCCTGGCCCCCAGCGCCTTGTCCGCCTCCGTGATGATTTTCTGGACGATCCTGGTCAGTCGCTTGTCGCCGGCGGCGATTTTGGCCTTGGCGTCGGCCAGGTCGGCGCCGTTGTACTGAAACACTCGCGGCGGGGCTTGATTGTCCTGGGCCTGGGCTGAGGCAAGCAGAGCCACGAGCACCAGGGCGTAAGCGGCTGGCACGATTCGGGGGCGGCGTGTGCGGTTCATCGATCGGTTCCTCCGGAGAAATGCCTCTGCAAAACCGGTTCAGCACAATACCGAAGCGGGTGCGGGCAATGCAAGTGAAATCCGCGCCCGGGAGGTAACTTTTCGCGACCCGCGGCAGTCGCCGTGAAAAAATACCTCATAATCCTTGGAAAATCATGACATCTCATCTCCTTGTGGGTTCGGCGGTTGGGCGCGATCGGTGGCTGGCGACGATTTTTTTCTTGACGGGCGAAAAGAACTTGGCAAATTGAAGAACCGGTTTAGCACGTCAGATGAACCGTTTCTGCGGGTCTGGGGCGCGCTTTCAACGCTCCGCATCCGCCCGGCGCAGGTCAATGAGCAGGCTGGCGAGCAAAATCCCCCCGGTCAACCGCCCGACGATCATGGACGTCGCTCGCCGTTGCGGACTGTCCAAAACCACCGTCAGCATCATTCTCAATGAAAGCCCGGCCTCCAGTCGCGTGCCGCCGGAAACCCAACAACGCGTCCGCGATGCGGCCAGGCAACTGGGCTATCGCCCCAACTGGCGCGCCCGCGCCCTGGCCAGTCGGCGCACGCACATGATCGGCGTGTTGTACACCCCTCCGATGCCCCTGATCGTCCGTGGCAATTACGAAGGGATCATGGCCGGCATCCACGAGGTCCTGCACAAGAACAACTATCACGTGCTGTTCGTGCCCCTGGGCCACAACCCGGCCGATTGGGGAAAGATCCTGCTGGATCAACGCATGGACGGCGCGCTGGTGCTCAGCCGCTTGCGCGATCCTCTGGCGTCGATCATCGAGCAGGCGCGTCTTCCGGTGACGCTGGTCAATGCCGACGCGCCGGATCATCACCTGCCCACGGTGGTCGTGGATGACTACGACGGCGCGGCGCAGAGCACGCGGCATCTGGTTGGCCTGGGGCATCGCCGCATCAGCTTCCTTCTCGGACAGCAGCCGCCGCACTACAGCGTGACCCAGCGACAGGACGGGTACCACGCGGTGATGCGCGACAACGGCCTGGCGGACAACGTGCAGGTCCTGAGCTGCACGCCCGAGGAGTTCGCCAACAACCTGCTGGAACAGCCGCCGCAGGAGCGTCCGACGGCGGTGCTGGTTTATACGCACTATATGGCCATCAAGCTGTTGCAGTTGCTGTGGGAGCGTCAGATCGCCGTGCCGCGCGATATCAGCGTCGCCACCTTCAGCAATGCCTATCCCGTGGAGGATGTGATTCCTCCACTGACTACCGTGGCCCTGCCCACCGAACAGATGGGCCGGGCGGCGGCGGAAATGGTCCTGGAGCAGATCCGCACCGACGGCACGGCGCCGCCACGGCGCGTCGTGCTCAAGGAAAATCTGATCGTGCGCAAATCGACGGCCCCGCCTACCGAGGCGAAGGGCGATTGAGTCTGCGGAGAATCTGGCAACGCCAGACGGGAGGAACATCATGTCTGCCACCCATACGATGGACTGCATCGCAACCGGAACCGGGATTCGCACACTGCGGCCGAAACGTTCGCCGGCATCGCACCGACGCGTGCTGCTGGGGTTGGCGGCGTCGTGGGTCGCGGCGGGCGCGGCGCGCCCGGCGCTGGCGACAACCTTCACCTTCACCCACGCCGACGTGAGCAACAACTGGTCCGTCGCCGCCAACTGGATCAGCTCCGACCCCAACGTCCCGCCTCCGCCGCCGCTGGTCCCGGCCGCGGGCGATACCACGGATCTGGTCTTCGGCGGTCTGGACTACGGCGCGGGCACGACGTCCACGCAGAACATCGGCGACATCGTCGTCGATTCGATCACCTTCCTGCCGTTCACCAGCAACAACGGCACGCTCAGCATCAGCGCCTCCAGCACCGGAGATCAGTTCATTCGCCTGGGCGCAGGCGGCATTACCAGCACCTCGACCGGCACGATCGCCCTGCCCGGCGGCGCCAACCGCAAAATCATCCTCACCGCCGACCAGACCTGGTTCCATCAGCCGGCCACAGGCTCGGCCATCATCTCCCAGCGCCGAACCATGGAAGGCGCCTTCAAGATCACCAAGACCGGAACCGGAACAATCGAACTCCAGGCGAACAACAGCGGCTGGACCGGCGGGCTCCAGATCGACGCCGGCACCATCCGCACCAGCAACTTCAGCAACGCCCTGGGCGTGGGAACCATCACCGTCAACACGTCGAACAACGTGGCCATCAGCGCCTCTGGAACATCCCAGACCGATCAGATCGTCCAGGGTCCGGTCTTTCTGGGCGGCACGGGAACGTTTTCGCTGGTGGGAAGCTGGAACGTGCAGTTCGACAATACGGTGACGCTCACCAGTGACAAGAACGTGTCGGTGACGAACATCGGGACTTTCAACGGCAGCATCGTCGGATCTGGCTTCCGGCTGACCAAGCTCGCGGGCGGAGGAACCATGTTCCTCAATGCCGCAAACTCGATCGCCGGGTTCAACGTGCTGGCGGGTACACTGTCGGTCGGGGCCGACGATCAGCTTGGCGCTCCGGGTGCAAGCCTGCTGCTGGGCACCTCGACCAACGCCGCCGGAACGCTTCAGACCGGCGCCCTGCTGACCCGCTCGGCGATCAACTCGACGCGCGACATCGCCCTGGACGCCAATGGCGGCATCATCAACACCAACACGTTTGATTCGACGTTTGGCGCGGTGGCCGGCGGCGGGGGTTTGACCAAGAACGGCGCGGGCGCGCTGACCGTCACGCACGTACGCGCAGGCTCGCTGACGATCAACGGCGGGGATGTTCGCATCGCCAGCGGTGGCGGAACTTTGGGCACCAGTGTCGTGTCGGATCTGAGCGTCGATACCGCCGCCCAGGCCAGGCTTGACCTGAACGATCACAGCCTGATCGTCAGCGCCGGCTCTTTGGGCGCGATCGCCGCGCTGATCAGCGGCGGATTGAACAATGGCGGGGCGTTTGACTGGCAGGGACCGGGAATCAGCTCGACCCGCGCCTTCCAGCAGAACCAGGCCGCCGGAAGCTTCCTGTATGGACTTGGGGTTGTGTTGAACGATCTGGCTCAGGTTGGTGGGTCGGGGCCGATCTATACGAGCTTCGGCGGGCAGAGCGTTTCGGGCAATGAGGTGCTGGTGAAGTTCACGTATTTTGGCGATGCGGACCTTTCGGGGACGATCGATGCGACCGACTACTCGCTGATCGACAACGGCTACGTGAACAGCTTGAGCGGATGGATCAACGGGGACTTCGACTATTCGGGCACGATTGACGCAACGGATTACGCGCTGATCGACAACGCGTACGTGAACCAGTCGGGTCCACTGGCCGAGGCACTGATCGCCGAACACACCAGGCTGCTCGGATCGGAGTACATCTCAGCGCTGCGGGCGATCCGTTCGGGCGTCATCCCCGAGCCCGCGGGCGTGGGTGCGTGCATTCTGGCGGGCCTGATTGCCGCAAGGGGACGATCGCGGTGGCGTTCGCGCGGTCGCTGAAGCGGCCACCGCTGGATCCTGTGGAGGAGTTGGACCATGAACCGCAGACGAAACAGAGCCTTCACGCTGGTGGAGTTGCTGGTGGTCATCGGCATCATCGCGCTGCTGATCGCGGTGCTGCTGCCGGCCCTTCAGAAAGCCAAGCGCACCGCCAACACCGCCAAGTGCCTCAGCAATCTCCGCCAGCTCGGGCAGGCGTTTCAGATGTACCTCAGCGATTACAAAGGCGTGATTGTATTCCCCGTGGAGATTGACAAGAGATACAAACCCGAGAAGGTGTTCTGGCACCAGCGGCTCTCGATCTACTTGAATCGCAAGGATGCGCGGACGGACAACTTTAATGCCAGCGAAACGTCCTCTGTGCTTCGCTCTTGCCCCGAGTGGGAGCCGATCGACAACGAGTCGAACAACAAACCCGATAGCGACAAAATTGGATACGGGATGAGTCGTCGATTACGCACTCCGGATACTCGCGCGCGCTATCACGTGCCGTACAATCCGAGCCGCGGCGCGCCAGGATCGGGCAACGGCCCTGAACCGCTCAGCGCTGGAGGCACCGACGCCGACCTGCCCGGTTACGTTCCGCCTCCTTGGAAGATCACTCAGATCAAGAAGCCTTCCACACGCATTCTCTTTGGCGACAGCAGGAATACTTGGCTCGATCCGCCCACCACCGGCTGGGACCTGACATTCGCCGCCAACGCCGCCACCAGCGGCGATCCGGGTCGGCACAGCGCGCACAAGCTGTTCAAGGTTCCCTCCGGCGTGGATCCTAAGACGCTGAAGGAATACAAGGCGATGCGCGCCAACTACTGTTTCGTCGATGGGCACTGCGAAACGCTCGATGCCGTAGCTTCCGAGCGGGCGATCAACGATCCGAGGTAAACAAAAGAGGGCATTGAACCACGAAGCCGCATAGACGCGAAGCGGTGCCATCCTTCATTGGCCGCTCGCGTCCGTCGTGCCGTCGTGGTTCCGATGCTGCCGTGTTGTTTTCACCTGGTGGGCACGACCGATTCGAGGCTGCGTCGGGCGATGGCGATCTCCTCGGGTTGCGGCTCGTGCGTCGTCCGCCAGCCGCTGTACACGATCCACGCCTTGTCTCCGCGCGTCATCGCGTAGCCGAAGACGTGATACTTGCTGTTGGATGCCTCGAACCATTGCCGGCCAAGCGGATCGGTCCACTGGCCGATCAGCTTGCCGTCTTTCTGATCTTTGGTGCGGCGGAGGTATTCGTTCTTGGCCAGCCAGACCAGTGCCTGCGCCGGCATGGGCAGGGGCAGGTCGATGTAAGCCACGCCCACGCCCGTGAACGTCGAGGGCGATCGCCACTGTTGATGGGTGTATAGAGAGGTGCTCTTGATGGGCAGGGCTTCCCATCGCTGCGGCACGGCCCAGGAGACGCGCAGGGCCTCGAACGCCTCGGGGCTTCGCAATCCGTCATCGTTGATCGTCTGCCGGTGAATCGCCAGCCGCTTGACGGAGACATCCGGGGCGATCTGGCAACCGCCCAGGGTGCTCAGCATTCCGCCTGTCGCAAGTATGACGATCACCAGACGAACGGCCAACGCACGTCTGGGGAAAACTGCCCAATTGTCCATGGTGCCCGTCGCCTCCACACATACAACCCGGCGCTGGGTACGCTCGGAACCGAAAAAACCCCATTGTCCTGACTGTGTTGCGGATTCCCCGCAGCTTCCGGCGCGACGGCAGGCCTGTGGCGAGCTGTGGCAGCCGGGGTTGCGGTCGCGGCAGCGGCGCGGCGGAGCTGAGTTCGCATCAGGGCGTGCCGGTTTTCGACGGGGCTACGCTCTGAGATACATGGGGCCTTGCCACGCCCACTTCAGTATACTCGCGCGCCCGCTCGGCCAAAGCCAATTCGTCCGGCAGGATTGGCCCGGAGCGGAACGTGCCGGCATAAACCGCCCAGCCGTCAAACCCGCGCACCACCAGGTTCGTGCGAATCCGGTACAGCCCACCCTCCGTTACGAAGCGAATTCCGCCCAGGTTCGCGTCCCATCGTTTCTCGATCAACCTCGCCTGGCCCTGATCACGTCGCATTTCGTTCATGAACGCCCATAGCAGCAGCTCGTGACCCACGGGAAATGGCAGCCTGAAGTGGATCACGCCGTAGGCCGTGTTGCCAGTGGGGCTTTGCCACACCTGATGCGTGTGTCGGGCGCTGCCCTGGAGCTTTTGTGGCGACCATCCGATCGGCGGGGCGACGGTGGCGCGCAGCTCCGGCAGATGCCGGGGGGCATCCAGCCCGTCGGCCTGCCGGCCGCGTCCATCGTCGGCCACGCGCTGGCCAGGCGCTGCGGTTCCCGCGGCACAGCCGCCGAGTGTCACCGCCAGCAGCAACACAAACCGCAGCCTGCGGGCGATGGGCACGCGCAGGCGCGCAACATCACTTTCATCGGCCATTGCCGACTCGAAAGTTGTGCGATTTGCCGCGGCAGCGGGCAATGGACTGCGTGCGTGCGGGTGAGTGGCCGGCTACTTTTTGGCCCCGGCCGGCGCCGCGGCCGTCTTCTGGAAGCTGTACGTCCCGCCGAACTTCTTGCTGAACCGCTCGACCCGCCCGGCGGTATCCACGAACTTCTGCTTGCCGGTGAAGAACGGGTGGCACGCCGAGCAGATATCCACGGTGATTTTCGGCAGGGTGCTGCGCGTGACGAAGGTGTTGCCACAGGCGCAATGCACGGTGCAGGTCTGGTACTTGGGATGAATCTTCGGTTTCACGCGACAACTCCAGTCATTTCATGGTCCGGACGTGCCTGATCGCGCCAGTCGCGTTCAGGTCAGCCGGCCTGCGTCAGCGCGCCATCCGTCGCGTGGCAAACACTGCCGGCGCGACCATCGGTGAATCAGGCAACCCGTTCGGCGTGATGGCTGGCAATGGGCCCGAGTAGATTCGAACTACTGACCTCGTCCTTATCAGGGACGCGCTCTAACCAACTGAGCTACGAGCCCGTCATGCCTTTAGCGCAACTGCCGGCAGCTCCGGCCAGGGTCGGCGGATGCCTGACATTTGCGGGCTAAGAATTTTAGGTTTCACACTCGCCGTGTCAACGCCCGGGATTCGCGGGTTGACAGTCCGCCCGCCATGGCCAACGATGGACCCGGCAGCACACGACCGGGCATCGGCCAGGGAGCACCGGTCGCGGCGCCAGGCAACGGAGATTCACATGGCATCGGCAACCTTCAGCGTGCTGATCCTGACCGCATCGCCGCCGGGTCAGGCGGGGGAGGCGGGCGGGGCGTTCGTCAAGATCGACGGTCGCGAGGCATTGCTCCGCAGTGTCGAGCTGTTCCTCAACCGCGACAACGTCAAGCAGATCCAGCTCGTCTTCCAGCCCGAGGCGTTCGAGGCATCCAAACGGAAGTACGGCGGGCACCTGAGCTTTTCGGGGGTCAAGGTCCTCAGCGGCGGGCCGCGGTGGGTCGATCAGCTTGCCGCCGCCGCTGACACCATCTCCTCGGAGGCGACCCACGTGATCGTGCACGATGCGGCGCGTCCGGCGGTGGCGTACACGGACATCGATCAGCTCATGGAGGAGGCGCCCAAGCACCCGATCATCGCCATCGCCACACCCTCGCGATCCACGCTGGTGGAGGTGGACGAGGGGGGCAACGCGCTGGCCTATCACCTGCCCGCCAGGTTCATGAACCTGTGCACCCCGCAGGTCTTCGCAAAAGCCAGGTTCCTGGAACTGGCTCGGACCAAGGCCGAGCCTCACGCCTCGGAAGTCAAGCTGCTGAAGGGTTCGCCACTGAACATTCGCATTGGTGGGGCTGGTGACGTTTCGCTGGCCAAGGCGATGCTGAGCCTGCTGCCCAAGCCCAAGATCCGTCCGCCCAGCAGCCCCTTCGAAGAGGCGCAGTGGTAAGGTGCCTGCCAGAAGGCAGGAAAGGCGACGGAGCGTGATCGGCGGATCTACGTGTGGCGGATACGCTCTTAGGACGCCACGGCGGGCATGGGATCATCCCGCCACCAGCCAACAACCGGCATGGGAACGGGCGTGAAAGCGGATCTGGCTCCAAGCCAGGCGGCACAGACGGCGGCGGCGTGCCGCGCCTGCTCCGGCGTGTCGAACAACTGCTCGATGTTGCGGTGATTTCGCGGATTTGCCCAGGCCTGAAGAAAGCTGCCCACCGTGTAGATGTGCAGCACGTGCTGGAGCGAAAGCGCGATCTCCTTCCGCATCACTTCGCTCAGCGGAACGTCAAGAATCGGGTTTCTGCTGGCCATAAGACACCCGTAAGCCCAGGGGACGTCCATGACGGCCGATCAGGAATCGGATATCGGTTGGAATAACCCGAGAACAACCCGAACAGCCCGTGGAAACAGCCCGAAATTTGCCTGCGGCCTCCATGCCGCATGGCTGATTGCCCGTGGCATTCGACGCCGGAGTTTGGCCGGCGTCGAACCCACGGGGCAAATTACGATTTTTATCGGCAAAGTCAACCGCCGCGGTCCCACGACTTTTTGGCAAACCGCTCATCGGCGATTTGAACTGCGTGATCGCGGCGAATCTGTCACCGGTCTCACCGACGTGCAGAATGCTGCTCGAATGCCACGCCGCATGCTGTGACAGGAGCGGACAGATTTGTATCATGTTCGGCGCCTGCGGCAGATATCCGCGCAGGGCGATGGGACAAACAACATGAAGATTCTGCTGACCACCACCAGTTATCAGGACACTCCAGGCAAACATCACGACGTGCTGGCCGCGTCGGGATTCGAGGTCGTGCGTGCTCGCGGGCCGCTGCCGGAAGAGGCGATGATCGACCTGATCAAGACGCACGACGGCTTCGACGGATTTCTCAATGGTGATGACCATATCACCGCAAAGGTGATCGACGCGGCGCTGGCCGCCAGAACAAAGCTGCGCGTCATTGCCAAGTACGGCATCGGGCTGGACTCGATCGACGTGAAGTACGCCACCAGCAGGAAGATCCCCGTGCTGTTCACGCCAGGCGTGAATCACACGACGGTGGCGGAGCATGCGATCGGACTGATGATCGCGATCGCCAAGCACTTCTGGCCGCACCTGCGCAGCACCAAGCAGGGGCAGTGGAAGCGGATCACCGGCAACGAGCTTTACGGCAAGACGATCGGGGTGATCGGCATGGGCCGGATTGGCAAGGAAGTGCTCACGCGCGCGATTGCGTTTGAGATGAAGCCGATCGCCTACGACGTGTACTGGGATGGCGCGTTCGCCTGGAAACACAAGATCGAGCGTGCCCAAAGCGCCGAGGAGGTTCTTCGCCGCGCCGACGTGGTCAGCCTGCACATGAATCTGGATGAATCGAACCGGCACTTCATCAACAGCCAGCGAATCGCGATGATGAAGAAGGGGGCGATTCTGATCAACACGGCTCGTGGCGGGCTGGTGAACGAGGCGGACGTGGCGGCGGCGTGCAAGTCGGGGCATCTGCTCGGCTACGGCACGGACGTGCTGGAGACCGAACCCCAGCCGCCGGACCATCCGTTCCGGGACATCGACAACATCATCGTCACGCCGCACGTGGGCAGCCGGACTTTCGAGTCCGTCGAGCGCCAGGCCATGCGGGCCACGCTCAACATCGTCAACTTCCTGACCGGCAACAAGGATTACATCCAGGCTAATCCGTTCTGAGCGGGCTGCCGATCCGTTTGGGTGGCGCCGATGGCCGGCCGTTTTGCCGGCTGCATGCGGGTCTGAGCCTGTCCGGGACTCTCAGCGATAGTCCACCAGCCTCTGGCACGAATGGCAAACCCTGCGGGAACGCCCGAACCGATCGGTGCTATTGCCTGCCGTTGCCCGGAGGATCTGCTCAATCCGGGATCGGCCGTTGCGGCACCAACGGATTGTCGGGTGAGGGCCAGAAGGATCTGCCGGCGTTGAAGGAATTCGACGCAGGGCCGATCATGACAACCTGGCATTGCTACCAACGGCTCAGCCGATAGGCTGGAGGATCCAATAGCTCGGAGACAATGATGCAACCACAAGCACAGGCAGACATCGGTCTGATCGGTCTGGCGGTGATGGGCCAGAACCTGGCCCTGAACATCGCAGATCATGGCTTTACTGTTGCGGTGTACAACCGCACGACCTCCACGATGGAACAGTGGGTGGCGAAGGTGAAGAAGGAGGAACCGTCCGGAAACCGGATCATCGGCTGTCGCACCATGCAGGAACTGGTTGCGGCGATCAAGAAGCCGCGGAAGTTCATCATTCTGGTCAAGGCCGGAGCGGCGGTCGATGCGGTGGTCAAGGAACTGCTGGCCGCGGGCGTCGAGCCGAACGACATCGTCGTGGACTGCGGCAACAGTCTCTGGACCGACACCATTCGCCGGGAGCGCGAATACGCCGACAAGTGCAAGTTCTTCGGCTCGGGCGTCAGCGGCGGCGAAGTGGGAGCGCGATTCGGGCCTTCATTGATGCCCGGCGGCGATCCGGATGCCTGGAAGCATCTGGAGCCGATCTGGAAAGCCATCGCCGCCAAGGTGGACGAGAAGACCGGCAAGCCCATCGAGGACTACGCCCCGGGCAAGCCGGTAACCCGCGGCGTGCCGTGCACCGCCTACATCGGACCCAACGGCGCCGGACACTACGTCAAGATGGTCCACAACGGCATCGAGTACATCGACATGCAGCTCATCTGCGAGGCCTACACGCTGATGCAGCACCTGCTGGAGATGAGGCCGGACGAGCTGAGCAAGGTCTTCGCCCAGTGGAATCAGGGGGATCTGGACAGCTATCTCATCCAGATCACCGCCGACATCCTTCAGCAGCGCGACCCGATCCATCCCGAAGGATTCCTGGTCGATTACGTGCTGGACACGGCCGGGCAGAAGGGAACCGGCAAGTGGACAAGTGTCAACGCGCTGGACATGGGGGTTCCGGCCAACAGCATCGCAGAGGCGGTCTTTGCCAGGTGCCTGAGCGCGCTCAAAGAGGAGCGTGTGCAGGCCAGCAAGATACTGGCCGGTCCTGAGGTTGACGTGCGGCAGTTGGCCGGCGGCGATCGTCAGGAGCTGATCGCCGCTATTCGCGATGCGCTTTACTGCTCCAAGATCTGCGCCTACGCCCAGGGATTCCAGCTCATGCGCGAGGCGCAAAACGAGTATCACTGGAAGCTGAACTTTGCCCAGATCGCGTCGATCTGGCGGGGAGGATGCATCATCCGGGCACGCTTCCTTCAGAAGATCACCGAGGCGTACACCCGCAATCCCGAGCTGGTCAACCTCCTGCTGGATCCGTATTTCAACGAGCAGATCAAAAAAGGGCAGGCCAACTGGCGCAGGGTCGTTTCGCTGGCGGGCAACAGCGGCATCGCGGCGCCGGCGTTCATGAGCGCGCTGGCCTATTACGACGGCTACCGCAGCGCCCGCCTGCCAGCCAATCTGCTTCAGGCCCAGCGCGATTACTTCGGCGCTCATACTTACGAGCGCACCGATCATCCGCGCGGATACTTCTTCCACACGGACTGGCCCGAGCCCGCCAGGCCGCAAATCCTGGTCTCCAAGCCCGGACAGGCAGGCGGCTGAGAAGTGATGATCCGGGTTGCTGATTGCCGATGGTGGATGGCCAGTTTGCCTCGCCATCTCCGTCGGCCATCAGCAGCCGGTGATCGGCGGTCCATATTCGGCGATCGCAATGAACCTTGCTTACGACCTTCAATACGCTGCGGAGCTTGCTCGAGGTGCCGGGCGGATCGTGCTCGAGCATTACGGTAAAGTGGAGCGTCTGACCAAGACCCACGCCGCCGCCAGTGCCGAAGCGGTCACCGAGGCCGACCGCGCCGCCCAGCGGCACATCGTCGCCGCCCTGCGCAAACGCTTCCCCGATGACGGGGTGATCGGCGAGGAGAATGAGACTGGCGACGCGATCACCTTCGAATGCCCTGACCCCAACGGACGCAACTGGGTCATCGACCCCATCGACGGCACCAACAACTTCATCGCCGGACTCGGACTGTTCTGCGTGTGCATCGGCCTGCTGGAGGCGGGCCGTCCGGTGCTGGGGATTGTGTATGACGTGACGCGCGACAATCTGTACTGCGCCGCCGCCGGACAGGGCGCGTGGCTGGGCAACACGCGACTGCGTGCGCTGGATACGCCACTGGGCGAATCAAGCATCCTGATGCTCACGAGCAACCTGCTGGATCAGCGGGGGCACTGCCCCAGGTGGGCCATCAGATGGCTGTCGCAGACCAACTGGAAAGTCCGCATCCTCGGAACCGCGGCGCTGGAAACGGTGCAGGTGGCAGCGGGGGTGGCGCACGCGGCGGTGACAGTCAATGGCAAGCTCTGGGATGTCGCGCCCGCCGCGGCGATTGTGCTCGAGGCCGGCGGCGTGCTCAGCGACCTCCGCGGCGAGCCGATCTTTCCCTTCAGACTCGCCGGTTACGGCGGCGGCAAGGTCCCATTCCTGGCCGCCGGCCCCAAGGCCCACGCGGAACTGCTTCGGGAAATTCGCACCAATCCATAAGCCAGTCGCTACAATGTCACGCATCACAAATGGGAAGGTGTGATGCGCGCGTCGCGGATCGGCCTGGTCTGTCTGCTGCCGGCGGTGATGGTGCTCGCGGGCGACATGCCTGCGACACAGCCCTCGGCGACAATGCGCGGGCAGGTGAGCACATTCGACGCGGCGCCGCTGCCGGAGATGATCGTTTATCTTGAATCGCTGGATCCATCGCTGCGATTCGACCCGCCGCCGGATGCACAGATCTCCCAGAAGGGCGCCAGATTCTCCCCGCCGCTGCTGATCATCAGCGTCGGACAGTCGGTTGTGTTCAGCAACGACGAGGATCGCGTGCTGGAGCACAACGTCTTCTCCCGCTCCGCCGCCAAGTCGTTTGATCTGGGATTGTATAAACCGCCCGAAGCCAGGCGAGTCACGTTCGACAAGCCCGGCGCGGTTCGTCTGTTCTGCTCGATCCATCGCTACATGGATGGAATGATCTACATCTGCCCCAGCCCGTACTGGGCAAAGGTCGGTGCCGACGGCTGCTACCAGATCGCGCAGGTACCCCCCGGCCAGTGGAGAGTGAGAACCTGGCAGCGCACGGCGCGCTATGCCGAGCAGAATCTGGTTGTGACCGTCGGCGCTGATTCGGTCACGTTGGATCTGAGGTTGACAAGATGATCGGCCACCGAGCCGCCCAGCCCACCGAACGCACAGCAACGATCAGTGCGCGCTGCCTGATCCTCTGTTGCTCTTTGGTTTCCGGGCTGCTGTGGTTCGTTGCATGCACCAGCAGTCAGACAGCAGCGACTTCGCATGGCCGCGCGACGCTGGTCGTGAGCGTCAAGGCCGAGCCCAGGCAGGGGTGGCACGATCCGGCGGGCCAATCGACGTACGCGG
This sequence comes from Fontivita pretiosa, assembly GCF_050410795.1. Taxonomy (GTDB): domain Bacteria; phylum Planctomycetota; class Phycisphaerae; order Tepidisphaerales; family Tepidisphaeraceae; genus Fontivita; species Fontivita pretiosa. The sequence continues at coordinate 1,123,112 of NZ_CP191258.1, read as the reverse complement.
GCTTGCGCCCGGGGGAGCGCAGGGACTTTGAGACGGTGGACTACGCGCAGCTCGACGAGATCGTCGTGTGCGTGGAGCCGGCCAATGAGGCCGCATCGCCAACGGTGATCTATGGCCCGCCATGGGCCAGAAGCATCCAGGGAGGTCTGGACCGAGACGTTGTAATCCGCACGGAGGACGGTCGGGTAATTTCGCTGCCGCGCGGAACGCCGCTGCCTGCGGACGTGAGCGGCTGTGTGGAGCTGACCACGCCGTCGCAGGCTCAGCCGGTTGCGCTGTACATCGCGCCGACGCGGCACGCCACGATAACGCAGGCCGGCAGGCGCGTGACCTTCGACGACCTGCCGCCCGGGCCGGCACGCGTAAGCTCATGGCATCCGCGCCTGCCCGGCAGTCAGGCGCAGGTGACGCTTCAGGCCGGCAGGGTTTCATCCTGCACGCTGGTGGTCGGCGTTAACGCATTGCCCAAGGTGCCGTAAACCCATGCGGTTTGGAACACGAGTCCTGCTGCTGACGCTGGCGATCACGGTGACGTTGAGCGGGTTCGTGGTCCTGGTGGTGCGCCAGCAGATCACGCGTCGGGAAACCGAGCAGGCGCACGCCCAGATCCGGGCCGCGGCCGAAGGCTACTTCCAAAAGCTGGAGGCAATGCACGCCCGCGTGGACACACTCGTGCGCGTGCTCATGGAAGACCCGCAACACCGCTCGCTGCTGATCGACCTCCAGGAGGGCGACCAGGTAGCGCGTCAGGCGGCTGGGACACAGTTCCGTGACGAGATCTTCGGAACGATCGTGTGCCGGGAGCTGGAGCGGCGTGGCCCGACGCCGACGTTTCAGACGCTGCTGAATCCGGCCGGGCAGCTCGTCGTTGCCTGCTGCCAAGACCCGGCGCTTGGCCGGCAGCTCTTTGACGAGACGATCGACTGGCCCGTGGCGCCGGTACTTGCCGGCCCGGAGGAGCTGCACCGTCGCTACATACTGATTGGCGAACGGCTGTATCTGGTGCTGGGAGTGCCGCTGCGCATCGGACTCAACGAGCCGCCGTCGCATGCTTACTTCGTCGCATACCGGATCGATGATCAGTGGGTCCGTCGCCAGATCAGCCAGGACTCGCTGGCCTGGTTCATGGTGAACGGGCGAATCATCGCTCAGGGAGCGGATTTCGGCGCGGGCATTTCGCAGGCCATAAGCGATGCGACCGGTGGCGTGCGTGTCGGCGAGCAGCGCGAGATCCGATTCCGTGCGGGCGGCGAGGAGCTGCGTGGGCGGGCGATGGGGTTTGCCGCGGCGCCGGGCGTCGGCGGCGTGCTGGTGGTGGCGAGGTCGTGGGATCAGGTGCTGTTGCCGCTGCGGCGGATCCAGCGGTTGATCGTATTGGCCACGTGCCTGATGGTGCTGCTGGCGATCGTGGCGGCGCGGGCGCTGTCGCGCATGCTCGCTGGACCGGTCGAACAACTGGTCCGGGGCACTCGGCGAATCTCCCGCGGCCAGTTCGATTGCCCCATTCCCGTCGCCCGCCAGGATGAGCTGGGCGAGCTGGCGCACAGCTTCAACGAGATGTCGCACGGGCTGATGCAGCGCGAGATCATCAAGGACTCGCTGGGGCAGTTTGTCGATCCGCGAATCGCCGACGCGCTGTTGACCGACCCACAGAGCCTGCGAGGCCGGCGACTCGTGCAGACGGTTCTGTTCAGCGACCTGGAGGGTTTCACCGCACTGGGCGAGCGCCTGGAGCCGGAGAAGCTCGTGGAGGTGCTCAATCGCTTTCTCGGCGCCAGTGCAGATATTGTCAAGGAGCTGAACGGATATCTGGACAAGTTCGTGGGCGACGGCGTGGTGGCGTTCTGGGGTCCGCCGGTGGAGCAGAATCACGCGCTGGCCGCGTGCCGGGCGGCGCTGCGGGTGGTCGAGCTGGCGCGGCAGTTCACCGATCCGCCGCTGCGCGTGCGCATCGGCATCGCCACCGGCCCGGCTATCGTCGGCATCATCGGCTCGCCGCGGAGCAAGAAAAACTACACGGCGATGGGGGATGTGGTGAACGTCGCCTCGCGGCTGGAGGGCGTGAACAAGGAGCTTGGCACGCAGATTCTGATCGACGCGGCGACGGCCCAGGCGCTGGATGGGGCCATCGAGACCCGCAGCGCCGGAGTCGTCCAGGTGCGAGGCCGCGAACAGGCGGTGGAGGTGTTCGAGGTGATCGTGGAAGGCGGCGGGCCACGAAGCAGCAGCGGCAGTCTGGAGCAGCTTCGAACACCGAGCCGGCATGTTTGACGACGGGAGGCGCGTAGCTGTCTGGGCAGTGCATCGTGCCTGGTGTCACGGCCGTCCCGGCCGTGCTGAATGCGCAAACACTGTGCTCACGCCCATCGTCGCACGCTCGACGCCACGCGGCACGGGCGGGACGGCCGTGACACGACTGCGTCGTTACCGGCCAGCGGGGAAAACGCATGCGCTGATGGGCGGAGATTTACATGGTGCAGGGAACTGGTGAAATCTGTCACAACCCAGTATACCATTGCCCACCCTATGCCTCGGATTACTGTTGACGGCAAGATCATCGAGTGCAAAGACCGGCAGATGATCCTTCAGGCCTGCCTGGATGCAGGCATTTTCCTGCCGCATTACTGTTATCACCCCGGCCTGTCGATTCCGGCCTCGTGCCGGATCTGTCTGGTTGAAGTCGAGGGGATCCCCAAACTCGTGCCGAGCTGCCAGACGCCCGTGCGCGATGGCATGGTGGTCCACTCGAAGTCGAGCAAGGCGATTGCCAACCAGAAGGCGGTGATGGAGTACCTGCTGATCAACCACCCGCTGGATTGTCCTGTGTGCGATCAGGCGGGCGAGTGCCTGCTTCAGGACTATTCCTACCAGTACGGCCGGACCGAATCGCGCTTCGAGGAGGACAAGGCCAAGAAGCCGAAGAAAGACGTCGGCCTGCACGTGCTGCTGTACAACGACCGTTGCATCATGTGCACGCGGTGCGTGCGGTTCACGCGCGAGATCTCGGGAACCGGCGAGCTGTACGTCGATGGACGTGGGCACCGCGAGGAGATCGACATCTTCCCGGGCAAGCCGCTGGACAACAAGCTGTCGGGCAACGTGGTGGACATCTGCCCGGTAGGGGCCTTGCTGGACAAGGACTTCCTGTTCAAGCAGCGGGTGTGGCTGCTGAAGCGCACGCCGTCGATCTCGCCGGTGGACGCTGGCGGCGAGAACATCTGGCTGGAGCATAACCAGAACGTGATCTACCGCATCAAGCCGCGGTACAACCCGGACGTGAATCAGTGGTGGATCAGTGACGACACACGGTACTGCTACAAGGCGGTTCACGACGAGAAGCGTCTGACCAGGCCCACCAGGCTCCAGTTCGGCGCGCAGGTCCACACGAGCTATCAGAGCGCGATCGAGCAGGCCGACGCGGAGCTGAAGCGGACGGTCAGGGAAAGTGGGGTCGGCAGTCTTTTCGCCATGCTGTCGCCGATGATGGCCTGCGAGGAAGCGTGGCTCCTGGGCACGTATATCCGCAAGCTGGATCCCCAGGCGGTGCTGGTGCTGGGGCCGGTCCCGACGAGCGGAGAGAACGAAGTTTTCCGCAACTCGATCACCGGGCAGGTGACGTTCGTGATCCAGGCCGAAAAGGTGCCCAATCGTCGGGGAGTGCAGCGGGTGATCTCGCTTCTGGGCGGGCCGACGGCGACGCTGGAGGAACTGGGCAAGTCAACCAGGCTCAAGGGCGGATGGATCGTGGGCGGATACCTCAGCGACTGGGTGACCGATGCGCTGAAGCTGCCTCGTGGCGTGAAGGTGGTGCAGGACATTCTGCCGAACAAGCTGACCGGCAGCGCCGATGCGCTGTTGCCCGCCGCCGCCTGGGCCGAAAAGGACGGCGTGTGGGAGAATCACGCCGGCCAGCTTCAGGCCTTCAGCGCCGCGGTAACTCCGCCCGCCGGCGCGATGCGCGAAGGCGACGTGTATTACCGGCTGCTGGGTCGCGCTGGCCTGTACAACGCCGAAGCGGTCCGCCAGGAGATGGGCGAGCCATTCGCCTCGGTGAAGATCCCCAGCGAACGGGCCGAAGAGCCGGCGTTTGAGTTTGTGGAGCTTTGATCGCAGTCACCGGCGCGCCACAGATGAACCAGGGTGGTTGCGAGCGTTGTCATCCAGGTTCATTCTGTGTCGAATCTGTGACAGGAATTGAGACATGAACTGGATTTCCGAACACATCCCCGCCTGGGTTTGGATTGCGATTATTGTTCACCTGGTCACGCTGGGGACGGTGGCGTATCTGATTCTGCTGGAGCGGAAGGTCGCTTCGTGGGTACAGGACCGCGTCGGGCCGAACCGCGTGGGGCTGGGGTTTGGCATCATTCCGTGGCTGAAGGACAAAAAGATGTTCGGCCTGGGCCAGCCGCTGGCGGACGGGTTGAAGTTCCTCGTGAAGGAGGACTATCGACCGAAGGGCGTCGATCGCGTGCTGTTCACGCTGGCGCCGTGCATCATGATGGCGGTGGTGATCATCTCGATCGCGGTGATCCCCTGGGGTGGAATCAAACAGGGCGTGGCGGCGAGTGCGAGCGAGGTTCCCGCCGGCGCGACAATCGTCTCCGAATCCCCGGGCCAGGTCATCTACCGCTATGCCTTCCAGATCGCCAACCTCAACATCGGCGTGCTCTACGTCATCGCGGTTCTGTCGCTGGCGGTTTATGGTGTTGTGATCGGGGGCTGGGCATCGAACAACAAGTACTCGTTCCTCGGCGGGCTGCGCGCCACCGCTAACATGATCTCCTACGAGATTCCGCTCGGATTGGCGGTGTTGTGCATCGTGCTCATGTACGGCACGCTGGATTTGGGCCTGATCGTCGAGAAGCAGGCGCACTGGTGGCTGGGGTTCATCCCCGCATGGAACGTCTTTACGCAACCGCTGGCGTTTCTGCTGTTCTTGGTGTGCATTCACGCCGAGGCCAATCGCGCGCCGTTCGACCTCGCCGAGGCGGAGCAGGAACTGGTCGGCGGCTACCACACCGAATACAGCTCGATGCGATTCGCGCTGTTCTTCCTCGGAGAATACGCAGGCATGATCACGACGAGCTGCGTGTGCGTGGCCCTGTTCTTCGGCGGGTGGCACCTGCCGGGGCTGGGCGGCAGCGTCGATCCGGCCAATCCCGCCGTCACCGACAGCCTGCTGGTGTGCATCCTTCGCGCCGTCGTATTCTTCCTCAAGGCGCTGCTGGTGCTGTTCGTGTTCATGTGGGTCCGCTGGAGCCTGCCACGATTCCGCTTCGACCAGCTCATGAACATCGCCTGGCGGGGGATGATCCCCATCTCGCTGGCGCTGACGGTGGCGACGGCGATTGTAGTGTGGCTGACGGGTGGACGAACGCTGGACCGTGTCAGCGGACTGGACGCCCTATACTTGCTGATGATGAATGTGCTGGTGCTGATCGGAGCGGTGCTCGCCAGCCGACTGATCCCGGCGCCGCCCCCGACGAACCGAAGGCTTCGTGTGGCGAACAGCCGGTTCGCGACGAGCAGCGGTCAGTGGCCAGTGGCCGGTGCTCAGTACGAATCACCGGTCGCGGCAACTGGCCACTGACGACTGGCCACTGATTACCATGAAAGAATCTGATCTCATCATCCTCCAGGAACCGAAGCTTTCGCCTCTGGATGAGTTCTATGTGCCGCAGGTGCTCAAGGGCCTGGGCACCACGATGAAGCACATGCTCAACGTGCTGGTCGCGGGCAAGGATCGCGTCATCCAATACCCCGAGGAGCGGCGCGAGGACCTGCCCGTCGATCAGGGCGGAATGCTTCAGATCACCTACCGCGGCGTACACCGGCTGAATAAGGACGAGGAAGGCCGCGTCAAGTGCGTCGCCTGCTTCATGTGCTCAACCGCCTGTCCGGCGCAGTGTATCCACATCGAGGCGGGCGAAGCGCCCTGGCCGGATCGCGAAAAGTACCCCGTCAAGTTCGACATCGACGAGCTGCGGTGCATCTACTGCGGGATGTGCGAGGAGGCCTGCCCCGTGGACGCCATCGAGCTGACCAGCATCTACGACATCGTCGGCCTGACGCGGCAGGAGATGATCTTCGACAAGGAAAAGCTGCTGCGGATCTATGATGAGACGGTGAAGACCGAGCCGATGTGAAATCGCGTTGACCTGCTGAGCTGATCACGTCGAAAAGGCGTCCCGCCCGTGCCCAGCGGCATGAAGTGATGAAAAGCCCGGACATCGGACTTCCGATTTCGAGCGCACCGCGCATGGCCGGGACGGCCATGCCACAGTTGGCTCGGATGTGTCACCAGCGTCTCGCGGCGTCACGCTCCTGCATGCGGGCGGGCATCGCATCATGGCGCGATCAGGTTGTGATCACGTGCTCACGTCGTCACTCCAGCACCACTTCATCGCCGACGCGGAGCTTGAGCTGTCGGGCGGCGTTGGCGTCGCGGACGGCGATCTCGAGCAGCCCGCTGCTGCCGATCAGGGCCAGGGGTCTGCCCGGCGGAACATCGCCGTAGGTGCGTTTGAGGCCGCCGATCCGTCTGCCCTTCACCTTTATGTTTTTGACGTCGATTGTGCGCAGGGCGTCGTGTGGGATGTTGGTTGTGGCGTTGCCGAAGACATCGATGTGGATGATCCGTCCGCGACGCTGCGCCGGATCGGCCGGGGCGATGTCCAGCAGGATCGGATCGTCGATCGGGCGCGCCAGCGAATCGATCGACGTTCCACACGCCAGTTTCCCGGCCACCGGCGCCATCACATCGCGCCCGTGAAAGGTGCTGCTGGACCGCTTCGGCCGCCAGGTCAGCTCGTAGGCTTGCGCGCGGCTGCTGCGGCTGGCCTGCGCGTGCAGTCGCCATGCCCAGGTGATCAGCCCGTTATCCGGGCAGACGACAAGCTGGCGGTTGATCTGGACGATCAGAATCCTGCGATCGGTGCCCACGCCGGGGTCGATCACTGCAAGGTGAACCGTGCCGGGAAGGAAGCTGTCAATCGCCCGCTCCAGCGTGATTGAGCCGTACAGAATATCGTGTCGCGGGATCAGGTGGGTGATGTCGATCAGGCATGCCCGCGGGCAGTTGCGGAGCAGAACAGCCTTCATCGCGGCGACGTAGTAGTCGCTCAGTCCGAAGTCGCTTGTGAGCGTGACAATTGGACGACGGGCGGCTGGCATACGCAGGCAAGGGTAGCGGGGCCGGGGGCGATGTCCAACCGTGAAGCAGACACACCGCGGTACGAAGCTGCGAAGCGGACACGAAGGTGCAGACCGCAGAAGGTATCCCGATCAAGGAGGCATGGTCGCGCCTTTGTGCTTCTTTGCTGATGCCCGGCGATTGTTCAATGCTGGACGCAGCGGGAGTAGAATAGTTACAGAATGACTCCATCAGAACGGCAGCAGACGTTGGCCCTGTCAGCGCAGGAAGTGATGATTCGCACGCAGGTGATCGATCGCGGCATTCGTGACAAACGTGTACTGGATGCGCTGCGGGCGGTGCCGCGAGAGCGGTTTTTCCTGGCCGAGACGAGGGACGCGGCATTTGCCGATCGCGCCGCGCCGATCGGCTTCGGACAGACGATCAGCCAGCCGTACATCGTGGCACTGATGACTGAGCGGCTGGGGGTGCAGCCGGATCACAAGGTGCTGGAGATCGGCACAGGAAGCGGGTACCAGACCGCGATCCTGGCGAAGCTGGCGGCCAGGGTCTACACCATCGAGCGGATCAAGCCGTTGCTGGATCAGGCGTGGGAACGACTGATGGAGCTGAACGTGCGGAACGTGCACTTCCGCTGGGGCGACGGGACGGTGGGCTGGCCGGAAGAGGCGCCGTTCGATCGCGTGCTCATCGCCGCCGCCGCGCCCACGCTGCCGCGGCAACTGCTGCTGGGCCAGCTCAGGGACGGCGGCGTTGCGGTGCTTCCCGTCGGAGCCGAAGACGAGCAGATGCTTCTGGCGGTTCATCGCGTTGGAGATCGGCTGGACACGACCGACATCAGCCCCTGCCGCTTCGTCAAGCTCATCGGACAGGAGGGGTGGAAGGATGACGCAAGGACAGAGGGCTGAGGGCAGCGGGCAGAAAATGAAGTCCCAGACCTCACATTCTGCCCCGCACCCGCTGACCTCTGCCCTTACTGAGCTGGACGGCGTGGGTCCGACGCGCGCCAGGCATCTCAGGCAACTGGGGCTTGAATCGCTTCAGGATCTGCTGGAGTACTTTCCGCGGGACTATCAGCACGAGCTTGCGGAAGGAGCGATTTCGCGGCTGGCGCCGGGGCCGATCCAGACAGCCAGGGGGACGGTCGTTGCGGTGGACTACGTGCCCGCCCGGCCACGGCCGCGCTTCGAGGCTACCCTCGACGACGGCACGGGCAGGCTCGGACTGGTCTGGTTTCACGGGGCATATCTTCGCCGGCTCATCCATCCCGGGCAGGTCATTCGCGTTCGCGGCAAGGTGCGCTTCTTCCACAACGTGCCGCAGATGGTCAATCCCAAATGGGAACAGATCGAGCCGGACGCCCAGCCGCTGGACAGGGAAAGCTTCCGTCCGATTTATCCGGCCTCGCTTCAGTTGCCCAGCGATGCGATTGCACGCATCATCCGGGACAACCTCGATGCCGCGCTGAGCAGCGTCAGGGAGTGGTTCGATCCGCAGCTTCTGGCACGACGCGATCTGTTGCCGCGAGTCGAGGCCTACCGCCTGATCCACGCGCCGGCAAATCTGGAGCAGGCGGCGCGGGCGCGTCGCCGGCTGGTTTATGACGAGCTGATGCTGCTTCAGCTTGCGCTGGCGCTGAGCAAGCGGCAGCGCGCCGGGCGGATCAGCGCGCCGGTGCTGCGGATCGACAGCCTGCTGGATCAGCGCATCCGCAAACGGTTCCCGTTCCAGCTCACCAACGCCCAGCAACGCGCCATTTACGAGATCGTCAGCGACTTGCGCAGCGGCAGATCCATGAATCGCCTGCTTCAGGGAGATGTCGGCAGCGGCAAGACCGTCGTGGCGCTGTATGCGATGCTGGTGGCGGTGGCGAACAGGATGCAGTCGGCGATCCTGGCGCCCACCGAAGTACTCGCCGAGCAGCATTACCTGACGCTGACCAACCTGCTGCGCGATTCGGCGGTGCGGATCGAGCTGTTCACCAGCCGCACCAAGCGACAGTCGGGCAGGGAGATTCTGGCGGCGCTGGCGGATGGCCGGGTCCACATCGCCGTCGGAACCCAGGCGCTGATCCAGCAGGACATCACCTTCGCCAACCTCGGGCTGGTTGTGGTTGATGAGCAGCACAAGCTCGGCGTGCGGCAGCGGCAGACGCTCAAGACCATGGGCGCCCAGCCGCACTATCTGGTCATGACCGCCACCCCCATCCCCAGAACCCTGGCCCTGTCGTACTTTGCAGACTTTGACCTGAGCGTGATCGACGAGCTTCCCCCCGGCCGACAGCCTATCCGCACCCGCTGGCTTCGCACCAACGAATCGCCGCAGGCATACGAGCTGATCCGCAGGGAGGTTGGCCGCGGGCGGCAGGCTTATGTGGTGCTTCCCCAGATCGATGAGAGCGGCCTGGACGACGCCCGCTCCGTCAAAAAGGAATTCGACCGGCTGTCCGGCGGGCCGCTGAAGGGGCTTCGTCTGGCCATGTTGCACGGGCAGATGAGCACCGAACAGAAGCAGCAGATCATGATGGATTTCCGAGACGGCAAGACCGACGTGCTGATCGCCACCACCGTGATCGAGGTGGGCATTGACGTGCCCAACGCGACGGTGATGTTGATCGACAACGCCGATCGCTTCGGACTGTCGCAACTGCATCAGCTTCGCGGGCGCGTCGGGCGCGGGGCCGAAGTCTCGCACTGCCTGTTGATCTCCGATGCGCCCACCGAGTCGGCCGAGCAGCGGCTGCGCGCCATGACCCGCACCAACGACGGCTTCGAGATCGCCGAGATCGACCTTCGACTGCGCGGGCCTGGAGAGTTTTTCGGCGTGCGCCAGCATGGCCTGCCCCAGCTCAAGCTCGCCGACATCACGCGGGAGATCGAGCTGCTCCAGGTCGCCCGCGAGGATGCGCTGGCGCTGCTGGAAGCCGACCCGGACCTGCGCCTGCCGGTGCACCGGAACCTGCGCGAGGAGCTGCTGCGTCGCTTCGGCCAGACGCTGGCTTTGGCGCAAGTCGGGTAGCTCAGCAGCATGGCCTTGCTGCTGCGTGCGAATCAGACCCCAAGTCGATCAGGGTTCAATCCCTGCAACTCCGGCAGCACAAACAGCCCGTCCTTGCGGACGAGCTTGCCGTCGAAGTGAACTTCCCCGCCGCCGCAGTCGCTGCGCTGGATGCAGACCATGTCCCAGTGGATCTGGCTGCGGTTGCCGTTGTCGGCGGTCTCGTAAGCCTGGCCAGGGGTAAAGTGAAAGCTGCCAGCGATCTTCTCGTCAAACAGCGTGTCGCGCATCGGTCTGGTGATGTAGGGGTTGAACCCCAGGCTCCACTCGCCGATGTAGCGAGCGCCCTGGTCCGAATCGAGGATCTCGTTGAGCTTGACGGTAGTAGCCGGTGAGTCCGCGGCGGCGGTGGTGATCCTGCCGTCCTTGAGCGTGAGCTTGATGTTGCTGAAGACGGTGCCGCGGTACATCGTCTCGGTGTTGAACTGGATCGTGCCGTTGACGCTGTCGCGAACCGGGCAGGTAAAGCATTCGCCGTCGGGAATGTTCCGCTCGCCCCAGCACCCGACCGCGCCGATCCCCTTGATGCTGAAGGTCAGGTCGGTGCCCGGGCCGGTGATGTGCACCTGGTCGGTTCGCGACATCAGCTCGATCAGCGGCTGCATCGCCTGTCGCATTTTTCCATAGTCCACCCCGGCGCAGACGCGGAAGTAGAAGTCCTCGAACGCTTCGGTGCTCATTCCGGCGGCCTGGGCCATGGAAGGCAGCGGCCAGCGGAGCACGACCCACCGTGTCCTGGGCACGCGGCAGTCGGAGTGCACCGGCTTCCACCACAGCCGCTCGTACAGTTCCATCTTTTCCCGCGGGACATCCGACATTTCGGAGATGTTGTGGCTGCCGCGGACTCCGATGTAGCACTGCACGGCTTGCATCCGTTCCCGCTCGACAAGCCCGATGAGCTTCATCTGCTCTTCCGAGGCGCACTGAAACAGCGCCCTCAGGATCGGCTGGTGATACGTGCTGACCAGCGGCAGTCCGCCCGCGTCGGCGACGGTCCTGATCAGCGTAACCGTGAAATCAGTGGGAATGTCTAAGGCTTCGATGAGCACCTTGTCGCCCGGCCTGACGCGAGCCGAATGGTGCACCAGCACGTTGGCCAGATCACGGTAGCGTGGATCTTTCATGGCGTGAGATGATAGTGGGTATTTGGGGGTGGGTCATCCTTATCGGTCGTCATGGCCGATATAGCAGGTACTGCCGGCGCGCCTCGGGCCACCTCGAGCCTGTCCGGACGTTTTTGGAATACCTCGGCTGGAAAATCCTGCTGTAGAGTATCAGGACGCATCAGACAGGACATCGCCGAGCACAACTGTGCGCGGTCGCCAGCCGCGCGGCGTTCGGCCACAACATCACAACCTGGGAGGTCCGATGTTTCGCAGGAGCTTCGTTGCGTGTGAGTCATTGGAATCAAGGCAGTTGCTGGCGTCGGCGGCGATCGACGCCCGCGGCAACCTGGTCGTCCGCGGCGATAACGTGAAAAACGATACGATCTTCGTCGGATACGCGCCGGGCAGGACGCAGATCCGCGTGAACATCGCCGGACAGGCCGAAAAGCTCTTCCCTGTCGCCAGTGTCAAACGCATCAGCGTTTACGGCCTGAGCGGAAATGACACCCTGTTTGTTAACGAGGAGTTCGGCACGATGCGAATCCTCGTGTACATGTACGGGAACATCGGCAACGACACACTGGCGGGCGGGGCCTACAACGACATCCTCTACGGTCTGCAGGGCAACGACACGATCTACACCAAGGAGGGCCGCAACTTCGCCGACGGCGGCGACGGCATCGACCGCATCGAGGGCGGCAGCAACATCGACACCCTCAACGGCGGCAATGGCGCCGACGGGATCATCGCCTGGCCCGGCAATGACATTATTCGCGGCGGGGCAGGCAATGACACCATCTGGGGCTTCGAGGGCGATGACCTGATCGATGGCGGGGCCGACAACGACGTCGTCTATGGCGGGGCGGGAAACGACACGATCATCGGCGTGGCGGGCAACGATTCGCTCCGCGGCGAGGACGGCAACGACGCGCTGGTCGGCATGACCGGCAAAGATACGCTCGAGGGCGGCAATGGAAACGACATCCTCTGGGGTGGCGACCCGGGCACCCTGGATGTCCTGGACGGCGGCCTGGGCCGCAACCTCCTCGGCCGAGCCACTCTCGCCGGCGCCGACGCCCTCAAACGCCTGCTGCGGTCGATGGGATACTACTAACAGTCGCGGCGGGAATCGAGGCTCCGCGTTTTGGCGCAGGCGATGAATACGGCGGGTTGCCGTCAGTTCGGCTGGGGCGCCACGCGCAGGTACGGCCTGAGCGCCTTCCAGCCACCGGGGAACTTCTTGCGCGCCTCCTCGTCGGAGACGGACGTGGGGATGATGACCTCCCCGCCGGGCTTCCAGTTCGCGGGCGTCGCGACGTTGTGCCTGGCGGTCAACTGGATCGCATCCAGCACCCGTAAGACCTCGTCGAAGTTCCGCCCGGTGGTCATGGGGTACGCCAGCATCAGCTTGATCTTCTTGTCCGGACCGATGACGAAGACGGTGCGGACGGTGGCGTTGTCGGCGGGGGTCCGCCCCTGGCAGCTCTCCCCGGCGTCCGCAGGGAGCATGTTGTACAGCTTGGCGATCTTCAGTTGCGGATCGCCGATCATCGGGTAGCCGACCCGATGCCCCTGCGTCTGCTCGATGTCGCTGATCCACCTGGCGTGACTGTCGACCGGATCGACGCTCAGGCCGATGATCTTGCAGTTGCGCCTGGCGAATTCCGGCTCCAGCCCGGCCATGTAGCCCAACTCGGTGGTGCAGACGGGCGTGAAGTCCTTGGGGTGCGAGAAAAGGATGGCCCAACCGTCCCCGATCCATTCGTGGAATCGAATGGTCCCCTGCGAGGTCTCGGCAGTGAAATCGGGGGCCGTATCATTGATCCGGAGCATGGCAGCCTCCTTCCGTATGGCCCGCCCCCCGAAAGCAATCCCGAAGCGGACGAGGCTATCCTCGCGCGTCGCCTTGTCAACAAAAATCCGATTACGGACATCTGTGCGCGGAAGATGGAAATGACGCCTAATCTGCCGGAATCTCGCAGAACCGGTTGCTTCATGTCCGGGGGCGTGCGTGCGGGCTGTCCGTGACAGGGGCAGTTGCCCGGCTTACTCCAATTCCCGCACAGACTGATATGAAGTAGACTGGCTGGTATGTCCCGCGACATGTATCAGGACATCGAGCGCGTGCTGATCCCGCATGACAAGATCAGCGCGCGGGTCCGCGAGCTGGCGCAACAGATCACCGAGGATCACTCCCCGCCGCGAATGGAAGATGCCGAGATCACCATCGTTCCGATCCTCACCGGGGCGATGATCTTCTGCGGCGACCTGATCCGTCACCTGCCGATCAAAATGCGGATCGGGCTGATTACGGTCAGCAGCTATCCCGGAGCCAGCATTCGCACGCAGGGCTCGCAGGTGCTTGGCAATCAACTCGGGGACATCCGCGGAAGGCACGTGTTGCTGGTGGACGACATCCTCGACAGCGGAGGAACGATCAAGCTGGTCGTGCCCCTGCTGCACGAGCTTGGGGCGGCGACCGTCAAAACCTGCGTGCTGCTCCGCAAGGATCGCCCGGCGGCCAAGAGCGTGCCGGTCGATTATGTCGGCTTTGAGATTCCCGATGTGTTCGTGGTGGGTTATGGCCTGGACTACAATAACTACTACCGCAATCTGCCCGATATCGTGACGTTGAAAAAAGAGGTGTACGAAGGCAGCCGGGCGGAATCGAAGTCAAGATGAAGCAGGCGGACACAGTCACGAGCGCACAAAGGCACCAGGGCGGCAGGCGGAGGCTTGAGGCCGCCGGTTTGTGGTTGCGGGCGTGGGTGGCTCGGCTGCTGGTGTGGCGAGGTGCTCCGTGTCTTGCGCAGCAGGCGTCTAACGCTCAGACGGCCACCGCCTCACCGGGCGTCGCCACGCCGCTGACGGCGCTGCTCAGCCGCCACGTGCTTCAGGACGGCGAGATCATCCTGCTGGTGCTCAAGCCGTCCCTGTGGTTCATCATCCTCAGCATGCTGCGCTTTGCGGCGGCGGTCGGCATCGTGGTGCTGGCGGCGGTCGTGTATGACGAGCGGTTGCCAGGACAGGTACGGACCTGGGTGGAGGCGGGGATTTTCGTGCTGGGCGGGCGGCTGATGTGGTCGGTGCTGAGCTGGATGGGACGATGGTACATGCTCACGGACATGCGGATCGTGAGCATCTGCGGGGTCTTCGGCCTGCACATCTTCGACTGCCCGCTTCGCAAAGTCGCCCGTACCCGCATCCTTTACACCACGCGCGAGCGCCTGCTTCGCGTCGGCTCCATCGAGATCATCCCCTCCGACCAGACGCTTCCGATCGGGCTTTGGCAGACGGTTGCCAAACCGGTCCAGGTGCATGAGCAGATCATCTCGGCCATCACACGCGCCAGGCAGGGCGGCAGGATGTGCGACAATGGTGGCTAAGGCCCCGGCCCCTGGCAGACGGAGAGCGACGTCCGCATGGCAGCTTCCGGCAAGATGGTGATGACCGCGGCATGGGTCGCGCCCATGGATGCGCCGATCATCCACAACGGAGCGGTTGTCATTGCGGACGGGCGGATCGTCGCTGTCGGACCGGCTCGCAAGCTTCTGGCCGATCACGGGCACGGCGCCTGCCGGCAGGATCTGCCCGAGGCGATCCTGCTTCCCGGGCTGGTCAACCCGCACACGCACCTCGAGCTGAGGACCTGCACCTGCGGCGATTCGGCGCCGGGCAGTTTCGCGGAGTGGATCCTTTCGATCCGTCAGCGCATGCGCGAAGGCTCGCCGCCAGCTACCGACCCCGAGCAATCCATTCGCCAAGCCGTTGAGGTGGGGATCCAACAGTGCCTGCGCTTTGGAGTCACGACCGTCGGTGACATTTCGCAACAGATGCACGTGACGCGCCCGCTGCTGCGCGATTCACCGATCCGGGCCGTCAGCTTCGGAGAGGTGATTGGCCTGGCCCGATTACGATGGCGCTTTGATGAGCTGCTGCCGCGCGCTGTTGATGGCTCGATGGAGTCCTCGAGGCTGCGCATCGGACTGACACCTCACGCGCCGTACACGGTTGATCTGCCCGGCTACCGCCAATGCCTGCATATCGCCCGCCAGCGGCGCCTGCCGTTGGCGACGCATCTGGCCGAGACCATCGAAGAGCAGCAGTTCATCACGCATCACTCCGGCCCGCTGCGACAGCTCTGGGAACAGATCGGCTCCTGGGCCGAGCCGGTGGAAACCTTCCGCGACGGCACGCCCGTGGCCATGGCGCACGCCCTCGGCCTGCTGGAGTATCCCACGCTGCTGGCACACGTGAATTACTGCGACCAGAACGATCTGGAGCTGCTGTCGCGCGGGCGGGCAAGCGTCGTCTACTGCCCGCGGACGCACCGCTACTTCGGGCATCCGCCCCATCGCTGGCGGGAAATGCTCGCCCGTGGCATCAACCTGGCCGTCGGCACCGACAGTTGCGCCAGCTCGCCGGATTTGAACATCGTCGATGACCTGCGGCTGCTTCAGCAGATCGCCCCGCAGATGCCCAGCCAGGCGCTGTGGCAACTGGCCACCGTGCGCGCCGCCCGCGCGCTGGGGATGCACGATTCGATCGGCAGTCTGACCGTCGGCAAGCGCGCGGATCTGGTGGCATTTCCCGTCGCTGGCAGCGATGGTGAGGATCCGCTGGGCGCGATCCTGAGCGATCGGCGCACACCAATTGGTGTCTGGATCGAAGGCCGGCCACCTGTCGGAGCCGGACCACCAGGATGACGATGGAAGTAGCGGGCGTGCGGGTCGCTTACGCTTGATCCTCTTTCAACTCTGTCGAGAGCATCGACACAACCTGGCGCGCGGTGGCCAGGCGTCGTCGGGCGATCTGCCGGATCGGCTCGAAGTGGAAGCCGTCTTTCAGGCGGGCGTCCCAGTAGTTGTACTGTTCGCGCTTTTCGCAAGCCTGGACAACCTGGTTCACCCCGTCGCCCTGAAGAGCCAGTTGGATGGTCAGCCCCACAAGCCCGACAACACCGAAGTCTTCCAGGTTGACCACGTCGGCCAGCAGCCGGGCGTCTTCGAGCATGGGCTGGCGGTGTGGAGTTTCCTGGAGGATGCGGCTGGTGCGGTCCAGCAGGTCCTCGTCCACGGTGTCGCCGACGGTGCTGACGAGCAGCTCGGCGGCCTGCTCGGCGCGTTCGCGAAGATTGGTGCGTCCCAGTTTTCCGCTGGTGGGGGGCTTGGCTTGGCGCATCGGGAGCTGAAGCGCATAGCAGGCCAGTTCCAGCGCCGCCAGGTCTGGTTCGGCGACCAGGTCCATTGCGACGAATCGCTGGATGCGATGCCAGAGGCGCTGGGCATCATCGATCAGGCGAGGCCCTTTCAGCCCTCGCTCGTCGACGGTTTCCAGCGCGTGCGTGAGTAGTTTACGCACCTTCGCATCAAGTGACATGGACCGCATCCCTGCGACTGATTGTCATGGCTGCGCCGTTAACGGGAGAAACCGGCCGCAGCCTCGTTGAGCCGAGAGATCGCGGCGCCGCATCAGCGTACTGGCCAGCTTTCGGCAGCACCCGCGCAGCGTCAGAGTATAGACGCCCGCGCTGCGCATCGCGAGCACAAACTTGTCGCGGCGTTTTTGCCAAAGGCACGGGCGGCGGTATGATCCCCGGCATGTATATCTGCCTCAATCAAGCAACTGCGGGTGGGGGAATGGGCATGGAGGCGTTTGTCCAACTGGCGGCAGAGGCGGGCTTCGCTGGCGCCGACGTTAATCTGGGCTATGCCGCCGAACGCGGCGCCCACGCTTTACGCGACCTGTTCGCCAAACACAAACTTCGCTTCGGCGGCTGGGGCGTTCCCTTTGACTGGCGCGATCCAGCCAAACACGAGGCCGGTATCAAGACGCTGAAGAGCCACGCCGCCCTCGCCGCCGAGCTGAAGATCGACTCCTGCTGCACGTGGCTGCTGCCCTCCTCGAAACTTGCCTTCCGCCAGAACTGGGACTGGCACGTCGCGCAGCTCAGGCCGGTTGCACAGGTGCTGGCCGAGCATGGGCTGCGGCTGGGGCTGGAGTTTGTCGCGCCGTATCACCATCGCCGCAGTGGAGCTCACGAATTCATTTTCACGCCGGGACAGATGCTGGAGCTTGCCGACGAGATTGGCCCCAACGTCGGCCTGCTGGTGGACAGCTACCACTGCTACTGTGCCGGCGAGCCGTTTTCGCGGCTCGCGCAGATTCCCGCTCAACGCATCGTGCTGGTGCACCTGAACGACGCGCCGCCCGGACCGATCCATGCCCTGGAAGACTTCAATCGCAGACTGCCGGGCCAGGGCGTGATGGATCTGCCTGAGTTCATCGCGGCGCTGAAACAGACCGGCTACGCCGGGCCGGTCTCGCTGGAAGTCTTCAGCCCCGAACTCAAGGCCCTTTCCGCTCAGGACGCCGCCAAACGTGCCTGGGAAGCGACCAGAAAGGCCTTGTCCGGGACGGGGATCGTATGAGACTGCTTCTCAGGCTGATGGCTACGACGATCCTGTGCGCTGCCGTCGGCGGCTGCGCGCGGGAGATCAATCCCTTCCCAACCAAAGCCGAGTCCGATTCGCTTTCGGATATCGCACAACTGACTTTCGGCTTCAGCCGGGCCGGCGAGGCGTATTTTTCGCCCGACATGAAGTGGCTGATTCTCCAGGCCATCCCCGAAGGCCAGCAGCACTACCAGATGTACGTTGCGCCGGTGAAATACGGACAGCGAACGGCCCAAACCAGCACGGTGGCGCCGCAGGAGATCGTCGGCCTGGGCAGTCCGATCCGCATCAGCCCGCCCAACTCGCGCAACACCTGTGGGTACTTTTCACCGGACGGAAACTCGCTGATCTTCAGTTCGACCGCGGGCAAGGAAGATCCGACCGAGCCGCCGGCAGGATACCAGCGACAGGGACGGGATTACCGCTGGAGTTTTCCGGCTGGCATGGAGATCTATCGCGCCGACGGCTGGCAGGGCGCCGTCGCCGCCGCCGAACCCAACGCCATTGTCGATCTGGCCCGGCATCGTTTGACCGACAACGACGCCTACGACGCCGAAGCATCCTACTCGCCGGACGGAAAATGGCTCGTGTTCAGCTCGAACCGAACCGGCGACCTGGAGCTGTTCGCGATGCGTGCCGACGGCAGTGGGCTGGTGCAGCTCACGTTCAGTCGCGGTTACGACGGCGGGCCGTTTTTCTCGCCTGACGGCAGACGCATCGTCTATCGCAGCGATCGTAAAGGCAACGACTTGCTTCAGGTGTTCGTGGCGGATGTGGTTTTTTCGGCCGACGGAGCCATCCGGGGAATCGCCAACGAAAAACAGCTCACACGCGATCAACACGTGAACTGGGGGCCATACTGGCATCCCGACGGCAGGCACATCGTCTATGCCACCAGTGCCCACGGTCACGACAACTACGAGATCTACCTGATGCGTGCTGACGGCTCGCGAAAGACGCGGATCACGCACACTCCGCCCGGCGTGCCCGATGTTCTGCCCGTGATCTCTCCCGATGGCCGATACCTGGTCTGGTCCAGCCGCCGGGATGGAAGGACAACTCAGGTATATCTGGCCAGATTTCGGCTGCCGCGGGGAAGTTAAGCAACATTCCGGCAGGGCGTTATTGGCAATGGTGCGTGCGCCAGCTATCCGCCGATCCGGCTCATCTGCTCATTGCCGTGAGCACCGTGAACATCGGGCTTGAGGCGGACGCACTCGGCCATCGCATGTGCAACAGCCCGCCAGCGCTGGGCAGGGTCTTTGAAGGATCGCATCAGCTCACGGATCGGTACTTCGCCGCCCTCGAACAGGCAGCTTCGCAGTACCCCGTCGGCGGTCAGTCGCAGCCGGTTGCAGGTGGCACAGAACGGCGCGGACATGGCGCTGATGAATCCGATCCTGCCCCTGGGATTACCCTGCTCAAGCCGATAGACATTCGCCGGACCTACCCCGGCCTCGCTTGCGCGGTCCACCGGGACCAGCGGCCCCAGCTCGTTTTCAATCCTGGCTCGAACCTCCGCTTCAGGCACCAGTACGTCGCCGCGATTTTGCGCCCCGCATCCGCCGGCGGGACCCATCTCCGACGCATCAACCGAGGGCAGAGGATCACGTGTCGAAGGCAGCAGCGTCCCCTGTCCATTCGACCCTCTGCTTTCTGCGGGCCGGCCTGGCCCATGCATCAACACCGCATCTCCCAGGGGCATGTATTCGATGAAGCGAATGGTCAGGCGTCGCGACAGGCTCAATCGCGCGAAGTCCACGAACTCATCATCATTGGTGCCGCGCATCGTCACGCAGTTGACTTTCAGCGGCAGCAACTCCGCATCTTCTGCCGCATCCAGCCCCCGCATCACCTGTGCCAGATCGCCCGTGCGGGTAATTCGCTTGAACCGATCGGGCCGCAGGCTGTCGATGCTGACGGTGACGCGATCCAGCCCCGCCTGCTTGAGCGGATGGGCCAGGTCTTCCAGAAGCATGCCGTTGGTGGTCAGCGACAGGTCTTCGATGCCGCGGATTCGGCAGAGCATCATGACCAGGTCGGCCAGCCCGGATCGGACAGTGGGCTCTCCGCCGGTGAGCTTAAAGCGTCGGATGCCGTGGATTTCGATCGCCGCCCGGACGATGTCGCAGATCTCTTCGAAGCTGAGGATGTGATCCCGTGGCAGCCAGGGCACGCCCTCCTCGGGCATGCAGTACACGCAGCGGAAGTTGCAGCGGTCGGTGAGACTGATGCGCAGGACCCTGACGGCGGCGATGGACCGCGGTCCGGTGTCGAACTGCCCCTGCGCCAGCCGCGCCGGACCGCTTGCCGAGAGATTCTCCAGAACTGGCAGCCGCATCGGGAAGCAAATTGTAGTCAGCCTCGTATCCACAGGTATAGACGATCTTGCGATTTCTAACCTGAAGTGTTTTGACCGGTCATCTCAGATGTGTTAGATACTCCGCGCAGACACCACAAGGAGAACCAATGAAATCGATTCGACAGGGAATGGCGGTGGCGGTGGCGATGCTGCTGCTTGGCAGCGGGCTGCTCAGCGCACAGGTACTTGAGCAAGTGCCCACGGACGCCCTGGTCGTGCTGAAAATCAGGGATCTGAAGGCAACCAGTGACAAAGTCGCCCGGCTGGCGCAGGACCTGGGGCTGGCGGCGATGTCGCCGGAAATGGCTGACCCGCTGGCAGCCATCCAGACCAAACTCAACATCCAGAACGGACTGAACGCCAATGGCGAGGCGGCGTTCGTGTTCATCGACCCGGACAAAGCCGGCGGTCGGCCCGATCAGGCCATGCTGCTGCTGATCCCGGTCTCCGACTACAAGGCATTTTTGGGCAACTGGCCCGACGCCCAGCTTCAGGACAACGTGGCTCAGGTGCGGATGGGTGAGGCCCATGAGCCGGGTTACGTCGCCAACTGGGGTGCCTTCGCCGCGCTCAGTCCCAGCAAGGACCTGGTCGCCAACAAGCCGCCCACAGGCATCACCCTGCCCGCCGTCACCTCCAAACACATGCAGAACAAGGACGCGGTGCTGCTGGCCAATACCCCGGCGATCCGCGCCAAGCTGCTGCCCAAGCTCCAGCAGGGACGTGAGGAAATCCTCGCCAAGGTGGAGACGGGCTTGAGAAATGAGCCGCAGGCCGCCAAGTACGTGCCCACCGTTCGCGCCCTGGTCAACCAGGCGATGAACCTCGCCGAAGGCTTCCTGCGCGATGCCGAGTCGGCGGCGATTGGAGTCAGCCTGGCGCCCGAGGGAATCAACTTTACCGTCATGTCCGAATTCGCCCCCACCAGCTACATCGGCTCCACCATCGCGGCGATGAAGAACACCGACGCGCCGCTTGTGGCGGGCCTGCCCGATGGCAAGTACCTGGTCTTCGGCGGCAGCATCAGCGATCCCGCCATCGCCGCCAGGCTCGTGGACGATCTGATCCAGCCGATCGTCAAGGAACTGGTCGCCGTCGGTGAGGCCGAGGGCAAGGCGGTGCAGGACTACATCGATGCGATGAAGGCGTACATCGCGGCGCAGACCGGGCAGGCGTTCGGAATGCTGGCGCCCAGCGGCGCCATCGGCGCCGAGCCGCTCATCCAGTTCATCAGCGTCCAGAGCGGCCAGCCGCAGTCGATGTCGGCGGCATACCAGAAGATGGTGACGGCACAGGCCGATGCCATGAAGGCCTTCAACATCCCCGGCGCTGCCGCGGCCGTGCCTTCGCTCAGCCCCAATGCCAAGACCGTCGCCGGCGTCCGCTTCGATCAGATCATCACCAAAGTTGACATGAACGCCCAGGACCCCATGGCCATGCGCCAGGCGCAGATGATGAACATGATGTACGGCCCGCAGGGAGCCGTGGTCAACATCGGGACAGTGGGCGACAAGCTGCTGGTGGTCTCCGGCACCAGCGATGAGTTCATCAGCAAGGCGATCGAGGCGGTCAAGACCAACGCCACGCCTCTGGCACAGCAACCGCGCGTGCAGAAAGTGGCCTCGCAGCTTCCGCGTCAGCGGATGGCAGTGGTTTACGTGCCCGTGGATGACATCGTCACCACCGGCTTGAACTACGCCCAGCAGTTCGGGTTCAACATGCCGGTACAACTGCCGCCCGACCTGCCGCCCATCGGTGCGGCTGTCTCCAGCGAGCAGTCGGCGATCAAGGTGGATGCCCACATCCCCACCGACCTGGTGCAGAGCCTGGTCGCCGCCGGAATGCAGGCGATGATGCAGATGCAGGGCGGCGGCCCGCGTGGAGGCGGACTGTAACCCGATCGCGCCAGCGTCGCGCCGGCAGGCCATTGCGGATTGTGGATCTCGGATTGCGGATGCAGGCACGTTCTGATCCGTCATCCGGGATTCACAATCCGCAATGTTTTTTGCGTCGTTGGAGCGTAAATGGGCAGGGCATCGGATCGCGGCGCGAATCCGCTCCGTTCACCGCCTGTCTGAGCCGGGCCACATCAGCGATCGAATCTTGCCGGCGATGTCGTCGCTGCGCATCAGGCTTTCGCCCACCAGGATCGCTCGCACGCCCGCGGCCGCCAGCTTGGCCACGTCCAGGGCGCTTTCAATGCCGCTCTCGCTGACCAGCACATCGCGATTCTCCACCAGCTCCGCCAGACGCAGCGTCGTCCCCAGGTCCGTCTTGAAGGTCCGCAGGTCCCGGTTGTTGATTCCGATCAGGCTGTAGCTGCGATGCGGAAAGCCAATCACACGATCGCGAACCCGGATCAGATTCTCCATGTCGTGAACCTCGATCAGGCACGTCATGTTCAGCTCGGTGGCCAGAATCTGAAGGTCGATCAGCTTGCTGATCTCCAGGCACTCGGCGATCAGCAGGATGGCGTCGGCCCCGGCCGCCCGCGACTCGTACACCTGGTAAACATCGATGATGAAATCTTTCCGCAGCACCGGCAGAGGCACCGCCTCGCGAACCGCCCGGATATACTCCAGCCGGCCCTGGAAGTACTGCTCATCCGTCAGGACGCTGATGGCGTCGGCGCCGGCGGCGGCGTACTGCCGAGCGATCGACACCGGATCGAAGTCCTGGCGGATCACCCCCGCGCTGGGCGAGGCTTTCTTGATCTCCGCAATCAGGTTGAGCGGCTTGTCTTTCGGCTCGCGCGTCACGGCGCTGAAGAAGTTGCGTGGTCGCGGCGAGGCCAGCGCCTGCTGCTTCAACTGCTCCAGCGGCACCGCGGCACTGCGCTGGGCGATTTCACGCTGCTTGGTCTGAATGATCTGCTCGAGAATCGTGCTCATCGGGTTCCGATCTGGGACGAGGCTGGCTCGTCTGCTGACTCTGCTTGCGGCCTTCCCTCATCGCCACATTTCCCGATTGTATCTGCTGAATCTAGAATGTCGCGGCCGGCATGGGCCGGTTGCTTGACGCCCGGCCCACGTCCCGGCGGGTCAATCTTGGATCGTTCAACCTGATGCCAATCCTGTTTCCGCGGATCCTCGCTCAGACCCAGCCGACCAGCGATCAGGAGCCGCTGATGCTGATGCTGGTGCTGGCGGCGGGGGGGCTGCTGCTGGCCGGCGCCGTCGGCGCGTTCCGCGCCCGCAGTATCGTTGGTCCGCCGAGGCTGGCGCCCGGCGAACGGCTGGCGCCGCTTTGGGAGGTGCTGCTGATCGGCCTGGCGACGTGGTTCGCATCGCAGGTCTTTTACGCAAGCTTGGTTGGCGGCGGCGAACATCAGGCGCCGGCCGCGCCATCGACGGCGGCCACCACGACTCCGGCGACGGCGCCGCCGGTTTCGCTTTCCCCGCGGCAACTGGTCATTCTCACCGTCTTCGCCCCCACGCTTGCGGTGATCGCCTTGTGTGCCGGCACCGCGACGCTGCGCCCCGGCGGGCTGCGCCGCCTGGGTCTGGGCGCCCACGACGCCGTCCGCGCCCGCACGGCAGGCGCGCTCGGCGCGGCCGTGATCCTGCCTCTGACTTACCTCAGTGCCTGGCTCACGCAGCTCCTGTGGCAGTGGCTGGGACTGGAGCATCCGCAGGCCCATCAGCTCCTGCAGCAACTGCGCGATTCGCCTGATCCGCTGCTGCGGATTCTCATCGTGGTCTCCGCGGTGCTGGTCGCGCCGGCGTTCGAGGAGATCTTCTTCCGCGGCCACCTTCAGACCGCCACGCTGTACACGCTGTTTCGCAGGCCCGACATGCCGGTTGCGCGATGGACCGCCGTGCTGCTCAGCTCGCTGGTGTTCGCGTCGGTCCACGAGTGGTGGACTCGCCCGCCGATCTTCTTTCTGTCACTGTGTCTTGGTTACGCCTATGAGCGGACGGGGAATCTGTGGGTGCCGATCCTCATTCACGCCGCCTTCAATGCCGCCAATGTCATCATTGTCCTGATGCATCTGGCCTGACGGTTGCGGCGGATTGCACCCGGTTCTTGTTGCCCGAGTCGCCGGCCCCTACAATCCGGCGACTTGCACCACGGTTGTGCCAGTGTCAGCAGGATCCGATTCATGGCCCCCTCGATCGACGAACAACTCCGCATCCTCTCGCGAAGGTGTGAGAGGATCCTCACCGAACAGGATCTTCGGCGAAAGCTCGCTCGCTCGGCCGAAACCGGCAAGCCGCTGCGCATCAAGCTCGGCATGGACCCCACGGCCCCGGATGTGACCCTCGGGCACGCCGTGCCGCTTTCGGTTATCCGGCAGTTCCAGGAGTGGGGACACAAGGCGGTGCTGATCATCGGCGACTACACCGCGCGAATCGGCGATCCAACCGGACGCAACAAGACTCGCCCGGTGCTCTCCGGCGAGGAGATCGACCGCAACGCCCAGACCTATGTCGCCCAGGTCGGCAAGATCCTACTGACCGATCCGCAGCATCTGGAGGTCCGCTGGAACGGTGAATGGCTGGCGAAAATGAACCTCATGGATGTGATCAAGCTCGCCAGCCGCGCCACTGTCGCACAGATGCTCACACGCGAGGACTTTGCCAAACGGTTCCACGAGGGCGGCGAGATCCGCCTGCACGAAATCCTCTATCCCCTGATGCAGGGATGGGACAGCGTGATGATCCAGGCCGATGTGGAGCTGGGCGGCAGCGATCAGCTTTTCAACAACCTCGTCGGGCGCGAGCTTCAGAAGGAGCTGGGGCAGGATCCGCAGGTGGTGATCGTCACGCCGCTGCTGGTCGGCACCGACGGAACCAAAAAGATGAGCAAGTCGGCCGGGAACTACATCGCCGTGACCGATCCGCCAGGCGGACCCAACGGCATGTTCGGCAAGATCATGTCCCTGCCCGACCACGTCATGGAAATGTACTACACCCTGCTGACCGACGTGCCCGTCGAGCAGTTCCGAAAGCTCATCGCCGAAAACCCACGCGACGCCAAAATCGCCCTGGCCAAATACATCGTCACACGCTTCCACAGCCGCGAAGCAGCCGAACAGGCCGAGCAGGAGTTCATTCGTACCACCCACGGCGGGGTGCCGGACCAGATACCGGAGATCAAGCTCGATTCGCCCTCCAGCAAGCTGGCGCCGCTGCTGGTCAGAGCCGGGCTGGTGGCCTCCAACAGCGAAGGCATCCGAAAGATCCGGGAAGGCGCCGTTCGCATCGACGGGCAGAAGGTGACAGATTTCCAGAAGGAATGGCATTTCGACAAGCCGGTTATCGTGCAATTGGGCAATCGCAAGTTCGCCAGGCTCGTCCCGCAGACATCCTGAGCCTTGGCCGGCCCCCAACCGCACCGTATCCGGGCAACCTGCGGCTGCCCCGAGGCACTTCTGGCCAAAGAGGTCCTGAATATGGTCAATGGCGAGGGCAGTTCCGCCGGT
Organism: Fontivita pretiosa; assembly: GCF_050410795.1. Lineage (GTDB taxonomy): Bacteria > Planctomycetota > Phycisphaerae > Tepidisphaerales > Tepidisphaeraceae > Fontivita > Fontivita pretiosa. Next base: position 1,097,551 of record NZ_CP191258.1, on the reverse strand, counting down.
GTGCCAGGCCGACTCGTTGTGCTGGCGATAGTGGGTATGGCGATTGTGCTGGCGTTGGTGGCGGTGCGTTATCGCAAGCTCCCGCCACGCGTGTCGCCACCGGCTGCCACCGCGGCCTCGACGACCGCTCCGTCCGACCCGCCCGCCGGCCCGGCCCTCGTTCCCGCGCCTGGCCCGACCCCTGCCAACGCGCCGCCCGGCTCGTCTTAAGCCCTGCGGAGGCATCCAACTGCCGCTTGACACAACTCGACTGGCCGATACAGTTACACAAGCGACCCGCTTGCTGGCGGGATCCGTTTCGGCAGTAGCTCAATGGTAGAGCAGCCGGCTGTTAACCGGCTGGTTGCAGGTTCGAGTCCTGCCTGCCGAGCTTCACATAAGTCACGCCGGACGCTGAGTTAAGCGTACCTTCCCAACGTAGGGATGCGCGGCCGAAGTTACCCGGAAATCCGGTAGTCTACCGGCGCAAATGTAGACCGCCGGATAGACCCCTTCGGAGGCATCCCCATGCCCGATCCCACCCGAATTCCCGCCTACCGGCATCACAAAGCATCCGGTCAGGCGGTCGTCACGTTGGAAGGCAGAGACATCTACCTCGGTACATATAAGAGCGCGGCGAGCCGGGCTGAGTACAACCGGCTGATTGCCGAGTGGCTGGCCGCGGGCCGGCGGCTGCCGACCGATCCCGCCAGCGTCACCGTGGCCGAGGTCGCGGCGGCGTTTCGCCAGCACGCCCGCACCTACTACCGCAGACCCGACGGCACGCCCACCAGCGAAGTACGCAACTTCGACGTGGCGCTTCGCCCGCTGCTCAAGCTCTACGGCAGGACGCCGGCGGCGGAGTTCGACGCCGTCCGCCTCAAAGCCGTCCGCCAGGCGATGATCGACGCGGGCTGGACGCGCAGGAGCATCAACAAGAACACCAATCGCATCAGGCAGGTGTTCAAATGGGCTGCGGAAAACAAGCTGGCCCCTGCCAGCGTTTTCCACGAGCTTCAGGTTGTGGCCGGACTGAAGGCGGGGCGCAGCGAGGCCCGGGAAGCCGATTCGGTCAAGCCGGTGCCGATTGAGTATGTTGAGGCGGTGCTGCCTTACGTTTCCCGCCAGGTGGCGGCGATGATCCGACTTCAGCTTTTGACCGGCATGAGGCCGGGCGAGGTTTGCTCGATGCGCGCCTGCGACATCGACACCACCGGGGCGCTATGGGTCTACCGCCCGTCGAGACACAAGACCCTGCATCACGGGCATCAACGGGAAATCTACCTTGGCCCGCGCGCCCAGGAGATCGTCAAACCATTTCTTCGCCCTGGCCTTGGCGAGTACCTGTTCTCGCCGGCGGACGCCGAGCGGGAGCGGCGCGAGGCGATGCACGCGGCGCGGCGCACGCCAGCAAGCTGCGGCAACGTGCCGGGCAGCAATCGCAAGCTCAACCCGCGCAAGAAGCCGGGCGCCTGCTACACGCCGATGAGCTATCACCGCGCCGTGCGCGAGGGCTGCGACAAGGCCGACGCGCACGCCCGCGCACAGATGGACCTCGCCGTCGAGCAGCGAGTGATTCCGCGATGGAACCCGCATCGACTGCGCCACAACGCCGCGACCGAGCTTCGCAAGAACTACGGCCTGGAGGCGGCCCAGGTGATCCTTGGGCATAAGACGTTGACTGTTACCCAGGTCTACGCCGAGAAGAATGTCGAGCAGGCTAAGCGCATCATGGCGCAGGTCGGTTAGAATCCATCCATTAACGGGAAGGCCGGCTAGCTCCCGGCCAAGCGATTCGGGCCGTGGCGGTGTTCGTCACCTTTCGCGCCGCCCGGCCCGGATCGACCCGATCTGAAAGAAAGGTGACCATGCCCAATGACATGCCACAGTTCGCAGAAGCCCTTTACGAGTTTTCCCATTCCGCCGGCTGGATGCTGTCGCTGCAGCGGAGGCTTGATAAGGCAGCGGCGAGGATGATCCCCGCCCGCGACACGGATCGGCTTGTTGCGGAACTGGCCACGGACATCGAGCAGGCATGGCGGGAGGTGCAGGCCGCGCAGGAAGCGGTGAAGGCGGCGGCGGTGGCCCCGCCGATCCCGATTGCTGGCTTGGAGCCGGCCGTCTGGCTGCATGGAGTGCTGTGTGCCGTTGTGGAACTTGCGGAGCTGGTAGGCGGGCGCCTTGCGGCGGCGCGGCTGGGCTTGTCAACTGAGCAAGACGCCCGATGCGATGAGCTGCGGCGCGGGCTGGAGGCTCGCATCCGCGAGCTTCGCGAGATGTCGTCGGTTCCCGCGCGCGACCTGACCAGCTCCGCGATGATCGCGGCGGCGGACACAAGTCAGGACGAGGTCGCGCCGCAGTGCGTGACCCTGGATCAGGCCGCCGCGATCGTGAATCGGACCAAACGCACCCTGGAAAAGTATCTCGATCGGATGCCGGCGCCATTCGTTCGAGGCGGCGGCGGCAAGCCAAGCCTGTGGCGCTGGGATGATATTCGCCCCTGGCTTGAAAAGCAGTTTGTTCCGGATCTCCCGCGCCGGTTCCCGCGCAATGTCCGTTGACCAAACCTGACCAAACCTGACCGAACCTGACCGAACAGCACACCCAACCGGCCCCCCGGAAGATAAACGGGCGGGCATGATCGACATTTTTAGCGAACAGCTCGTCGAGTTGGGCGAAGCCCGAGCATACCCGGTCTTCTGCCGCGGCAACCGCCGCGCCTCAATCCAGAAAATGTACCGCTTGGCGCTGCACGGGGCGCGCGCCGCCAATGGCGCGCGAGTGCGGCTGGAGGTGGTCCGGACGCCGGGCGGCATCCGAACCTCTCGCGAGGCGATTCAGCGATTTATTGAGCGCCTGACCAACCCCGATCTGCCCCCCCCGGATCCGCCGGCGGTGCGGCAGTGCCAGTCGCAGCGCGCCGTCGAGGAGCTACAGGCGGCAGGCTTCGAGGTCGGGGGGCAATAAAAAAAGCCGGCCAGAGGGGGGGCTGGCCGGCGCGAACGAGAAACCAGATGCTACTCCATACTAACTTACCCCAGCAGAAAATCAACCGCGATCTCGCTGCCGATCGACGCGCGATTCGCCTGGCTGAACGCCGCGCCCGGGCTGAGCTGCGGCTGCTGACGAACATTGCACCGGCGGCGCGATGGGGAATGGCAATCGTGCGCGACCTCGGCATCACCGAAAAACATTTCGACCAAGACGACACGAGGGCACTCTTTGTCGCGCTCGAGGTCGGCGCGCAGCACCACGGCACCTGGGCGGGGATTGTTCGCCGTGCCGAGCTTTGCCGGGCCGCGCTCGGACACCTCGGCCTCTGGGACCCGACCGACACCCGCGCTGAACTGGGGCCGATGCGCTGGTCCCCCGAAAAGCTCGCGCGTCTGTTTTTCGCAGTTGATTTTGACGAGGGGCGACTGGCGCTTCGCGCGGCGGAGCTGATCGAGGCAGTCGAGGCCCAAAACCAAACGAGGCCATAATGCGAATTGATCCGCGATACCCCGAGGATGCCGCGTTTTTCCCGCGCGAGGAGATGCCGCCCGGCGACGGTCACCCGGCAGGACCTGGTGAAACCGAGCCGGAACCGGGACCAATTCTGCGGTGCATGGCCGAGGTCGCGCCGGAGAAGATACGCTGGCTTTGGCCTGGGCGGCTGCCGCTAGGGCGGATCAGCCTCATTGGAGGCAGGCCCGGCGAGGGGAAGAGTTTCCTGACCACGGACATTGCGGCCAGGGTAAGCACCGGGTCGCCGTGGCCGGACGGCAGCGGCAACGCGCCGCTAGGGTCAGTGATCCTTGTCGGCGCCGAGGACGATGCGGCGGACACGATCCGGCCCCGCCTCGATGCCCATCGGGCGGACGTGAATCGGATTCATTTGCTAGAAGGGGTACGGCTGGTCGGGCATGAAGGTGAACTGAATGAGGTCGCCTTCACTTTGCGCGACGCTGCGGCCCTAGAGGAGGCCTTGATTCGGGTGCCAGATTGTCAGCTCGTCGTCATCGATCCGATTGGCAGCTTTCTAGGGGGGGGCGTGGATTCTCATAAAGATGCCGAGGTGCGCGCGGTGCTGGCGCCGGTTGGGCGGCTGGCGGGGCAGTACGGTTGCGCCATTCTGATTGTCGCCCACTGGAGAAAAGGGCGGTCGGACGGCGCCGACGAGCGAATCTTGGGTTCCATCGGCTTTACCGGAATCGCGCGGACCGTCTGGCACCTGGCGCGCGATCCCCAAAACAAGGCGCGGCGGCTGCTGCTGCCAGGCAAAAACAACATCGCGCCGGAGGGCGGCGGGCTGGCCTTCACCATCGCCGGCGATCCGCCGGCGATCGACTGGGAGCGCGACCCGGTGGACATGAGCGCCGACGAGGCGCTGGCCGCGGCCGACGGCGACGACGAAGACCGCAAGCCCGGCCCGGAGCCGGAGGCGCTGAATTCGGCAAAGGGCTGGCTGGCGACGTTGCTGGCCGGCGGTGAAGTTGAGGCCGCCAGAGTGCGGGCGGAGACCGCCGCTGCGGGGTTGGCCTGGCGGACCGTTCAGCGAGCCGCGGACGCGATTGGGGTTATTCGCGAAAAAAACAGTTTCACTGGCGGCTGGCAATGGCGATTGCCCAAGCTTAGCACGCCCGAAGATGCCAGCCGAAGATGCCAAGTTCCCCAAGAACACGAGAACTTGGCATCTTGGCGCCTTCGTGAAAATCAACGGAAAAACGGCGGTTTTCTGTGCCAAGATCCCGAAGATGCCAAGTTCAACGAACCTGGCATCTTGGGCGAAACGAGGGGGGGCGATGAGTGCCGCACCAACCGCCAATAAAGAGATGAAACTCCACCCCGGCCCAACCCGTTCATCCCAAGCCAACCGCTTCTACTGGGCGGCGGTCGTAGCGTCCCTGGCCCGCCGGCTAATGATTGGTAAATCCGCCGCCCACGAGCTGCTCAAGGCCCGCTTCCTGGCCGAGCCGATCATCGACCCGCTGACCGGCGAGGTTGTCGGATCGCTGCCGCCCAAAAGCACGGCGAGCCTGAGCACCGCCGCCTTCGCCGAGTACGTGGGCCGGTGCAGCCGCTGGCTGCATGACCGCTTCGACATCGCGATCGAATCAACCGAAACCGGAGGACTACCGTGACTGAACTGACCGCCAACGAAACCGCCCCCGCCGACAAGCTCGCCGCTTTGGAGCGGGCGATCGACGCGCTGCCCATCGACGCGGCGCCCGACGCCTGGGCCGAGTTGCTGGAGCGGGTCGCCTTCGTCAAGGCCGCCGCCAGGCGCCTCGATGAGCGAATCAAGGCCAAACTGCTTGAGCGCGTTTCAAGCGGCGGGGATCTGCTCATCGGAACGGTTCGCTACTACGCCGGCATCGAAAAGCGCGTCGAGCCGCGGGACCGCGGCGCGGTGCTGGCCGCCGTGCTGGAGCTGGCCGGCGGGGACGTTGCCGCCGCGGCGCGGGATTTCCTGGCGGCGGGTGCCTTCAAGCACGGCTCTATCCGTCAGGCGGCCGGCGAAGATCGCTTCGCCGAGCTATTCGAAGTCGTCGAGCAGCAGGAGCTGAGGGAAGGCAGGCCGGCGAAAACATTGAAGGCGGTCGATACGAGGTTCAGCCGATGAGGATCCGCCTGACCTTCGCCCCCGTCGGCCCCGGCCCGCCGGCAGTCCAGCGCGTGCGGCGGCTGCTGAAGGCCGCGTTGCGGACTTATGGACTCAAATGTCTTGACGTGACTGAACTTTCAAACCCCCAAACGCCCGACAACGGGCAGGAGCAAGCAATGAACATCAAGCAGGCGTTTCCGAGCAAGTTTCTTAAGGCCGCGGACCTGGACGGCGATCGGGTGCTCACGATCAGGTCCGTCGCGATCGAGGACGTGGGCACCGACCGCACCGAGGAAAAGCCGGTCGTCAGTTTCCAGGAGATCGAGCAGCGGCTGGTGCTCAACCGCACCAACGCCGACACCATTGCCGACCTGTACGGGGCGGACACCGACGAGTGGGCCGGCCGGCAGATCATCTTGACCCCCAGCGAAACCGACTTCGCCGGCAAGCGAGTCCCCTGCATCCGCATTCGCACCCGCGCGCCCGGCGGCGCCACCGCGCCGGGCGACGGCGACATCCGCGCCGCCAAGGCGGAAGTGTGGGCGGCGTGGCGCAAGGCCAACCCGGGCGCCAGCGAGCAGGAGCTGGCCGAAAGCCTCAAGGCCGCGGCGCGAAAGTACCTGGGTCTGCCCATCGAGCTTTTCACCGCGTCGCAGCTCCGGCAGTTCGTGGCCGACGGGTTCGTCCGCAAGCCGGCGGAGCTACCCCTCGGCGACGAGCGGCACTTCAGCGAAGACGATATCCCGTTCTGATTCTCGGCCCGGTGAGGCGCAAATGACGTCTAAGCAGATGAAGCCAGAACGCCCCAAGTCGCGCCAGGTCGTGACGGCCGCAAGGCGAACCGGATTCCAGACCCGCCAGCTTCCGGCCTGTCCCCAATGCGGCGACTGGCACTGCCACGCCACCGGCGGAACCAAGCGCCGCGCGGACGCCTTGTACCAATATGTAACATGCACGACCTGCGGCTGCCGGTACACCATCCGCTGGCTGTATCCGCCGGGCGCTGCGCCCGGCGCAGCAAACTAGTCCGAAACTCGGACTGCCCTCAGAAACACGACCCGGCCCGGAACGTAAGATCCGTCATGGGAGCGCGCGACCTGGCATCACTGGCACATCTGGTGACCGTGCACGGCGTGAGCTTTCACGAGCTGCGTCACATCGCACATCGCGCCGGCGTGGCGCCGGCGCTGCGGCTGAACGGCGTCGAGTATTTCAGCCGCGAAGCGCAGAGACGAATCCTTCAAGCCGTTGCCGAACAACGCGCGAGGCAATTTCCATCGCCGGCCGCCAGCCGGCAGAAAGGTGATCTGCCGTGAACAAATCAGCCACACAAACAGCCCTGCCGCGATTGGATGTGATGGACGACCCGCTATATCGCGAGGCACACGAAAACCTGCAGCAGTTGAACCGCGAGCTTGCCGAAGCGCAAGCCCTGATCGGCCGTCTGGGCGACCAGCCACCGCGCGAACACCCCGACGCATTCAGGGCAATGGTCAAGGGGCTGACCGAGCAGGAGCAGCAAGCCGCCGCAGCGCCGACGGCGGGGCCTGAGCTGATTTACCTGAACGAGCAGCAGCGCGCGGAGCTGGGTCAGAGGCGCCGGAAGCTGGCCAAGGCCATCGAAATGCAGCGGCGGGTTCTGGAGGAGCGACGAACCCAGCTCAGCAAGCAGTTCTGCCAGCAGATCTTCCCTGCTCATCGCGACGCCGTGCGACGAGTCATCGCCTGCCTCGTTGAACTTTCCACGGCCTGCGAGGCCGAGCCGCCAGGTCCGCGAAATCCTGATCGATTCCGGCGCTGGTGTGATCGATCCGATTCGCGCAATCGGCCCCATGCCCGCATTCTGGGATCGAACCGACGATTATTCGACGATCAACCTGATCATCAAGGAGGCGCGCGAACACGGGTATCTGCCAAAGCTCACCGGCAACCAGGCCAGGGACACCAAAGCACTGGCCGAAGCCCTTCCGGCCGTCGAGGTCGCCCCGATCGACGACAACGAAAGCTGGACCGAAGTCCGCTGACATGCGAGCGAAAGCCATTCAACCCGAGCAAGCCATGAACAAGAGAACCTACGACCCGCTGCTGAAGGATTTCCGGTGGCACTCCACTGCCTGCGGCGACGAACGCGCCGACGCATGGGGCAACCCCAGCGCGTCAATGTGCGCGGAATTCGACGCCGCCTGCGAGCAACACCGCCGCCAGTGCCTTGCGGCAATGAGTGACAAAGAACGAACCAGCTACGATGCGTTCATGCTTCGGCTTCGCACCTGCACCGACGGCGAGTATCGCCGAATCGTCCGCGAAGCGCCCGTGCCGAAGCGATGGCCCTTTGCAACCGGCAGCAAGCCCAACCGCGACAGGATCGCTGTGCGCCTGCGAATGGCCGGGTCGAAGCTGTGAGGCGCGACGCGCATCGAGGAGACACCGGACATGCCGAGCGAACTCAGGTTTGGCCACGAACTGCGGGTGGCCGACGGCGCGGGTGCTGGCGACGGCCTGCCGCGCATCACCGGGTATGCCGCAGTCTTCAATTCGCTGTCGGAAGACCTGGACGGATTCCGTGAAAAGATTCTGCCCGGCGCGTTCGCGCAGATCGTGGCCGGCAACGATGAAGTGCTCGCCCTGATGCACCACAGCACACAGCTTATCCTCGGCCGGCGGAGCAAGGGAACGCTCAGCATCCGGGAAGACCGCCGCGGCCTGAGCGTGGAGATCATTCCACCGAACACGTCCGTCGGCAGAGATGCGGTGGAGAGCGTGCGGCGAGGCGACATCGACGGCATGAGCTTCCGCTTCCGCAACGCCGAAGATACCTGGACTCGGGCAGGCGGCGAAACGATCCGGACCATTCACCGCATCGGCCAGCTTCTGGAAGTTACGCTCACGCCAATCCCCGCCTACCCGACCACCTCGGCGCGGATCGGCAGCGAGAGCGGCAGACGAGACCTGGTCACGCCCAATCGTGACATGCTGGCGATCAGGCTTCGCCTGGCCGGACTGCGAGGCGCAGCATGAGGCAGCCGACAACTATTCGCGCCATCGTGCCGATCAACAGCGCCGGACTGCTGCTCCATCGTCTGGAATTCCACGCCGCCGTCCGACTCATCAGCCGATTCAAACGGGGAACGATCGAGCTGTGGACCCTGGAGGTCGAGCCGGGCCACGTACCAGCATCCTGGCACGAGCAGATCATAACGCTCGTACCCGACAGCCGGGGGCCGGGCCTGCAATTCCAGTGGCTGCAGCCGCCATCGGAGGCCCAGTGACGCCACGCAATTCCACCAGAACGGCTTGCAGGGGGGAGGGTGGTCACAATCTCTGCAGCAAGCCGGCAGGGGACCGTGCCCGCAGGCGCGCACATTTTTCCGCGAAATTGACACCGGGGGTCGAAACCCGGCACCCCGGGACGCGGCAATGGGCGGACCAAGCCCCGCTGCTGGACGCCGCGACGGTGCCACTGATGCCCGGGGAAGGGCCGGACGTGCTGGTACTGGAAGCGGAGATGGACTCCGGCATCATCCCGCACGTTGACGCCGACGCAAGGCTTGAGGTTGATGGCCAGGTTCAGGAATTCCATGACGTCCGCAAAGCGAAGCTGGCGGCTGAACACCTGGGACGCATCCCGTCGGCCAGCCAGGTCTATCACCTGGTCACTTCCGGGCGGTACGCGCTGTGGAATGTGGTGGAGGGCGTGCTTGATCTGGCCGGCCCCGCTCGCATCGTCGAGCTGTACGTCGCGACGCTGGGCTTCAGCAAGGACAACATTGCCGCCATGTGCCAACTGCTGGACGAGGGCCGGATCGGGGCGCTGACGCTGGTCTGTTCGCACTATTTCAAGGGCACGTCCGGCAGCATCTACGACTACGCCGCGACGGAGCTTGCCGCCCGCGCCCAGCGGTTCGTTTCCGTCCGCAATCACGCCAAGGCACTGGCGATTGCCCTGAGTGACGGCCGCACGGTAACCGTTATCTCCAGCGCCAATCTGCGAAGCTGCAAGAACATTGAGGTCATGCTCGTCACCGGCGACCCGGCCGCATACCGCTTTCACAGCGGATGGATTGGAGGGCTGTTGCATGCGCGGACGTAAGCCGTCGCCGATCAGTTTGCGGATGCTGCAGAAGCAGAGCTCGCCGGCGTACCAGTGGCGCGAGCCATGGCCAATACCAGCGGCGCCCACCTGCCCGGCGCACCTCAAGGGCGAGGCCCGCCGCGAGTGGAAACGAATCGTGCCGGAGTTGCGGAAGCTGGGCCTGCTGACCCGCATCGATCGCGCAGCGCTGGCCGCGTACTGCCAGGCCTGGGGCCGGTGGGTGGAGGCGGAGGCCAAGCTGCAGGAAACGGGCGTCGTGATCCGCACCAAGCAGGGCAACGTGATCCACAATCCCTACCTGGGCGTCGCCAACACGGCGATGAAGCTCATCCACAAATTCCTGACCGAGTTCGGGCTGACGCCGGTGAGCCGAACTCGCGTGCATCTTGCTCCGGCGCCCAGGCCTGAGCCGCGAGAAGAAGGCTTGCCGTCGCTGAGGATCGCAGAATGAGATCCACGGTTCAGGCAACGCACGATGGCGTTCAACCTGAGCGAGTCCTGCACCAAGGTCGCCGTGATGGCAAACTGCCATAGCCAGGCTGTGCGCCGCACTCGCCACATGCGACGGGGCGGATGGCCAAGCGCCCCGGCGAGTGACGCCGACCCATTTCGTCGCCGAGCGCGAGGCGCGCCGCCAGCGGATCGCCGACGCACAGCTCGAAGCCTTCGGGGCGCGCATGGAGGCCGAGCGGGCGCGGCCCGTGTGCTTCTCCACCCAGAACCGCCTGGGCGGGATGCTCGGCGGCGCCGTGGTGGGCGCAGCGGTCATCCACAAGCTCACCCAGGGGATTCAGCAGTACGGCCTGACGCTGGAGCGCGCCAGCGCCCAGAACGTCGAGTTCGAGGAGACGATGACGCCGCTGCTGAGCCTGGGCAACAACCTGGCCAACGCCCCGGCATTCAAGCGCAACTTCCTGGCCGAAAGTCTGTCGCGCGGAATCCCCGTCGGCCAGCTCGCCTCGGCGCGTTTCAATTTCCTCTCAGGCGCCGGCAACCTGCCCAAGAACATTCAGAGTCAGATCTGGCAACAGGCGATGCTGCTCACGCAAGTCAAGGGCGGCAACATCGAGGAGAACGTCAATGCCCTGGTCAAGCTCCAGCAGGTCTTCGGCGGCTCGTTCCGGTCGGTCAAGCAGATGGCCAGCACGCTGGCGTTCACCGAGGCCGAAGGCACGATCAACATGTCCGAGTTGGCGACTTATGCGCCAGACGTGTTCCCCACCTTCAAAACCGGCGGGTATGGATTCGAGGACTTCGCCGCGGCGCTGCAGGTGACCACCCAGCGGCTGGGCCGCAACGAGCCGACCCTGCGGCAGCTTCGCAGCCTGCCGATGCGGATGCTCAAGGCGCAGGACGTGCTGGGCTTCAAATTCCAAAGCAGCAGCTTCGGCGGGAGGCTGGGCGAGATCCGCTCGCGCCTCCAGGGCATGGGCCGCGACCAGCAATTGTCGGCGATCAGCCAGATCTTTGAGGCCGAGGGCGCGGTTGTCGCCGCCACGCTGCTGGAGAACCTCGGGCAGTTCCAGCAGTCGCGCCAGCGCGTCGCCGGCGTCGGCGAGAACTTCCTGATGGGCCGGGCGATTCAGCGCGGCACCGACCCGGCGTATTCGATGGCGATGCTGAGCCGATCCGCAGGCATCCTGCGCGAGAACATCGGCGCCGAATTGGCGCAGGATCCCGAGGCGCTGAAAAAGGCCACGCTGTGGGAGCTGACCCGCACCGGCGCCGAGCTGACGCTGCGAAAAGAGCAGCCCTGGCTGACCGATGAGCAGATCCGCCGCCAGGCCGCCGGCGAGATGGGGCTGTATGGGGCCCGGAACCGCTACGCCGCCCTCAGCCTCAACAAAATCACCGACGCGGCGCTTCAGTCGGCCGGGCCGGACATGGCCTCGCGCGAAGCGCTGATCTGGCAAAACTACATGCAGCGGATCCAGCTCGGGATGGTCAAGGACGCCGACGCCAGCAATATGAACCAGCAGGACGTCCAGGAGCTGGCCAGGGCCTGGCAGGCCGGCTATCGATTCAGTCCCGAGTCGCTGGCCGAGTACCACCGGCTCCAGGCGGCGGACCCCACCGGCAGGGCCGCGGCGGGCTGGATGGCGCGGCAGCGGCGCTGGGCGCCGGCGCGATTCGATCGCGTGGCCGAGCCGGACGCCGCGGCACTGCCCGCCGGCGGGGATCTGGTCGAAGGCGCCAGAAAGATGGCCGAGGCCGCGCAGCACTTCCTGACGTTCGCGCAGGCGAATTCCGGCCCGGCCCCGGCGGCGCCGTCGCAGCCCGCCGGCCCGGCCGGCACGCCCTGAGGAAGACCCGATGCACGACAACCCCGAGGCGGTCGCCGAGCTGATCGACACCCTTCACCTGCTGGCCGGGGCGCTGGATCATCGCCGCCAGGCGATCGAGGGCGGCCAGCTCGCCCCCGACGAGGCGCAGTCGCAGCAGCAGATCGACGGGCTTGAGAAACTGGGGATGGCGATCGGCGCGGTGCTCGACGGAATCCACGAGCTGCGGGGCACGCTGCTGTTGCGGCGCGAGGCGATCGCCCGGGCAGGTGCGCAGTTGCCGGCGTGAAGGGCGAACCAGCCTGTGCCTTTTCTCTAACCACAAGTCCAGCAATCCGATAGCTGAACGTTTTTTCTTCCTTGCAGGATTGCATAAGATCGCATAAAGTACCGGAAGCGATCGGTCGATAACCGGGGATGACTACATGGTATTGCCACGGAAGAGTGTGACGGCACGACACCGAGTGGCGGTGAAGTACTTGAAGAAGGCTGCCGACGAGGCGAAGTCGTTCCTCTCGCCCGTGCAATACGCTGCCCTTGTAGAAGACGTCAAGAACCTGAGTGATTGGCCAGACGGCCCGCGAATCCAGTTGCTGGACATCGTGTCGATCGATCAATTCAGGGAGCTTAGGGAGAAGGGTGGCATCTATGGTAAGATCAATGTCCGCGTCTATTTCGCTTACCTGCCAAAGAGCCGGGCAATCTATGTCCTCGGTGCGTACAAAAAGGAGGCTGAGCACCAGACGCCGAGGCATATTGTCGCGACGATGCGGAATCGACTGAGGCGGCTGAAGGATGAGCTTGGGGAATAGAGCCTCGGTCCGCTAGAAGGTTGTAAACGGAGGAAGCATGATGAATACGACAATTGACCGGCCGCGCCACGAAGGGCCGAATCACCCTGAAGTGCGCGAGTTCATGCGGATCATCAAGCAACTCCCAGCAGAACAGTTCAACGATTTGCAGGAACTGCTCACGCTGTACCGGCAGTCGCATGACGATCGGGAGCGCGCAGAAATCGAACAGGCGATCAAAGAACTGGTCTCCGATGGACGCTTGACGGAGACTGTCGATCCGACCAAAGAGATAACCGCACAGGTCAGACAGAAGCTGCGGCTCTACCAGGCCAAAGTCGGCACGGCGATTCGCCGGCGACGCGAATCGATGAATCTGACCCAGGCCGAGTTGGCCAGGAAGACAGGCATTCCACAAAGTCACATCAGTAGACTGGAGAAGGGTTTGCACCGTGCGACGTGGAGGACGATGCGACGCATCGCCAAGGCACTGCGCACCAGGGCCAATCAGCTGGATCCTGGATTTGATCACGATGATTGAAACGACCGGCGCCGAAGCCCGATTCCCGCTGACAGTGTGGAGCAGGAGCGATTCTGTCCGGCTGGGGGTATCAGCAGGGGGTTGGCCGGGCAATCAATCCATCTGCGCCCGGCGAAGGTAATCATCCAGTCGCCGCGCCGGCGCCGGATCGCCACTGACGCTGAGCACCAGCCGCCGCAGCCCCGCCACACGCTGCACGGCGGTCTTATACAGCCGGTTAAAGCTCTGCCGGGTGATGCCCATCAACGCCCCCGCCTGGCGGTCGGAGATGCGCGGCTGATCCAGCCGCAGCAGGTAGGCCCGCCTCTGCTGTGGAGTCAGGCCGAGCAGATCCCGATCCTTGCGGCTCATGATCGCGGATTACTTCAGAAGATCCTGCGACTCGACGCGCACCGTCAATCGAGAATGACCTTACGCAGGTAGTCGTCCAGCCGCTGCGCGGCTTCGGCTTCGTCGAAAACGCCGCTCTGAACCATCGTTCGCCGGACCTGCTCGATGCGGCGCAGGGCCGTTTTATAGAGGCGGTTGAAGCTCTGCCCGGTGATGCCCAGCAGCTCGCTGGCCTCGCGACCGGCGATGGTCGGCTCATTGAGCCGCAGCACGCAGGCGCGGCGCTGCATTTCAGTGAGCCAGAGTAATTCGGCGCTGTGGCCGACCATCGTGCGCCGGTCATTTCAGCAGGTCCTGCGGCTTGCATTTCAAGGCGCGGCAGATCGCGTCCAACGTGGCCAGGGTGATGTTCGCCTTCCTGCCAGATTCGATATCCCACCACCGTTGACGGTTCGGCATGCGGGCGAGCTTGGCCGCCTGCTCCATGCTCAGCCCGCGCTGCTGGCGAAGTTCGCGAAGTTTGTCCAGGTCAAGGGCGATGCGACTTTCATCGGCAAGAACGGATTTCATGCTTGACATCGTACGCCCAAAGGCGGACACTATCAACCCTGTCACCGCCTGCCCGACAATGGCCGGCGTCGGCTGCTGCGGCGGGCACATTTCAAAGGAGGCCGCCATGATGACCGCGGAAATCACGGTCACCGAAATGCACCAGAAACGCCCCAGGTGCCCCGCCTTTGCGGAAGTCGGGATGCTGGCGATGAACCTTCGCGAACGCCGCGAGGAGGGCATCATCACCGACGCGGACCGGGAAGCCGCCACTATCTGTTACGCCGGCGGAGATCGGGAACGCATCGCCTGGGCAGACGTGGCCCTGCTGGGCGTTCGCCCAAGCCCCCGGCGATGCCGGCTGGATGCGCGCACGGTCGAAGCGGCCCTGCAACAGGCCGGCAGCGGGTTTTCCGCCGTACAGGGGGCCGCCCTGAAGCTGGTGGCGCTGCTTCAAACGGTGCACGATGAGCTGGAGCGCGCCGCTACTTCGGCGGTGGAACGCCGCGAGGATCTGGAGCGGGCAGCGGCCCACATCCGCGACGCCCAGGGCATTCTGGTCGGGGCATTCGTCCTGGGCGCGTACCTTCCCGGCAACGGCACGGGCGCGGACCTGACCCTGGCGGACGCGCTGGATCAAGAGGAGTAACCCCTACCCCAGTACGACGAAACCTTCACTTTCACGCGGCGCGGGCTGGGCGAACTTGGCCCGCGCTGCTTATAACTGCATCTGATCCATGGGCAGCACGTCGGAGCTGATCATCCTGACCGCGATCGTGCTGGCCGGCGCTGCTGTGGCCTGGGCCTGCTGGCGGGGCCGAAAGGCGATGACAACGCGATCGGGATCTCGTACGATAGCATTCAGTCGCGCAGCCAACGGCCATAAGGAGGATCCCATGATGAGGAACCGACGCGATTGGACACTCGTGGCAATCGCCGCAGCCCCGGATCACTGCCTCACGCCGGTTCAGCTGCAGAAGTCGCTCTTTATCTTTGGCGATCGCCTTCCGCAGCTCGTCGGGGAGAAGTACTATCGATTCCGCCCCTACAACTATGGGCCGTTTTCTGCAGAGGTGTATCATGACGCCGAGGAACTGGCAGCCGATGGCTTGTTGAGCATCGAGTCGGTTCCCGGACAAAGGTGGCCGCAGTATTGCGCCACGGCCGCCGGCATCGAGTGCGCGCGTATCGCGAGTGCAGCCATGCCGGCAGAGGTCCATCAATACCTAAAGGAGCTGGTGGGGTGGGCAAAGAGTCTGCGATTCCGCGACCTCCTTGAGGCCGTTTACAGCACGTATCCTGAGTATGCGGTGAACAGTGTCTTTCGGGGGTGACACGTGACCCTTATTGTTGGCATCAAGTGCTCCAACGGAATTGTTGTTGGCGCGGATGGAGCCGCGTCGCTCGGCGTAATGGGGCAAATGACGGCACTTCAACCCGTCAAGAAGCTCGCCATCATTCAAAGTAAGATCATCCTTGGTGTCTCAGGGCCCATTGGCCTTTTCCAGCGCATCCAGGGAATCGTCCCGTCATTTCCGCATCTGACCGGCCGCAGCAAAACGGAAGTGATGGGTGATCTACGCAAGGCCATTTGGAAGGATATTTTGCAGTTGGAATTCGAGGCTGCAACCCTGACGAGCAAGGTGATTGGCCCAGCCGCCAATCTAAGCTGCGTCTGTAGCGCGATGTTCGCCTTGCCCGTCAAAAACAATGAGTTGGCTCTCATACACCTCGACCAGAATGCGTCGCCTGAGGCCGCCAGCGATGATCTTCCGTTCGCCGCGATCGGGAGTGGTCAGCCTCTGGCAGACCCTTTTTTGGCATTCATTCGTCGAATCTTCTGGCCAGGCCGGTTACCGAATCTGGCCGAGGGCGAGTTCGCGATCTGGTGGACGCTTCACCATGCGATCAAAACAGCTCCGGGCGGGATTGCGGAGCCGAAACAAATGGCCGTTCTTCAGATCGACGCCGGGAAGGTCATCGCTCGCGAACTATCGTCCGCCGAAATGCAGGAACACGAGGAAGCTGTTGGAAATGCGGAGCGACACTTGAGCGAATTCCAGAAGCATCCGTCACCGCTGATGACTCCCGTCGTCCCAGCGCCACCCGCAGCTGCCGCCGCCGAACCGACAATCGCACCAACATAAAACGAAGCAGTAAACCGCGAGGGAAAATGCAACTGTCCGCCAGTCGCATCGCAGCATGCGGAAACAAACGCCCACAGGCGCATCGCCCTCCGACCCAAGGCCTGACTTGGCCTTCACTAGCCCGCTCCCCGGCGGGCCTTTTTTCTGCTCCGTTGCCGATGCCACGGACGTAGACGTATCCGGTAAACTACCCGAACTACAAGCGTAGATACCGTGATTTCCTAGGAAACTATGAGAAAGTTTGAGAAGGCTTGAGAATGCCCCCGGACGTGCTAAAATGCCTGCGTTTTCCGAGTGATTTCGCGCTTTTCGGCGTGGTTTTTCCTGTGCCTGTTAACCGGCTGGTTGCAGGTTCGAGTCCTGCCTGCCGAGCTTAGCGGGTTTTCTCGAAAGAAAAGGCCCGTTTTTTGCGCGGTTACCCCATCCCGTCCCCGCGCTGCTCAAGCCCTAAATCGCGTCCCGCAAAGGCTTACGGCGATTCTCCCGACCCCGCCCGCGCTCTCGGTTCGTATGCGTGACGTTCGGGGTGCGAGCGCAACCGGTGGGGTTGGGCCCGGTGTCCGCGATAAATGCCCCTCAAACCTCTCGCGCTCTCTCGTAAACAACCTCCGTCGGTTCATCATGCAAACGCTGCGCTTCGGGGGGGCCAAGTTATGGTGTGTCTCAAAGGTCGCGTCGGAACAGGCGCGTTCCTGCCTCGTCTTCCAAAGCTTGGCAGATCAAATCGGTTCGCTCCTTCATAAACCGCATAAAGCCCTTACGGGCGTCGCGCATCCAGATTCCGCTTTGATCATGCACTGGAATCAGGTGCCTGGACATCTTTTGCTTGAAATGGGTCCCATCCCGCTTCACCTCTCCGAGGTAAGACCGTGGCCTTCGCATTCCGATGGATTGATTCTCCTCGGCCGTAAGCAAGCAGATGTTGCAGATACTGTTGTAGAGCTTGGCATGGACGCCCAGCTTCGCCAAGACTGCGCGAGGGAAAATGTGATGGCGATCTTTGCGGTTGGCGCTGGTCGAGTAGCGGTCGAGCGGAATCTCGTTGAGCCCGTCATCTTGGATACTCACAGGCTTTCGCCGTAACATCATGCAATAGCACGCGGCCGCGATTCCGGTTCGCGAAGCGTACTGTGCCTTGCGGACGTCGATCTTCTCTGTCTCGGGCTTGTAGGTGAACCGCGCGCGTTGATTCTGCGCTAATCGCTTATAGAACCTGAGGTCGTCTGGCAAGCATCGCAGGAAATTGGTTCCCGAGTACCGGCTGCCGACAGCAGTCGCCCAAAACCATTTACGAATCTGGTTGCGCTGCTTCGGGCTGGGGCCTCGTCCATTCCAATAGAAGAAGGCCGCCAATATTGAAACCATGTAGTCCGAGTAAAGGTAATCGCGGCTCAACACCCTAAAATTCTGGCGGAGATAGTCTACGGCCTTGCCGAAGCAGACTCCCAGCCGCGACCAGTCATTCGACAGGGTCTTCCGCAGGCGGGTGTTGTGACGAGCTTCACGTTCCAAACCTTGGATAACCTGCCGTAGTGCCCGGCCACGGGCCTCGGTCCCGCCGCGAACAGCAGCCATCGCGAAGAGAATCGGCATCTCGGAAATCTGGCCGAAACTGTCGTCGAGGTGCTGCCGCACTTCGTGGCGGATGTCGCGCAGGTCCAAGTCCTCGGCTTGGGTGAAAATCGCGTCCGCCGTCGTGATCTTCATTCCTTGCGTGTTGATCCGCAGGAAGCTCTCACGAATCTGCTGGATTGGTGCTTGCACGAACATCAAGTGCATCGGATATCTCAGGACCTGGTCTCGGCATTTACGCACACGTTCCTTCGCACGCGGCCCAAGATGGCTTAGGCGGGTTCGCCAGTTTGGGTGAAGAATCTCAGTGAGCGATTCATACCGGCCTTGCTGCGGTCTTCGGTACCTGATCTGCTGTCCATCATCCTCCTTTTCCAGGGAAAGCACGACGCGACTGAAGTCCACAGCCTTGCCTCGCGCGTTCCGCAGGGTGTTGCCCTCATGGACGCGATACACGACGGAGATGCGCTGTTGGCCGTCAATGAGGAACCACACCTTGCTGTTGCGAGGGTTGAACGGCGGCAGAACATGGTACTTCTGCCGCAAGTAGAGCCGCTGGCTTCGTGGCGTTTCCCAGATCATGACCACGCCGATGGGCATGTGCGACAGCATGCTGTCAAACAGCTTGGCGGCCTTCGGGCCATCCCAGACGAACTCCCGCTGCAATTTCGGGATGGCAAAACGACCCTGGTCGATACACTTGATGACCTGCGACAATCGCATCGCATGGATTTGAATGGTCTTTCGGCTCATGTCCCGCGCTCTTCACAGGGCTGTTCAATGCAGATCGAACCCATTGATTGAAACGTCTTGGGGTACCGCTGTCCAGCGCGCGGTCAGTGCAGATAGGGGCCGACGTGGCGGGGGAACTGTCTGGCGCATGTCAAGGGAAAAATGGAAGGATGTGTCGAGAAAAATGTCGATCGCACGCGAGGAAAAATGCGCGGTTCAGTGATTGCCGGGCGGTCGTGTTGCCGATAGCATCTGGTGAGTACGGTACGGTCTGCGGTGTTCGTGATTGGAGAGTAAGATTTTGGCTAACCGATAAGCTACCCTTGGGGCCAATCGCTCGCGCGGCGCATGCCCGCAAAAGACGGGAAGCAAAGCGACGAGGCAGACGGGAGAACCCTCCTGATCGATTGTCACCCACCTGTATTAAAGGGTTAGACTGAACCGCTCTCACACGGCAATTGTGGATTGGCCGTCACTTTGAAGCACGGCTTTCGGGCTGTGCTTTTTTCATGCGCTCGTGGGGGAAGTCAGTCGCGGAACTCGGCGGTGAGCGGTCTTATCCGATACAGGCGGATCTTTCGCTGTCGCCCGGGAAGCGGCTGCTGTAGATATTGCAGATCCCAGCCGCGGGCGGTGATCCAGTCAAGGAACAGGTCGCCGGTCTGGCGTCCTGGCTCGCCGAGCAGCACAACTCCGTGTGGCCGAAGGTGGTGGCGGAAGAACTGCTGAAGATGTGGCCACTGCGCGCGGTCATAGAGCACGTCAGCGCCGAGGATCAGATCAAACCGCTGATCCAGCCGATCGGTTCGCCAATCAAGCCGGCGGGTGCGCGCGTGCGGATGCCAGGGCAGCGTGTTGAGCCGCGCAAAAAGCAGCGCATCAGGCTCCAGATCCGCCAGCAGCACCCGCGCCCCCATCGCCGCGGCGACCATCCCGGCAAAGCCCATTCCGCAACCCAGATCCAGTACCATTTTGCGATGGTTGGTTCTCGATCGGCGAGCGGGCCTCTGCGAAGGCGAATCACTGCTCACCAATCGCAGATCGTTCCAAGTCGTCAGATGCTCTGCCAGGCCGAGGGCGCTGTCCCACAGCTCGGCCCAATAGGGCAGATGCAGTTGATCGTCAGGTGAGTGTTGTCCGGTGAGCCTGTGACGAAGATCCTCGGCGTGGACGATCCGTTCGAGCACGGTATCGGGATCGGCGATGCGCGTGAAGTTCAGCAGCAGGGGCCCGACGCGGTGCGTTTCAGTGACGGTCTGAAACCCGCGACGGTGGATCCGCGCCAGAAGTCCAAGGCGCATCGCGTGCAGTTTCGAGGGCGGCAGCGTCTGCGCTTGACGGTGCGACGGCGAAATCATCGAAGTTTCTGTTGGAAGACCGGCTCGGCGTTGTTGACGCTGGTCGTGGAGTTCACTGGGACGTGCCAATGAGCAATACGAGCAGCAGTCGCAGCAGCAGATACCCGCCCACCAGCACGAGAATCACGAGCAGGGCGGTGAGGATGGAATTGACGATCGCTGCCGCGGTGCTGACGTGCAGTCGTGATCGGGCGCCCAGGATCGTGCTGACCATGATCCACAGCAGCGCCGCGGGCGGTCCGATCAGCGGCACAATCGCCAATGCGCTGGCGCCCAGGTTGTATGCCAGGACGTTGTAGTGCAGCACGGCTGGTGCGCGGCAGGTCGGTTCCATCGAGTTGAGCTTATGGAACACGATGGTCGCCAGCTCCAGCAGCGCCCAGACGATTGCCGGAGCGAGTGCGGCGGCGAGGACGACGTTGAGCCAGAAGCCGGGCGTGTGCGTGCCCTGGTACAGTTGGAAGAGCAGGGCGTGCAGCAGCGTGCTCAGCGACCACAGCCCGCCGCACGCCAGCGCGAAGGTGCGGGCGTCGGCATTGCTTTCGGGTCTGCGGATGGCATGCAGCAGCCGCAAGGGTGACAGCAGGCTCATCCTGCAGGTCTGGATCATGGCCTTGAAGATGCCCAGGTGTCCGCGATCTTCCCAGGGCGTGCCGACTCCCGGCGCCAGCAGGTTCACGTGCTCGACGATCCTCTTTTTTTCCAGGGCCGCGATATGCAGATCCGCGGGCGGGGTGATCTTGGCCATGTGCGTGCTCCGACTCCAGCCCAGATGAATCGACAGCATTGTCGACTTAAAGTATGCTCAACGCCAGCGTCCGGGAGTCGAGCCGGGCAGAATGGAGACAGGCGTATGTGCCGTGGCGGATGGATTGGGGTGATGCTGGGATTGTGGGTGGGTGTGATCGGCGGGTGCAGCGAGAAGCTGGAGACCGGGTACAAGCCGCGTCCACTGACCGCCTCGCCGGCCATGCGCCGCAGCTACTATGCCAGTCCCTTTACTCCTGAGGCCAAGGCGCCGGAACTTGAGCGGGAACAGGAATTTGAGGCGCGTCGCCCGCGGCCGGGATATTGAGCGGTTTGGGCCGGGTTTTCGATGATTCGGGCATGCGTCTGGACCGATTTTGCCGGAACTTGTGCCGTTGATTCCCACAGAAATCCTAGAAATCCGCAAGCCGTGGGGTCTAAGATTGGTCCGTGCAACTGGGCGTTGATCCATGCGAGTTCGTCAGTGCCGTAAAGCCGGTCCTGGAACGTAAGGACCTGTCGGGGCTTCTGGCGCTGCTGAAGAGCCGATGGACCGGGGAGCAGATTGTTGCCCTGCTGCGCTGTCCGGATTGCGATGCCCGCAAGGTGGCGGCCTTGGCGCTAGCGCTGGTAGGCTGCCGGCATTGTCTTCCCGCCCTGGCCAGGCAGCTTAAGGACCCCGATCCGGTGGTCAACCAACTGGCGGAGCACGCGATCTGGATGATCTGGTTCCGCGGCGGCAGTGAAGAAGCCAACCAGCACGTCTGTCGCGGCGCCAGAGCGATCGATCGCGGCGATTACCACCACGCGATCGAACATTTCAACCAAGCCATCCTCCTCTGCCCCGATTTCTCCGAAGCCTACAACCAACGAGCCATAGCCGAATACCTGCTGGAACGCTACGAGCAGTCGATCCTGGACTGCAAAAAGACGATCGAGCTGATGCCGATTCATTTCGGCGCCTGGGCCGGTATGGGGCATTGCCACGCCCACAGGGGCAGGCTCGCCGAAGCCGTTGAGTGCTACCAGCGGGCGCTGGAAATCAATCCGCACATGACCCAGATTCGCCAGGCCGTTGAGGAGTTGCGGTCGCGAATCGGTGTGGATGTTTGAGTCTGTGGACAGGATGGCAACGGCGGGGATGAACTGAACAGGCCTGTGGATTATAATGTCCTGATCGTGCGGAACCGACCAACCATCGCGGATGTGGCCCGGCTCTGTGGTGTTACACCGGCGACGGTCAGCCGGGTTCTGAACCGCAAGAAGCATTTTTCCACGAGCGAAGCGGTTCGGGAGAAGATTTTCGACACGGCGCGAAAGCTGGGTTATGTGCCGGATCTTGCGGCGCGAAACCTGAACCGTCGCAGCACCCGCATCATCGGCATCTTCAGCGCGCCGCACACCAGCTTCACCTGGGGCATTAATCAGTCGTTGCTGGAAGGGGCGGCGGGCGTGCTGCACGCCGAGGGCTACGACGTGTTCTTCGAGGTCAGCTCGCCGCTGAAGGTCGATCACGCCCTGCCCTTCTGGAAATTCGACGGCGCGGTGCTGTTCCAGTCGCCTAAGCGGGAGATCATCGGCGAGCTGGATAATCGCCGCGTGCCCTACGTGTGCGTGAACGAACGGCTGGGCAGCCCAGTGGCCAATGTGCTGGCCGACGACGTCATGGGGGTGAAGCTGGTCGTGAAGCATCTGGCCGAGCTGGGGCACCGGCGTGTGGCATATGCCAACGCGCGGTCGCAGTACCATCCGCACTACAGTGTGGTCGAGCGACATGAAACGCTGCTGGAGGAAGTGCGGAGTCTGGGCGGGCAGGTGGTGCCCGGGCACGACGCGCCCTTCGACGACGCCGAGCAGTTCCTTCGCCATTCGGTGATCCAATCCGGCGCCACCGCCGTGGTCACCTATGACCACACCATCGCTGTGACGGTGCTGGGCGCCGCGGCGCGGCTGGGGCTGAGGGTTCCTCAGGATTTCAGCGTGGTCTGTTTCAATGACGAGTTTCCGACCTCGGCGATCGCGCCTTCGCTTACCGCCGTTGCGGTCTCGGGCAAGGAGATGGGGCGGATCGGAGCCGAAACGCTGCTGAAGAACCTGGCGACCGGCCAGGTGCCGCCCGCGCGGGTCATTCGCGTGCCCGAGACGCTGCACGTCCGCGAATCGACCGGTCCGGCGCCGCGCGGTTGAGGGCTGAATGTTCGCCCGCCAAAGCGCCCGCGCAGCCGGCCTATCGAATCAGCCACATCAATCCGGTATAGCATTCGACGCCGTTGATACCCGGGTTGCGTTCCACGCCGTCGATCCGGGCGTTGGACAGATGAAAGTACCTCACGCCCAGCACCCAGTGCAGGTCGTCGCGCAGCGCGATCGTGCCGCCAAGCCCCACCCGCGTGATGAAATTCAGGTTGGTTCCATCATGGGGCACCCGATCGTCGCCCCAGGCCGGGCCGAAGCCGGCGTCGGCGAAGATCGAGCCGCGTCGGCCGCCGTCCAGCAGCAGCAGATGGTGCCGGACCGTACCGCCCAGGCCGCCCATCCACGCATCCCCGCCGGTCTGGACCGCGCGGGCGATGGACAGCTCCAGGTTCAGTGAGAGATTGTCCCGCACGAAGTATCCTCCGCCGATCGTCAGCGCGCTGAGGTCTTCGTTGCGCTGTTCCAGACCGGCGGCGTATGAGGCGAAGCTCTGGAGCGTGAACGTGCCGCGCGCAAGGATCGTGTCGCGCTGCGCCGTCTGCGCCAAGCCCGGCCGCGGGAAGATCAGAATGCACGCTGTGCAGATCGCCACCGATGCAAGATGTCTCACGCCAGGACTCCTTCCCGGGCGCACAGCAGCGGCCAATGACGCACACATCACATGTTGCTGTGCGGTGGCCGCAATGGTAGCCTCTGGACAGCACTTCGCACAGGCACACGGGAAAGGAGTCGCGCATGCGTCGCACGTTTGGCTTGAATCGGCTCGGGACAGCGGCATTGCTGATGGCGGGGCTGCTTGTTATCGGGTGCAACAGCGCCGAAAAGCGGGAGGCGATGTCGAATCCGTACTTCGACGCCGTGCAGATGGGCACGGCGGCGCCGCTTGAAGCCGCCAAAGCCAGCGGCGCCAACATCAACGCGCACGGAGAGGATGGCAACACGCCGCTGCACCTGGCCGCACAACTCGACAACGTCGAGGCGATCCGTTTCCTGATCGCTAACGGGGCCGCGATTGACGCCCGCAACGATGATGGGCAGACGCCGCTGCATTTGGCGGCCGAACAGAACCGCGCCAAGGCAGCGGCGGCGCTGATCGAAAAAGGGGCCGATGTCAACGCCCGCGATGAGGACCAGATGACTCCGCTGCATGCGGCCGCCGAGCACAATGCCCTGGAGGTCGCCAGAGTCCTGATCCAGCATGGCGTCCAGGTCAATGCCCGTGATGAGGACGGCTGGACGGCGCTTCACTTCGCCGCCGACGACAATTACGCCGACTTCTGCCAGATGCTGCTCGAGAACGGCGCCGATCCGATGATCAAGGACAACGACGGCAAGACCGCGATCGGCTTGGCGCTGGAGGAAAAGCAGACCGCCGCCGTGGACGTGATCCGCAAACACAGCAAGTGAGCACGCGCGGCAGCATGCGTCGGCCAGCCGCCGCGCCTGTTGGGCGCGCCGGCGGCCTGTGTCGGCTTACGGATCGGCTGTGGCGCGTGTTGCGGTGTATTCGGCGAACATCCCCAGTTCCATGCGATGCCTGACGTTGGCAAAGCCGCAGCTTCGCAGGCACTCGACGACGGTTTGCGGTGGGATGCAGGAGTCGATCGTGTCCCAGTAGTACTTCCACAGCAGGGCCGAATCGCCGCCGTGCGAAGCGAATCGCGCCATCGCCGGCACAATGTGGCGCAGGTAGGCGCGAAGCGCCCAGCGGTGCGGTGTGAAACGCGGCCGGGCGATTTCCAGAATGCAGATGCGTCCTGCGGGCTTGAGCACGCGATGAAACTCCGAGAACGCCGCGTGCAGGTCGTCCAGATGCCGCAGCGCATAGCCCATCGAGACGAAATCGAAGCCCGCATCGAGCAGGGGGATCCGCTCGCCGATACCCAGCACCGCTCCAATACCCAGCAAACGAATTGCCTGGTGGATCATCGCTGGCGACGGATCCAGCCCGATAACCAGCCGGGGATCGCCGACGATGCCGATGGCTTCGCGTGCGACCAGCCCGGTGCCGACCGCCACATCCAGGACCCTCATGCCCGGTGCAAGTCCTGCCCGCCGCAGCGCCCGGCGGCGATACCATCGCCCGCTTCCCAGCGCCATCAGCGTCTCGATCCGGTCGTAATTCGCGGCCGAGCGGTCAAAGACGCGGCTGAGGAACGCCCGCTGTTGCCGACGATCCGTGTAATAGCTGCGAAGCACCGGATGCGGCGGCAGCACCGCCCGCGCCGTGGACGATCGAGCCGGAAGCAACGGCATCGGCGCATTGTAGGTTCGCCGCCAAACCACACAAGCCGATGGCTCGTTCACCATGCCGTTCAGTGTTGACCAATCCGCTCAGCAGCATTAGGGTTCCTGCCCGTGCCCGAGGATCTGCGGCCAACTGCGTATCGCCCGGTCGTTGTCGCGCCTACGTACGACAACATTCGTTCCCTGCCGCAGGTGCTGGAGCAGCTTGATCGACTGGGGCTGGACGTCATCGTCGTCAACGATGGATCGCGCGACGGCACGGACAAGGCTCTTGCCGCCTGGCAGGACCAGGCTACGACAACGCGGCGATTCGTCATCACCCATCCGACCAACCGGGGCAAAGCGGCAGCACTCAAGAGCGGCTTCCATCAGGCCGTGGCGATGGGCTACACACACGCGGTGACGATCGACACCGACGGGCAGCACGATCCGCGGGATGTTCCGCGGCTGCTGGCCGCCTCGCGGCGTCGCCCGGATTCACTGGTGCTGGGAGTGCGCGACATCCGGGCCGATGGATACCCTCGGTTGAACCGTCTGGGCCGGCGGATCAGCAATCTGCTGGTCTGCTGGCAAAGTGGATCGCGGATCCAGGACAGCCAGTGCGGGCTTCGCGTGTATCCGCTGAGTTTGATCGGGCAACTGAAGTTGCGGTGGGGTCGGTACGGGCTGGAGACGGAGGTGCTGGCGCGGGCGGCGTGGGCAGGGGTGCCGATCCGGCAGGTTCCGGTGCGGTGCCTGTATCGCCTGCCGCTGGGACGCGTCACACATTTTCGCCCGTGTCGCGATTCGTGCGCCGCCGCCGCCATGCACGCGATGCTGCTGGGGCGGTCGTTGCTGCCCTGGCCGGCCAGGCGGCTGGGCCGCTGGCCAACGGGGACGATGTGGTGGCGGCTGGGGCGATGGCTCAGTCCCTGGCGGGCGTGGCGCGCGGTGCGCCAGTCCGCGGCGCAGCGCAGACGTTTTGCGGTGGGGCTTGCGACAGGAGTGTTCATCGCCAACCTGCCGTTGTACGGTTTGCAGACCGCTGCCGCACTGATCGCCGCCCGACGCCTGCGATTGAATCCGCTGGCCGTTGTGGTCGGCTCGCATCTGTCCACGCCGCCGGTCGGGCCGCTGCTGATCGCCAGCGCCATTGCCGTGGGGCACGTGATGCTGCGTGGATCCCTGCCCTGGCCACAAAGCTTCGATCCGCGCCTGCTCGGGTATGGCACGCTGCTGCGAAATCTGCTGGTGGAGTGGGCGGTTGGCGGTGTGATCGTCGGCGCGGCGCTGGGCATGTTGACATTCGCCGTGGCGCGGACGGTCATCGCGTTGATCGAGCGTGGCCGGGCTGCTGCGTGTAGGCCGGCAGACCCAGCAGTTCATCCAGCCTCGCCGGCTCAAGCCCTCGATCCCTGAGCGCGACGACCAGGGGCCGTATGGCCGCCAGGGTGGCCGCGGGATCGCGTCGCCCGCGCGGCTCGATGCCGTCATGCAGGACCAGCACATCGCCCGGTCGCGTGGTCGGCGCCAGCCGCTGAAGGATCGATCCGGATTCGGTGGGCACGCCATCCAGTCCGCGGCGGGTCCAGGTGATGATGTGGTGTCCCAGTCGCCGCGCCGCGCCGCAGATGAACGGCGTCTTGACGCCCATCGGCGGACGAAACAGCCGCGGGCGCAGGCCAATAAGCTCTTCGATCAGATCGTCGGTGCTTCGGATCTGCCGCTGCCAGTAGCGCCCACCGCGGAACATGCCCAGGTGAGCATGATCGAGGCTGTGATTGGCGACGATATGCCCGGCCTGGTGAATCAGGCGCAGCAGATGGCCGGACCGCCGGATGTTGGCGCCGATGGTGAAAAAGGCCGCCGGGGCGTTCAGGTCGTCAAGCGCATCCAGGATGTATCCGGTCCAGGGGTCGGTTGGACCATCATCGAATGTCAGGGCATAGCGCGGCCCGACATTGCCCGCGGCGCAATGATAGACCGGGCCGAAGGCTCGCGAGGCCGGGTGGATCATCGCCCAGGCGCACGCTCCGCCCAGCCCCGCCGCCGCAAGCGCCGAGCCTGCGACAAGAATCGGTCCTGCGCTGTTGGCCAGGATCATCTCACCACCCGAGGCGTATATCCGGGCTCCAGCGCCGGCAGCACATCCTGGTGTGGCAGGGGATGGTGCACGCGCCCGGTCATGCTCATGACGAATGCGGCGCTGTTCGCCTGGTTCAACCCGCCATGCGTCGATTGCATGCTGATGTATCGCTCATATGCGGGAATGCCGGCACAGTATCCATCGCGAAGACTCAGCAGCACGGTCGGCGGGTTGACCACCAGCCGATGCAGCGCGTCCCAGATTCGTCGCGGCGCGTTGGGCCAGGGATGATCCAGTGTGTGCTGGAACCAAATCTCATCGCTGGCGAAGCCTTCATTGTCTACCAGACCCTGCTGTTGGAGCTGGCGGATCAACGGCATCAGCTCCAGTACATCGGCATCGATCGGGCGATAGCGCAGTTTCTGCTCGCGGCATTCGATGGCGGCGGATCCGGCGGCGCTGCGCACGATGGCGCGATCGTGATCCATGTAGATCGCCAGCTCGATCCCCGGATCGCGAAGCAGCGCCTGCGCCACGCGTTGCGGCTGGCGCGTGTGCACGGCGGCGCAGCTCACCAGTCCGTTGATCTCTACCACGACATCATCATCCCGGTCGATTCGTTTGCGCGGCCGAAAGCCCGCGCTTGTCAACGGGCGTTGAAGCCGGATATTCCGTGAAGGCGTGTAGTTGTGCCCGTGGTCGGACATCATCGAGATCTTGATCGCTCCGCGGCGGTCGTGAAGCAATTGGAGGCACAGCCGCTGCGCGCCGTCAAGAACTTCCTCGGCGCCCTGTCGGCCGTACTTGCAGACCATGCTCGCGGCGCTGGCGAAGTAGACGAAGGTGACCCGATCGGGCGAGCGGTCGATCGCGTCATAGGCGCGGCGCAGCTCCGCGGCGTACCAGCCGCGCGGATCGAGAAACGACAGCCCGTGCTCCAGGTAAGCCGCGCCGTAGTGCAGCCGGCGTTCCCAGGGCTGGCGCCGTCCACGCACGCGTTGCCACAGCCCGTCGTCGATCTTTCGGCGGCGCGGATCGTAGTGCTGATCGATGATCCCGGGCAGGGGCGGGGCATTGAACACGTCGCTGTAACAGATCTCGGTCAATGTCGGGAACGGGGCGATCAGCTTCTGCGGAGCATCGAACCACCGCAGGTCGCCAGCCTGGTATCGATCCGCAACCGTCTGATACGGAATCGAATCCAGCAGCAGGATGACATGAGGTACCTGGCGATTGGCGTAATCGGCGGGGCGGTAGGCGCGGTCGGGACGGGCATCTTCGTCATCGTCGTAGAGCAGTTGGTCGAGCCGGCCATCGACAAAGGTGATCCCAAAGTCGGCGCGCCCGTTGCCGGAAACGTCGAACCATTGTTCGCGATCAGTGCGATGAACTGGCGAGCGGGGGAAGCCGATGCGTCCGCGCGGCGCAGCGCACCCGCTGGCCAGACCCAGCCCAATCCCCGCCACAAGAAGGGCAACAATCGATCGGGCCGGCAGCAGCATCGGCGCCAGCAGCACGATCGCGCCGATGGCACAGCCGCCAATGCCGATCATCACCGCCAGACCCAGCGATTGAATCGCCGGAACGGATGTGAAATAGATCGAACCGAACCCCAGGATGGTCGAAGCGGCGCACAACACGATGGCCTGAAGACTCGTGGCGATGTGAGCCAGGCGTGCGGATGGATCATGGCCGGCGCGGCGTGCCAGGCCGACCAGGAAGATGCCGTAGTCCACATCGATGCCGATCAGCAGCGGAATCGCCACGATGTTCACCAGATTCAGCCGCAGCGTCCCCAGTTGCATCGCCGCCAGCAGGCAGGCAAGGCTGAAGCACGTCGGCACCAAAGCCAGCAGCGTATCCCGAATCGAGCGGAAGTGAGCCAGCAGATAAATCGCGACGACGACTGCGGCAGCTCCCAGCAGTCGGGGCAGGTCGCGATGGATCGCGGATTCGATGTCGTGGCTGACGGCAGGCATGCCGCTCAGTGTCGCGCCTGGCAAATCGGCCAGCAGCGCGCGCAGCGTCGCCAGCGCATGCTCTCGCCGCTCGCGACGGTCCAGCGGATCGTCGAAGAACACGTGCGTGATGGCCTCGACACCCGCAGCGGGGCTGGTGAATCCGTCCGGCGGGCGATCGACGGGCAGGATCGCCCAGCGGAGCTGGGGATAGGCGTCAAGCGTCGCGACGGTCGGCGGCGCGGTGGCGGTCAGGAGTTGGCCAAGAAACGAGCGGTAGGAAGCCAAAGCCTGCGGATTGAAAGAGCTGTCGGCGACGACCGCGTCAAAATCCGCCAGCACCTGAGCGGCCAGCGCTTCGCCGCCGAGCTGCATGCGGCGCCGGGTCAGGCGCGGGTCTGGCAGCAGTGTCGCCAGGCCGAAGCTGCCGACCACGCCGGCCCCGCGTGCCGCGGGCGTGTCCAGCCGCGATCTCAGCTCGTGCGCCAGCGTCAGAAGCTCCTGATCGTCTCGGGCCTGAAGGTGGACGATCAGCGTGCCGGGGGCCATGCCCATGGCCTGTGCGATGCGTCGCTGCGCGTCCAGCGGCGGATTGGGTCGCGGGTGCAGCACGGTCAGATCAGATTCCAGCATCAGGGCAGATCGGTCGATAAGCAGCCAGGCAGGCGGCGCGATCACGGATACGACACACGCGGCGATCAGTGCGCGACGAAACGGTCTGATTGCCGTCAGCAGCGGCGCGATGCTGAGCCTTGGCCAGGGCTGGCTTGAGTGCCGATCCCACAGCACCAGGGCCGCGGGAAGCACCAGCAGCGTGCAGGCGAACGCGCCGCTCAGCCCCAGCGCAGCCGCCAGGGCAAAGTCGCGCAGCATCCGCGCCGAGGCCAGTGCGATGGCGAAGAAGGCGATGACGGAAGTTGCCCAGGCCGCCAGCAGCGTCGTGCCGATGGAGCTGGACGTTTGCTCTGCCGCGACCGACGGTGCTGCGCCGAGTCGGCGGCGATCGTGGTAATGTGTGAGATAGTGCAGGGAGTAGTCGATTCCGATGCCCGCCAGCACGCCGCCGATCACCGCCGTCAGCGGCGTGATCGTGCGTTGCAGCAGTGAATAGGCGGCGAATCCGAAGAGCACGCCCAGTGCCACCGGGAGCATCGCCAGCACGAACGCGCCCACGGGCCGGCGAAATGCCGCCGCGAACAGCACCGCCAGACCCGCCACCGCCGACAACACGCTGACAATCGCGTCGCGGCGAATCAACGAGGAGCTGTGAGCGGCGATTGCATGGGCGCCGGAAAGATGAACCTCCAGGCCATCATGGTTGCACTCCGCGGCAAGCCCGGCAATGGTCCGCGTGAAGGTCTGGGCAAAACCGAGATCGCTTGGCGGCTGCGTGGCGGCGATGCGGATCAGCAGGCTTCGCCCATCAGCAGAAAGAAACTCATGGCGGCCCTGAAATGTTCGAACCGGTTGCAGCGATGCGAGCCGAGGCAAAAGGAATTCATGCAACCGCAGCGGATCATGAACGATCTGCTTCGACATCGCATCGGCCGCCGGTCCGGGCGCGGAGATGAGCTGTTCGTTGCGGCGAAACTGCTGGGCGATTTCCTGTCGGCTGAGGCGTCGTCGAGCCGCTTGGAACTGCTCTTCGTCAAGATAGAACAATCCCGCCGGCACGATCACGTCCTGGACGAACTGCCGCGACTGGGCATCGACGGCGTAGCTGATGCCGGCGACCTGGCGCCTTGCGTGCGGATCGTTCGCCACCGCAGCTTCCAGTCGCTTCGCGAACCGCAGCAGCAGTTCGGGATCCGGCTCCCGGGCGGTGGGCGACAGGCAGACCAGCAGCAGCAACTGTTCGGCGGCGGCGTAGTGGTGGAGCACTCGCGAGAGGACTTCCGCGGAGCGCTGGCCGGCTGACGTCATCGCTTCAAGCGTCACATCCGGCTCCAGCCGCCGCACCAGCCCCGCCGCCACGCACGCCAGCAGTCCCGCCAGCAGCAGCGTGATGACCGGTCGGCGCGACGGCCAGTTGAGCACCGCAGCCACCGTTTTCATGGCAGTTTCTCCGCTCGCGCAGGCGGCTGAAAGGCGGCCTGCGCCAGCTCCTGATTGATCTGCAAATCCCGAAGTTCCAGCCGCAACGTGCCGGTCCTGCTGCGCGCGACAATCCTCGTTGGCCAGACCTGTCCGTTCGACTCGATATAGCGATCGAGCAGCAGGCTGAACTGCTCGCGTCCATCGTGATCCAGCAGTTGATACGAGCGGACGGTGAGCGTGCGGCGATCGATGGCGCAGCGAAGCGTCAGGTCGTCCGATATCGGCTGGATCGCCACCAGAGTATCGCGGCTGTGCTCAAGCCTTTGCGGCTGGATGGTGTCGCAGGTCATTCCAAGCCACGATCGGATCATCTCGGCTGCGCCGCGCCCGGTCAGCGCGATGTCTGTCGGCCCCGGCGATTCGTTCGCTGCCGCCAGATACACCGCATCCGGCAGGACAGTCAGGTCGAACACGGCGCGGCCGAATTTCCAGGCGCGAATTCGGGCAGAATCAGGAGGCTTGAGCGCACACGCCGCTTCGAGGATCACCGATTCATTGCGGCCGCGTGTCAGGCGCAGCGTTCCCTGCCCGCTGACGGTCGTGATCTGCCGCGTGCGGGCGTTGAGGACCTCGAGCGACTGCTGCGGCGACATCATCGGCCAGACGGGGATTCGACTGCCCGCACAACCCAGCAGGCCGACGAGCAACAGCAGCAGCAACGAAGCTGTAACGGCGGCGGGCCGGAGGGCGCGCATCACGTTTCCTCCGTCGTGGGCGTTGCATCCACCAAATGCCGCAGCACTTTGCCGGTGGGGCTGCGCGGAAGCCAGCGACGGATCTCGAAAACCCGCGGCACCTTGTAGCGCGCCAGTCGCTGCCGCGCCAGCTCACGCAGCGACTGAATGCTCGGCGGATGCGACGGATCCCTTGGCATCGCGATCGCCTTGAGACGACAGACCGTCTGGCTCTGGCGGATCGGCACGACCACGCACGCCTGCACGTCAGGATGTTCACACAGCACCGACTCGACCTCCAGCGGATTGACCTTCATCCCGCCCACGTCGATCAGCAGTTTCAGCCGCCCGGTAATGCTGAGCCGGCCAGCCGCATCCAACCGACCCAGATCGCCCGTGAGAAAGTATCCGTCACACAGGGTTGTCGGCTCATTCAGATAGCCGTCGAACATGGACACGGCGCGGACGGCGATCTGTCCCTGCTCACCCGGTGCAAGCGTCCGATGAGCTGTGCAGATCCGCGCATCCGCTTCCGCCGCCGGATCCAGAATGCGAATGCTCACGCCGTGCATCGCCTGTCCCACGCTGGCCGGGTCGAAATCCGGCTGCTGCGGATCGTTGAAGGTCACCGACCCGACCTCGGTGGCGCCGTAGAGCTGGCTGACGCGCAGGCCGTAGCGGCCAAGAAAAGCTTCGTAGATGCCGGTCGGCAGCGGCGCACCGGCGGAGTAGATCCGACGTATCTGCGGCATCGCGGGCGGCGGGCCCGCAAGATCCGCCAGCATCTCGATGATGCTCGGTACCGCCGGAAAGATCGTCGCGCCGCAGGCCAGCTCGGGCGCGATGACGCTCAGATCCAGGCCCCGACCCAGCACCACCGTGCTGCCGGCCCACACCGGCGCCAGCAGCCCGTGTTCCAGGCCGTACGAATGCGACAGCGGAAGCGTGGCCAGCACGCGGTCGTGTTCCGTGAAGCCGACGCTGCGGACGATCGCCATCGCGGCCGCATCGAGCGAGCGGCCGCTGCGCAAAACCAGCTTGGGCAACCCCGTCGTGCCGGAGCTTTGCAAAAGCAGCCCGGCACGGGCGGCGGCGCCGCGCGCAGCGGTGCGGGAACTGTCAGTGATCCGCGCAGCCGAGGATCGGGCCGGGCCAATCCCGTGGGTCGGGGATGATGCTCGGTTCGATCCGCTGATTTGATCGATGTTCCAGACCGTGGGGATGTTGTCCGCCATCAATTCGATCGCCGACTCGGTGCCGATCATCGCCACGGCGGAGGAATGTTCGGCGAGGCGTTTGAGCTCCGCGGCGCTCAGCTCCGGCCCGACCGGCAGCACGCGCAGCCCCGCCGCCAGCCCGGCCAGAATCGCGATGGGCATTTCCAGCCGGTTGGGACTACAGATCAGGATCGTCTCTCCCGGACCAAGATGTGCATCATGCAGGAGCCTGTCTCGCCAGACGCGCACTGCGTCGTGAAGCTGCCGCCAGCTCAGTTGCGGCATGGCGGCGTCCTGCTCGGGTGAGGCCATGCGGTAGGCCGTCGTCGCGCCGCGATCCTGGGCGTGCCCGGCAAGTCGGTCTAGCAGTTGCATCGAATCCATGGCGACAACGGTACTACGCAGCGTCGGTGCCGAGGGCGCCGCAAACCTGCGACGGCAGCGGCGCCGGCTCCTGCGCCAGCAGCGAGCACTCACGCCGGCGCGCGACCAGCGGCACGTACTGCTGTGCCCACACGAACAGCTCGAACAATCGCAGCCGCCAGCGCAGCGACCACGGCGGATGTGGAAATACCTGCCCGGCGAGGATCGAAATCACCGCGCGGTGCACCTGCAAAGGGCCGGTGCCGTTCATGAACAGCTCTCGAAACGAATGGCGATAGTATCCGCGGATCAGCCGCCAGAATACACCAGAGCTTGACTCCACAAAGCGGATATACCGCGAGCGCGCCTCCGCCGGAGCGGTCCGGCCGCGGAGCATGTCGCAAACAAGTCTGGCCGCCTCGTTGGCGCCCATCATCGCCAGCGTCACGCCTGTGGAGAAGATCGGATCAAGGAAGCATGCCGCATCCCCGACCATGAAGTACCCTGGGCCGGCGTAGGGCTTGCACGTGTAGCTGAAGTCGGCCAGTACGTGTCTGTCGCCGATGGCTCGTGCGGCGCGCATGCGCTGGCGCACCAGCGGGCATCGTGCGATCGCCCACGCAAGCATCTGATCCGCGCTGATGCCCAGTTGCCTGACGAAGGTCGGTCGGGTCACGAAGCCCACGCTGGTCACGTTCTGGTTCAAGCCGATCAGCCAGAACCAGCCCTCGCTGGTCATGATGATCGCCGGATGTCCGCTCTGGTCGCCGCTGAGGCGTTCAACATTTTCAAAGTGCCGGAAATAGGCCACCTTCTGAAGTTCCGGGTCATCGAAACTGCGGCGCAGACCCAGATGCCGGCCGACGACCGTGCCATGCCCGGAGGCATCGATCAGGATCCGCCCCGAAAAGGTGCTCTGGTCGCAGGCCAGCTCAACGGCGTCGTCGTCAAGGCGGACAATTCCGCGGACCGGGGTGTTTTCCAGGATCGTGGCGCCGGCGGCGCGCGCCTGGTCGATCAGCATCTTGTCAAAATGCGACCGCTCGATGTTGAACACGGCCGCGCCAGGCAGCAGTCCATCGGCGAAGCGGAACTTCATCGTCTGAAAGTCGTCGCCGAAACCGAACTCGGCCCCGTACTTGGGCAGGTGCGGCAGCCGGGCCAGCGCCGAGCTGAGCCCCAGCTCTTCCAGAAGCGGCGTGGTGCGGGGCAGGATCGATTCGCCGATGTGAAAACGCGGGTGGGTAGCTTTCTCCAGCACGCACACCCGCCAGCCCCGCCTGGCCAGCACCAGCGCCGCCGTCGCCCCCGCCGGGCCGCCGCCGATCACCAGCACGTCGAATTTCGTTTCCACGTTCAGCTTTCCTCCGGACGGATCAGCAGGCCAGTTCGGCCACGCCTTCGATTTCGATCAACAGCTCGGCGCGGCACAGATCCGCGCGCAGCAGCTCGACTGGCCCGATCAGGCCGGTAAAACGCCGCTGAAGCGCAGCGGCGATCCACGGTCGATCGGCGATGGCAGGATGGTACACGCGCAGCGATCGGAACGCGGCCAGGGGGTCGGTGCCCCCGGGGCCGTCCGGCATTCCCGCCCGCTTCCGCGCCGCCAGCAACAGCGTCCTCAGATTCTCAAGCGTTTCGCCGGTTTGTTTCGGCAGGTCGGCCGGATACATGCTGTCTTCGCCGCGGATGCTGGCGGTGCCCCCGACCAGCAGCATCGGTCGTTTGTTGCGGGGATGCTTCAGCAGCGTGGCGCGGACGAAGCACGGCGGCAGGGGACCGTAGCGCCTGGAATACCCGATCGCCGGTACCTGCCGCGGATTTTCGATCGCTTCTGCTGGCTCTGCCGCGGCCAGACAGTGCACCACCAGATCGCTGCCCCGGTGTCCCACGCCCGAAGCGGTTGGCACGTGCTGCGGCAGGTTGGGACGGCCGAACCATTGGCAATAGGCGTTGAACCGCCCGGCGTTGAAAACCATGTACCGGTCGCGCTGCGCATCCATCCGCTGATGAATATGGGGGAGGAAGTTCCAGACCCGCACCGGCCAGGGGTGCGGCGAATCGCTCAACACCTCGCGCAGCAGCCGGTAGATTTCGACGGTGCGCTGCTCCAGCGCATCGGCCGCCGCCACCACCGCGTCACGCAGGCACACGCACGCCAGCGTGCAGCCTGAGCCACGATACACCGTCAACTCCAAGCCATCGCTTTGGCGACGGAGCGGCGGTGAAGTCAGCTCCAGCAGTTGCCACACCCACGCTGGCGGCCACAGGTCGCATCCCCGTCCCTGCCTGATCGCACTGGCTCGGATGTGCTGGTTCAGTGTGGTCATCCCTGCCCTCGTGAGATTCCATGCTGACCAAGGCGAGTCATTATCACGTCGCCGATGAGAAAGTCATCCCGGCAACTCGATTCGCGTGGCGGCCACACTACCGGCGAAGTCGCTGCACAGCACCGCGAAGCATCGCGGCGTTTCGCCGCCGCTGGCCGGCGAAAAACCCAACTGCGCCGCGGGTGTCGACAGCCGCGGCATCCGCCCGCTCAGCAGCACCGCCGCCAGCCCCGCCAGCGGCATCGCGCTGAAAAGCTCTGGCACATGGCCATAGATGCTTGACACCACGCCGCCGAACTCCGCGCGGCGGATCGCCAGTGCCTCGGCGCGGTCGATCCACGTCCCGCAGGCCGAGCTGACGATCCCATCGATCTGCCCAAGCTGATGAATGCAGCGTGCCAGCGTGTTGGGCAGGTCGCCGCCGCGCTCGCCGCGTCCTGCGGCCCAACTGGTCAGCCGCGCCAGCGCCCGGCCGCCACGGCGCTCAAGCGACTGAGCTGATTCCAGCACCACAGCGACACTGCCACAGGCCATACAGAAGCCGTGATCCTGCGCGAACGGCGCCGCCGCGGGCAGCGATGTCGCGGCCAATCCGCAATGCTGGTACGCCTGCTCGATGATTGGGCACTGCTCTTCGCCCGCGCCGACGATCGCCCGATCCCACACGCCGCTGGCGATCCGGCTGGCCGCCAGGTTCAGAGCGTCAAGCCCGCTGGTTCGCGTGCCGATGATCGACTGGCAGGCGCCTCGCAGCCCAAGCATCAGGCTGAGCTGCGCCGCGCCGGAGTTGGGAACCGCCTCGGCGAACAGCATCGGGTTGGCGGCGCCGATCCCCTCGCTCACGATCTGCTGGTAATAGCTCAAGCTGTATCCCGCCGATCCGTGCATCGTCCCCACAACCGCCGCACTGTCCTGTGCGAACGCGGGGATGTCGGCGATGCCCGCCTGGCGGCAGGCGATGGTGGCGGCAGCAAGCTGAAGCTTGACGTACTGGCTCATCCGCCGCACCCGACGGGCATTGATCAGCCCCTCAAGCTCGGCGTCGCTGATCTGCGGCCAGTGGCCCTGCCACGCCGGCCCGCCCGGCCGTTCGATCCACCGTCCAAAAGCCTCGTTGCCGACAATGCCCCCAACCACAACACCGATCCCGCTGATCAACACTTCGCGCGTTGCCGATGTGCGACCCGAATAGTGGCTGTTTCCTGATGACAAAGCGGATCGTAGACGTTGCAGGCTCTGTCCACTTGCGGCGCGATCGGCAGCGTCCGTGGGTTTTGTGAGAATCACGCACGTGTTGGCCCCGCCGAAGCCCAGCGACGTGTTCAGCGTTGCGCGAATGCTGGCGGTGCGTGCCTGTCCGGTCACTACGGAAAGCTCGGGGAACTCGATGTCGTCGGCGGAGACATTGGCGCAGGGGGGGATGGTCTGATGGTTCAGCGCCATCAGGGAGAGAATCAGCTCGACGGCGCCTGCGCCGCCGAGTGTGTGGCCAAGATGACTTTTGAATCCGACGACGGGGATGTTCCGCAGATGGTGAGCGAAGACGGCGGCCATGGCGGCGCGTTCGGCGGCGTCGTTGTCGGCGGTGCCGGTGGCGTGGGCAGCAATCAGCCCGATATCCGGCGGATGCAGCCCGGCACGCTCCAGCGCCTGTGCCATCGCCTGCGCTGCGCCGGTGCCCTGCGGATGAGGCTGCGTCAGGTGATGCGCATCAGCCGACTCGCCCCAGCCTGCCACCCGGGCCAGAATCCGTGCCCCGCGTTGCCTGGCGTCGGATTCCCGCTCCAATACGACGATTCCGTAGCCTTCGGCCAGCTTCATGCCCCCACGGTCGCGAGCAAACGGTCGCAGCGGACCCTGGGCCACCAGCCGCAGGCTGTTGAACCCGCCCCAGACATACTCGCTGATCGTGTCGTATCCGCCGGCGATCAACAGGTCGTACTGCCCCGACTCCAGCAGTGTTGCCGCCAGCGCAATGCTGCCCAGACTGGAGGAGCATGCCGAGCAGGTGGTAGCCGCCAGCCCGCCGATCGTCAGCCCGCCGCACGCCAGCCCGAGGGTATGTCCGGCCAGAAACGCGCGCAGCTCGTCGAACTTGCCGCTGCGCAGGAACCGTCCGCCGGCGCGCATGCCGTGCAGGGTTGTGCCGAGGATGATCGCCCGCCGCGGGGCAGGGGCGGCGTCGGCGAGGTTGATGCCCGCTTCGCTCGCCGCCTGGAGGATCGTGAAGCGAAGATATCGCGCCTCGCGGGGCAGATTCGATTCAAAGTCCTCCGGCAGATCGACCGCCTGCCCGCCGGTGCTTTCCGACGGCAGTTGCGATTCGATGGCGCTGATCGTGCCCATGCCGCACCGCCCGGCACAGACCGCATTCCAGGTTTGCACGGGCGTCAGTCCCAGACACGTGACCAGTCCCGTGCCGGTGATGACGATCGAGCTTTCGGACGTCCGATGGCTCATCGTGTACAACTCCTGTCCTGCGGCCAGGACTGCGCTTCCGGT
Source organism: Fontivita pretiosa (assembly GCF_050410795.1). Lineage (GTDB taxonomy): Bacteria > Planctomycetota > Phycisphaerae > Tepidisphaerales > Tepidisphaeraceae > Fontivita > Fontivita pretiosa. The sequence goes on along the minus strand of NZ_CP191258.1, from coordinate 1,059,194 downwards.
GAAACAGAGTCAGTTCCATCACTGAAGCCGGGCGCGTCTTCGACAAACGACGGCCACAGAACAAGCCACTGATCCGGATACTGCCGGATGAACTTCGCCAGGGTCTGTGCGATCCGCTGCATCGCCGGTGCGATCTGGTCCTCGGCGGTTACTTCGATCGGCGGCTCAATGAACAGGCGGCATCGGCCGGGGGTGGTGCAGATCGTGAAGACCGGAAATACGGGGCTTGCGGCGATCTGCGCCAGCTTCAGTGGCCCCAGGGGCAGTCGCAGGTGTCCGTGCAGCATCGGCACATCCAGTGCCTTCTGTCCCGGCAGGGCGCGATCGGCCTGGAGCACCACCACCTGATTCTCCCGCAGCGCATCGCGCAGCTTCAGCCAACTGTGCCATCCGTCATCAATCGCGACCTCATGCACGCCCAGCACGTCGCGAAGTTGTTGACGCATTTGCTCGAAGCCGCCGAACGGATCCCGCTTGAACACAACATGGATGTGCGGTTCGATCTGCGCCAGGGCGGCCAGCCCAAGCTCGAAGCTACCCATGTGGGCGGTGACGATGACTGCGCCGCCTCCGCTTCGCCGCCGGGCCAGATAGGCTTCGCGTCCTTCGATCGAATCGATCCTTTGACGAAGCTGGCTGGGCGTTTGCCGGGCACTGGCGGCGATGTCCAGCACGAAGTCGTAGAAGCGTGCGACGACTGCCTGGGCAAAGCGCATGCACTGCCGGGGGGAAACGTCCGGGCCGAGGATCCGCCGGGCGTTGGCGAAGGCTGCATGGCGAACGGCGCTGGAGCACCGCGGCACCAGCCACGTAACCGGATGTCGCAGCCGCCGCGCGATCCACCGGGCGCGACCCGCCAGCCAGAACAGCGCCGTAAGCCAACCGGCCGACCATTCCGCTGTCCGGCGTGAAGGCCAGCGTACGGACCCGGCTGAGGCCAGGCGTGGTTGTCCGGCGGCGATCGATTTCACCGTGATACGACAGATACGCCAGAGTACGTCGGATGAATTGGGCGCCGCTCAGCGTGGCGCCAGCCCTTCCAGCGGACGCACGAGCCTGACGTCCGCCGGCAGGCGCAGGCGACGCAGTTGCGCCTCGTCCAGGTTCGTGTTCGCCTGAATCTTGCCGAACGTCAGGATCGTCTTCTCGCCATCAGCGTCCAACATTTCGGTGCGGATCATAAAAGCGGTTGTGGTGTCGATCAACACACGAACCTGCGCCACGTGTTCGCGGAGTGATTGGTCCACTGGCCGCAGACGCAGCGCGATGTAATCTCCCGAGCGGCCTGCAAGCGTGGCGTCCAGCTCACTGACCGAATCGGCCTCGACAATGAAGTGCTGCCTGAGCAGTTGCAGGTTGGGCAGCGGAGATGCCGCCAGTGCCCCAAGCTGCCCGCTGATCGGATAGATCTCCTGGAGCTTCTCGGTCGGATAGTAGATGCTCGCTTCGTTTGGGGTGATGATCATCACCGTCGGCTGCGGCTCGGTCGTGTCCCATCGCATCAGCGTGCGGGTGGCGCGGACGATGCCTCGACTGCTCAGCGGTTTTTTCAGCAGCGGCGTGAACTTTTGCTGCTCGAATTCGGCGGTCAGGTCCCGGATCAGCCCGGCGCGCTGATCAATCTGGATGAGTCGATTCCACAGTTGCGGATCGACCTGATCGGCGGGTTGGGTGGAGGTAGTGGTTGGACGGCTTGTGGGCGACTCGGCGCCGATCGCACTGCTGAGCAAGATCGCGATGATCACTGCGATGGCGCGCATGTCGAATCACTCGCCGCGCTGAAGGGTCAGCCTGCCACGGGCCACAACACTGCCGCCGACCGTTGCCACCACTTCATACATCTGGAGCGAGCCCATCACGCGGGCGAGCGTCGAACGCAGCTCGATCCGGGCCGGCGGAATGACGGGTTGCTCGAAACGAATGTCCACCTGCGCCAGCTTGCCTTGTGGCGGCGAGTCCGCCGGGCCGGCAAGACCCGATACCTGCGCCAGCGCCTCGGCGATGAGCACACCCGGCACGATTGGCCGACCGGGAAAATGCCCCGCGAAAAATGCTTCGTCTCCCCGCACATGCCATTCGCCTGCCGCGCCCTGCCCGGGCTTGACCTCGATCACGCGACTGACGAACCGGAACGGCTCGCGATGCGGCAGCTTGTCCAGCCAGTTGTCCAGATGGACTTCAGTCACCCTCGTGCCGGGCGATTGCCCGCCCCGTTGCTGCTGCACGTACCGCGCCAGCGTGGCAACATCCTTGAACACCGCCTGCCCCACCGCCTCATTGCCGATCCGCACGCCAAACTGTTTCTCGATGTTCGTCACCAGCAGCAGGATATCCAGCGAATCCAGATCCAGTTGGCTGTTCTGGAACAGAGGCATATCGTCGGCGATGTGCAGGTCCGGTCCGAGCTTCAGATCCCGGCGGAGCATCGACTTGATCTGTTCAAGCAGGCTTGGATCCAGCGGTTCGGGCATCGCATCAGCCACAGCACGCGGCGCACGAGGGAAAACGGCGAAGTCGGACGCACAGCACTCTTGCACGCCGCAACCGCGCCAAAAGTCAGACCAGCAAGTATAATCCCGCCCCTGTCGCAACGCGAGACGGGCGGCGCGACAGCCGCGAAACTGGGAATCAGACGGGTGACACATGAAGCATCCCAACTGCCCGCTTCAGCGTTGCTCCTTCTGCCTTGATCCCTGGAATCAATGGGTCGCCTGATACATTCGGCCGCCATCGTGGCGGGGAGGTTCATTCTCTCGCAGTGCGTTCGGGTGCAGGTGCTGAACCGGCATTGCGTGCCGGCGCGCGGGCCGTTCCTGCTGGCCTGCACGCACCTCAGCCACCTGGAACCGTTTGTCGTCAGCAGCGTGCTCAACCGCCACATCGACTGGATGGCGCGCGTGGAGTTTTTCCGGAACCCGCTGGCGGCGAAACTGCTGCGAATGGTGGATTCGTTCCCCGTCAACCGTCGGGGCGTGCCGGTCAGCGCCATCCGCTCGGCGCTTCAGCGGCTGGGAAGGGGCCGGATCGTCGGGATGTTCCCCGAAGGAGGAGTGGCCACCGGAACGCGCGCGGTGATCCGCGGCGGGGCGATCAAGCAGGGGGTGTGCCTGATCGCCAATCGCGCACGCGTGCCCATCATCCCGGCCGTCGTCATCGGGACTGAAAAACTCAATTGCGTGCAACCCTGGCTGCCGATGCGCCGCGGAAGGCTGTGGCTGAGCTTCGGCAAGCCTGTCATGCCCGTGGTCTGCCAGCCGGGTCGTCGTCTGGCCCGACAAATACTGGCCGAGCAGCTTCAGTGCCGATTCGCACAAACGTACCGACAGTTGTGCCAGGCCTGTGCGATCGACGATGCGATGGTTCCTTGACTGCACGCCATGCCGTGAGCGACTTGTTCTACAATCTCGTGTGGCACCTGGGATACCCGGCGTTCTGGGTTTCCTCGCGCCCGACGATCATCAACGCGGACATCACGCAACGCCGCGGGCCGTATATCCTGGCCGCCAATCATCACAGCCCCTACGACATCCCGCTTCTGATGCGACACACGCGGCGGAACCTGGACTTCGTGAGCATCGTCGAGGTATTCAGCAACCCGCTGCTCGGCTGGTTCTACGGATCGATGAATGCGTTTCCGCTCGATCGCTCGCGGCCCGATGCGCTAACCGTTCGCAGGATCCTGGATCGACTGGCGCGGGGCAGAGTTGTGGCCATGTTCCCCGAGGGACAATTCCGCGGCATTGACGAATCGGTGGTCAGTGGCGGCTCGATAAAGCCGGGCATCGGACGCATCGCCATTCTCGCTGGAGTGCCGATCATTCCCTGCGTGATCGTCAACTCGATGGCCTACTCGCGATTCGCAGGCTGGCTGCCGCTTCGCCGCACGCGATACGGGATCATCTACGGCCAGCCGCTGCAACCCGATCCGCGTGCCGATACCCGCCATGCGGCAGCCGAGCTGGAGCAACGAGTTTGCCTGGCGTTTCGTCAGCTCTACCGGCAACTGCTCGAGGCGATGGGTCGACGCGAACACGGCGAATCTGGCGCCGGCGCGCTCACGACGCCGATGGCCCGGCAACGCTCAGGCCCTCGAAGCGGCTGACGCGCGTCGGCCGCTCCAGACCGGTTGGCACGGTCAAGGGGTGATACAGCTCGGGCCGGCGGGTCGTGATCCAGCGCCGCCCGGTGCAGCGCTCCAGCAGGGCCGGATCAAGATCGGCCACGAGCATGCGATCGGCGGCTTCCCAGGTCTCGACGATGATCCGACCGTAAGGATCCAGGATCATCGCGTTTCCAGTGCGGACCTCGTCATCGTCGCGCCCGACGCCGTTGGAGAAGATCAGGAACATGCCGTTGTCATGGGCGCGGGCCGGAAGCCAGCGGAGCAGCCACCCGCGCCCACTGTCGCCGCGGAACGCCGCCTCGATCGCTGCCGGATCCTTGTGGCGGTTTTCCCAGAGGTTCACGTCGATCGGCTTCATGCCATGGGGGCTGCTGGTGGCGCAGCCCCCAGTCTGGTGCGGCGCCAGCAGCACTTCGGCGCCCATCAGCGCGGTGATGCGGACGTTCTCGATGATGTTGTTGTCGTAGCAGATCAGCACGCCGACGCGGCAACCGTGCGGCGTGTCAAACACGGTGTACTCGTTGCCGTCGCTCAGGAATTCGCTGACGAAGGTGTGCAGCTTGCGGTGCCGGCGAAACTGCCCATCAGGCATGGCGACCACGAAGGTGTTGTAGAATCGCCCGTCGTCGCCCGCTTCGATCAGGCCGGCGCCGATCGTCATCCCATGCCGCCGCGACAGCTCCATCAAAAACCGCGATGAGGGTCCGTCGAAGACCGGCTCGGCCAGCGCCGCGAACCGCTCACGATCGAGCTTGCGCAGATACCAGTAACCCGTAATGCAGCACTCGGGAAAGCAGATGAGCTGCACACGCTGCTGCGCTGCCTGCTCCACGAAGCTGCGAATCTTCTGGAGATTGGCCGGCTTGTCGCCGTTGACGCTTTGAAACTGCACGGTGGCGGCTCGAAGAGGTCTCATGGCATTGCAGAACTATCGTATCGAACTGAACAGACCAAACGACGCATCACAGCTTTGGCGAAAAACCCGAACAAACCACTGATCCGGGCTTGCCCGGATGCTCAGGACGCGGTTTGTGCTCACAAGATCCGATTGCGCTTCACCACGGCTTCATCGACCTCCACTCCCAGCCCGGGTCCGGTCGGAACGGCGATGTAGCCGTCTTTCATTTGAATCCGATTTACGCACAGATTCCGCAGCGCGTCGGCGGTGGACACGTTGTATTCCAAAAACAGCGAATTCATGAGGTAGGCGTTCAGGTGCAGCGAGGCGGCGGTGAGCAGGTCCGTCAGCCAGGCGTGCGGAGCGCAGTCGATCTGGAGGCGAGTGGCCAGATCGGCGATCTGCTTGCCGGCGGTCAGCCCGCCGCAGCGGCTGAGATCCGGCTGCATCACGTCGATTTTCCCGACCCGCGCCAGCCGCTCGAATTCGTTGATTCCCGCGTACTGCTCGCCCGCCGCCAGACGCAGCGTCGCCGTATGCTCCGCGACGCGAGCGTAGCCCTCGACGTTTTCCGGATGCAGGAAATCCTCCAGCCAGAGCACGTTCAGCTCCTCCAGCCGGCGCACCAGTCGGATCCAGTCCTTCAGCGTCCGCCGCTTGAACGGATCGGCGCGATCGAACGGGTTGTACCAGCCGGGATCCACCAGCAGATCGATCTTCTCGCCGGCTTCCTCGCGAGCGGCCTTCACCAGCGCCACGTCAAGCTCCAGATCCTCCCCGAACACGCCCCAGCCGAACTTGATCGCCAGGAAGCCCTTCTCCAGGTACGACGCGGTGGCGCGCTTCATGTCGTCGGGGGTGTTGCGGAACAGAGTCGAGGCATAAGCCTTGACCTTGTCGCGATATCGCGCCCCGAGCAGCTCGCACACCGGACGGTTGAAGGCTTTGCCGGCGATGTCCCACAGCGCGATGTCCGCCCCGCTGAGCACCTGCATCCCGGCGCCCTGCCGCCCGAAGTACGCGAAAAAGCGGTAGACCTTCTGCCACAGCCTCTCGCGCTCCAGCGGATTTTCGCCGATCAGCGCCGAGCGCAGCGACTCGAACCCCGCCCCCCCGCCAGGGGGGATGTTCACGATCTGCTGCGCCACATGCGGCTGGGTCTCCACATCCGACCAGCCGACGATCCCTTCATCCGTCTCGATGCGGATCAGGCAGACGTATCGCACACCGGATGCCTCCTCCGCGCCGGCGGGAACAGAATAGTCCTTGTGGTTGTCGAGTACGATCGCCTGGACGTCGGTGATTTTCATGGTTCTTGGCCAAAGGTAAACGCGACCTTCAGTGCGCTGTCGTGATGGTTGGCGGCCATGTCGAAGGCTTCGCTGTACCGCTCCAGCGGAAAGCGGTGAGTGATGATCCGCGCGAAGGCGGCGTGGTTCTGGCTGAGCCGGCGCACGGCCTCATCGAGAAGATCCTCATCATTGCATGCGCCGACGATCTCCAGTTCCCTGATGTGCACGCTGAGCAGGTCGATCGGCGTCGGATCGTTCACCGCCGAAAAGATCACCAACCGCCCCTTGGGCCGAAGCAGAGCCAGCCCCTGCTGTACCGCGGCGCCTTTTCCGACAGCCAGGATGATGGCGTCGAACGGGCCTTTCGGCTCGCCGCCCTTGCGAATGTTGACCGTTTCGTCCGCATCGGCGGCGCGCAGACGAAAATCGTGCGAGCCGGCGACGACGATCCTCCCAACCTTCATCGATCGCGCCAGAATCGAGATCAGGATCCCGAACGGCCCGTCGCCGAGGATCAGCAGCCGCGATCGCTCGCTCACCCGTGCCTGGGCCAACGCCTGGAGGCATACCGAGATCGGCTCGGCCAGCGCCAGCGGCTCGAACGGCACCGTCGCCGGCACCGTGCGCGCCCGCTCGGCATCGACGATGTAATACTCGGCAAATGTCCCCGGGATGTTCAGCCCGAAGTGACGCATCCTTGCGCACAGGTGCTCCATCCCCGCGCGGCAGTTCTCGCACTCGTGACACGAGTGGACCGGATGCGTGGCCACGCGATCCCCGACCTTGAACCCCTTCACATCGGGACCGATCTGGGCGACGGTGCCGGCGCCCTCGTGGCCAAAGATGATCGGCAGCTTGGCGCCGAAGATGCCGGTGCGAAGCTCGTTGATGTCCGACGTGCAGATCACCGCGGCGCCGGTGCGAACCAGCAACTGTCCCGGCCCGGGCCGGGGAACCGGCACGTCAACCAGTCCAAGACGACCGACGCCCTGAAACTCCAGCGCTTTCATCTTCGGCCCTTTGTCCTGTGCTGTGTGTGCTTCATGGCAACAGCGGATACGGCTTGATGGCGCCGCGTGTGTGCATGGGGGCGAACGCTTCGGCAAACTCGCAGCCGGCCTGCTCGCCCCAGTAGGCGTCATGTCGGCGGCAGATCTTCTCCAGCGGGCTTGCTTCTCCGCTGAACGCCTCGAACGCCGCATTCTGCGAACGGTGCAGGTTCAGCAGCCGCACCTTCTCATTTTCGTAATCGGTCACGTCCACGAAGTACGACGCTGGAAACGGAATCGGCCCGTGCGGCTCGACGCAGAAAATCGCCGGGTGCTGCTTGAGCGGCGGCGAATCGGTCCTGATCATCGGCAGATGCGAGTGCAGCGCCGCCTGGCGCACGAGCTGATGCGTGATCGTGTGATCGAGGTTGTAGTCCTCGTGCCAGTGGGTGAAGATCACGTCGGCGCGGGTCTTGCGGATTGCCTCGATCAGCCGCACGCGCAGCTCCGCAGTGTCGTAAAGAAACTCATCGCGTTCGGCGAGGTTGATGAATTGGGCGCCGACAGCGCACGCGACCGCCAGCATCTCCTCGTGCCGGATTTTGGCGGCGTCATTGCGGCTGATGTCCGGCTGATGGACGAACCCCCCGGAGCCGTCGGTCAGTGTTACGAACGCCAGCGCGTCGCCCCGCGCGCGGCACTTGAGCATCGTTCCCAGGCAGCGCATCTCATCGTCCTGATGCGCCATGATCGAGACCACATTCATGGATCACCGCTTCTTTGCCACGAAGTTATGGCATTGGGGCGAACACGTCAATAATATCGATACTTTAAACGGATTCTCGATTGCGGTAGAGTCTGACCATCCATGAGAATCATCCGGATCAAGCCCTACAGCATCGCCAGCCCGGTCACCGACTGGACCATGGTGAAAGTCGAGACCGACGATCCTGACGTTTTCGGCTGGGGGGAATGCTCGCTGCCGTCCAAGCCGCGCGGTGTGCTGGGAGCGATCGCCGATCTGGAAAAGCTCATCCTCGGCGCCGATCCCACCGACACCGAATGGATCTGGCAACGCATCTACCGCCACAGCTACTGGCGAGGCGGGCCGATCCTTACCAGCTCGATTTCCGGCATCGACACGGCGCTGTGGGACATCCGCGGCAAGCTGCTCCGCCAGCCGGTGTACAAACTGCTTGGTGGGGCGGTGCGAAAGCGGATCAGGCTCTACGCGAACCTGGGGCTATCGACCTCGCCGGACACCTTCCGCCAGCGGGCGCGCGCCGCCATCGAGATGGGCTATCGCGTGGTCAAAATCTATCCCCTGCCGCCGGTGCGCAAGCTCGAAGGTCCGGCCACGATCGCGCAGGTCGTGAGCTGCTGTGAAGCGGTGCGAGAGGAAATCGGCCCTGAGCGCGATTTCGCGATCGACTTTCACGGAAGGTGCGGCGCGGCGCTGGCGGCGCAGATCGAAAGCGCCGTGCGACACACCAGGCCTCTGTGGATCGAAGAACCGGTCCCGGCCGAATCCATCCCAGAACTGCGACGCTGCGCCGACAAATTCCTCACCCCGATCGGAGCCGGCGAGCGCTTGTTCACCCGCTGGGGGTTCCGCGAATTGCTCGAGCGCGAGCTGGTCTCGATCATCCAGCCCGACGTGGCCAACGCAGGAGGAATCAGCGAGCTGATGAAGCTGGCGGCGATGGCGGAGCTGTACGGCGTCGCGTTCAACCCGCACAACCCCAACGGCCCGCTCCAGAGTCAGACGAGCCTGCATCTGGCGGCGGTGGCGCCGACCTTCGAGATGCTCGAGCATCGACACGAGCATCACGATTACATGGCCAGAATCTGCACAACGTTTCCGCGCGTCGATCCGGCCGACGGGTGCGCGGCATTGCCCCAGGGGCCGGGACTGGGAACGGATGTCAATGAACAGTTCCTGCGCGATCATCCCGCCCAGGACTGGATTCCCGAGGCCTTCGGCGCCGATGGAACGCCATCGGACTGGTAAGGGCGCTGCGGGTCAAATCGTTCGCCCGGCAGAGACAGGCAAGTAGACAGCGAGGAGGAAGACATGAACATCTCATTGGCTGGCAAACTGGCGCTGGTGACGGGGGCGGGCGCGGGAATCGGTCGCGGCTGCGCGCTGGAACTGGCCCGCAGCGGCGCCGACGTGATCGTCAATGACATCGATCCTGCTTCCGGCGAGCGGACCGCCGAGCAGATCAGGCAGCTTGGCCGCCAGGCGTGGTTCGTGCGCGCAGATGTGTCCAGCGACTCCGAAGTGACGGCCATGGCGAAAGCCGTCAGCGCGCACAGCGATAAGCTGCATATTCTGGTCAACAATGCCGGCTTGAACATGTTCAAGGGGATCGTGGATACGACGCCCGAGGATTGGGATCGCATCATGGGCGTGGATCTCAAGGGGCTGTACCTGGTGACGCGATCGCTGCTGCCGCTGCTTCGTAGCGCCGGCGGAGCGTCGGTGATCAACATTGCCTCGGTGCATGCCCAGGCGACCGTGCCGCATCTGACCGCCTACGCCGCCGCCAAGGGCGGTGTCGTCGCCATGGTTCGCAGCCTGGCGCAGGAGCTTGGGCCGATGCGCATCCGGGTCAATGCCGTCAGCCCCGGATTCGTGGACACGCCGCTGATGGATCGCTGGCTGGCCTCCGTGCCCGACCGGGAGCAGACGATGCGCTATGTGCTGAGCTTCCATCCGCTGGGGCGCATCGGCACGCCACAGGACATCGGGCGACTGGTCGTTTTCCTGGGCAGCGAGATGTCCGGGTTCATCACCGGCACGAATATCACCATCGACGGCGGATTGACCGCGCAGCTCAAGCACTGACCTCAACGCCACCTCAACAATTCGATTGCTGCACTGTATGGACCTTCGACACCATCGTGTGCAGGCATCGCCCGCCCATGCAGTTGAGATGGGCCATGCCCACCCTGCGGGTGAAACACGGAGGGTACAGACATGTTGCAGGCGGATGGAGGTTGTGTGGGGCGGCGCGTCCGCTCAGGCCGCGACGCGTTTACGCTGGTGGAGATACTGGTCGTCATCGGAATCATCGCAGTGCTGATCGCGATGCTGCTGCCTGCGGTGCGCAAGGCGCAATCACAGGCCAGGTGGGTGCAATGCCAGTCCAACCTGCGTCAGATCGGCGTGGCGTTGCATTCGTATGCGTATCAGTGGCGTGGCTGGCTCTATCCGCCGGGGCTGGGCGCCGGCGATTCATTGCCGAAGGAGCAGCGCTGGCCGGTGCACGTGTTCAAGCCCCCGGTGTGGAATCCGCCGGTGATGATCTGCCCGGTGGATGAGCAGCCGGCCGAGCAGCACACATACATCCTCAATGCGCATCTGGTCCGTCGCGGCTTCAAGCTGGGCAGCAAGCCTCCCCGAGGTTTGAGCATCAGCAACATTATCCTGATGGGAGAAAAGAAAAGCAGCGAGCGCGATTATTACATGGACCCGGGCAACTACCCGCGTCTTGTCGATCACTTCTTCCACGGCATCCGGCTGGGATCCAACTACCTGTTCGTGGACGGACACGTCGGAACGATGAAGGACACCAAAGAAGTGCTGGCGGCGGTGGATCCGTGGGATACCGGTCCGACGCCGTAGCGCGCGGCCAGCAAGCCTGGCCGCGCGGTGAGTTGTATCGCCCGCAGCGTTCAAAGAGCTATCGCGCCACCAGGCCCCGGCCAGTCAGGGCGCGGGCGATCGGGCCGTTCGCCGGCGGGGGGGTCTCCGGCTCGATGATCTGCGCCGAAACCCGCCGCGGGCCATCGACCGGCGGCTTGCCGATCATCTGTGCCACCTGGTTCACTTCCGCCTTCTTCTCGGCAAGCTTCTTTTCCAGCTCGCTGATCTGTGCCTCCAGGCAGTGGTACTCCTTGAGCGTCTCAGCGTAGATCGCCTCGCCCTCAGCCAGCCAATCGCGAAAAGATCGAGTCACGGTCATTTCCTCCACGGCGACAGTCCGGCAGGACGCTGCCGCGTGGGGTTGCGGCTGCCGCGCCTGTGTCCAAATAACATTTGCCCGGTGGTGAACTGCGGGTGCAGTGAGTATAACCCAAGTTCGGGCGCGCGGTCGTCAGTCCGACTGAAATACCGATTCGTTGGCTGCTATGGGACCTTGCGCGTGTTATTGGCCGTTGAACCGAGGTAAACGCTCATGATGCGACAGACCCTGCACGGCATTGGCTTGATGATGATGGTGGCAAGTTTTGTGGCGGCGGCGCCGGCGACCCAACCCGCCGGCGAAGAACGCACCACGCCCTCGGGGCTGAAGATCGTCCAGGTCAAGCAAATCGCCGATGCGCTGGTCGCCCAGCCCGGCGATCAGGTCTGGGTGCATTACACCGGGCGGCTGGAAAGCAACGGGCAGAAGTTCGATTCCTCGTTCGATCGGCTCAGCCGCCAGGGGAACCCCATGCCGATCGATTTTCGGCTGGGCGCCGGGCAGGTCATCAAGGGTTGGGATGAAGGGATCGCCGGCATGAAGGTCGGTGAGAAGCGGAAGCTGATCATCCCGCCGGACCTGGCCTATGGCGCTCAGGGCACGCCCGGCGGCCCGATCCCGCCCAACGCCACACTCGTGTTCGATGTGGAGCTGGTCGGGATTTACCGTGGCGAGAAGTGAGCGACTGTCGCCTGGTAACCTTTCTGGCGTGGCACGACCACCGGCCGCAGATCGTCCGGATCAGTGCGTCCAGATGTATTGCGCCGCACCGATGATCGCCGCGCCGATGATCAGCCAGGTCGCGTTGAGCTTGCGCCACAGCCCGATCAACGACGCGATCAGAATCACCAGGCTCAAGGCATCGACGCGATGCGTGTGCGGCAGGACCACAGCGCCGATTCCCAGGCGAATCGCGACGATGAGCATCAGCCCCACGACGGCGGCGTTCATGCCGTCCAGCGCGCCGCGAGCCCAGGCTTTGCCGCGAATCTGCTGAAGCAGCGGCCCGAAGATCGCCACCAGGATGAATGATGGAAGGAAGATCGCCACTGTCGCGACGACCCCGCCGATTACTCCGCCCGTCAGGCCTGCTTCAAATTTCGTGTGGCCCAGCAGGTACCCGACAAAGGTTGCGGACGTGAGCAGCGGTCCGGGCGTGAACTGCCCGACGGCGATCGCATCGACGAGCTGTCGCTGCGTGAGCCAGCCGAGCCGATCGACGAAATCGCTCTGGAGATAGCTGACCAGCACATATCCGCTGCCGAACAGTGTCCCGCCGATCTTCAGCAGCGTCAGCGCCATGCGCGCCAGGTCCGGCCAGTAGGTTGCAGGGATGGCGATCGCGAGCATGGTTGTGCGGGCGCGGGCGCGCGATCGTCTCATCCGATACCAGATCGCTCCCGCGATGGCCGCCAGGAACAGGCACGGGATCTCCGGCTGAAGGTCGATGTAGCGTTGGAAGACAAGGGCGGCGGCGATGACCAGCATGGCCAGGGTCGTCGTGAATACATCCTTGATCGCCGTTCGCGCGAAGCGCCAGGTGGCGAAGGCGATGATCGCGACGACCGCCGCGCCGATCGCCCGCAGTGCCGGCTGCACCTGTGGCAGGCTGCCGAAGCGAACGTACGCCCAGGCGATCGGCAGGATGATGAGCATCGCCGGGGCGATGAAGCAGGCACCGGCGACCAGCAGCCCGCGAAAGCCGGCGCGAAGCTGCCCGATGTGCATCGCCAGCTCCGTCGAGTTGGGGCCGGGAATGAAGTTGATCGCCGATACCAGATCGAGCAGGTGCTGTCGATCGAGCCATTGCCGGCGGGTGACGACCTGGTCCTCGATCAGCGCCACGTGCGCCGCCGGCCCGCCGAACGCGGTGAACCCCAGCCGCGTGAAAACGCCCGCCAGCTCGAGCAATCGATGCTCGTCCGCGACGACCGCTTCGGCCGCCTCGGGCATCTTCGCCGATCCATCGCTTTTCCGCGGCATATCAGACGGTGTACCCCAGGCCGCACCGAAAACCTGTCGCTACGTGGCGATGCTCACGGGGTTGACCAGTGTTCCGATCGGATCGATCACGATCTCGATCAGGTCGGCGACTTCGAGCGTGAACGTCGGCGGCGGGATGATCCCCGTGCCGGTAAGCAGGAAACAACCCGCCGGAAAACTGCTCTCGCGATAGAGGTAATCAACCAGCTCGCGTGGCTTCCGCTTCAGCTCCCTGAGCGTGGTGTGGCCCTCGAACGCCACGTCGTTGTTCCGCAGGATCCGCAGATGAATGCCGGTGTCCGGCTCCAGCGGGGACTCGCAAACCAGAATCCCCGGACCCAGCGCGCAGCAGCCGTCGTAGACTTTCGCCTGCGGCAGATACAGCGGGTTCTGCCCCTCGATGTCGCGGCTGCTCATGTCGTTGCCGATCGTGTAGCCGACGATCTTGCCGCTGGAGGTGATCACCAGCGTCAGTTCCGGCTCGGGGACATTCCAATTCGAATCCCGGCGAATGCGCACGGGCTTGCCGGGCGCGGCGACGCGGTGAGCCAATGCCTTGAAGAAAAGCTCCGGTCGGTCGGCGGTGTAGACGCGATCGTAGAAGCTGCCCCCGCCCGCGGCCTGCGATTCCTCCATCCGGGCATCGCGGCTGCGGTAATAAGTCACCCCCGCCGCCCAGACTTCCTGCGAGACGATCGGCGCCAGCAGTGCCGTCTGATCCAGCGAAGAGCCGCGAAGCGGCGCAAGCCGGTCCGTTTGCGACTGAAGCGTCGCCAGCAAATCATCGCGGTTCAGCAGTGCATCCCAGTCGGCATTCTCCAGACGATAGAAGGCATCATCGCGCTCGACGATCACGCCGCTGGACGTGCGATAAAGTTTCATGATTCACACCCTTCCGTTGCCCGGGCGGCGGCAGCAGCGCCTACGCCGGGCCAAACACCGCGCGATGAAGCAGTTCCACAGGATGCACGACCTTCAGGGGCTGATGCCGCGCGTTGGCCTCCGACTGAATGTGCATGGCGCAGCCGACGTTTGCGGCGACGCACGTTGTGGCACCGCTGGCCGCGATGTTGTCCAGCTTCCGCGCCGCCAGTTGCCGGGCCATCTCCGGCTGCGTGAGGTTGTAGGTTCCGGCGGCGCCACAGCAGATATCGCTCTCGGGCAGGGGCGTGAGCTTGAGCCCCGGAATCTGCGCCAGAAGCGCCCTGGGCGCGGTGGCGACCTTCTGCGCGTGCAGCAGGTGACATGCGTCGTGGTACGTCACCGTCTGGCTCAACGGGTACTTCATCTGGGGCAGACCCAATTCCATCAGAACCTCACTGATGTCGCGCACTCTGGCGGCGAAAAGCCTGGCGCGCTCGGCGTAGCGTGGATCGTCCCGCAGGAGGTAATCGTACTCGCGCAGCATGGCGCCGCAGCCGGCGATTGTGGTTGTGATAAAGTCCGGCCATGCGGCGCCGTCGGTGGGCAGAATCGCATCGATATTGCGGCGAGCACGAACTTCGGCGTCGTGGTGCGCGCCGTTGTGGTGATGGATCGCGCCGCAGCAGACCTGGGTTGGCGCGACGGTCACGTCGGCGCCGCAGGCGTTGAGCAGCTCGATGGCCTTGGGGTTCACCTCGTCGTAGATCACGCTGCCGATGCAACCGGGGAAGAACGCGACGGTCATGCGATTGCGGGTTGCGGATGGCGGACTTTGGATCGCCGGCGAGTGCTGTGGCAGGGGGCGCGGCCACAGGCGGCCGCCCGTGGGCAGCATCTGCCCCATCTTGCCCAGCGCGCCGGGCAGCAGGCCGAACAGCCCCAGCCGCTTCATCACCCGCCCCGGCAGCATTGCCAGCTTCAGACGCGTCGGGTGCGTGAGGATGTGGAAGAAGATGAATCGCAGCAAGCGGCCCTGGAGGGTTGGCTGGATCTGCTGTGCGAGCTTGCTGCGAACCTCCTCGAGCAATTCGTGATAGACCACGCCGCTGGGACAGATCGTCTCACAGCCGCGGCAGTCCAGGCACAGGTCCAGGTGCCTGCGGACCGAATCGGTCGGCTGAATCACGCCGTCGGCCAGGGCGAGCATGAGCTGGATCCGCCCGCGCGGGGAGTCGGCTTCGTTGTAGTTCTGAGTGTAGGTTGGACAGCCCGGCAGGCACAGGCCGCAATGCACGCAGCTCAGCCCGCGGCGATAGGTGCGCGGATCGAGCGTGATCGCTGGTGTGGATGGCGAGAGCGGCAAGGGGCCTGTGGTGCCTGTGTTCAGCGGCGCGTTCATGCGTCGAATGCCGATTTTAAGCGTCTGAGCAGCGCCGCCTCGGCGCTGTCTTCGTGGAAGCGGCGTTGCAGTGACTCAGCATCCTGAAAGAAAACCCGGCCGCCGACCGCCGCCGTCTGCTCGAGCAGTCGCTGCTTCTGGTCGGCCTGGCATGCCCCGGCAATGATGCCGAAAGCGGCATCGGCAGCACTGTGCGGCAGGGCAAGCTGACTGAAGAGCTGTACGACCCTGGCCGGCGGGACACTGGCGCGGAAGCGTTCGCCCGGCCAATCTGGCGCAAGCCAGCGGGCGGCGCGGAAGTCGATGTCCTGCTGAGGCGTTTGTCGCCGGATCTCCAGCGGCCGCCACGACGGCACGTTCGCCTGGTAATAATCGATGCTGCGCTGATCTCCGAGGTAACCGCACCACAGCGATCCCTCGGCAAGCATCGCCCACTGCGGGCGAAGCGGAGTGGGCAGCAATTGCCCCATCAGCCGTTCGTCGGGCGAAAACCTCGCCAGCAGCGCCGCCGACGGGCGCTTCCACGTCCGTGCCGTGATCGTCACCAGCCTGCCGAAAAGACCGTGCTGCCCGACCATGAACTTCGTCAAGTCATACCCGGCGACGTTTTTCATGGTGCGACCGCCGGCCGTGATCAGCCTGCCCGAGGCGGTCGTGAACTGCACTCCCAGCAGCAGATCCCGCCAGGCGCCAAAGCCAAGGCGCAGCGGCCCGGTCGAGTTGGTCTGAACAAGCTCACCGACCGGCAGACGGGGATCCCCGTCAATCGGCAGCCACTGATCGTGCAGCGCCAGTTGCTGCTGGAGCTGGACCAGAGTGACGTCGGCGGCGGCGGTGACGGTCAAATCGCCAACGTGATGCTCGATTTGCCCCGGCTTCACGAGCGGCTGTCGCTGTGGACGGAAGGTCAACTCGGACATTACACGATAGAGTCTACGCACCGGCTGGCGGTCGCGAAAGGCGCCGCGACACCTGCCGCCGCAAGTGCGTCGCGTGGCTCAACAACCGAGGCTGTCTTCGCGGTGTGCCCTGCCCGCGCATTTGCGTCCACAGCGTGTACAATCCGCCAGGCTATGACGTCGGTGCGACTGGAACATATCACCAAACGGTTTGGCCAGACAGTGGCGTTGGACGACGTGACACTGGAGGTGGCCAAAGGCGAGATCTTCTTTCTGCTGGGTCCCAGCGGATGCGGCAAGAGCACGCTGTTGCGGATCATTGCCGGGCTGCACGAGCCGACGTCCGGTCGGGTGTATTTCAATGACGAGGATGTCACGTCGCTGCCGACGGAGAAACGCAATGCGGTGATGTGCTTTCAGAGTTACGCGCTCTGGCCGCACATGACCGTGGAGCAGAATGTTCGGTTCGGCATCGAGCTGCGCGGGCTTTCGCCGGCCGAGCAGAACCAGCGGGTCAATCAGGTGCTGCGGCTGGTGCAGATGGAAGCGTTGCGAGACCGCAAGCCCAACCAGCTATCCGGCGGCCAGCAGCAGCGCGTGGCGCTGGCGCGGGCGCTGGTGGTGCATCCGCGGTGCCTGCTGCTGGACGAGCCGTTGAGCAATCTTGACACCAAGCTGCGACTGGAGATGCGATCGGAGATCCGCCGGATATGCCGACAGGCGCAGCTCACCGCCATTTATGTTACCCACGATCAGAAGGAAGCGCTGTCGATCGCGGACCGGATGGCGATCCTGAATGCCGGGCGAATCGAGCAGGTGGGCCGGCCTCAGGAACTGTACCTTCGGCCGCGGAATCGCTTCGTGGCGGGGTTCATGGGAGAGACGAACTTTGTTGATGGGACTGTGGTGCACAGCGAGGACGGACGCGCGACGGTGCAGACGTCGCTGGGCCGGATTGTCAGCGCCGCGGGATCGACGACACAGGTACATCCCGGTTTGGAGGTGACGTTGTCGATCCGCCCGGAGGTCGTGCATCTTGGTCAAGCCCCCGCCCAGGCCGTCAATCGCTACGCCGGGATCGTGCATGACACGATCTATCTCGGCGAGCTTGCCCAGCATCAGGTGAATATCGCCGCCGACGGTCAGGTCGTGGGGCCGCCTCTGAAAGCTCTGGAGCTGAATCCGCGGCTGGTGGCGCGCGATGAGGCTGTCGAGCGGGCCGAAGTATGGTTTGATCCGGCGGATGTAGTGCTGTTGACGGAGTGAGGATCGGCCGGGCATGCGCAGGGTTGCAGGGTGGCGGGGCATGCCACGGCGCATAACATGAGACAGATTCGATTGTGCCGGGACATGGGCACGTGTGGTAGGGGCGTGTGATGCGTCAATACCTGCTGATCATTCTGCTGGTGGTGGTGCTGGTCACGCCGTTCGCGCTGCGCGCGGTGTACGTGAGCGACCAGGCCGGGCCAGAGGCTTCGCCCGCAGGTGATGCGCTGACGCTGGTGATTGCCACGCCTCACGCCGAGGGCATCCGCCGGGAGTTCGCCGAGGCCTTCTCGCGCTGGCATCGAGAGCATTACGGTCAGCCGGTGACGATCGACTGGCGGAATTACGGCGGGTCCAGCCAGATCGTCAAGTTCTTCGACGCCAGCCGATCGCTGTACAATCAGCTTGGCACGTACAAGATCGATCTGGTCTGGGGCGGTGGTGACTACCTGTTCGACACGCAGCTCAAGGATGCAGGCCACCTGGAGGGTGTGGATCTTGGCGCGGAGTTTCTGGCCGAAGTGTTTCCGCAGCCGACGCTGGGAGGCTTGCCGTTGTACGATCAGCGATCATCGCCGCCGCAGTGGTTCGGCACGGCGCTGAGCAGTTTCGGCATCTGCTACAACAAGGATGTGCTCCGGTACCTGCGTCTGCCGGAGCCGAAGACCTGGAAGGATCTGGCTGATCCGAAATACCGGGGCTGGATCGTACTGGCCGACCCGACGCAAAGCGCCTCGGCCAAGACGGCGTACATGGTGGTGGTGGAGCGTGCGATGGCCGACGCGGCGCAGCAGGGCGGCAGCGAGGACGCCGGCTGGGCCCGGGGCATGGGGCTGTTGCGGCAGATCGCGGCCAACGCGCGGCTGTTCACCGATTCGGGCTCGGCGCAGTCGGGGGTGGTGGCCAGTGGCGACGCCGCCGCCTCCATGGTCATCGACTTTCACGCCCGCTCGACCATCGAGATGGTGGGCGAGTCGCGGATGGGATACGTCGAGCCGGTCAACGCCACCGCCATCAATCCCGACCCGATCGCGCTGGTCAAAGGCGCCGAGCACCGCGAGCTGGCCATCCGCTTCATACGCTATGTGCTGAGCGAGCCGGGCCAGCGGCTGTGGATCACCCGCGCCGGCGCGCCCGGCGGGCCGAGGCAGACGTCGCTGCGGCGGCTGCCGGTCCGGCGATCGGTATATGCCGATCCGGCCAACTTCACCGACAACGTCAATCCCTTCGCCAGCGCATCGGAGTTCAACACCTCCAATGCCCGCAAGAAGACCTTCGGGATCATTGGCGAGCTGATGCAGATGAGCATGATCGATCTGCTGGATGATCTGCGCCAGACGCGCGCGACGATCCTCGCCTCGCCCCGCGCTGCGGAATTCGACGCGAAGCTCGGCGTGTTTCCCTTTGATCAGTCCGAGGCGCTGCGGCGGATGGGGCTTTGGCGAAAGGCGACAGCAGTGGAGCGGCTGACGTTGCAGCGCCAGTGGACGGCTGATTTTGCCGAGGAGTATCGCCGGCTGCGTGCCGCCGCCGCCACACGCTAAGCTCACGCCAGCCCATGCGCCGCCCGGTACAGATTCCACGTCAGGTGAATCTGCCCCTGATGGTGCGCCTCATGCCAGGTGTACAGCAGGATCCATTCGCCCAGCAGACGCTCGCGTCCCGGCGGGCCGACTTTCCTGCTCGCCAGGTCGGTGGGGCTAAGACTGGCGACGTATTGCCGGAACTCGGCGAACGTGCTGGCCAGCGTCTGCTTGATCGCTTCAAGGCTGGGCAGATTGGAGTCGCTTGGCGTGCTGCCGCCGGCGAAATCCGCCACAAGCTTTTCATTGGGGATGGGTTTGCCCTGGAGCGTGGCGTACAGGTGCTTGTGGTGGGTCGCGGCACAGTGCAGAAGCTGCCAGCCGATGTGCGCCCGCCCCGGCCCGGGACGCCAGACCAGCACCCTGGCCGGATCCTGCCCGCTCTTCTCGATGGTCTGAATGCTGCCCAGCAACCGATCCCGCGCAAAGTCCAATCCGGCAAGAAGCGTCTGTTTGTCCATGTCCGGGATGATAGCAACTGGATCGACGGCGTCGATGCCGATATATTCCCCGCCTCACGGGCACTGCATGGCAGGCACGATCATCTGCCCGCTTGAGTTCGAGCGCCTTGTTGCGCGGCACTGACCGCGGGGAAATCCCAGCTTCTGGAGCTACACGTGGAAATCCGAAAAGTCGGCATCATCATGAACGGCGTCACCGGGCGAATGGGGACCAACCAGCACCTGGTGCGTTCGATTTTGGCGATCATCAGGCAGGGGGGAGTGAAGGTCTCGGACGACCTGGCGATCATGCCCGACCCGATCCTCACCGGGCGCAACCCCAACAAGCTGGAGGCGCTGGCGCGCCAGCACGGCGTGCAACGCTACAGCACCGACCTTCAAAAGGCGCTGGACGATCCCTACAACCAGATCTTCTTTGATGCCTCCTCGACGCTGCTTCGAGCCAGATTCGTCGAAATGGCTGTCAAGGCGGGCAAGGCCATTTATTGCGAAAAGCCGACCGCCGTGACCGTCGCCGAAGCCATGCGGCTGTATGAATTGTGCGACCGCGCCGGACTGAAAAACGGCGTGGTACAGGACAAGCTGTGGCTGCCGGGCATGCGGAAGCTGCGGCAACTGATCCAATCCGGGTTCTTCGGGCGGATTCTGAGCATCAAGGGAGACTTCGGCTACTGGGTCTTCACCGGACACGTGGACGATCAGCCCCCGCAGCGCCCAAGCTGGAACTACCGCGCCGCCGACGGCGGGGGAATCATCATCGACATGTTCTGCCACTGGCGATACGTGCTGGACAACATCTTCGGCGAGGTGCGCGGCCTGTTCGCCCAAGCCAAGACCGATATCCCCGAACGCATCGATGAATCGGGCAAGCCGTACAAGGCCGACGCCGACGACTCGGCCTATGCGATCTTTCAGCTCGAAGGCGGCATCTTCGCGCAGTTCAATTCGAGCTGGTGCACACGGGTTCGTCGTGATGACCTGCTGACCATCCAGGTGGACGGGACCAAGGGCTCGGCGGTGGCGGGGCTGCGCGACTGCTACGTCCAGAGCGAAGCGATGACCCCCAAGCCAATCTGGAACCCGGACATTCCCCAGCCAATCAACTTCTACGATGGCTGGATGAAAATGCCCGATGCCACCACCTACGACAACGCCTTCAAGATCCAGTGGGAACTGTTCCTGCGTCACGTCGTGCTGGACGAGCCGTTCCGATGGACGCTCAAGGAAGGCGCCAAAGGCGTGCAACTGGCGGAACTCGGTCTCAAGAGCTGGCACCAGCGCCAGTGGGTCGATGTGCCGCCGCTGTAAATCTCGGATGGATTGAACCACCAAGACACGAAGGCACGAAGAGCGGCATCGAGTTCGATTCGTGCACGCGCGAAGAAAGGAGAGTCTACATGGTCTTTGGCGACACAACATCGGCGGAGATCGAGCGAGTGGCGACGCAGATCGTGGACGCGGCCTTCAAGATTCATTCGAAGCTCGGACCTGGCTTGCTCGAGTCTGCGTATCTGGTTGTAATGGTCTACGAACTCACCAGGCGGGGTCTTCGGGTCGAAAGAGAGGTGCCAGTGCCCGTAGTGTACGAAGAAGTACATCTCGATGCCGGTTATCGGCTCGACCTGCTTGTCGATGGCTGTGTTATCGTAGAACTGAAGGCCGTGGAAAGGCTCCATCCGGTGCACGAAGCTCAACTCATCACGTACCTGAAGCTGACCGGAAAGCGTCTGGGTATCCTGATTAACTTCAACGCAAGACTGATCAAGGACGGCATCAAGCGAGTGATCCTGTAATACCAGGACCCACTTCGTGCCTTCGTGTCTTCGTGGTTCAAATCTGATCCGGACTACTGATGACCGCTCAACCTCTCACCGACCTCTCACGTCTGGCGATTCATACGATGACCAACAAGCCCTGGTCGCTGCGGCAGTGCATCGACGGCTACAGCCGCGCGGGGATCAGGGGTATCTCCGTCTGGCGAAATGTGCTGGAGCCGATCGGCGCGCGGCAGGCCGGGCAGATGCTGCGCGATGCGGGCATGGATGTGGTGGCGCTGGTTCGAGGCGGATTCTTCCCGGCGTTCGAGCAGTCCAAACGTCAGGCGGCGATTGACGACAACCGCCGCGCCATCGACGACGCCGCCGAGATTGGCGCGAAGATGGTCGTGCTGGTGTGCGGCGCCGTGCCGGGGATGCCGCTGCCGGAGGCGAGAAAACAGATTCACGACGGCATCGCGACAGTGCTTCCACACGCCGAGGCGCGAGAGGTTCAGCTCGCCATCGAGCCGCTTCATCCCATGTACGCCGCCGACCGCTCCGCCATCAACCGCATGGCCGAGGCGCGGCAGATCTGCCAATCGCTTCGCAGCCCCTGGCTGGGGATCGCCTGCGACGTCTATCACGTCTGGTGGGATCCGGATCTACAGGCGGAGATCGAGCTGGCCGGCAAACAGAAAACGCTGTTCGCGTTCCACATCTGCGACTGGCGGGTTGAGACCCGCGACCTGCTGAACGACCGCGGCCTGATGGGCGAGGGCTGCATCCCGCTGCGCCAAATCCGCTCGTGGGTCGAGGCCGCCGGCTTCAAAGGCTACAACGAGGTCGAGATCTTCTCGACGGAGAAATGGGCGTTGGATCAGGCCGAGTACGTCGAGCAGATCAAACGGGCGTACCTGGAGTGCAGTTAGACGATCACCCTTCGTCGAGGCATCGGGCTCACTGTCGGCGCAGTCCGGCCGTCAAGGCATGGATGCTTGTATCGACTCGGACACTAACCAGGCGATCGAGCTGTCGCAGCCGACCGCACATGCCCAAGGTCTCAGGCTGGCCGGGTTCGCACACGCCGGCCAAGTCGGAACCGAGCATGTGGGGCAGGGCATCCAGCCGCCTGCGGCTCAGCGTGGCGGCGGCGACGGGGCCGCTTTCGATGGCCGCGGCAAGCCGCTGGCGTTGCCTGGCCAGATCCGACAGGTGCACGTCGATGAATCGCCGCAACTCCGCTTCCCACTTGGCGCGATCCGTTGTCCACAATTGCCTGAAGCTG
This sequence comes from Fontivita pretiosa, assembly GCF_050410795.1. Lineage (GTDB taxonomy): Bacteria > Planctomycetota > Phycisphaerae > Tepidisphaerales > Tepidisphaeraceae > Fontivita > Fontivita pretiosa. The sequence goes on along the minus strand of NZ_CP191258.1, from coordinate 1,036,424 downwards.
ACATAGGCACGCACCGCCTCATCGCGCCGCCGCAGCGCGCCCTCGATGCCTTGTTCGCTTGCCAGCATCATGAGCTGCTGGTATCGCCGCGGATCGGCATCCACCTCGGGTCCGAACCAGACCCGCGCGTCGCCGCGCTCCGCCAGCCCGGCGTTGGCAATGATCGCCAGCACCTCCAGGCTTCCATCATGGTTGATCAGGCGATGCACGACGTTGGCGGAGAACTGCACGTACGCGCCCGGTTGCAGCTCGACGGTGTGAAAGCCTTGCGAGAGGCTGTGCAGCTCGACGGCGCCGCGGCCGCCAACGCAGTAATACGCCTCATCCGTCAGCCCGTGCACGTGGGGACAACCGCTGTGCAATCCGTCCGGGGCGGCGCGATCGGCATACACGCGCACCAGAGTCAGGCTCACGCCGCCGATGGTTGCGGGCCCGGCGGCCAACTGGCTCGTCGCTGCATGATTCAGATTTGAATCACTCATGTCCTGGATTCGCCTTGCTGATCGATTTCCCGACGGTAGACGCGCCTGCCGGTGGTGATCGCCCGGACCATCATTTCGCACATGGCCATCACCTGGAGGTTGTTTCGCGCGCTGATTCCGGGTTCCACGCCCTCGGTGACGTAGCGGTAGAAATCCGCCAGCACGCCCGCCTGCCCGGGGGCTTCGACGCGAGGCACGACCTGGGCCGGCCGCGTGCCGAACTGCTCGGTGGGACGCTGGCTGAAGTGGATTTCGCCGGCGTCGTTCAGCCACAGTGCTCCCCGCTGGCCGTGAAGTGAAACGACCAGTTGTCCGCGCGAGGCGTCGTGCGTGTGACAGTAGTTGACGGTGGTGCCGTTGGCCATGCGAATGATGGCGCTGGTGTTGTTGTCATGGGGATAAGCCGACCACGGCGCCGCGAAGCTGGCCGCCTGCATCCATTCCGCCGGCCCGAACCACGCCAGCAGGTTGTCAAAATGGTGGCAGGACATGTCCCAGACCGAGGCGAACGGGTAGGTGAGCGTTCGCGGTTCCGGTCGGACGCGGTGCTGGACGTAATCCATGCAATACACGAAGCCGGTGTGCGCCGGATGCGATGGATCGCTGATGCAGCTCAGGATCGTGCGTTCCATCGGTCCGTAACGGTAGTTCTGCGCGATGCAGACCGGCACGCCCGCCTGCTCGACGGCGCGGACAAACTCGACGGCGCTGGCGAAGTCGGGCGCCATGCCCTTTTCCACCAGTACCGGCAATCGTTTACTCAACGCCAGCTTCGTCAGCGGAAGATGAAATCGCGTCGGAGCGCAGATGATCACGCAGTCGGCCTGCACCTGCTCCAGCGCTTGCTGCGCGTCGTTGAAACATGCCGACTCAGGCAGCCCCACTCGCGCCCGAGCCTCCTGCAACGCCTGTTGCGAGATATCCACCAGGGCGACGGGACGAAAGCCGCGCTGCGGCGTGCATAGTGTAAGCGGCCACACGCCCCGATTCGCCACTCCGATATGGATCGATCGAAGAACCCTGAGCATCTGTCTTCCGGATTGTCAGGCAGCAGGTCCGCCTTGGCAAGGCGATCGAACACTGCGGCGTGTGCACGGCAGGCGAGCATGGCAATTTCCGTCCGAGATGGCATCGACACGCACATCCCGACCCGTGCTTCATCCCCGCGCGTTCTTTTCGTACACTGCTGGCCATGAGCGATCAGCCGATTCGTTTCGGACACGTGGGGCTGGGAGGGTGGGGCGGTTCCATGTGCGACAAGCTGCTGGCCGAGAGCGACGCCCCGGATTCGCGGCTGAAGATGGTGGTGGCGTGCGATCCGGAGCCGGATCGATTTCCTGAGCGGGTTCGCGAGCTTCAGCGGCGGGGGATTGTGGTGGTTCGGACGCTTCAGGAGGTGCTGGAGCGCGACATCGATACGGTCTATCTGCCCGTGCCGATCGAATTGCATCGCAGTTTTACTGAGCAGTCGCTGCGTGCCGGCAAGGCGGTGCTGTGCGAGAAGCCTGCCGCCGGTGCTGTGGACGATGTGGATGCGATGATCGCCGCCCGCGATGCCGCGGGTCTGCCCGTGGCCATTGCGTATCAGGACGTGTATCAATCCGCGGTTCAGCAGATCAAGCGGCGGTTGCTCAGCGGTGAGTTCGGCGCGATACGGCGCGCCACGGTGCTGGCCTGCTGGCCGCGAAGTCAGCGGTACTATGGCCGCAACACCTGGGCCGGGCGGCTGCGGAAAAACGGGCACTGGATCCTGGACAGCCCCGCCTGCAACGCCATGGCCCATTTCATCCACCTGGCGCTGTTTCTGCTGGGTCCCAGTGAGACCGAGTCGGCCAACCCGCAGCGCGTCGAGGCGGAGTTGTACCGCGCCAACCCGATCGAGAATTACGATACGTGCAGCCTGCGGGTGCGTCTGGCCGGCGGGTCGGAAATGCTCGTGGCCCTCACCCACGCGTGCGTGCAGCAGATTCAGGCCAGGGTCGAGCTGATCACTGAGCGTGGGCAGATCACCTACGCGCTGGGCCGGCAGATCGAGATCCGTACCGCCCAGCGGACCGAGACGCTGGCGCTTCAGCGTGGCACCGGGGGGATCATGCTCCGCACGTTGCAGGAATGGCGTCAGGGCCGGCACGATCGGATCGGCGGCACGCTGGAGATGGCCCGCGCGCATACGGTCGTGATCAACGCCGCCTCGCAGGCCGCCCCGGTCGTGCAGCTTCCCGAGTCGCTGGTGCAGATCGCCACGGACGAGTACGGCTCGGCGCTGCGATACGTGCCGGGAATCGAGTCGGCGTTGCGACAGAGCATCGCCGAGGGGAAAATGCTTCACGAATCCGGCCTGGTGAACTGGTCGGTCCCCGCCGCCTGCATCGACTGCGCCGACTATCGCACATTCGCCGGGCCGGCGCAGTCGCCGGGCTGATCCGGCCTGATCCGTCTGTGCAGACATTTGCCCAGGCCCCCGGCGGCATCTAGAACAGCGTTATGCTCGATGCGATCTGGCTGCTTGCCCAGGCGCCTGCGGCGCCCAACACCGGCCCCAGCGCCGCCACCGTGCTGTATCTGACGCTGCTGTTCATTTTCGTCACGGCGATCGTGACGGCGGTGGCGACCAAGTGGTCGCGCGACAAGTGCCTGAAGTTCTTTCACCGCTACCACGTGACCCTGGAGCGGACGCGCGGACAGACGATCTGGGGAATGCTCAAGGTCTTTTCCTCCGGGGTGGAGATCGTCTACGACCATCCGTATATCGATCCGCGCGGAAGAAAGAAGACCAGCTTCATGATCTATCAGCCGGAGCTGGAGCAGCAACTGCTCAGCCTGCTGCGATATCACGACGAGCTGGACGAGCAGGCGCAGCAGAGACGGCGGCGGCAGGTGCATCGGACGTTCAATCCCGGTCCGATGCGGCGGATGTGGCGTGGGGTGCGCAACTTCGTCAACACCCTTCGCGACGCGTTCAACGCCGCCATCGGCGCCGCCGTCGGACAGTACCAGCGCATGAACCCCGCCAGCGCCATCCTCACTACGCAGGCTGGCTCGGTGACTCAGATCGGCCAGACGCTGCTCGGTAAATTCGCTGGCAATGCCTACGAGCCGCTGCTGGAGCAGTACATCGGCCAGCCGGTGATTCTGGATGTGGCCGATCCGATCAATCCGAACAACGCGACGGTGCAGTACGCGGGCTATCTGGCGGACTACACGCAGAGCTTTGTGGCGATTTTCAATGTGGAGCACACGACCGGCGAACAGATCGTGCTGACGCTGCCGGATGTTGAGCGTGGCGAGCCCCTGCCGCCGTTGCCGCCCCCACCTCCGCCGGGCGCGCCCCCGCCGGTTCTTCCGCCCCCGTTGAAGCTGGAGCACGAGCTGGCGGTTCGTGTGGACGGATATCGGATGAAGATCCAGAATCTGAGGCACGATCCTGTGGTGGTCCGGCGGCTGGAGCGGGAGGGATTTGAGCCGCTGGTGCTGGGGATGGTGATTCCGCCCAATGGCACGCTGGATCTTCCGGCGCGTGACGCCCGCGGCGGACGGTTGTACATCGAGATCGTCCGTTGCCTGGACGTGGTGGCGCCGCGCAAGTTCGCCACCGTCCGCCACGCCGGGGAACTGGTGGAGCGACGCGGTTTCGTGGATGAGCTGGAGCAGAATCTGGATCGTCTGCCGCTGGTTCCCAAGCTCTTCCGTGCCAACAACAACAGCGGCCAGACAAATCTCGCGCAGAGCACTTCGAATCGAACAAGATAGGCGAGCTGGCAGCGCCGCAGGCAGGCGCGGCGGCTACACAGGCCGGGCTTCGATCGCACTGCCGCTGACTTGAAGACGATAGCCCGTTCCAGGCGCTGCGGAGCCGGCGTAGATCACGCGCACGATGTATTGCCCCGGGGCAAGCGCCATTTGCATGATCGGGGATGCGGCAGCGGCGCGCCGAACGTGCGCCAGGCGATTGCCGCGGGCGTCGAGCAACTGAAGCCCGACATCATCGATCATTCCCGACATCGCCAGACTGATGCGCATCGACGATCGCAGAGTAAAGCCAAAAAAATCATTGCGGTCGTCAGGTCCAAGGTAGTCGCTGATGAGGCGCGATGTGCCGGCGCCGATGCGTCCGATGGAGCGGGCGGCGGCGAGGCTGTTGCCGGCGTCGGTGGCGGCGACGCTGAAGTTGCCCAGATGCGCCGCGGGCGCGGCGTTGCCGGCCGTGTCGGTCACCTGTCGTGGCCTCAGCTCGACCCGGTAGCTTCCGTTGTCAGCAGGTTTCCAGAACCTGGCGGGCGGAGTGACGCGGTAGGTGGCGGTGATGGCGGCCCGCGAGTGTTCGACCGTTCGCACGAGCCTTGCGCGCTGGCGATAGCTTTGCGGACCAGTTACCACGATCTCAAGACCGTCAATCGAGTCGCTCTTCAGTGCGGCGTCGTCGCGGAACACGACGGAGAAATCATGCCGGGTTCCACCACTGGCGGTGATCGTGGGGATGGCTCGCAGCGAGGCTGTCGGCGCGGCATTGTCGGACAGGAACAGGTTCAGCGCGCGGCCCTGCTCGCAGACGACGGCCACATCCGCCATGCCGTCGCGGTTGAAATCACCGGCGATCAGCGAGCGCGGACCGGGCGACGTTTCATACAGCGCCGCAGGCGCCAGCGAAAGCTGGCCGCCGTCGGCGTGCTCATTCATGTACACGCTCAACGCGTCATCCAGCGAGCTGAGCACGAGCAGATCGGGGCGACGGTTGCGATCCAGGTCGACGACGCCGACGAATGTAGGTCCGTCGCCAGCGGCAACAGCGGCCTGCGCGCGGAACGTGCCGTCGCCGTTGCCCAGCCACAAGGTGATATTGTCGGCGACGAGATTGGCGCTGACCAGATCGGTGATTCCATCGGCATTCAGATCCGTGGCGGCGATGGAAGTGGGACCCGCGCCGGTAGGGTATGAGCTGTTGGCTGCACGAGCGAAGCTGCCCCGGCCGGAGCCCAGCAGGATGTGGAGTCTGTCGGCGAAGAAGTCGATCCCGGCCAGGTCGCTGCGTCCATCGCGGTTGAAGTCGGCGACGACCAGATCGCTGGGGATGAAGTCCAGCGGTGCGTGAACGGCGGCGCGGAAAGTTCCGTCGCCGTTGCCGGGCAGAATGGACAGGACCTTCTCGAAGCTGCGTGTGAGGGCGATTTCGACATGGCCGTCATTGTTGAAGTCGCCGAAGACCAGCGAGCGCGCGCCGCTGGCGGCGCGAAAGGAGGCCGACGCGAAGGCAAAGTTTCCGCGGGCGCTCAGGACGCTGATCAGGCCGGCGTTGAAGCTGGTGGCGACGATATCGAGCAGGTTGTCATGGTTGAGATCGCGAACGGCGACGAAATCGGGCCCGAAGGGCAGTGGAAGGTCGATGGGAGTCGTAGCCGCGAACTTCTGGATATCGGCGTTGCCGGGAAAGAGGCTGAGGCTCGGCGAATCGAAGCTGGAGACGAGCAGATCGAGCTGTCCGTCGCGGTTGAAGTCGCCACGGGTGATGAACTGGGGCGGCTTTGCCAGTGGCAGGGGGATGCCCGCGGCCAGCGGTGCTGTTGCCAGCAGCACGCGCGCTTCCAGGTGTTCACAGTGAACCGGCGGCGCGGGCAGGCGGTGGAGGGATTTGTGAATATAGTGAAGCACCCCATAACCTCATATAAGACTTCTGAGTATGAATATGGCGTCATGCAAACATAGAGTGATCCTAACTTTGGAAGGGAATCTGGCAAAGCAAATCCTCATTTGGCAGGAGCGATTGATACCTGTTTGCACCAGGCACGTGGGTGCGTCGGGGCGGTGCGTTGCCCAATTCAGGGTCCGGAAAAGTTGTTGCATTCGCTGGTTGAGCGTCGCATAATATGCCGGTCGCACGGAAGCGAACAGACCGCCTCGAAGCGTTGGGAGGTCACACTCAGAAGCGTCGGCGTTGAGCCGACTGAGCGCTGAATCGGGTTGTGAACTGGTCGTGGGTGAAATCCGGTGAGGCGCGGTGGTGTGACGTGAGATGCTGTTCGAGGGCAGAAGTGCAGTCGCTGACCCGAAGCCGTCGCTGGGGTCGGCAAAGTTGGTGGTGTGTTCGCCTTAGCGGCACAGGCCTTGAAGCTAGCGCCAGCGCCCGCGCGTCGCTCCGGGGGCATGAAGACGAGCTTAAGGCTGGAGAACAACCGGCGCGAGAGCGGAGGGAATTGGAGTTGAACATGTCATGATGCAGCCGTGGCAGGTGATCGGCTTGCCGAATTCCTGGCAGGATCGATTCGACCGCGGGTCGGGTGGCCCGGAGGATCGATTGGTATTTGGTGGGCAACACGCGGCTGTGAATCCGGTAGTACTGATCTAGCAATTGACAATGAAGGGGTGAGGTGGCGCGCGCATGCGATGCGGCATGGCGTCCAGAGCGCCTCACCGTCTGGATTGAACGTGCCACATGCACGACGTCTGGGGTGCCAGACGTTGGATGCCGTTGTTCGACTTTCCGCTGGCCCGCAGAGCTAATTCGCGGCGGCGGAAGGCATCGCACGCAGGGCACCGCACGGAACGCGGAGCATCGAGCGTCATCGAGCCGCGGCGTCAGGCAGACGGATCAAGGATGATCGCACTACGGAATCGAGGGCTTTGGGATGTTGGCCGTAGCTCAGCGAGCATCTGCTGATCGACCATCCACAGTCTGCGCATTTCCCGAACGCGAAGCTGGGGAGTGGCATGTCCTGCATACGCTCAGTCGGCAGGAAAAGGCCTTGGCCGAGGAACTGACCAACTTGGGGATCGCCCATTTTCTGCCCCTGGTTCGGCAGATTCGCTATTACGGACGGCGAAAGGTGGAGGTCGAGTTGCCGCTGTTCACCTGTTACTTGTTTCTTCGCGGTTCGCGGGAGGACGCGTTCCGCGCCGACCGCACCCGCCGGGTAGCCAACATCCTGCCGGTTTGCGATCAGGATCGCCTGGACTGGGAATTGAGAAATCTGCATCTGGCGCTGTCGCGTAACGCGGTGCTGGATCCGTACCCATATCTGGTGCGCGGCGCGCGGGTGCAGGTTAGAGCCGGACCATTTCGCGGCCTGGAAGGGATCGTCGATCGTCGGGTGAAGCCGAATCGACTGATCTTGCAGGTCGAAATGCTCGGCAGGGCAGTCAGCTTGGAAGTGGATGCGGCGTTGCTGGACGTTCTGGAAGCGTCGGTAGCGTAACTGACTGCCCTGACATGTCTTAGGGGCGTTTGCGCATCAACGCGCAGGAGGGAAGCGCAGTTGACGGGGGCGGAGCCTTGGCTGTTAATGGACCTTACAGACCGAAAATCCTCACAAAAAACAAATTTCCGACAGATCCGCAGTTGTGTATCGGTCGTACTCCGGTTAGCTGTACTGTTCGCGGCTATCTTATCCACCCTCTCCAGTTACCCGATGCTACGGGTGACGTTCCTCCGAGATGGTGGGACAGCGTTGTGCGATCAACCGGAGTCTACACCCATGCTCAAGCGCTCTTGCGGCACTACCTATTCGTATCCAAGGCAGGCTAAGGCATACCGATTCAACCGCACCCGCACCCGTTCCGGGAGCAGCGACCTGGCCGTCGCAGCCGGGTATGCACGGCTCTTCGAGAGTCTTGAGAGCCGTCGGCTGCTCTCAGCATCGCTGCTGGAGGCGACGGCGATCCAGGAACCCAATACGGTGGACCAATTGCTGGAACTGGCCTCGGGTAAGCAGAAGAACGAGTTGACACTTCAATCCACCACTTCCGGGTCTGCTACGTCAAGTCCGACGCCCCTGAGCGCTCCGACGATGCTTAAGACCGGACTACAGCCCCCGCCAGCAAACGTGATCACCCAGCCGGGCAGCGGCAGCGAATCCGGCAGCGGGCCGGGTTCACGCTCGCCAGCCGATTTCCGCTACGTGCTTCGGCCCGGAACCGGTTTCACGGGACCGACCGCGACGCCAGCAGCGCGCGGCACGGGGCTGGGGGCGACCCGACCTGCAATCGCGGACTGGGACGCAGTGCCGTATCAGAGCTTCAGCGGTGCTCTGAACGTTGGGGTGGTGGCGTTCCACATCAACGAAGCGGGAATCGAGAGGGTCGATTTCTCGGCCAACGGTGGACCGTGGACCAGCGTGCGGGAAATGGCGCTGAACCCGCAGACCAGGGTGGTGGAGTACTTCGCGACGTTGCGGGCCGAGCTGTTCAGCACCGGACCGGTCGAAGTGCGGGCGATCGCGTATCCGACGGTTGGCCAGCCGGTCGTGCTTGAGCCATTGAAGCTGTACGCGGACCCGAACGACACCTTTGCGGCTCGGACGCGATACGTCTCGACGTCGGGCAGCGACACGACCGGCAACGGCACCGCCGCGGCGCCGTTCCGCACCGTCGCCAAGGCCGCGTCGTCGCTCCAGTCGCAGTACGGCAACGCCGACGGCGGGACGATCTACCTCGGCGCCGGAACCTGGGATGGCGGCACAGGCGCCGTCTCTACGCCGAATACGTATCTCACGCTCAAGGCCGCTCCAGGCCTGGCGCGGTCGGCCGTCACCATCAACAGCTTCTCGGGTACGCCGCCGACGAAAATTCGCGTGGACGGTGTGACGATCAAGACGTCGATCCCGAACCTGACGGTGACGAATCCGCGCTACGCGTGGTACAGCAACAGCGACATGCGTGGTGACAGTCGGGCCGACAACATCAACTGGTCGCAGACGCTGTGGACGGGCAGCGGGCAGAACTTCGTGGTCACCACCTACGCAACCGACGTGCACATTTACAACGTGCTGGACGGATTCCGCCATGGCCGGCTGATCCGCAACGCCACGGTCAACGGCATCGGCTCAAACTTCTTCTCCGACACCAAGACGGTGATCAACGTGACCGCCTATGACGTGGATCCGAGTGGAATCAACCCCAGTGATCCGCCGCATCCGGATGTTTACCAGGCTTACTCGACGCGTCGCGACATCATCATCTATGGCCTGACGGCAACGCAGGATCTGGCGTATGCCCGCGGGCTGGCGATGGACAACGGCCTGCACAACGTGGCGATCGTGAATGCCAACGTGGACAATCGTCCGGCGTGGGGCGCGGTCTTTGAGTTCGGCAACCGAAGCGGCGGCGACACCGACAACGTGCTGATCAAGGATTGTTCGTTCGCGGGCGGCGCCCTGTGGAACACGCCCGGACCCACCAGCAACTTCGTGATCGAGAACACGACGTTCACGAATCCGCCGGGTCCGTTGGCGGGCGTCATCTACCGGTGAGTTGGATCCAACAGACTGGCCAGGCGGGGGGTGTGATCAATCTCCGCGCGCTGGGAGACTGGCACAACCCCGCCTCGCTGGCCAATCGCCTGCGCAATCGCCGCTTTGCGCTGCTGGAAGCGGTCCTGCGACCGTTGCCTCGTCCGGTTCGGATCATCGATATCGGCGGGACGGTGGCCTACTGGGAGATGCGCGGTTCCGCCGGGCGCGATGAGTACCAGATCACGCTGGTCAACCTCACCGCCGCTTCGAGCAATTACGGCAACATCCGCTGCCAGGTCGGCGACGGCACATGCCTGCGGGAGTACGCAGACAAGAGCTTCGACGTGGCGTTTTCCAATTCGGTCATCGAGCACGTCGGCGAATATGATGCCCAGCAACGGATGGCGCAAGAGGTTCAGCGCGTAGCACGCGGATACTGGGTGCAGACCCCCAACTTCTGGTTCCCCCTGGAGCCGCACTTCCTGTTTCCCGGCTGGCAGTGGCTTCCTCACGCGGCGCGGGTGGCGTTGATCCAGCGCCGCGCGTTCGGCTGGAACGGACGGTGCAGCGACCGCGCGATGGCCAACCGCGTCGTCAGCAATGCCAACCTTCTCTCTCGCCGCGACCTGTGCCGGCTGTTTCCTGACGCACTGCTCGTCCCGGAGCGGTTCTGCGGCCTGGTCAAGTCCTGGATTGCCATCGGCGGAACGCTGGCGGACAACCTCAACGCATTGCGACAGCGACAGGAATTGGCGCGAGCGTGAATATGTTGAAGATCAGTATCGTCACGCCGTCGTACCAGCAGGCCCCATACCTGGAAGAGACCATTCGCTCGGTTCTGGATCAGCGCTATCCGGAACTGGAATACATCGTGGTGGACGGCGGCAGCACCGATGGCAGCGTCGAGATCATCCGCAAATACGCCGATCGACTGGCGTGGTGGGTCAGCGAGCGAGACAACGGACACGCGCACGCGATCAACAAAGGGCTTCGCCGCGCCACCGGCGACATCGTCGCCTACCTCAACAGCGATGATGTGCTGCTGCCCGGCACGTTGTTCAAGGTCGCCGACGAGTTCCAGCGCGATCCCCGCTGCCGCTGGCTCACGGGACGATTCGTTTTCTTCGGCGATCAGATCGATCACAGCCTCTATCACTTCGTGAAGGTTCCGCGGCACCCGGGCGGATGGTTCGGACGCGATCAGATCGCCCAGCCTGCAACCTTCTGGCGGCGCGAGCTGATGGAACGGCACGGGTATTTCGACGAGAGCTTTCGCTACGGCATGGATTACGAATACTGGGTGCGGCTGGCGGTCGGCGGTGAGCGATGCAAGTTCGTCGATTACCCATTTGCCGGCTACCGCCTGCATTCGATGAGCAAGACGGTCGCCCAGGCCGATCGCTTTGCCGCCGACAATCAGCGGATCCGCGACACCTACCTGCCACGACTGAGCTGGCTCGAGCGCCGCCGCGCCAAGCTGTCAATCCTCTACGAAGACTCGATCCGTCATTACACCGAGGTCCGCGCGCTGATCGTCCAGGGCCGGTCGCTGGCCGCAACGCGCCGGCTGCTCCAGACGGCCTGGCACTACCCGTCCACGATCCCGACACGATGGTTCCTGGGCACCGTCCGCCGTCTGCTGCTTCCCGAATCCTGAACAGCTCATGTTGCTCAGCGTCGTCATCCCTACCTATAACCGCGCGCAGATCGTCATCCGCGCCATCGACAGCGCGCTGGCACAAACGCTGCCGCCGGACGAAATCATCGTTGTGGACGATGGCTCGACCGACGGCACGTGTGAGCTGCTCCACAGCCGCTACCGTGATGCTCGGATTCGAGTCGTCCGCCAGGCCAACGCGGGCGTCAGCGCTGCGCGGAACGCAGGTGTCCGCGCGGCGCGTGGCCAGTGGATCGCGTTCCTCGATTCGGATGATGAATGGCATCCTCAGAAACTGGCAACGCAGATCCGCGACGTGACCCGGTGCACAGACCTGCGTGTCCATGTCGCCAACGGCGCCTATCGACTCGACGACGGCACCGACGTCGATCTGCTTCAGATGCGTGGCCGATCGTATCGCAGTGCGCTCCAGGAAGGGCCGGTCATGATCGAGCGACCGCTGCACGATGTGTTGCGCTGTTGCTTTCTGATCCAGGGATGCATGGTGCGGCGAGACGCGCTGCTGGAGGCCGGCCTGTTCGACACGCAGTTGCCGATTCTGGAAGACCTGGACCTGTACGGGCGGCTGGCACAATACGCGCCGTGGGGCGTTTCGCCGACGCCGATGGTCTACGTCTTTCGCCGCGGCGAGCCGACGCACAACCTTTCGTTCCTCGGCGTGCAGGATCGCGCTTTGGCCAACGAATGCCTGATCCGGGTTTTGGAGAAGCTCAAGGCGGCGGATGGCTGGCTGGACGACGAAATGTACATGCTCGAGCAGTTGCTCAGCGGCGCCCGCTACGCGCTGGCCATCGAGCGATTTGGCCAGGGGCGCAGGACCGAGGCTCGCGATCATCTCATCCAGTCGATGCGGGACCACCGTTCGCTGGCGTCGTGGAGCCGCGCCGCCCTGGCGCTGTTGCTGGGGCGAGTTGGAATGGAGGTGGTCCGCAGGCTCCAGCAGAAACGAAGGACTGCGGATGGGGCGGTGAGTATTCCCGGACGCTGATCCGCCCCGCTCAGCACAACCACATCGAAACGTGGCACCGATGCAGCGAAGAATGGCAGTGATTGCCGCAGTGAATGACGAGCAGATCCTGGCGGCAAATCTGGCTCGCTCGCCCATGCTCCAGGATGGAACGATCCGGCTGATCGTGGAGCGTGGGCACGCTGGCGCGGCGTCGGCATACAACGCGGGCCTTGCCCGCAGCGTCGTGGACGTGGCCATCTTCGCGCACCAGGACGTCTACTTTCCGCGCGGCTGGCAGGACAAACTGAACGACGCAATCGATTCACTGGAAGAGGCGGGCCACCGATGGGCAGTCCTGGGCGTGTGGGGCATTCGTCACGACGGCCGATTCGCCGGGCACGTCTGGTGCAGCGGCGGAAACCGCGAGTACCACGTTCGCGTGGACGGGCCGACCGAAGTCGCTTCTATTGACGAGGTGGTGATCGTGCTCAATTGTGCCACCGGCCTGAGGTTTGATCAGCGGCTGCCCGGCTTTCACCTGTACGCGACCGACCTTGCCTGCACTGCCCGCCAGCGAGGCTTGGGAACGTTCGTCTTCGACGCCCCGGTCGTGCACAATTCTCACTGGGACCCGCAATTGGACGTGGGTTACTTCCGCGCCTACCGGTTCATGGCCCGCAAATGGGCGGCGCAGCTTCCGCTGCTGACGTGCGTGCTGCCGGTGGAGCGAGTCCCCTGGCGGCTGTACCAGCGTTGGATCAAGTTTGAACTGATCCGATTGTGTGGCCGAATCCGCTCGTTTCCGCGTCACCCCGATCCGCGCCTGCTGGCGCGGGCGCTGCGGTATGAACCTGAGCTGGATTGAGCACCGATGCTGCTCAAGAATGCAACCGCCGTTCCGCTTCGCCCCGCTTCCGCTGATCGGATTGGCGCACAGGTTCGGCCGGCCGGTGTGGTCTCGGTCGTCATCCGTGTCCGCAACGCCGCATCAGACCTGCGCCGATGCCTTGCGGCCCTGCGCCGACAGGTTCTGCCGCCGGGAGCGCAACTGCAGATCATCGTGGTAGACAACGAGTCCAGCGACAATTCGGCGGCGGTGGCGCGACGGTTTGGGGCCGAAGTCGTGACCATTTCCGTCCAGCAGTTCTCGTGGGGACGAGCTCTGAACCTCGGCATTGCCGCGTCGCGGGGCGAAGTCGTACTGCTGCTCTCCGCCGATGCGTGTCCCACTGACGAAATCTGGCTGATCGAGATGCTGCGCCCACTGTCGGATCGGAGCGTTTGCGCCAGTTTCGGGAGACAGATGCCTCGGCCTGATGCGCCGCTGGACGAGATTGCCCGCCTGGAACGAATGTTTCCCGCGACTGCCGCGGATGGGCAACCGCTGATAGCCCCGTCCAACGCATGCGCCGCCATTCGCAGAAGCGCCTGGGAGCAGGCTCGATTTGACGAGACAATCGCGGCGGCAGAGGAGCGACCCTGGATGCAGGCAATGTCGCGATTGGGATACCGCTGTGTCTACGTTCCGTCGGCGCGTGTCCTGCATTCTCATCGCGACCCGCTGTTTCGGTTCGCCCTGCGCCTTATAGAACTGGAAGCGCGCACGCGCGGACGACAGAACGCATGGCTGCGAATTCACGAGCTGGTCCACTGCGCTGCCGCGCTGGTCAAACGCCGCGTTGTCAACCTCGCCATCACGCAAGCTCAGTGGCGGGTGAGAATCGAGGCGTTGATGCGCCTGCCGTGCGAAATCGGCGTCATCTTCTTCCTGGGGATCCTGGGGCGAAACGCCCGCTTGTGGCATCTGCTTCGCGGCCCGGCATGGGGCTGAGACCCTGGCGCTGGTCAATCCGTCTTACTGGAGATCGCTTCCGTGCCAACGGTGCTGAACAACAGAAGCCAGTGGAACGATACGTACGACTGGAGCGAGGGCGGCGAGGAATGGTCGCGTGAGTGGGGCGGGGCCGACATGCAGTGGTTCGGCACGCTCCTGCCGCGATTGCATGTATTCCTGCCGGTCGGCACGATCCTGGAACTGGCCCCCGGGTTTGGCAGGTGGACGCACTTTCTCAAGGATCATTGCAGGAGGCTGATTGCCGTGGATCTGTCGGAAAAGTGCATTCAGGCATGCAGGCGTCGCTTTGCCGCCAGTCCACACGTCGAGTGTCATGTCAACGACGGCAAATCGCTGGAAATGGTGCCCGACGGGTCCGTCGATCTGGTCTTCAGCTTTGATTCGCTGGTTCACGTTGAAGATGACGTCATCGGAGCCTACCTGCAACAGTTGGCGATCAAGATGCGCCCCGACGCCGTAGGGTTCATTCACCACTCGAACCTGGCCGAGTGTCTGGCCAAGCATCGCTGGCTGCGCAGCACACGGCTGGGACAGAAGCTGGGACGCAGGCTGGGGCTGATAGAGCGTTTTGAGCACTGGCGTGGCCGGAGCATGAGCGCTGCACGATTCGAGCGGCTGGCCACGGACGCCGGGCTTCGATGCATCGCCCAGGAGACGTTCCCGTGGCACGGCATGCGTCATCCGATCGACTGCATCTCGACGTTCACGCCGATGCGATCGCGATGGGCACGCCCCAACCGGGTCTACCGGAATCTGCGGTTCCTCGACGAGGCACAAAGCTGGCGTGTGTTGGCGGGGCTGTATGGGGCGAGTTCGATGGCGACCACCGGCAGCGCGGATCCATCAGTTTCGCCGCAGCGATCGATGCTGGTGCATACCTAACCCGGGGCACGCGGCAGGCCGCTTCGTAGACGAGTCATGCCCACTGGTGCATTTAAACAGGCTTTCGAAGACCAGACGACGCTGCACCCGGTTGCACTGGCGGTGTTGATCCTGCTCAGCGCGCTGATGCTCGTCGTGCCCCGACGCTACGCGGTCTGGCCCCTTGTGGCACTGGCCTGCTTCATCGCGCCAGCGCAGCGCATCGTCATCTTCTCGGCCGACTTCAGCTTCCTCCGCATCATGGTGATCGTCGGCATGATTCGCGTCATGCTCAAAAACGAGTGGAGCGGGATCACCTGGCGATTGCTGGATTTTCTGCTGATTGCATGGGCGGCGGTGGGGACGGTGGCGTACACGGTCCAGCATGCCGAACTGAGCGCCCTGATCAACCGCATGGGACGCAACTTCGAGGGTATCGGGCTTTATCTGCTGCTGCGATTCCTCATCCGCGACTGGCGCGACCTGGAGTCAGCGGTGACGGCGCTCATCCTTGCCAGCATCCCCGTGGTCTTCTGCATGCTCATCGAGAAGTCCACCGCACGCAATCTGTTCGCGGTGCTGGGCGGCGTGCCGGAATTCACGCTCGTCCGCGAGGGCCGCGTCCGGTGCCAGGGACCCTTTCCGCATCCCATTATCGCGGGTTGCTTCTTCGGCACTCTGGTGCCGTTGCTGGTGGCGGGAGCGTGGCGCAGGGGCAGGCGATTGATCTCGCTGATCGGAACCGGGTCATTCCTGTCCGCGGTGGTGCTTTCGGCGTCCAGCACGCCGGTGATGTCCGTCATCTTCGGCGTCGTCGGTGCCTGCTTTTTCTTCCTGCGGCACTACATGCGGCTGGTGCGATGGGGCATGCTGCTGCTGCTGATCGCGTTGCACCTGTCCATGCGGCATCCGGTCTGGCACCTGATTGCACGCATCGATATCTCCGGCGGCTCGACGGGCTGGCACCGCTACCTGCTCATCCAGCAGACGATCGACCACTTCGAGGAGTGGTGGCTGGTCGGGACGAATGACACCGGACACTGGGCCGACGGCCTGGGCGACGTCACCAACCAGTTCATCCTGGAAGCAGTCACCGGCGGCATGCTGACGCTGGCGTTGTTTGTGGCGGTGGTCGTCGTCGCATTCGCCCAGAGCGGGAGATTGTGGCGACTCGCCGGCAACGACCGTCGCGGCGTGGTGCTCGGTTGGGCTCTGGGCGTCACCATGTTCGTGCACACGATGAACTTCATCGCCGTCAGCTACTTCGGGCAGATCAATCTCGTGTGGTACCTGACGCTGGCGGCGATCGGGACTCTGAGCTCAGCACCGGCGGTGGCGTGTGCCGCGACCACCGCCGCGCGGGAGCGGCGCGCCTGGTCGGATGCGCCCGCGCTGGCCGCGGGCGGCATTATCCACGTGAGCGCCAGGCCCCAACAGCGGCGTCCGCCGCGACCGCCTCGTCAGTCCACCGGACCCGCAAATAGCCCTGCTGATCTTGATGATGCCCTGCTGTTGTCCGAAAGCAATAACGGGGGCCGCGCATTCTCCTCAATCCGATCGTGAATCTCTGATGGCCCGAACTCTGGCATCTGCTGCTGCGATGATCGACCTGTCGATCCTGATCGCCAGCTACAACACCCGCCGGCATACGCTTGCGTGCCTGGGGTCGCTTTACGAGCAGATGTCCGGCTCCGACATCCGCTTCGAAGTCATCGTGGTGGACAACCGTTCCAGCGACGGGTCGGATGATGCGATCGCCCGGCAGTTTCCGCAGGTCCGACTGATTCGCAGCAATCAAAACCTGGGCTTTGCGCGGGCCAACAACGTCGCGGCGGAGGCGTCGGCCGGACAGTTCCTGCTGCTGCTGAATCCCGACACGATCGTGCTTCCCGGGGCGATTCAGAACCTGCTGAGCTTCGCCAGAGCACGGGGCGGCCAGGTGATTGTCGGCGGGCGCACGCTCTTCGCCGACGGCTCGCTGAATCCCGCGTCGTGTCATGGCCGGCCGACGCTGTGGAGCCTGTTCTGCGCCGCCAGCGGGCTGATGTCGCTGTTCCGCGATTCGAGGCTGTTCGACCCGGAAGCGCTTGGCGGCTGGCGGCGCGACAGCGTGCGCGAGGTGGACATTGTCAGCGGCTGCTTCCTGTTGCTGCACCGCAGTCTGTGGGATCGGCTGGGTGGATTCGATCCGCAGTTTTTCATGTACGGGGAGGATGCGGACCTGTGCCTGCGCGCCGCCGCGATGGGCGCACGCTGCGTGATCTGTCCGGATGCATGCATCATCCATCACGGCGGAGCATCGGAACCCGCCCGCGAGGACAAGATGGTGCGGCTGTTTCAGGCCAAGGCGAGGCTGTTTCGCCGGCACTGGCCTGCGTGGCGCGCCGCGGTGGGCATCGCCGCGCTGGACGCCTGGGCATTGTCGCGCACACTGGCGTTCGGCACGCTCTGCCTGCTGGGCGCTTCGCGGCGGGCGCAGCTTCATGCCTGGCGGCGAATCCTCCAGCGACGCGCGCAATGGCACGAGCCGATCGGCTGCGAACCCGACACGCTTCCCGCGTCCGCTTCCGCTCCATTGTCCGAGCCCGGCACATGATCAGCGTCATCGTACCAGCCCACAATGAGCAGCAGGTGATCGCCCGCTGTCTGACCGCGCTGTTCGACGGCGCCGGATCAAATGAGCTGGACGTGATCGTGGTATGCAACGGATGCACCGACAAGACTGCGGCGCTGGCGCAGAGCTTTGCCGATGCGGGCAGACCCGTGCGGGTGATCCAAACCCCGATCGCATCCAAGGTCCACGCGCTGAATCTCGGCGACGCCGCGGCCAGAGCCTTCCCGCGGTTTGTCGTCGATGCCGACGTGCTGGTCAGCGGCGCGACCCTCAAGCGTCTGGCGGCGGTGCTGGAGGAAGGATCGGTCCTGGCGGTGGCGCCACGATGCTTCATGGATACCACTGGAAGCTCCTGGGCGGTTCGCGCCTTCTGGCAGATCGCCGATCTGCTGCCGTCGGCGCGCGAGGGCATCGGCGGGTCGGGCGTGTACGGGCTGTCCCAGGCCGGGCGACGCCGCTTCGCCGAGTTTCCGCCCGTCACCGCCGACGACGGCTTCGTGCGGATCCAGTTTCAACCGCACGAGAGACGAACTGTGCAGGATTGCCGCTCGATCGTCGTGGCCTCGCGCACGCTCGCGGATCTGCTGGCGATTACCACCCGCGCTCATTTCGGAACCGCCGAGCTGCGGCTTCGCTTCCCTGCCCAGTTTGCCAACCGCGGCCCGACCAATCACGCGGCACTGCTGGCGCTGTGGACTCGTCCCTGGCTGTGGCCGCAGTTGGCGATCTACACCTGGGTGAAGCTCGTGGCGCGGTGGCGGAGTTTGCGAAAGCTGCGGGCGATGATGGGCTTGGCCTGTGCCCAGCCGGCCAGCGCTGCCTGGGAGCGCGACGACGCCGCCCGCGCATCGTCTGGCCCCGTTCCCGCCGTATCGGCACATGAGTAATACCAGCACCAGTTCCGTGATAGCGCTGCCGCTGCGGGAAATCGCGCTCAAAGCGCCCGCTGTGCGGCAACCGGGCCGCAGGCGGCCTCGCGTGCTGGCGGTGGCTTCGGGCGGCGGGCACTGGGTGCAGTTGCTGCGATTGGCCCCTGCATTTGTCGGCTGCGACCTTGCGTTCGTGACGGTCCATCCCACCGCGCGGTCGCAGATCCCCTTTGCCAATGCCCGCTTCCACGTCGTCAACGACGCCACACGCTGGGACAAGCTGGGGCTGGCGCGAATGATGTTGCGGCTGCTGCGGATCGTGCTTCGCGAGCGGCCGGACATCGTGATCTCCACCGGCGCGGCGCCGGGGTACTTTGCGATCATGCTGGGCAAGATGCTGTGCGGAGCACGCACCATCTGGGTGGACAGTATCGCCAATGTCGAATGCCTTTCGCTGTCCGGGCAGAAAGTCGGACGCTGGGCAGACCTGTGGTTGACACAGTGGCCGCACCTGGCTCAGCCCGGCGGGCCACATTACGCAGGAGCTGTGCTGTGATTTTCGTGACTGTTGGAGCGCAGATGCCGTTTGACCGTCTGGTGCAGGCGATGGACGCCTGGGCGGCGCGCGTCGCCCGACGCGACGTGTTCGCCCAGATCGGCGCCACGCGACTTCGCCCGCGCAACATCGAATTCACCGACTTTCTGGATGCCGATCAGTTCCGCGACCGGGTCGCAGCGGCGTCGCTGGTCGTGGCGCATGCGGGCATGGGCTCGATCCTGACGGCCCTGGAGATGGGCAAGCCGATTCTGGTGCTGCCGCGCCGCGCCGACTTGCTGGAGACCCGCAACGATCACCAGCTCGCCACCGCCACCCGCTTCGAAGCCCAGGGACGCATCGCCGTCGCCTATGACGTCGATCAGTTGCAGGCGAAGCTGGACAACCTTGCAGTGTTGCGGCCGTCGGCGCCTATCGCCAGCCACGCTTCGCTGGAACTGCTGGACACGATTCGCACGTTCGTGCACTGCCCGCCGATGCCTGGGCAACTTCCAAATCCATCGGCTTCGGCGCCGACACTTCAGAAGACATGACCTCGCCCACGGCCGGATCCCATGTGTGGCATCGCCGGATACGTTGACTTTCGCGAAGGATCGCCGTCGCGCCAGATCCTGCTGAAGATGGCGCAGGTGCTTCGCCGTCGCGGACCCGACGCCCAGGGCATCCTGGTCGATGGCGCCTGCGGTATGGCACACGCGCGGCTGAGCATCATCGATCTGGCGGGCAGCCCCCAGCCGATGCGCGTGGGGCACAGCGCCATAAGCCTGGTCTACAACGGTGAGTTGTACAACTACCGTGAGCTGCGCCAGGAGCTGCAAACGCGCGGCCAGCGGTTCGACACCGAAGGCGACACGGAAGTGCTGCTGCGATGGGTGGAGCGGGAATGGCACGAGGCGCTGCGGCGATTCGACGGGATGTTCGGCTTTGCCGCCTGGCATCGTCAGCGCCAGACGCTGCTTCTGGGGCGGGATCCGATCGGAGTCAAGCCGCTGTTCTTCGCCACGCCTGCGCCGGGCGTGCTGGTCTTTGGCAGCGAGGTCAAGGCGCTGCTTGAGCATCCGCTGGTGGATCGCCGTCTGGACCTGGATGGTCTGCGGCAGGCGCTGCGATTCCGTGCCGTCTATGGACATGGCTCGCTGTACGCGGGCGTGCGACAGCTCGATCCGGGCTGCTGGCTGGAGTTTGATCCCCGCGGACAGGTGCATGTCGGACGCTACTTCGATCTGGTGGACGAAGGATGGAAGCTGCGTGGGCTGATGCAGCAGATGGACGAGCCGCAACTGATCGAGCATGGCCGCTCGCTGCTGGAAAGCGCCGTCCGCAAGCGGCTGATCGCCGATGTGCCGGTGGGGGCGTTTTTGTCCGGCGGGCTGGACAGCAGCGTGATCACGGCGGTGATCTGCCGCTCGCGCACGCCCGATGAGCCGACGCACACTTTCTCAGTGGGTTTTGCGGGCGACCAGTCCAGCGAGCTGCCGTACGCCCGCATCGTGTCAGATACCCTGGGCACGCGGCATACCGAAGTATGCGTGGATGAGGACGACTACATCCGGCTGCTGGCGGAGCTGAGCGTCTGCCGCGACGCGCCGGTGAGCGAGCCGGCGGACGTCGCGGTGGCGCGGATGAGCGACGTGGCCCGGCAACAGGTCAAGGTAGTGCTCTCTGGTGAAGGGGCCGACGAGGTCTTCGCCGGATATCCCAAGTACGGCTTTGCCAATCCATCGCGTCTGCTGCGGCTGGGGCTGCGCGCGGTGGGGCCTGCGCGGGCGTCGCGGCTGGCGGGGCTGCTGCGCCTGGACCGCCGACGCAGCCTGATCGCCTTTCGTTCGATCGCCCAGCCCGCCGAGCTGGATCGCCTGGTCCAGTGGTTCAGCTATCTGGATCGCGCCACACTCCAGTCGCTGCTGCCCGGTCTGGACTGGAGCGAAGAGAACTGGCAGGCCACCGTCGCCACCCAGCGAAGCCAACTGGCACGCTGCAACGGGCAGGGGACGCATCTGCGGCGGATGCAGGCGCTGGACTGCCTGACCTGGTTGCCTTGCAACATGCTGGAGCGCGGCGACCGAATGACGATGGCCTACGGGCTGGAGATGCGCGTGCCGTTTCTGGACAAGGCGCTGGCGCCGTTCGGGCTGGCGCTGGAGGATCGAATGAAAATCCGCGGGCGGACGCTGAAGTGGATCGTTCGCCGCTGGGCCGATGCCCTGCTGCCGCCGCAGATCCGCGACCGCCGCAAGTGGGGCTTCCGTGTGCCGCTGCGGCAGTGGTTCCGTGGCAGGTTGCGGGGAATGCTTCAGGATTATCTGCTGGCCTCGCGCGGACTGTGCGGCACGTACGGCGACCGCGCCGCCGTCGAATCGCTGTTGAGCATGCACCTGTGCGGTCAGGCGGACCTGGAGCTGGAGCTCTGGACGCTTCTGGCCGCCGAAGTGTGGTACCAGGACGTCTTCCGCCGGTCTGCGACGTGCACATCTGCCGAGCCGTCAGCGGCGGCGAACACGTCGCTGGCGGCTCAGACAATATAGGTCAACGCGACATGCCGATGCATTGCCGGGCTTGGAGAGCATCGTTGCAGCTCGCCGGGCAACAAGGGAAGAAGGAACGATGAGCCAGACAATCTCAAATGGTCCGGGTATTCGTCCTCTGGACGAAGGATCCAAAGCCGGATCCGGCCGGGGGGCAGCACTGTTCAAGCATCAGCCGTCTGCACGCGTGCTGTTGCGGCTGCGGGCGCTGATTCTATTGGGCGGGGGAGTGAGATCGTCGGAGTTCGTCGAAGCGGTGCGACGATCGCTGCTGGATCTTCCCATTGATTCAGCGCATTCACTGCTGGACCTCTGGCAGGCGCAGGCGGCGATGGAAGTCGCATATGCGGGTCTGCCGCGGCTGTCGATGCGCGTGATCACCAACAGCGCGGTGCCCCGTCCGAGGCCCGACGCCTTTCGCGTCGCCGTCAGTCTTGAACACGATCCATACGAGATGCGCGGTACCGGCGGACTGTTGCGCGATATCGCCGAAGCCTATGCCGATGACGATTTCATCGCCGTCGCCAATGCCAATCAGATTCTTTTCGAGCCGCTGGCACACCTTCTGGCGGGGCTGGAGGCGACCGGGGCGGAAGTGTCGCTGGCGGCGCAGGAGCAGGGGGCGTGCGGCGATGTGCTGCTGGCGCGGTGCGGAAGCCTGCGCGTGATTCCGCGCGTCGGATTCATCGATCTGAAGGAACAGGCGCTGCCCATCATCGCACGCCAGGCGACCGTCAAGGTGCTGCATCGTCCCAGACGAATCGCCATGCCCGTAAGAACCTGCGCCGACTACCTGTCGGCCCTGCGGGCATACCACCTGCACAGCCCGGGCGATCCGCAGTCGGCCCGGCCGCACGCGTTCGTGGAGGACTGGCAGCCGGTGTTTCGCATCGTCGAACCCGGAGCCGAGGTGGATGCATCGGCGCGCATCCACGATTCGGTGGTGCTTCGCGGAGCACGTGTCGAGCGCGGCGCGATCGTGGCTCGATGCGTCGTCTGCCCAGGCGCTGTGGTACGACGTGAGCAGGTTTGTGTGGATCGACTGCTCACTGCGGATGTCTGAGCGGAAGACAACCCCAACGATCCGGCCGCAGGCTTCATCCAACCCTGCACGGCTGCAAGACTGATTCGCGACAATGTTGCGACTGCGACTGCGCAACGGGTGGAGCAGGTGGCGAATCATACTGGCGGTGATCTTTTGCGCCGCGGGCGTGCTGGCGAGCGGCGACGCCTGGGGGGACATGTTTCACCTGGCGATGCGCGACGAGGAAGCCAGCCACGCGATTCTCGTGCCGCTGGTGGCGGCATGGCTGGCATGGGTGCGTCGCGGGCGTCTGCGGCACTGTCATGTCCGCGGACAGTGGGTCGGGCCGCTGCTGGTCGCCGCGGGCTGGGGCATGTCGATCGTCGGCGACAACTTCCAGTGGCAGTCGGTCTGGCACGCTGGAGCGATCGTGGTCGCCGTCGGAGCGCTGCTGTCGCTGACAGGAGCTCAACTCCTTCTGGATCTGCTGCCTGCGTTCGTCGTGCTGTTGTTCATGGTTCCATTTCCCGGACGGCTGCGACAGCAGATCGCCGTGCCGCTTCAGACCATCACCGCGCAGGCGACGCAGCAGCTTCTGGAGCTGCTGGGTGTGCTGGTGGATCGCTCAGGCAGCGTGCTGCGGATCAACGGTGTGGATGTGGCGATTGCCGAGGCGTGCAACGGGCTGCGCATGGTCCTGGCGCTGGGGCTGGTCTGCTATGCATTCGCCTTCGCCACCCCGCTGCGCGGCTACGTGCGGGCGATCGTCCTGCTGGCTGCGCCCCTGTGTGCCGTGATTTGCAACGTCATCCGCCTGACGCCGACAGTGTGGATCTACGGGCATTATCCGTCGATCGCGGCGGCCCGATTCCACAGCATCAGCGGATGGGTGATGCTGTTCGTGGCGTTTTTGATGCTGATGGGGATCGTGCGGATTCTGCGCTGGGCGCGGGTTCCGGTGACGATGTTGCGTCTGGCATATGAGTAACAGCCAGCAGTCCAGGCGGTGGGCGGACAAGCGGCGGTGCGGCGGTTTCTGGCCCGCCGCGGCAACGGCGGCGTTGCTGGCGGGTATCTGGATGGAGCGGGCGATGCTTCGATCGCCGCCGCCGGATGTCGGTACCTATCACGCCCGCATCCGCGCCGCGGCGCAAACGCTGCCAGTCTGCGTTGGTCCGTGGTTGCTGACCGAAAATCCCGAGCCGCCCGGGGCCGTAACGCTGCTGAAACCCAACGCGATCATCTCCCGGCAGGTTCGGCGGATCAGCGCCGCTCCCGGCGATTCCGCCGAGCCGGACCTGCCCCGCAGATTCAATCTGCTGCTGGTGCACTGTCGGGACGTGCGCGACATGCTCGGACATTATCCGCCGATCTGCTACCCGGCGCAGGGGTGGACGCAGCAGAGCGCGCAGGCGGTAGACCGCCAGGTTGGCGATCTGACCATTCATGCGACCAGCTACGTGTTCAGCGCCGAACAGCTCGGTGTGACCAAGAGGATCGTGGTGGAGAATTTCATGATCCTGCCGGATGCAAGCACCTGCCGCGATCTGGAGCAGCTCGAGCAGGTCTCGCGCCGGCGAGACCGCGTCTTCTTGGGCGCAGCGCAGGTCCAGTTGGTCTTCGATGATACCTATTCGGCGAAGGATCGTGCCGAATTTGCGACCGTGGCGGTGCAGGCATGCTCCAACCTGATCGACGCCATCTGTTCCGCTCCTGCCGCGCGCGAACGGGCGGCAGCACAGTCGCACAGCCGCACAGAAAGGGATTGACGATGGGAACGAACAGTTCCAGGCCGATTTCAGACAGCACGAGCAGTACCGCCATGTCGATCGGCAACACTTCCAGCGGCGGAGCCGATGTCCGCGGCGGCGGCATGGTGGTGGGCGAGCCCCCGCAAGCTCAGGCGGGATTGCTGGTGGCGCCTCCGCAACAGCAGGCCAACCCGCTCAACCTGCTGCTGGTGGTGCATTCGCTGCTGCGCGGGCGTTACTGGCTGGCGATTCTGCTGGCAATGATCGGCATGATCGTCGGCGCGGGCATTGGCTACAACGCCATCAAGCCCAAGTATCGCAGCATGGGCATGGTCCGCATCCGGCCGTACGTCGAAAAAATCATGTACGACACCGATCGGACCCAGATGATTCCCATGTTCCCGGCCTTCATGGAAGCGCAGGTCGTGCTCATCCGCACGCCGCGCATGATCGAGCTGGCCATGGAAGATCCCCGCTGGAAGGATCTGGGTCGCCCGCACACGCAGGCGATGGTGCAGGACTTTTTGGGCAAGCTGGACGTCTCCTGCCGCGGGGAGATGATCAACATCGAGTTCACCGACGAGCAGCCCGAGGCGACCTATCGCGCGGTCAACGCCTTGATCGACGCGTATGCCCGGCGATTCGAGGACCAGGACAGCGAGCGCTACGCCGGGCGGATGGAGAAACTCGAGGAGCGCCGCTCGCGACTGGAAGCGGAGTTGAAACTGAAAAACGACGCGATTCTGGCGATCGGCAATCAGTACGGCTCGACCGCGCTTCAGAAGATCTATGAGTTCAATCTCGAGGAGCTGAACAAGGTCGTGTCGCAATTGAGGCTGGCGGAGCTGGCGCTGGCGGCCGGGGAGGCGCAGCTCGGCAACCACGGCCCGCAGCCCAAGCCAGATGCAGACCCCGCCCGCACGGACCCGGCGATGGGCGAGGCGCTGATGAATGAGTATCTCCGCCGCGCTGCCGCCGAACGCGCCAACCTCCGCCAACTGGAATTGAGCCTGGGGGCCAATCATCCGCAGGTGGTCAAGACCCGCGCCTGGCTGGACCAGCTCGAGAAAGACATTCGCACGCTCCAGCAGGAAGTTCGCATCGCCCCGGCGGGGCTGCCGATCGCGCCACTGGCGATGCAGAGCCTGGAGTCACTTCGCGAGAACGAACGCCGCATTCGCGAGCTGCATGACAAGATCAAGGCCGAGACGCTGGAGCTGGGGCGGAAAAACGTGCAGATCGAGGCGTTGCGACAGGAGGCGGCCAAGCTCCAGACGGACCTGGACGAGACGCGCTCGCTGATCGAGAAGCTTCAGGTGGAAGCCAGCGCCGGGGAGCGATTGAGCATCATCAGCTATGCCGAGCCGCCGCTCGGACCTGACAAGGATCGGCGATTGCCCGTCGCCGCCGCTGGGGGCATGGCGCTGGGCGGGCTGGGAGTCGGGATTGTGCTGCTGCTGGGGCTGCTGGATCGCCGCCTGCACCGCATCGCCGACGCCGAGGCCAGGCTCCCCCAGGCCAATCGAGTGCTGGGGGTGTTGCCGGCGCTTCCGGAGGACCTGTCGGATCCGGAGCAGTCGTCGATCGCGGCGCATTGCGTGCATCAGATCCGCACGCTGCTTCAGATTCAGCAGAACACGAGCGGGCATCGTGTGCTGTCGGTGACCAGCCCTTCGCCCGGCGATGGCAAAACCAGCCTGACCATCGCCCTGGGCATGTCCTTCGCCGCCAGCGGCTCAAAGACCCTGCTGATCGACTGTGACATGCAGGGAGGCGGCCTGACGTCGCGGCTGATTCCGTCGGGTTCCCGGCGACTGGGACAGATCCTGCTGCGCGAGCGGCGAATCACCGAAGAGCAACTGGGCGCGGCTCTGGAGGAATCGCAGCGCCTGCGACGCCCGCTGGGCGAAGTGCTGCTCGGGCAGCGGCTGATCAGCAGTGAAGTGCTGGATCGGGCGCTGCTGAAGCAGAGGCGGATGAGGGCCGGGCTCTCGGGCGTGATCAAGGGCGAGGTGTTGGGCGACTGCATCGTGAGCACGGGAACTCGCAACCTGCATCTTCTGCCGCTGGGCGTGGATGACCATCGCTTCAGCTCGCAGCTCTCACCGGCGATGGTCGGATCGATTCTGGACGAGGCGGCGCGGCACTACGACACCGTTCTGGTAGACACCGGTCCGGTGCTGGGCAGCCTGGAAGCGGCGGTGGTGGCCTCGGAAGTGGACGGGGTGGTGTTGACGGTGTCGCGAGGCGCGGATCGGAATCTGGCGCACAACGCCATCCGCTACCTGGCGACGATGAACGCGCAGATCGAGGGGATCGTGTTCAATCGCGCCAAGGTGGAAGACATCCGACGCTCGACCTACAGCGGATCGGTCAGCGCGGCGTCGGCGCGGCAGTTGCCGTCGGCGGCCGATTCCTGCGTCACGGGGGCGGGTGCCGGGAGCCCGGCAACGCCGACAGGGCGCGGCCCCACCACACGACACTGGGTTCGCCGGCTTGGGCCAATCGCCTGTGCCGTGGCCGAAGCTGAAGCCGAGCAACACGCCCCGACCACGCCCGGCGCGCATACTCCGGTCCAGCAGCGTCCGGATGCCGCGGCGCCCGGCATTCATGACAAGCGATGAATCCCATGTCTGAAAAAGTGCTGGCGGGTGTGCCCGATGTCGGCGCTGAACCGGCGGCGGCGTCGCGCAGAACCGGGCAGGATGCGCCAACCATCTGGGGCCTGACGCCGGTGCAACTGCATGATCATTTCTGGGCGTCGCGTGGCGTATGCGTGGTCCGACCGGTGGACGCTCATCGCCCGATTGCGCTGGATCCGGAATTATACCTGCTGACCGACGCGCGCACGCTGGCGATCTTCCGGTTGCGGGAACTGATCGACACGATCTGCTGGGTCAAACCGCAAGTGCTGTTCGTTCGGATACACGGGCCACAGCAGGGTGGGTATCGCGAGACGGTGGTGACCGACGAGTCCGGGCGATTCCTGGGCTTCCGTCGCAATTACGGCGCGGACAAGCCCAGGCTTGCGAGGGTGGCGCTTACTCGGGATCGAGCGATAGCCCAATTCTGGCAGTCGTGTGGGGAATGCCGTCAGTTCTGGCGACAGCTCCGCGATCTGTTGCGTCAGCGGAACAGCCGTCGCGAAACGCTGAGCATCGTGGGCCGGACGTTTGACCGCGACGATCCTCGCGAGCTGGAGCAATTCGTGCATGAGTTGATTCAGAGCTGGCCACAGCCAAATGCAACCCTGCCGCGGGTGCGTCGGGTGGGGCCTGGCGTGTGGGCATTCGAGGATGTGAAGCTGGATCCGTCAGTGCGGATCGTCGGCCCGGCGTGGCTGGGGGCCGGGCGTTCGCTGCCGCCGGAGTCCAGCGTGCTTGGACCAGCGGCGCTGTGGGACTTGCCGGAGTGTCGTCCGGCGGCGGCGGAGCCGGTGTGGTCGGAGCTGGATCCGTCGGCGGGTGTCCCGGGGCTTCCCGCGGCGCTGGTCAGCTCCCTGACGCAGGCCACGCTTCAGTCGCAGACCGCGGCGCTGGCCCGGGCGATCAGCCGACACCATCGGCGATTCTCCTTCTATGCCATCTCCAAACGCCTGTTCGACATCGTGTTCTCGCTGGCGATGATCGTGTTGAGCCTGCCGGTCTATGCAGCGGTGCTGCTGGCGATCTGGCTGGAGGATGGGCGGCCGTTTTTCTTCCTGCACCGCCGCGAGACTGTCGGCGGGCGCGAGTTTGCCTGCATCAAGTTTCGCTCGATGCGCAAGGATGCCGAGCAGGCCAGGCAGGCACTGGCGGAACAGAACCATGCGGACGGCCCGCAATTCTGGCTTCCGCACGATCCGCGCACCACGCGTGTGGGGCAGTTCATCAGGCGATGGAACATCGACGAGCTGCCGCAGTTCATCAATGTTCTGCTGGGACAGATGTCGGTGGTGGGCCCGCGCCCCAGCCCGAGGAGGGAAAACCAGTTCTGCCCTCCCTGGCGAGAGGCCAGGCTCAGCGTACGTCCAGGCATCACCGGATTGTGGCAGGTCAAACGCACGAGACAGGAGGGATGCGACTTCCAGGAGTGGATCCGCTACGACCTGGAATACGTCCAGCGCGCCGGTTGGGGGCTGGATCTGTACATCCTGTTCAAGACGATTCAGGTGGTGCTGTGGCGGTAAGTCGTCGCCTGCTGCTTGATCCATGAACATCCGGAGCAAAACCTGTCGCCGACTGCTGCTGCTGGCGGGCGTGGTGGTGGCGCTGTTGCTGGCCGGGGCGGTGGTGGTGAAGCTGCGCCAGGCGCAGATAGCGGCGAAGATTGTGCGTGACCGCGACGAGGGTTACGCGGCGCTGGAGGCGGGGGACTATTTCACCGCGATGCACAAGGTCGGGCCGTTTCTCCAGCGGAATCCCGACGACCCGCAGGCGCTGTTCGCCTACGCCAGGGCCCGCGCGCGGGTTGGCGAAATCAATGACAAGCATGTCGCCCAGGCCATGGCGCTGTTGCGGCGGCTGCTGGAGCTGAAGCCGGATCACGCCGAGGCCCGGGCCGAACTTCTGGAGCTGTGTCTGCGTGCCGGTTTCATGACGGAAGTCCTGCGCGACACGGAGCACTGCCGCGATGACGACGCCGTGAGCCTGCGGGCGAGGGCGACGGCGCTGGGACGGCTGCGGCGGTATGAGCAGGCGTTGCCTGTATCCCGGCGGTACAACGAGCTTCGCCCCTTCGATGTGACGCAACAGATCTTCACGCTGAGCCTGATGCGTCAGCTCGGCCTGGGCGCAGGCGCCAACGCCCGGGATACGGCAGGGCGGATCGTCGCCCGCGCCCGGGAGCTGCGCGAAAGACATGGCGGCGATCCGCGGTTCGATCTGCTGGAGGGCGTGGCCTGGGCGATGGCGGGGGACGAGCAGCGGGCGATGGAATTCATCAGCGCCGCGGCGGCCAACCCGATCCGCGATCACGACTTCATCACGGCGTTGTCCGGACAACTCACGGCGATGGGGCGGCATGAGCAGGCACTTGAGGTTCTGGAACGGGCGGCGGACAGCAGCGGGGGCGACGCCCAGCTCGAGCAGGCGATCGTCAACCGCCTGTTCCGCGCAGGTCGCTACGAACAGGTTTACCGACGGCTGTCGCAACTGCGGCTGGACGATCGCGCTACCGACGTGGAGCTTCTGGCGCTGCGCGGCATGGCGGCGCTGGAGCTGAAACGCGATGACCAGGCACGGGCAGTGCTCGAGGCGCTGCGGCAGCGACGCAGCCAGCGCGATCTTCTGGCCGGAGTTTGGGCCCAGATCATCGAAGCGCTGTATTTGTCCGACGCAGCGGGCGCCCAGGCCGAGGCGCGACTGATCGACGCTTGCCGGCAGGGACTGCGACTCCAGCGCGACAACGCCTACTTCCGCTGTTACCTTGGCGATGCGTACGAGCGTGCAGGCGAGCTGGAGGCGGCGCTGAATCAGTGGCGCACGACAGCGGGACTGGCTCCCGGATGGCCGGCGCCGGCGGCGCGGATGGCCAGGCTGCTCGCGGCAGCGGGACGAACAACTCACGCGCAGGCGGCAGCGCAGGAGGCCTTGCGGCGTCTGCCCGGCGATCCCCAGGCGCTGCGCGCGATGGGACGGGTGATGCTCCAGCGCGTCCGCAATCACGAGCTGGATGTGGAAACGGCCCTGCGCCAGCACGAGCAGGCTCTGCAAACGCTCAGGCAGGATCCGGAACTGATCGTCGTGCAGGTGGCGCTGCTGGTGGAGGCGGGCAGAAACTCTCAGGCCGCCGATGTGATCCGCTCGACGCTCCGGCGCGATGCAGGCGAGTGGGACGGGCAGGCGATGCTGGAGCTGGCCAGGCTCAGTGCCCGCACAGGCCAGGAGGATCTGGAGCGTCAATGTCTGGAAAGTTACGAGAAACATCTGGGCCATACGGCGGAGCTGGCGTACGAGCTGGCGGTGCGGGCGCTTCGCGGCGGTGACCTTGCCCAGGCCATGGGAATGCTCCAGCCTCCCGATCCGAAGCAGCGGGACACGCGTCAGTGGCGGCTGGCCAGGGCGCGCCTGCTCGAGCTGGCCGGGCGGCAGTCGCAGGCCGCGGCGGAGTGGGTGGGGCTGGCCGATGCCCATCCACAGGACGCGCAGCTTCAGCAGCTTGCGCTGGCGGCGGCATCGGTGCGTCCTGATCGCGCGTTTCGCCGTCGCGCGATTGATCGGCTCGCCCGGCTCATCGGGGAGGACGGGCTGAGGTGGCGTCTGGCGGATGCGGAACTGAACGTGGAGACGGCGCTGAGCGGAGATCGCAACGCCGCAACGTCGGCACTGGCGACCGCCGCCGCGGCGCTGAGCGACCTGTGTCAGCGCGCTCCGAATGTCCAGCGCGCCAGGCTGCTGCTGGCCGAGTGCATGCTGCGGCTGGGTCAGCAGCGCGAGGCGATCGAGCAGTTGACCGCGGCGGTGCAGATGGATCCCTCTGCCAACGCCGTGGCGATCCGGCTGGTGGGCCTGCTTCAGTCGCGCGGGCTGTTTGAGCAGGCCAAACCGCATCTGGATCGCCTGGAGCAGAATCTGCGAAGCGCCAGCGCGGCGTCCAGTGACGAGTGGCAGTGGCGAACGGTGGCGCGGCTGCTGGGGCAACGTGGAGAAACCGATCGCGCCATCGCACTGCTGAAAGATCTGGAACAAAGGCTGGCGCAGGAGCGGATGACGGCGGACGATCGATCGCCCGACGTGGATCTGGAGCTGGCCAGGCTCTACCGTCGCCGCGGGATCCTCAGCGAGGAGTACTGCCGCAAGCTGCTGTCGGTGCCGTCGGCTGAGACGATTGCCTTTGTGGCCGACTACTACGCCCAGCGCGGTGATCGGCGCAGCGGCGATGAGCTGCTGATGCGTCTGGACAGCCTGCCGTCTGCGGATGGGAGCACGGAGCTGCTTCGGGCCGAATACCTGGAGCGTCGAGGCGATCGGGGCGCAGCGCTGGCGCGGCTCACCGAGGCGGTCAGGAAGTTCCCGGACGATCGCCGCATCCATAAGCGGTTGATCGCGGCGCAGCTTCGTGACGGCGGGTTGGAGGCGGCGCTGGCGGCCAGTGCCCAGGCGGGCGGGCGCTTTGCGGATGATCCATCATTCGCGGCGATGAATCGGCAGGCGAATACGATTCGCAAGGTGTGGTCGGTGGCAGCGACGATGCCCGCGGTGCGGGAGCTGGTCACGGCGATCCTGGAAGCCCCGGAATACGAGCAATCCGCGGCCGAAGCGCTGAGCGTTGTGCAAGCGGGACTGGAGCAGGGCCAGACGGCGTCGGGGGTGCTGCGGAAGCTGCGCCCGATCGCCGACCGCACGCCACAGCTTCGTCCGCTTCAGGACCTGGTGACGCGGCTGGCGATGTCGATTGGGCGCGATCAGGAGGCGGTGGAGACGGCGCTGCGGACGATGCGGATGTTTCCCGGCGATCCGCAGCCGGCGCAACTGGCGGTCGAGGCGCTGTCGCGAGCCGGTCGGTGGGCAGAAGTGATCCCGGCGGCGACGCAGTGGCGGGCGCGGCTGGGGGACGATGCGCTGGCGGCGGATTTGGCGCTGGCTACAGCGTATCTGCATGTCAATGATGCGCCGGCGGCGGTGCGGCAACTGGCCCCGTATGCCCCGCGCGCGTTCGCCAACGGGCAACTGGAACAGCCGCTGGCGGGGCTGCTGCTGCGGGCACAGGTGCAGGCGGGGCAGGTGCAGGCGGCCGAGGCGCAACTGCGACCGCTGCTGCCCGGATCGGCATCGGCCAGGGCAGCATGGATCTGGCTGGCGTCGCAGCACCTGCCCGGGCCGCAGGTGGCCGGCGAGTGGCTTTCGCAGCTTGCCGAGCATATCCCGGCGGAGACGATCGATGAGCAGCTCAGCCTGGCGCGCGGGTGGCAGGATCTGGCCAGGCGAACCAGCGCCGCTGCCCACTGGCAGCAGGCGCGCGAGCTGCTGCGACAGTTGACCGCCGCGCAGCAAACGTCGGGCGTATCGATCGAGCATCGGCTGGCGGTGGGAGAGTTGTGCAATCTGCTGGCCGAGGGAACTGCGGTGGCCGGGGATGCTGAATCGGCCTGGCGGTACTTGCAGGACTTGTCCGCCGCGATGTTCGAGCTGGACTGGGGCGATGCAGTGCCGGCCCGGCAGTGGATGATACTGGGCGGGCTGATGCAACGGCACGATCCGCGCGGCGCGGAGCAGGCCTATCGCCGAGCGATCAGGCACGACCCGACCCTGGCGATCGCGAAGAACAATCTGGCGATAATCCTGGCGCAGCGTGGAGGGGATCTGCATGAGGCGATGGAACTGGCGCAGTTCGCCTGCGCACAGGCTGAACATCCTGATCGTGCGCGTTTTCTGGATACGCTGGCGTACGTGCAGGCCAAGATGGGCGAGTACGAGGGGGCGGCGGCAACATGGAAGCAGGCGATCGAGCTGGATCCGAACAACCTGGCGTGGCGAATTCGCCGCACGCAGGCGCTGATCCAGGCGGGGCGATACGAGCAGGCGAAGGCGTCGCTGGCGGAGCTGGAGCGCGTGGCGCCCCAACAGCAGATGGATTCGCGGATGCGCGACCAGCTCCAGGCGATGCGCGCGGAACTGAAATGAACCGCAACGGTCCCAAACAAGACGCCGCCGCAGGCCAGAAGGTATCGGCGGCGAGCCTGACGCCGACGGTCATCACGCCCGGCGGGGGCTGGCAGGCGCTGAATCTGGCGGAACTGTGGCGCTTCCGCGAGCTGCTGTACTTTCTGATCTGGCGCGATGTGAAGGTCCGCTACAAACAGACCGTGCTGGGAGCGGCCTGGGCACTGATCCAGCCCGCGATGATGACCTTTGCGCTGTGGTTTGGGCTTGGGAAGATGGCCAAGGTGCCCGGCGCCGACGACCCGCTGTTCATCTACAGCGGAATCCTGCCGTGGACGTTCTTTGCCACCGCGCTGGCCAGCGCCGGCAACAGCGTGGTGAACTCCGAGCGGCTGGTGACCAAGGTCTATTTCCCGCGGCTGGCGGTTCCGCTGGCGGCGGTGGGGGCGGCGGTGGTGGATTTCATGATCGCCTCGGTGCTGCTGGTGGCGATGATGCTGATGCGGGGCGTCGTGCCGGGCGTCGGGCTGGCGGTGGTGCCGCTGGTGTTCGTGCTGCTGGGCGTGGCCGCGGCGGGGGTGGGCGTGCTGCTGTCGGCGTTGATGGTGGCGTATCGCGACTTCCGCTACGTGGTGCCGTTTCTTGTCCAGTTCTGGTTGTTCGCGACGCTCACGGTGTACACCCCGTTGTCGAGGCTCGAGCTGTCGCCGTGGATTCTGAGCCTCAATCCCATGTGCGGACTGATCGCATCGTTCCGGGCGGGGCTGCTGAACGAGCCGATCCCCTGGGCGTTGCTGGGCACGTCGGCGGCAAGTTTTGTGCTGCTGTTCGTGATTGGCTGCTTCTACTTCCGCCGGGTGGAAGACAGCTTCGCCGACATCGTCTGAGTGAAGTTTTCGATGAGCGAATCGACGCCGGCCATCGTCGTTGAGAATCTGAGCAAGCGATACCGCATCTCGCACGGCGTGGCGGCGTACCGCACGCTGCGCGAAAGCCTGAGCAACCTGGCGATGTCGCCGCTGCGGCGGCTGAGTCGGCTGCGTAGCGGCGGCGGGGACGGACAGGTGGAGGATTTCTGGGCGCTGAAGGATCTGAGTCTGCGGATTGAACCTGGCGAAGTGGTGGGGGTGATCGGTCGCAACGGCGCGGGCAAGAGCACGCTGCTGAAGATTCTCTCGCGGATTACCCGACCGACCACGGGCCGGGCGATTCTCAATGGCCGGGTCGGCAGCCTGCTGGAGGTGGGCACCGGGTTTCATCCGGAGCTGAGCGGGCGGGAGAACATCTACCTCAATGGGGCGATTCTGGGCATGTCGCGTCGCGAGATCGCCGCCAAGTTCGACCAGATCGTTCAGTTCGCGGAGATCGAGCAGTTTCTGGATACGCCGGTCAAACGCTATTCCAGCGGGATGTATGTTCGGCTGGCGTTTGCGGTGGCGGCGCATCTGGAGCCGGAGATTCTGCTGGTGGACGAAGTGCTGGCGGTCGGTGATGCATCGTTTCAGCGCAAGTGCCTTGGGAAGATGAGCCAGGTCTCGCGACAGGGGCGCACAATTCTGTTCGTCAGCCACAACATGGGCGCGATTACCCGGCTGTGCCGTCGGGCGGTGTGGCTGGATGGCGGACGATTGCGTCAGAGCGGCGACGCGGAGACGGTTGTCGCCAGTTACCTGCGCAGCGGCGCCGAGCAGGCCGGGGAAGTAACGTTCCATGACAACGGGCAGAAGGCGCCGGGTTCGGAGTACATTCGTCTGGAGGCGATCCGCGTTCGCGGCAGCGACGGGGTGGTGACGCCGACGCTGGACGTACGCCGGCCGTTCACGCTCGAAGTGCAGTATCGAATCCTGCGGCGGACGAGCAATCTCCGTGTGGGTGTGCGGCTGATGGCGCACGACGGCACCGTGTTGCTGAGCTCGACGGACATGGATCAGAGCGAGGAGCTGGTGCGTGAGCCGGGCGTGTATGTCAGCCGCTGCACCGTGCCGGGGGAGCTTTTGAATTACGGGCAGTATTTCGTGTCGGTTGGATGCGACTTCCCGATGGTTCGCACGCACTTTGCGGTGGATCAGGGATTGGCATTTCAGATCGAGCAGACCGGCGGGGCGGGGGGACACATCAGCGACGGTCGCGGGGGGCTGCTGAGAATGAGCCTGCCCTGGACGGTGCAGAGGATCGAGTCATGATGCAGGCGGATCAGGCCGGGGCGTATGTTTCGCCGGGGTATCGGCTCGCGCGGGCGATCTGGCGGCGAAGTGGCGCGAGGCTGGTGGCGGCATGTGGGCGCGGCTGGCGGGTGGTGCGGAATGCGGCGATGTGGGCGGTGGGGCGGGCGGATTACCGCAGATGGACTTCGCCTCAGGGCCTGGCCGTCTGGTGGGATGAGCGGACCGAGCTGCTGGCGAGGCTGATTCCCGCCGGCTCGCGCGTGATCGAATTCGGCGCCGGTCGGCGGACGCTGGAGCGGCTGCTGATCGCCGGTTGCACGTATATTCCGTCGGATCTGGTGGATCGCGGTCCGGGCACGATCGTCTGCGATTTGAATCATCGCCCGTTGCCGGACCTTAAGCCATGCTCGCCTCAAGTAGCAGTGTTCGGAGGCGTTCTGGAGTACATCCGGGACGTGGCCGGTGTGGCGAGGTGGCTGTCGGAGCAGGACGTGCGGCAGTGCGTGGCGTCGTTCGATCCGGCGCCTGCCGAGGGCGGTCTGATGGCACGCCTGCGCGAGCTGCTGCGACGCAGGTACTTCGGGTACATGAACAACCTGACCGCCGAGCAGTTCGAGCGGGCGTTCGCCGCCGCGGGCTTTGAAGTCGTGGCTCGTCAGACCTGGACGCGGCAGATCATTTACCACTTCCAGCGGAGCGGTCGAAGCTGATGCGAATCGTCGTGCCCTTCGGCTTTTACGGCAGCGGGAACATCGGAGACGAGGCGACGCTCCAGGGCTTTGCGGCGCTGCTGCAGTGGATGGGGGAGAGCGCGCAGGCGTCGGTGGCCAGCCGCAATCCCTCGCACACCGCGCGTGTGGAGCCGGCGTTCGGGTACTTCCGCACCGTCGGTCATGACCCGCGGCGGTGGCTGGCCAAGCTCAGGGCCGATGCGCACGCGATTGTCGGCGGCACCCCGATCATGGATGTACTGGGTGACTGGCCACTGTGCGAGCTGACTCCGCTGGTGCAATCTGTGGATCGGTGGAAAGTGCCGCTTGGGTTCGTCGGCATCGGGACCGAGACGCTGCGAAGTCCGCAGTCGGTACGGATCGTCAGGCACGAGATCGTGCCGCGAGCGCGATGCTGGAGCGTGCGCAGCGAGCATGACCGCGAGAGACTGATCGAATACGGCGCCTCGCCCGAGGCGATCATGGTGGCGGCTGATCTGGCGTGGCTGATCGACCCGTCGGCTGCTCATTTCGGACGGGGGCAGCTCCGGGAGTGGGGGATCGATGCCGCCGATTCCCGCCGGCTGATCGGGGTCAACCTGGTAAACGAGAACCACGTTTTCGATCAGCAGCCGCGGATCGCGCAGCAGATCGCCGTCGCCCTGGACGCGATCGTCGAGAAGCACGAGGCGCGTGTGCTGTTTTTGGCCAACGAGATTCGGGATGAGGAGGTCTTCGATCTATCGGCGGCGCGCCGGGTGATGTGCCGGATGAGCCGCGCGGATCGCGCGGCAATTGCTCCGGCGGTGTACTTCTCGCCGCGGCAGATGATGTCGATTATCGCCTGCTGCGACCTGACGATCAGCATGCGGTACCACTTCTGCCTGTTCAGCGCGATTCAGGGTGTGCCGTTTGTAGCGATCAAGCGGTCGGACAAGGTGGCGGATCTGTGCTGGGATCTGGATTGGGCGCTGAGCGTGCTTCCGGCGGAGCTCGAGGCGGATATTCTTGTGGCACAGTTATCGCGTGCGCTTGGGGAGCCTGATGAGACTGAGCTGCTGAGTGAGCTGAAGTGTCGCGTGGAGTCGATGCGGCGGCGAGCGCGGCACAACCAGTGGGCGATACGGCTGCTGAGCGCGCGTGGCGGGGTAGTGGCGGCGTCGCGGCGGCCAGAGGTCTGCGTTCCAGACTGATACGGGCGGTTGAGCATGCCTGAGCACGGCTACCAGGCCATCCGAGTCGCGATCGAGATCAACGTTCTGCCGGGCGTTGCGGGCGGAATCGTGCAATCGACCGTGGGATTGGTGCGCTCGCTGGGGCAGCTCGACGGCCCGGAGCGATACCTGCTGATCGCCGAACGCAACGAGCAGCGTGACTGGATCCAACCGTATTGCGGAGCGAATCAGCAGGTTCGGACCCGGGCCGAGCTTCGCAGAGGGGCAAGCCCCTGGGCGCAGACCAATGGGCAGGCCCATCGCAATGGGAGCCAGCCATTGTCGATGAGGCTGAGGCGGGCGTTGAAGCCGACGGTGCAGATGATTCGTCGCGTGGTTGGTCGGCTCACGCCGCAGTCCGCGTGGCCGAGCGTGCCGGTGTCGGACGGGCTGTATGAGAGTCTGGGGTGCGACGTGCTGCACTTTCCCACGCAGTCGTTCACGCTCTGCGCCCTGCCGACGATCTACAATCCGCACGATTTGCAGCACCTGCATTACCCGCAGTTTTTCAGTCCTGTGGATCTGGCGCTGCGCGAGACGATCTATCGAACGGCCTGTGAGCTGGCGAATACGGTGGTGGTCGGCTCGGAATGGATCAAGCAGGACGTTGTGCGGCACTATCGTCTGGACCCGCAGAAAGTGCAGATCATTCCCTGGGCGCCGCCGACGGAGTTTTATCCGCCGCTGGAGCCCGAGCGGCTGGAACAAGCCAGACGGCGACTGTCGCTGCCGCAGACGTACATGCTCTACCCTGCGGTGACCTGGCCGCACAAGAATCATCTTCGCCTGCTGGAGGCGATCGCGGAGCTGCGCGATCGCCGGGGGATGGTGGTGAACCTGGTATGCACGGGGTCGAAGTATCCGTTCCACTGGCCGAAGATCGAGCAGCGGGTGCGCGAGCTGCGGCTGGAGCCGCAGGTGAGATTCCTGGGGTTCGTGTCGGAAGAGGATCTTCGGGCGGTGTATCGGCTGGCGCAATTCCTGATCCTGCCGACGCTGTTCGAGGCGGACAGTTGCCCGATCCACGAGGCGTGGAAGGAAGGGCTTGCTGTCGCCAGTGCCGACATCACGGCGTTGCCGGATCAGGTCGGCGATGCCGGGCTGCTGTTTGACCCCAGGAGCGTCTCGGCGATCGCCGACGCGATCGCGCGAATGAGCACCGATGCGGAGCTTCGCCGGCAACTTATCGAGCGCGGCCATCGGCGTGTGAGGGACTTTGACTGGGAGCGCACGGCCAGGGCATACCGGGCTGTTTACCGTCGCGCCGCGGGGCTGACGCTGAACGACGAAGACCGCTGGCTGCTGGAATGGGACTGGATGCGTTATCCGAATCGATCGCCCGCTTCTGCGGCGCCGCAGACCGAGCGGCTATCAAGCAACACGTCAGCCGCGCTGGCGAATATCGCAAATGAGTGATTCCAATCCGACCAACCAGCGTTTCATCCCCGTGGCCGCGCCGACACTGGGCGGCAACGAGCAGAAGTACGTGCTGGATTGCCTGGAGACGAAGTGGATCTCCTCAACCGGGCAGTACATCGAGCGGTTCGAGCAGGCCTTTGCGGAGTTCTGTGGTGTGAGGCACGCGATCACCTGCTGCAACGGGACGGTCTCGCTGCACCTGGCACTGCTGGCGCTGGGGGTGGAGCCGGAGGATGAAGTGATCGTGCCGACGCTGACGTTCGTCGCCAGCGCCAACGCCGTGGTCTACTGCGGCGCAAGGCCGGTCTTTGTGGATGTGGATCCGCAGACCTGGACGATCGATCCCGGGCAGATCGAAGCGATGATCACTCCGCGGACGCGGGGGATCATCGCAGTGCATCTGGCGGGCCATCCGGCGGAGATGGAGGCGATCCAGAGGATCGCGGCCAGGCACAACCTGTGGGTGCTGGAGGACGCCGCCCAGGCGCACGGCGCCCAGGTGAATGGCCGGCGAGTCGGGTCGATCGGTCACATCGGCTCGTTCAGCTTCTTCGGCAACAAGATCATCTCGACGGGCGAAGGGGGGATGGTCACGACCAACGACGATGCGATGGCGCGGAAGATCCGGCTGCTGAAGAATCACGGCATGGATCCGCAGCGGCGCTACTGGCATCCGGTGGTGGGATACAACTACCGGATGACCAACGTCCAGGCTGCGATCGGACTGGCGCAGATCGAGCGGATCGACTGGCAGCTTCAGCGGCGGCGGGAGGTCGTGTCGTGGTATCGCCAGGAACTGGATGGCATGGAAGGGATCACCTGGCAGCAGGAGAAGCCCTGGGCGCGGCACGTGTGGTGGATGTTCACGGCGGTGCTGGGCGAACAGTTGGACACGTCGCGCGACGCGGTGATGTCGCAGCTTCAGCAGCAAGGCATCGAGACCCGCAGGGTGGTGTACCCGATGCATCAGCTCCCGCCTTATCAGCAGGCCGCCGCGGGACGGGCGTTTCCGGTGGCAGAGCGGCTGGCGGCGCGCGGGCTGAACCTGCCGACGTTCGCGACATTGACTCGCCAGGATGTGCAACGGATCTGCCGTAGTCTGCTGGAGTGTGTCGGGAAGGGCGCGCCAAACAACGTGGCGGCGGAAGCATGAGCGAGTTGTCGGAGGTGACGGCGGCGATTCTGGCCGGAGGGTTGGGCACGCGGCTGCGCAGCGTGGTGTCTGACAGGCCCAAGGTTCTGGCCGAGGTGAGCGGCCGGCCATTCATCGAGTATCTGCTGGATCAGCTTGTTCTGGAGGGTGTGCGTCGCGCGGTGCTGCTGTGCGGGTTTATGGGCGAGCAGGTGCAGCAGCGGCTGGGCAGCTCGTATCACGGCAAGATCGCGCTGGAGTATTCACAGGAGCCGCAGCCGATGGGCACCGCCGGAGCGCTTCGGCTGGCGCTGAGCAGGCTGGACCTGAGCGATCCGGTGCTGGTGCTGAACGGAGATTCGTACTGCGACGCGCGGCTGGACGCGTTTGCGGTCTGGCACGCCGCGCGAGAGTCGGCGGCGACGATCCTGCTGACTGAAGTGACGGACACACGGCGCTACGGCCGGGTGCAGGTGGACGACGATGGCCGTGTGCTGCGATTCATGGAGAAGGCGCAGACCGAGGGTCCGGGATGGGTAAATGGCGGGATCTACCTGTTGCGGCGTGAGCTGATTGCGCAGATTCCGGCGGGTCAGGCGATGTCGCTGGAGCGGCAGGTTTTCCCGAGCTGGATCGGCAAGGGATTGCACGGTTTTCGCAGCGAGGGGCGGCTGTGGGACATCGGTGTGCCGGAAGCCTACGCACGTGCCAATGCCGAGTTTGTGGCGAGCATCTCCCGATAGGATTACCAACCCGATGAACAGGCCGCGATACGTGCTGCTGGACCGTGATGGGACGATCATCGTCGAGCGGAATTACCTGTCCGATCCTGATCAGGTGGAGCTGCTGCCCGGAGCGGCCGAGGGGCTGGCGCGGCTGTCGGCGATGGGGATGGGACTGGTTGTGGTCACGAATCAGTCGGGAGTCGGGCGCGGATACTTCGATGAAGGGCGGCTGGAACAGATCCACCGGCGAATGTGCCAGTTGCTGGCGGGGCACGGCGTGTTCCTGGACGGCATCTACGTCTGTCCACACAGGCCGGAGGATCAGTGCCATTGTCGCAAGCCGCGCCCCGGGCTTGTGCAGACGGCGGCGATGGAGCTGGGGTTCGTGCCCAGCCACAGCTTCATGATCGGCGACAAGCCGTGCGATGTGGATCTTGGTCGGGCGATCGGGGCCAGGAGCATTCTGGTGCGCAGCGGCTACGGAGCGGCGTATGCGGTGTCGGAACTGGCCCGCCCGGATCACGTCGTGGACGACCTTGCCGCAGCCGCCACGCTCATCGAGACGCTGCTCAAGCCCGCGGCGCGTGCGGCGGCAGCCAACCGGGGATTACCACTATGATCATTGCCCGAACGCCATTTCGCATATCGTTTCTGGGTGGCGGCACGGATTATCCGGCGTGGTATCGCAAACACGGCGGGGCGGTTCTGGCGACCACGATCGACAAATACGGCTACATCACCTGCCGCTACCTGCCGCCGTTCCACGAGCATCGCATCTCGATCGTCTACTCGAAGATGGAATGCTGCAACCGGATCGAGGAGATCAAGCATCCGGCGGCGCGCGAAGTGCTGCGATACCTGAAGGTAGATCGCGGAGTGGAGATTCATCACGATGCCGACCTGCCGGCACGAAGCGGCATGGGCTCCAGCTCGGCGTTTACCGTTGGACTGCTGCACGCGGTGCATGCGCTTCAGGGACGGATGGTCGGCAAGCAGCAACTGGCCGCCGAGAGCATCCACCTGGAACAGGAAGTGCTTAAGGAGGCGGTGGGATCGCAGGACCAGGTGCAGGCGGCGTACGGGGGATTGAATCACGTGCTGTTCCACACCAATGGCGAGATCTCGGTGCGACCGGTGACCATCTCACCGCAGCGGATGAGCGAGTTCAATTCGCACCTGATGCTCTTTTACACGGGGATCAAGCGTACGGCGGCGAACATCGCAGAGACGTACCTGAACGGCATCGAGGACCGCAAAAGGCAATTGCGGATCATGAAGGATCTTGTGGACGAGGGGTTGAATGTACTGAACGGGGGGCAGGACCTTCGGTGCTTCGGAGAGCTGCTGCACGAGGCGTGGCAGACCAAGCGCAGCTTAAGCGCGACGGTCTCCAACAACGAGGTGGACACGCTTTACCACCGCGCCCGCGCCGCCGGCGCCATCGGCGGCAAGCTCACCGGCGCCGGGGGCGGTGGATTCCTGCTGCTGTTCGTCGAGCCGCGCAGGCAGGATGACGTCCGCGCCGAACTGACCGAGCTGATCCACGTGCCGTTCAAGTTCGAGTTCTCCGGCAGCCAGATCATCTATTACGAACCCGATCAGGATTACTCGGCGGTCGAGCAGTCGCGGGCTTCGCAGACGATCAGGCCATTTCGCGAACTGGAAGTGAATCGGGTGGAATGAGCCTGAAATTCCGGGTTGGAAAGGAAATCTGAGGTGAAGATTCTTGTAACCGGCGGGGCGGGGTACATCGGGTCGGTGCTGGTGCCGGGACTGCTTGCCGATGGGCACGATGTCACCGTCGTGGACAACTTCATGTACGGGCAGACGTCGCTGCTGGACTGCACCGTCGATCCGAAGCTGACGATCGTGCGCGGGGACGCGAGGGATCGGGGGTTGATGTCGGGGCTGGCGGCGCAGGCGGACGCGGTGCTTCCGCTGGCGTGCCTGACCGGCGCGCCGGCGTGCGACAGGGATCCGTTCGCGGCGCAGACCGTCAACTACG
This sequence comes from Fontivita pretiosa, assembly GCF_050410795.1. Taxonomy (GTDB): domain Bacteria; phylum Planctomycetota; class Phycisphaerae; order Tepidisphaerales; family Tepidisphaeraceae; genus Fontivita; species Fontivita pretiosa. Next base: position 994,087 of record NZ_CP191258.1, on the reverse strand, counting down.
ATGCGGTCCGCATGCTTGCCGATATGCTCAGCCCGCGGCAGATGCTCGTGTTCCCCTCGACCAACAGCGGCTACGGGATCGGCCAGGCCAGTATCGAGTGTGACGAGGACACCCCGCTGCGACCGATCTCGCTGTACGGGCGGCTGAAGGTTGAGCTGGAGAAGTACCTGCTGGACCGCGGCAACTGCGTGACGTTCCGCTTCGCGACGTTGTTCGGCACCAGTCCGCGAATGCGCCTGGATCTGCTGGTCAACGATTTCACGTATCGCGCGGTGGTCGATCGGTTCGTCGTGCTCTTCGAGCCGCACTTCAAGCGCAATTATCTGCACGTCCGCGACGGCGCACGCGCGTTCAGACATGCCCTGGACCACTACGAGCAGATGAAGGGCCGGCCATACAACGTTGGCCTGAGCGATGCCAACATCAGCAAGTGGGAGCTGTGCCAGGTGATCCAGAAATACATTCCATCGTTCACGTATCTTGTGGCGGAGGTGGGCAAGGATCCTGATCAGCGGAATTACGTGGTAAGCAATCGCCGGATCGAGTCCACTGGATATCGCACGACAATCGGGCTGGATGCGGGTGTTGCGGAGCTGATCCGGGGATACCAGATCATCCGGCGTAACCAGTACACGAACGCCTAGGCGGCAGCGAAGGACCGCCAAGGGCATTCACAGGTCACGGTTGCTATTCATCACAAGAGCTGGCATCAGGCTGGCTCATTCACACATCGATTGGAGGTCCAGATGGCGTCGCAAGGAAATCTTGGCGGTGCAGGTCGCATCGCCGCAGGGTCGGATTGCACTCGGCGCCGCAGGGCCGGGCGTGGTGGGGCCATGATGTCGGGCGTCAGAGCAGCATCGCGCGTGGAAACGCTGGAGTCGCGGCTGCTGTTGGCGGTGGGTCTGGTGGCAGCGTACGGATTCGAGGAAGGCGCCGGGGCAACGACGACGGCTGATGTGTCGGGAAACAACAACACCGGCGCGGTCAACGGCGCCACCTGGACCACCAGCGGGCGCTTCGGCAATGCGCTGAGCTTCAACGGCACTTCAAATTACGTGACGGTGAATGATGCGGCGTCCCTGGACCTGAGCACCGGCATGACGCTGGAGGCGTGGGTTTTCCCGACGGCGACAACGGGTGTGCGGGATGTGATCATCAAGGAAGGCAGCAATGTGGACATCTACAACCTGTACGCGCGAAACTGGCGCGGCGCGCCGGAAGCCAACGTATTCGTCGGAGGCATCAACCGCACGGCGGAGGGACCGACGTTGTCGGCGAACGTGTGGACGCACCTGGCGGGCACGTACGACGGTGTGACGCTTCGGCTGTACATCAACGGTGCCGAGGCCGCCGCCCTGGCGGTGGCCGGGTCGATCCCCGCCTCCACCGGGGCGCTGCGGATCGGGGGTAACAGCATCTGGGGGGAATTCTTCCAGGGGATCATTGACGAAGTACGGATCTACAACCGCGCGCTGGCGCCGTCGGAGATCCAGCAGGATATGAACAGTCCGGTCAGCCAGGGCGGATCGGACACCACTTCGCCCGCGATCACCGCCGTCACGCCGCGCAACGGGGCGGCCAACGTGGCTCTGACGACGAACATCACGGTGACGTTCAACGAGCCGATGGACCCGGCGAGCATCACCAGCAGCACGATCGTCCTGCGCGACCCGAATGCAAACGTGGTGTCGGCCAGCGTCACATACAATGCAGCGACCCGTGTTGCGACGCTGGATCCGCAGAACAATCTGACGTCGTTCCCCAACGCCTACTACACGGCGCAGGTCAAGGGCGGCGTCGCGGGAGTGAAGGACATATCGGGCAATCCGCTGTCGGCGGATCTGACCTGGGCGTTCACGACCGGCACGCCACAATTCCAGGACAATATCGTGTTCAGCGGGCTGATCGAGCCCACAACGCTTCGCTTCTCGCCGGATGGGCGCGTGTTCGTGGCGGAAAAGCGCGGGGTGATCAAGGTTTTCGACAGCCTGAGCGACACCACGCCGACCATCTTCGCCGACCTGCGAACCAACGTGCACAATTTCTGGGATCGCGGGTTGCTGGGGATGACGCTGGCGCCGAATTTCCCGACCGATCCGTATGTGTATGTGCTGTATACGTACGATGGAGACATCGGCGGGCCGGCGCCCAAGTACGGGCAGCCCAACACCGACAGCGATCCCGGCCCCAATGCGACGACAACCGGCGCGCTGGTCAGTGGGCGGCTTTCGCGGCTGCGCGCCGACGGAAATGTGATGGTCGGACCGGAACAGGTGCTGGTGCACGACTGGTTCCAGCAGTTCCCCAGTCACTCGATTGGGACGGTGATATTCGGCCCGGACGGAGCGCTGTACGCAGGCGGCGGGGACGGGGCGAGCTTCAACTACGCGGACTACGGCCAGACGGGCAATCCGGGAAACGATCCGCCCAACGAAGGCGGGGCACTGCGCAGTCTGGATCTTCGCACGCCGGGCGATCCGACGAGCCTGGATGGATCGATCATTCGGGTGGATCCGGCGACGGGCGCGCCGCTGCCGGACAATCCGCTGTTCAACACCGGCAACGACACCAACGCCCGGCGGATCATCGCCTACGGCATGCGCAATCCCTTCCGCTTCGCATTCCGCCCGGGCACCAGCGAAATCTGGGTTGGCGATGTGGGGTGGTCAACGTGGGAGGAGATCAATCGCATTCGCGTGCCCAACGATTCGACGGTGGAGAACTTTGGCTGGCCGGCGTACGAGGGGCCGGGGCGTCAGGGAGGCTACGATGCATTGAACCTGCCACTGATCGAGAACCTGTACAACAATGCCGGCGCCGAGACCCAGCCGTTTTACGCCTACAACCACAACGAACAGGTTGTGCCCGGCGCCAACGAACCGACGGGCGGATCGGCGGTCGCGGGGCTGGCGTTTTACACGGGCGGCAGTTACCCGCTGGCGTACAACGGGGCGCTGTTCTTCTGCGATGAGGCGCGCGACCGGATCTATGTGATGTACGCCGGACCCAGCGGCGAGCCTGACCCCGCCAACCGCGCGATTCTGCCGGCCGTCAACAGCCCGGTGGAACTTCAGATCGGTCCGGGCGGCGACGTGTTCTACGTGAATCTGGCGGACGGGCTGGTTCGCCGGATTCAATACGCCGGCGCGACGCAGACCAATCGCCCGCCGAATGCCGTCATTCAGGCCAATCCCACCAGCGGTCCGGCGCCGCTGACGGTGCAGTTCAGCGCCGCCGGCTCCAGCGATCCGGACCCGGGCGACACGATCAGTTTCGCCTGGGATCTGGACAATGACGGGCAGTTCGACGATGCCACGACGGCGACGACCAGTTACACATTCACGACCGGCGGGAACAAGACGGTTCGTCTGCGTGTCACCGACAGCCGCGGCGCGTTTTCCGACGCCTCGACGATCATCGCGGTGAACAACCAGCCGCCGCAGGCGTTCATCGATGCGCCGCTGTCTTCGCTGATGTACGTGACCGGACAGACGATCAACTTCTCGGGCCATGGCAGTGACCCCGACGATGGGACTCTGCCGGCATCGGCGTTGACTTGGACGCTGATTCAGCATCACAACACTCACACGCACACGGTTCAGAGCTACGCGGGAGTGGCCAGCGGTTCGTTCATTGTTCCCGATCACGAGTATCCGTCGTTTTTGGAACTGAGTTTGACGGTCACCGATTCCGGCGGTTTGCAGGCCACCACCAGCGTGCAGCTTCAGCCGCAGACGGTGGTGCTGAACTTCCTCACCTCGCCGCCGGGATTGCAACTGGCCGTCGGGTCCGAGCAGGGGACCAGTCCGTTTGGGCGGACGGTGATCGTGGGCTCCAGCAACACGATCTCAGCGATTTCGCCGCAGGTGCTGAATGGCACGACGTATTTCTTTTCGAGCTGGTCGGACGGGGGTGCGGCGACGCACACGGTCGTGGCGCCGTCGAGCACGACCACGTACACTGCGAACTTCGTAACGGTTTCCGGTCCGGTGCTGGCGTTCAATTTCGAGGAGGGCAGCGGCGGCACCGTACTGGACCGCTCGGGCAACGGCAACAACGGCACGATCAGCGGCGCCAGCCGCACCACTTCCGGTCGGTACGGAAGCGGCGTGTCGTTCACCTCCAACGGACAGATGATCACGGTGCTGGATTCCGGCTCGCTGGACCTGACCACGGGCATGACGCTGGAAGCCTGGGTGTACTCGACGGTGGCCAATGGAGTGCGCGACGTGATCATCAAGGAAGGAGCGGGGGTGGACGTATACAACCTTTACTGGCGGAACTGGCGTGGTCGGCCGGAGGGCAATGTGCTGGTCGGCGGGGTGAACCAGACCGCCGAGGGGACCTCACTGCCTCGCAACGCCTGGCAGCATCTGGCCACGACCTACGATGGGGCGGTGCTGCGGCTATACGTCAACGGCTCGCAGGTGGGCAGCCTGCCGATGAGCGGTCCGATCGCTACTTCCGACGGCGCCCTGCGGATCGGCGGCAACACGCTCTGGGGCGAGTGGTTCCGCGGGCGGATCGATGAGGTGCGGATCTACAGTCGCGCGCTGTCGGCGGCGGAGATTCAGACGGACATGAACACACCGATCGCCTCCGGTTCGCCGCTGCTACCCAACTTGCCTGGACCTAAGGCGCTGGCGGGTACGGCGCTGCCGCCACTGCCCGACAGCTACAGCATCTTCAGCGAGTCGCGGATTCGGTCTTCCGACATGATCGAAGAGATGTCGGAACTGACCGGGCTGATCTGAAGTGCAGCAGAACTATTGCGATCCCATATGACACAGTGGGTTAAACAAATTTGGTGTGGGTAACGGCAATGTGAGGCACAAGTCCGCTGAATGTGCCGCTGATCTTCCTTGCATGATCCGGCCAAGTTCGATAATATTAAGTCCAGTGGGTGCATATTGGAACGGGGTGCAGTAATGCGCGCAATCTTTGCCAGTGTTGGAGTTATGGTCTGGTGCTGCGCGCCCGGACCGGTTCTCGCTGACAGCGTACCTTTGGCGGTCAACACGGCTTCTTCGATCACCTCGGGCACCACTCAAACTGGATTGAACCTGCCTGGTACATCCGGCGACGTGAGCTTCTCTGCCTTGGCCAGCCAGTTGGGAGTGCTTGGCGATGCCGCGGGCGGCGGAAGTTCAAGCTCTGACACCTCCAATGCTCTGAGCGATGTGACGGTTGGATTCGGCGTCAGCGGTTCTTCCAATGATGCAAACGCCTGGTCATCGGGTGATCTGTTGACCCCATCCGATTCGTATGTGGCGTTTGCCTCAGGCGGCGGTGGACAGACGGGCGGCAATGCAGATCGCCCGCGGTTCGTTGATCCGCTGTCATCGCAGTCCCGGGACGCAACGGTTGCTGATCTGCCGCTGGACAGCCTTGGGAGTCTGCCGAACACCACCTTGCCGACGGTCGTGCCACTGCCGATGTCGATCTGGGGCAGTGCCAGCCTGCTGGCGGCGTTGGTGGTCTATCGTCAGCTTCGTCGCCGACTGCTTGCGTGAATCGTGTTCAAGCTCTTCATTCTCCGCGCGTTCATGGCGGCGCGACGGGGAAGCCATAGCGTCTGATGTTGCTGCGGGGATCGCATTTTTCAAGTATGCCCGCCGCCAGCACCGGAAAGGGAGCACTTGCGGACCAACATCTCAAACTCGCGTAAGCGGGCACTGACCTGTGCCGCGGTGCTGGCGTCAGCGATTCTGCATGGTGCAGGCGATGACGCGCGCCGCGGCGCGCTGGCGGCGGACTACACCTGGGACGGCGGTGGGGGCGCCGACACGAGCTGGACCAGCGGCGTCAACTGGGTTGGGAACGTCAGCCCCGCCACTGGTCTGGGCGATACCGTCTTCTTCGGCACTGGCGGCTCGACTGCGAACCTGGCGGCCACCAGCCAGACCGTCGGCACGATCGTCTTTAATCGCACCGCCAGTTTCACGATCACCGCCACCACCGGCAGCCTGACCATCGGCTCGCGCATCAGTGTCACGACCAACAACAGTTTCACGATCTCGGCCGGTGTGATTCTTGGGGGCAACAACGTCTGGGATGTGGCCAACGGGACGCTCACGATCGCCGCGCCAGTCTCCGGGGCATTTTCGCTGGAGAAGGCCGGGGGGGGATTGCTGGTGATCAACGCCGCCAGCACATACTCGGGGGCCACGACGATCAGCGGCGGCACGCTGGCGACCGGTGTGCTGGGCAACTACAACCTGGCCAGCGGGATCGGCAGCCACGCCAGCAACGATGCGGCCAACCTGTTGCTCAACGGCGGCACGCTGCGGTGGACGGGTCTTGCCGCCACCAGCACCGATCGGAACTTCACGCTGGGCGGAGGCGGCGGCGGGCTGGATGCCTCCGGCGCGGCTGGGGCAACGATCTCCTTCAACGGCACGATGACCGCCAGCGGCGCCGGCAACCGCACGTTCAGCCTCAGTGGCAGCAACATCGGCGATAACACGCTCAGCAGCGCGATCGTGGACGCAGGTGTCGGCAGCGTCACCAGCCTGCTCAAGTCCGGCGCCGGCAAATGGGTGTTGTCCGGGGCCAGCAGCTACGGCGGCACGACCAGCATCAGCGGCGGCACGCTGGCGCTTTCCGGAGGAGCCAATCGCCTGCCGACCGGCACCGCAGTCACCCTCTCCAGCGGCACCGCGGCACTGGACCTGGGCGGAAACAACCAGACGATCGCTTCGCTCAGTGGCAGTGGCGGCACGCTGGCGCTGGGCGCCGGGAACCTGACCGTCGGCGACGCCAATACCACCAGCTTCGCGGGCGTGATCACCGGCAGCGGGGGAATCATCAAGCAGGGCAGCGGCACACTGGTGCTGTCGAACGTCGGCAACACCTACAGCGGTGCCACCGTCATCAACGAAGGCGCGATCGAAGTCAATGCCATCGATGATTCCGGCGGCAGCGGCATCGGGAATGCGGGTAATGCGCTGACTCTGGATGGTGGAACGCTGCGGTATGTCAGCACGGTTGCGGGGCTGACCAGCCGCGCCTACACCGTTGGTCCTGCCGGTGGAACGATTGATTCCTCCTCGGCGGCCGTTGGCGACCCGTTGACGCTCAGCGGCGCGATGACCGCCAGCGGCACTGGAGATCGGACGCTCACGCTCCAGGGCACCAATATCGGCAACAACACGCTCAGCGGCGCGATTCCCAATCCGGTCTCAGGCGTCACCAGTATTCTCAAGAAAGGATCGGGGCGGTGGATCATCTCCGGCGCAGCAAAGACCTACACCGGCACGACAACCATCGAGGCCGGCACACTGCTGCTGAACGCCAGCAACATCATCCCTGATGGCAACCTGATCATCATCAACAGCCCGACAGGCGGTTTTGAGTTAATCAACCAGACCGAGACGGTCGGCGGGATCACGCTGCATAATGGGCTGCTGGGCGGTGGAACGCTGCTGCTGAGCAGCGGCAGCTTCGACGTGCGCGCCGGCACGCTGGCGATCAACCTTGCCGGAACCGCCGGCCTGAGCAAAACGACTGGCGGGCTGGTCACGTCGCTGTCCAACAGCAGCTACAGTGGTCCGACCCTGATCAGTGGCGGCACGCTCTCGGTCGCGACACTGGCCAATTCCAATGCCCTCAGCGGCATCGGAAGCGTCGCGTCCAACCTCAACAGCAACCTGGTGCTCGATGGGGGCGTGCTGCGACATCACGGCTCCAGCGCGGCATCGTCCAACCGGAACTTCACGCTCGGTCCCGGCGGCGGGGGGTTCGATTCCTCCGGTGGCGGGCTGAGCCTCAGCGGCACGATGAGCGTCCCGGCGACCAGCGGCAGCCAGACTCTCAGCCTCAGCGGCAGCGGCGTCGGCACGTTCGCGGGGCTCATTCTCGACGGCGCTTCGCCGAACATTACTCACGTTCATAAGCTGGGAACCGGAACCTGGATTCTCACCGCCGCCAACACCTATACCGGCACGACGACGATCGGCGGTGGCACGCTCCAGATCGGCGGGACAAGCGGCGCGCCCGGCGGCGGCGAGATCGTCAATAACGCCAATCTCGTGTTCAACCGCACTGGCACGTTGACGGTTACCAACGTCATCTCCGGCACGGGCAATGTCCACCAGGCGGGCAGTGGGGTCACCATCCTCTCCGCCAATAACTCGTATTCTGGGATCACGACAATCACGGGCGGCGTGCTGGAGGTCAGCAGCAGCAACAGTGCGTCTGGCTCGGGATTTTTGCCGCTGGGCACGGCCACAGATCCGACAAGTCTCGTGCTCAATGCGGGCACGCTGCGATACAACTACACGGGGATGGCGGGAACGGGCGCCGCGCACGACGCCGGGCAGGTGGGCCGCCGCTTCACGCTGGGCACTGGCGGCGGGACGATCGAGGTCTCCGGCAATGGTCCGTTGAACCTGTACAACAATGCACCGCTGACCTTCAGCGGCAGCGGCAGCCGCACGCTGACGCTCAGCGGTTCGTTCGCCGACCCAGCCGAGGGAACCAACTTCTACGCGGCACTGGGTGCGATCATCGGCAATCCCACGGGCGGGGTGACGTCGATCGTGAAAAATGGCAGTGGCGAATGGGTGCTGTTCGGTCAGAACACGTACGGCGGTTCGACAACCATCAACGCCGGAACCCTGCTGCTGGCACACGCCAATGTCGCAGACAATTCCACGACGACGCTGCTGAACGTGCTGCCGGCGACGACCGAGGTCACGTTGAGCGGCACGGGCCGACTGGAGCTTTACACCGGAGATGACGGGCCGTTCATAGGCGGCGGCCCGCACGTGTACGAGCCGCTGTCGCAGACCATCGCGTCGCTGAGCGGGCCTTCGACAAGTTTTGTCACGCTCAATGGCGGGACGTTGATCGTCAACCGTGTCAGCGGCACCGCGACGTATTCAGGCACCATCGACGAAAACGCTGACGGAGGCAGCACGCTGTATCAGATCGGCGGGAACTTCGGCAAGAGCGGCGCGGGCACGCTGGTGCTGACGGGAACCAACAACAGCTATACCGGAGTCACGTTCATCACCGGCGGCACGCTGTCGGTGCAGAGCCTGGCCAATGGAGGCGTCAACAGCAGCATCGGTGCGGCGTCAAGCGATGCCAGCAAGCTGGTGCTGGACGGCGGAACCCTGCGCTACGCCGGCGCCGCGACCTCGACCGATCGGCTGTTCAACCTGGGCAGCGGTGGGGGGACACTGGTGTCGGCGGGCAGCGGAGCGATGCAGTGGACCAATCCCGGGCCAATCGGGTTCAACGCTCAGGTCGGTCCCCGCACGCTCACCCTGCGAGGCACGAACACGGGCAACAACACGCTGGCTGCGGTGATCGGCGATGGCGGCGGCCCCACAAGCCTGGTTAAGTCCGATGCCGGCACGTGGATTCTACTTGCCGATAATACCTACAGCGGCGCCACGACGATCGTCGCCGGCACGCTCCAGTTCGGCGCCGGCGGCACCAACGGCTCGCCGGGAACCGGCAGCATCAGCAACGACGGCAACTTCGTCCTGAATCGCAGCAGCACGCTAAGCATCGGTAATCTGATCAGCGGCACGGGGGATCTGTACCACCAGGGCGGCGGAACCCTGGTCCTGGCAAATCCGGCCAACAGCTACACGGGAGCAACCAGCATCAGCGGCGGCGGGGTGCTGGAGATCAGCAAGCTGTCCAACGTCGGCCTGCCCAGCAGCATCGGCGCCGGCACGAGCGGCCAGTCGGCGCTTGTCATCGGCGGCACGCTTCGCTACACGGGCAGCGGGGATTCGACGAATCGACTGTTTACGCTGGATGGCTCCAACTCGATCATCGATGCATCCGGCTCGGGGCCGATCAGTTTCACCAGCGTCGGCGCGCTGGCGCCCGCCACAGGCGCGAATCGCACGCTGACGCTGACCGGATCCAACACAGGCAACAACACGCTGTCAGCCTCGATACCTGAGGTGACCGGCGGAGATGTGAGCCTGGTCAAAACCGGCGCCGGCAAATGGGTGCTCAACAACGCCAGCAGCACTTATGCGGGCACGACGACGGTCGTTTCCGGCACGCTGGCGATGGGCGGCAGCAGCGTGCTTTCGCCCAGCGGGGCTCTGATAGTCGATGGCCCGACGGCGGTGCTGGATATGCAGATGTTCATCGACACGCAGACGGGCGTGACGGTGAACAACGGCGGGCGAATCACCGGCATCAGTGGCGCGGCCCTGACCAGCACCAGCGCCTTCGATTTGCGAAATGGAACAGTTGATGTGCCGCTGCTTGGCGCGGTTGGGTTGAACAAAACTACTGGCGGCACCGTGCTGCTCAGCAGCGCCGCCAGCGGCTACAGCGGCGTGACGACGATCAGCAACGGCGTGCTGGAAGTCAAGAAGCTGTCAAACTTCAACGCCCTCAGCAGCATTGGAAGCGTGGCGACCAACGCCTCGACGAACCTGGTGCTCAATGGCGGGACGTTGAAATACACCGGCGCGGGCGACACGACCAATCGGCTGTTCAGCGTGGGCACGTCCGGCGGGACGATCGACGCTTCGGCGGCTTCCGGCAGCGTCCACTTCAACAACACCAGCGCGATGGGATTCAACGCCCAGAGCGGCGCTCGCACGCTGACGCTCACCGGCACGAGCAAGGCAAACAATACGCTCTCACTGGTGATTGGCGATAACGGGGGCAGCACCTCACTGATCAAAAGCGGGACCGGGCGCTGGATTCTCACGGCGGCCAACAGCTACTCCGGCACGACCACCGTGCAGCAGGGCTCGCTGCTGATCAACGGAGCGCACAGCGGCGGCGGGGCCGTTTCGGTCGAAAGCGGCGGAGTGCTCGGCGGCACAGGATCGGTTGCGGGGAACGTCACGGTCCAGTCCGGCGGCAAGCTGGCGCCGGGCGCGAGCATCGGTACGTTCTCCGGCGCCGGCGATTTCACCCTCGCCGCCGGCGCGATCTTCGACGTCGAGTTCGGTCCGACCAGCGGCGATTCGGATCTGCTCCAGCTCACCGGTGCGGGCAAGACGCTGTCGGTCGGGGGCGCGTTGCTGCGGTTGCTGCCGGTCAATTTCAGTCCGCCGGATCAGACCAACCTGAGCCTGACGTACACCATCGCCATCGCCACGGGCGCCGGCGGGACGGTCAACAGCTCGCCGTTTGCCAATATCGTCCTCATCGCAGGCAATCAGTACTCCTACAGCCATGACGGAGTGAGCGCGACGATCACGTTCAACAGCAGCAGCATCAGTGTTCACGTGTCGGCGGTTCCCGAGCCGTCGGGGCTGATGCTGATGCTGGCGGCGGGAGGGACGCTCCTTCGCCGCCGACCGCGGCTGATGCGCACCTGATCGCGCATCTGATCTCAGAACGCAACATGGAGGATCCGCCGGACCGTACACGCCGGCGGATCTTCTTTTTTGCCTGGCATGTACGCCACATGGGTACAGCACTCTGTCGGGGGGGCGATGGATGGCTATCGGTCGCGTCGTTTGACAATTGCACCGCCAACTGCGCTGATGCTGCGAGCGTTGCAGGTGTTTTACGGAGGAGATTCTCAAATGAACCGAAAGACTGGGTGTGTGTGGATTCTGGTTGCGGCGGGATTGACGGGCTGGGTGATTGGACAGTTGAGAGCGGCGCAGCCGGCGCCGGCGACTACTGCTTCGGCCGTGGTGGATGCGCGACTGCCGGCGCCGCTGTATGAGGCCAGCGCGGCCGTGCATGACGCCATGGTGGGCTATGCGGCGGTGATGATCCAGGACATGGAGATCGGCCCGACGGAATGCAAGATCAATGGCGCGATTCGGCCCGAAGTGCCGGGCGATCCGGAGAAGCTGATTCGCTTCAACGTGCTGCTGAAGCCTTCGGGCAATGACGCCAGCTTGCTGACGATCGAGCCGGCCGCCGGAGCACACGCCAGCCAGATCCTCAATCGGACATTGAACGAGCTGGGCATTGAAGCGGGAGGCCAGCCCGGCAAGCCGCGCCGGCCGCAGTTCACCTATGTCAGCCCCGAGCCGTCCACGCCCGAGCAGCCGATGCTGAGCAGCGACAACGCGTGGCGCGTACTCGAGGGGCACAACGGGTCGGTCATGTCGGTGGCGTTCTCTCCCGACGGACGCTCGATGGCCAGCACCAGCCGCGATGCGACCGTGGCGATCTGGACGGTGGACAGTTTCGAGCTGAGCCGACGGCTGACGGGTCATGTGGGATCGGTCTATTGCGCCAGGTATTCGCCGGACGGCAAGCTGCTGGCGACTTGCGGGGACGACCTGGCGATCTGGCTGTGGAGCGTGCCCGATTACCAGCTTGTGCGAAAGATCGAGCGGGCGCACGTGATGTCGGTGCGCAGCGTCTCGTTTTCTCCTGACGGCTCGACGCTGGCCAGTTGCAGCATGGACATGACGGTGAAGCTCTGGGATGTGTCCAGCGGCCGGCTCAGCAGGACAATGAGCGGTCACATCGGCGCGCTCAAGGCGGTCAGTTTCTCGCCGGATGGAAAGCAGCTCATGAGTGCCGGACAGGAGCGAGGTGTTCGAGTCTGGGATGCGGCCAGCGGCCAGCTCGTGCGTGAGATGATCAGCCCCGAGCCGACGCACGAGGCGGCTGCGTGGTCGCCCGACGGGCGGTGGATCGTTGCCAACGGCACCTTCGGGCCAGTGGTGATCTGGGAAGCGGCGACGGGTCGGCTTTGGCGGCGGATTTCCGATCACAATGTCGAGGGCGATTCGATCGCCTTTTCACCGGACGGCGCGTTGCTGGCCGCCGGGCACAAGGACCAGACCATCGATCTGCGGCGGACGACCGACTGGCGGCTTGTCGCGCGGCTGGTCGCCGACAGAGGGCGCATCGAGTCGCTGGCGCTCACACCGGACGGACGTATCCTGGCCGCGGGCGGCGGAGGAAACGACACCAAACTCCGGGTGTGGAACCTCGCGGAGCTGGGCGTCGAAGCCGCCAGCAAGCGGGCCGAACCATGAAACGGCCCATGCGGGAGGACAAGGCTACTCGATCGTGAGGGTCGGGCCGGATTGGAGGTTGCGTTTGCTCACTTCTCCGGCGAGCTGCCCGACGATGTGTTCCAGCGCCTGGCGGAGTTGAGGGCTGGACTCGAAGTTTCGGGTCGGGTCTCCCGCGTCACTGTTGGCGCGCAGTTCCGGGAACAGGGGCAGCTCGCCCAGGAAGGGAACGCCGAGCATTTCCGCGGCGCGTCGAGCGCCGCCGCGGCCGAAGATGTCGGCGATGCTTCCGTCGGGCAGAGGCATGTAGCTCATGTTCTCGATGATGCCCAGGATTGGCGCGCCCAGTTGCTGGAACATCCTCACGGCGCGGATGCAGTCGTCCAGGGCGACCTGCTGCGGCGTGGCGACGACGACGGCGCCGGTCAGCGGCAGAAGCTGGCAGAGCGTCAGCGGCACGTCCCCCGTCCCGGGCGGCAGGTCCACAATGAGATAGTCCAACTCGGGCCATTCCGTGTTGTCCAGCAGAAGCTGCTTGAACGCGCCGTGCGCCATCGGGCCGCGCCAGATCAGCGGCTTGTCCTCCTCGACGAGCGAGCCGATGGTGACGGCGTGGATCCCGTGTACGTAAAAGGGGATGATCTTGTTGCCACGGACCTGCGGCACCTGACCACGGATACCGAGCATGGTGGGCATGCTCGGGCCGTAGATATCGCCATCCATGAGTCCAACGCGCGCGCCCTGCCTTGCCAGGCCGACGGCGACGTTGACCGCGACGGTGGACTTGCCCACGCCTCCCTTGCCGGCGCCGATGCCGATCTTGTTCTTGACCTGCGGCAGGGGGTCGCTCTCGCGTCGCATCGCTGGCCCGCGGGTGTTGGCCGTGACATGAAGCTTCACCTGCTCGGCGCCGATGCGCTTCAGAGCTTCAGTCACGTCGCGCTGGATGACGTCCTTGAGCGGGCAGGCCGGGGTGGTCAGCTCGACGGTCACTTCGACGCAGGAGCCTTCGACCCTGACGTCCTTGACCATGTTCAGGCTGACGATGTCCCTGGACAACTCGGGATCGATGACACTTCGCAGCGCGGCGACGACGGTTTCCTTGGTCAGTGTGGGCATCGGCACAGTCCATTGAGAAGAAAGTTGAGGGATTATAGCGGCGCGAAACAGGATGTCAGGCAGATCGGGCACACATCGGCCCCGCTGCCCTGGCCCGAGGCGCCAGGGCAGGACCAGCGGCAGGCTGCTCTGTCGGCGGTCAGATCAACCGTTCGGCGATCTGCACCGCATTGGTCGCGGCGCCCTTCCTCACCTGATCCCCCGCGACGAAAATGTCCAATCCACGCCCGTCATCGCGGCTGATGTCCTGTCGGATACGTCCGACCAGCACGTCGTCCTGGAACGAAGCCTCCAGTGGCATGGGGAAGTGGTTGTTGACCGGGTCGTCCACGATCTTCACCCCCGGGGCCTTGCTGAGGATTTCCCTTGCGATCTGCGGGTTGATCGGACGCTCGAATTCGAGGTTGATCGCTTCACTGTGGGCGCGCGGCACCGGCACGCGAACACAGGTCGCGGTAATCATGATCTTCGGATCCCCGAAAATCTTCCGCGTCTCATTGACCATCTTGTTCTCTTCCTCGTTGTAGCCGTTCTCGGCCACCTTCGAGTTGTGGCTGAACAGGTTGTTGACGATCTGGTGAGGAAACTTTTCCTTCCTGACAGGTCTTCCGGCGGCGTAATCCCTGATCTGCTGTTCCAGCTCGTACAGTCCCCACGCGCCGGCGCCGCTGACGGCCTGATACGTGCTGACCACGATGCGCTTGACGCGGAACTGTCTGTGCAGAGGCCAGACCGGAACGTTCATGATGATCGTCGAGCAGTTGGGGTTGGCGATCAGGCCGTTGTGCTTCTTGATGGCGTCGGCGTTGACTTCGGGCACGACCAGCGGCACGCCGTCCTTGAGCCGAAAGGCACTGGTGTTGTCGATGACGATCGCGCCCGCCTGCACCGCCGCGGGGGCGAACTCCCTGCTCACGCTGCCGCCGGCGCTGAAAAACGCGAACTGGATGTCTTTGAAACTGTCTTTGGTCAGCTCCTCCACGACCAGCGTCTGGCCGTTGAACTGGACTTTCTTGCCGGCGCTGCGCGCCGAGGCCAGCAGCCTGAGATTGCGGATCGGGAACTTCCGCTCGGCCAGAACGGTGAGGAATTCCTGTCCCACGGCGCCGGTGGCGCCGACGATGGCGACGTTAAAACCTGCTGAGGAGGACATGGCAAAGACTCCAGATACCTGATAAACGACCGTGGCCACAGTCTCTGAACCGCGACCGGATCGCGATGATTGACGCACACCGACGTGCCCTGGACGAACTTCAGACGATACGCACTGGTGAACTCGGGGTTCGGTTTGCCCGGTTCACCGGCGCGTAGTCGTCTTCGTCCTGGTCGTCGTGCTCATGTGCACACTCATCGGTCTGGTCGGTTCGGAGACTGTGGCCATTGGACCGCAGTTCACGGACTCGACGATCGAGATATTTTGCAGGATCGACGCATCGGATGCAAGTGAGCGCACAAGTTTAGTGGCAGTTTGTGGTTGCGCGGACCGTTGGCTTCAGCGAATGCTCCGTCCACGACACTTCACCGCCGTCGCTTGTGTCGGCGGCTGATGGGAATCTTGCTGCCCAGGGTCAGTGGACGCGCGGGGATCGTCACCGTCGTTCCCTGAGGCGCTGGATGCGCAGGACGCTCGAAGCGGCTCAGGGGTGCCGGAGCGGCGGCGCGGTCGAATCCGGGCGGCTGCTCCGCCCAGTCCGCCGGCGGAGGAGTGGGCTGGAATCCCTCCATCGTCGCCTGCGGAATTACCATGTTGATCAGATTCTCGATACGCGTCAGCTCCTCTCCCTGCTGGCGCGTCACGAAGGTGAAGGCCTTGCCCCGGGCGCCCATTCGCGCGGTGCGCCCGACGCGGTGCACGTACACTTCCGGGTCCTCGGGGATGTCGTAGTTGATGATGTGACTGATGTCCGCCACGTCAATGCCGCGGCTGGCCAGGTCGGTGGCGATCAGCACGTCGAACTTGCCGCCCCGGAAACTCTTCATCACCTTCTCGCGCTTGTGCTGGGCCAGATTGCCGTGGATCTCGCGGCAGGCGATGCCGTCGGCATGGAGCCGTCGGGCGAGTTTCTCGGCGCCGTGCTTGGTCTTGCAGAACACGATGGCCAGTTCCGGGTTCTCCCGCTCCAGCAGCATCCGCAGCAGGCGATACTTGTCCCAGGGCTGCACCGAAAAGTAGCACTGCTCGACCTGTTCAACCGTCGGCTTTTCATCGGCGCCCGGAGCCACCAGCTTCTCCACCGGCTCGCGCATATACCTGCGCGCCAGCCGCTCGATCTCATCGCTGATCGTCGCGGACACGAAAATGGTCTGATGGTTCAAGGATGAGGGCTCAGCGTTCAAGGATGAATCTGAACTCTGAGCTTCGCCGTCCTCATCCTTTATCCTTCTGTCTTCATCCTTTTGTTTCATCCCCCTGATCCGCGAGAGGATATTGCGGATGTCGTCGCGGAAGCCGATATCGAGCATTCGATCGACTTCATCCAGCACGACGAACCGCAGGTTGTCGAAGCTGATGATTCGCCGGTCCAGCAGATCGATCACCCGCCCCGGCGTGCCAACGAGGATTTCCGGATGATGCTTGAGGAACTTGATCTGCGCCGCGATCTTCTGTCCGCCGTAGACCGGCACGGATCGGATCGGTGTGTATTTTCCCAGGCGGGCGATTTCCGCATCGACCTGCACCGCCAGCTCGCGGGTCGGCACGAGAATGATCGCCTGCGTTGGCAGCCCCTTGGCGGCCTTCTGAAGGATGGGAATGGCAAAGGCGGCAGTCTTGCCGGTGCCGGTGCGCGCCTGGCCGAGAATATCCACTCCCGCCAGCGCGCGGGGGATCAGCATCGACTGAATCTCCGACGGCGTGGTGAATTTCAGCTCAGCCAGCGCTCTGAGAATGGACGGACGAATGCCCAGGGCCGCAAACGCCTCGGGCACGGGGGGATGTTCTGTTTTGTCGGTCATTGCACTCGCAATCGTGGCGAGTGCGGGATTGTAGGGACAGGACGCAGGTGGCTCAAGCATGCCGGATATGATGCACTTGGCCGGGTCTCTGCGCTGTTCACCTGGGCGACTCAATTCAGCGTCTCAAACCCGGGCCGTGGATCAAGCTGATCCAGCGCCCGCAGGATCCCGCGCATGAACCCGGCGGTGTAGGCGTTGGACTGCTCGCACCACACGCCATCGCCTATGACGCGCGGCACATGCCCGGCGATAATCAGCCCGCGGAAGCCCACGTCGCGCAGCTTCTTCAGCACCGCCACCGGGTCGTACCAGCCCTTCTGATCGACGAACACCTCGTGCAGCGGCTGCGGCAGCGGGTTGGAGATCGTCTGGAAGTGCACGTAGAAGATCTTGTTCATCGCCGAATAGTGGTCGATCACGTCCAGGATGTCCTCGCCCATCGCTGACCAGTTGCCAAGACAGAACTCGCAGCCGTGGTTGGGGCTGGGCACCAGGGCAAAAGTCTTGTCGTAGTTCTCGCGGCTGCGGTGCAGTCGCGGCACGCCGCCCAGCGCCGGGACCGGCGGGTCATTCGGATGCACCGCCAGCTTCAGCCCCTCCTGTTCCGCAACGGGCAGCACGTGCTCGAGAAAGTAGTGGTAATACTCCCACATCTCATTTTCGGAATAGACGCGATCGGCCATCGGTGGCGCATTCTGGAAGTCCTTCAGATCGATCGCCATCGTCTCGGCGCCGCCGCGGATGCGGTACGTCGTCGAGCTGCGCAGCACGTCGGTTGGATCCCACAGGTAGCCAAGGTACGGGATCCCCGCGCGGGCGATGTTCTGAATGGTGCGCTGCACGCACTCGATCTGCCGCTCACGCCCCGGCTTGCCCAGCATGATCTTGTCGTAAAACGACTTGGGCAGGTTCTCGATGGCGTTGAGCCGCAGGCCGGCATCCTCGACACGGCTCCGCAGCGCCACCAGATCGCTGTACGACCATTCCGAATCGCCCTTCAATGGTAACTCGGCATAGTTGGTGTCGATCAGTGGCGTGCGGTACATGTTCAGAAGAATGTCGTCAAAGCCGAGCTGCTTGCAGTATTTCAGCCGTGCCTCGGTTGGCTGCGCGAACGACCCGAAGCCGATCCGCATCGGCAGCTTCTCGATGGCCTGGGCTGAAGGGTGAGGATTGCTGGTCGGCTTTGCTGCGCTGATGGCCTGTTTCATGATCTGCCCTGCAACGATTTTTCAGACGAGGTTGAACCGATGCGAATGATACCACGTCGCATCGCCGGGCCAACGTGACGCCATCCCGGCTTAGCTGCCGCTTTCGTCAGCGAGCAGCACTTTCCGGGCCGAGTCCAGGTGCTGTCGCGTTCCCAGCAGCAGCACGCGATCGCCGGGTTGCAGCTCTTCGTCCGGCCCGGGATTGACAATGCTTACCCCGTCGCGCTCGATTCCGACCACACTGGCGCCGGTGCGGGTGCGCAGCGCCAGCTCACGAATCAGCTTGCCTTTGGCTGGCGAGCGGTCGGTGATCAGCACCGTTTCCAGCATCGCGTCGCGAAGGATTGGCGACAGCTCCGCGGCGTGTTCGGGCGCCGGCGGCTCGGAAAGCGTCTGCCGCAACGCGATCTGGGCCTTGGCGTAGACCTTGACCATCGATTGCCAGGTCAGACCCACCAGGCCCAGCAGCACCACGACGAACCCGATCAACACCGGCCAGGGGGGAAGAATCGCCGACGAAACCAGCGCCATCCAAAGCAGAATCGCGACGCAACCGACGGCCAGAATGGTGTTGGCGATCACTCGCCGGATGATCAGGGCGTTTTCGCGTGCCGCGGCGCGTGAGACGTTCATCTCGGCGATGACCATGGCGGCGGCGCGGAGCTTTCGCACGGTGGCAACCAGCAGCGGCATCGCCAGCACCACCGCCGCCAGCCACACCACGCCGCGTTGTCCGCCCACCCACGCGGGCAATTGCGGCAGCCAGCGCACGCCGCTGCGGCCGATCCATGCGGCGGCGATCAGAATCCCCGTCACCAGCACCAGGTTCAGCAGCATTTGCAGGACCCACTTGCGCAGCAGGCGACGGACTTGCTGCTTGACCGGATCGCCACGGTCCGTGCCCAGACGCCGCACCCATTGGCTGTAGACGCGAAGGCTGGCCACCAGCGGCCGCGGCGCCGTTCGATCAAACCAGTTGGCCAGCGGATCCGAAGCCCGGATCAGGTAAGGGGTCAACAGCGTGGTCACTGCCGACACCGCCACCGCCGTCGGATACAGAAACTCGCTGGTCACATTCAGCGACACCCCAAGCTGCGCGATGATGAACGAAAACTCCCCGATCTGTGCCAGACCCATGCCCACACGCAGGCTGGTCTTCAGGTCATGTCCGGCGACGAATGTGCCCATCGCGCAGCTCAAGACCTTGCCGATGATCACCGCCGCGGTCACGATCGCAATCGGCAGCCAGTAATGCCCGATCAGCACTGGATCGATCAGCATCCCGATGGCCACGAAGAAGACCGCGCTGAACATGTCGCGCACGGGCTCGATCAGGGTCTGAACTCGCCCGATCTCTCGCGCCTCGGCGATGATCGCGCCGATAAGGAACGCGCCCAGTGCCACGCTGTACTGCATCCATGCCGCCACCAGCGACACTCCGAAGCACAGCCCCAGCGTCGTGATCAGCAGCATCTCATTGCTTCGGAAACCGGCCACATACTTCAGCAGGGGCGGCACGGTCAGCAGACCCACCACCAGCGTCACCGCCAGAAACACCCCAAGTTTGCCCAGCGTCGTCAGCACGCCGATCGAATCCAGCGATCCGGTCGTCGCCACGCCGCTCAGCAGCGCCAGCATCGCGATCGCCAGAATGTCCTCGACGATCAGGATCCCGAAAATCAGGTTCGCGAAGCGTTCCCTGGACAAACCCAGCTCAGCCAGCGCCTTGACGATGATCGTCGTGGAGGAGATCGAAAGAATCGCGCCAAGAAACAGGCTGTCCATGGCGCTCCATCCAAACGCCCGGCCGATCGCGTATCCGACCAGCCACATGAACAGGATCTCCAGCACAGCGGCGATGAAGGCGGTTACCCCGACCTGCGCCAGTTTCCGCAACGAAAAGTGCAGCCCCAGCCCGAACATCAGCAGGATCATGCCCAGATCCGCCATCACCCGAACCGTGTGCTCGTCGCGGATGAACACGGGGATTGGCGTGTGCGGGCCGACGATCACGCCCGCCAGGATGTAGCCCAGCACCACCGGTTGCCGCAAACGGTGAAACAGGACCGTCACCAAAGCGGCGACGATCATGACGGCGGCCAGATCCTGAAGGAATTCGGCATGCATTGCAGAAGCAGCGGTCTCAGTCTGGTTCGATGGTCGAGGCGCCGCGACAGACCGGCGGGCCGGGACGGCGCTGTTCGATGCTGCTGTGGGGCGGCGTGATCGGCTGGGCGATGCCGCTGTTGGCGGCCTGGCGCGCGGCCAGGCACATGGCGGCACTGAGCAGGCCGTCTGACAGCGGCGCGCGGGAGGCGGCTCGCCCGCGGATTACATCGATGAAGTTCATCGCCAGTTGTTCATCACCGCCGCCGTGGCTGCCAAAGGCACGAACCTCCAACTGCTCGATGCGTCCTCGATGATGTTCAATCACGCTCAGCAGGTCGCTGTACCAGTCGAACTCCAGTGTCGCGTCGTAGCCGATGACCCGCGCCCCTCGCCTGCCCGCCTGACGGCGCGAGATGAAGTTCTGCGCGTAGCACGCGTGCACCCCACTTTCATACATGATCAGCGCGCTGCCCGCATCCTGATGCAGGATGCTGCTGGAAAAGGTGCAGGCGTGATCGGCGTCGGGGCAGGGCCTGACGCTATTGAGCGTCCCGCCATCGTCGCCGCGCGCCGCCAGATGTGCGGGACTTTCCGGACAGGTCTGCGTCTGGTCGCACCGGCAGCAGCGCAGCCCCGCCGGCCGGTCGCCGCCATACGCCAGCCGACTGTGCATTGCGGCGATCATGGTCGGTCGGCTGGCCAGCATATGCGTGATGTAGTCGAAGTCGTGCGTGGCCTTCTGAAGCCACAGTCCGCCGGTCTTGTCGTAGTCGCGATACCACTGCCCGTAGTAGACCCCGCCATACGGAACGTTGTTAACCGCCTGAACCTGGTTGATCACGCCCAGACGTCCGCGGCGGATGATGTCGATGGCGGTCTGGACATGGATCGTCAGTCGCAGCGGAAACGAGACCACGACGCGGTGCTCGTGCCCGGCATACGCGGCGGCCAGCGCGCG
This sequence comes from Fontivita pretiosa, assembly GCF_050410795.1. Lineage (GTDB taxonomy): Bacteria > Planctomycetota > Phycisphaerae > Tepidisphaerales > Tepidisphaeraceae > Fontivita > Fontivita pretiosa. The sequence goes on along the minus strand of NZ_CP191258.1, from coordinate 972,809 downwards.
GAGCTGCTCCCAACTGATCGCCACGGGCTTTTCCAGAAACAGTGGCAGGCCGCTGCCCGCCGCCTTCACCGCGATTGGGGCATGCGCTGCACAGGTGGTGGCGATCAGCAGGGCGTGAAAGTCGTCGGCATGTTCGAGCAGCGCGTCGGCGTCGGAAAACAGTGCAACACCGTCGGCGTCGGGAACCCGCGCCTGATGCATCCTCGCGCGGACCTGTTCGGCCGGCTGCTCGTCCGCCGCCGCCGCAATGCGAATCTGCTGATCCAGCTCGCACAGCAACCGCGCGAAATGGCTGGCGCGGTGGCCCATGCCGATGATCGCCAAATTCAACTGGCCGCTGGACCGCGGGGATTGACGAGCCATAAATGACAGATCCCTGTAGCTCTGGCCGTGCCAGCGACCCGGCCCGGCGCGATGGAGACTCGACCCGTGTGGCAGCGGATTATACAGACATTTCGGCACAGCGGGATGAGCGCCGTCGAGGCGGCGAAGAAGGAACAACTGCTGGCTCGCTGCGCCCGATGCCTCGGCGCTGAGCCGCAGCACTGGATGTTTGTCCCCGGACGCATCGAGTTTATGGGCAAGCACACCGACTATGCCGGCGGACGAAGCCTTGTGTGCGCCGTCGAGCGTGGATTCTGCCTGGCTGCGGTTGGCCGCGACGATTCCAATGTCTGCATCACCGACGCTGCTGGCGATCAGCGCGTCGTTTTCACCCTCAGCCCGGAGCTTGTGCCGATGAGCGGGCACTGGTCCAACTATCCCATGACCGTGGCACGACGCCTGGCCAGGAACTTTCCCGGACCACTGCGCGGCGCCGATGTCGCCTTCGTCAGCGACCTGCCCCCGGCCGCCGGGCTGAGCAGCTCCAGCTCACTGGTGACGGCGATCTTTCTGGCGCTGCACGCGGTGAATCACCTTCAGGATCGAAGTGAATATCAGGCCAACATTCACACGCTTGAAGATTTAGCTGGGTATCTGGGGACGGTGGAGAACGGACAAACCTTTGGCTGGCTGATTGGCGACCGCGGGGTTGGGACATTCGGAGGCAGCCAGGACCACACCGCCATACTGTGCAGCCGCCCGGGCATGCTGCGGCAGTACGCCTTCCGTCCCGTGCGCCATGAACAGGATGTGCCGCTGCCGCGCGATTGCATCTTCGCCATCGGGGTTAGCGGCGTGGTCGCCGAAAAGACCGGCTCGGCGCTGGGCAGGTACAACCGGGCTTCAACTCTGGCGACTCAGGTCCTGCAAGTTTGGAACTCAACCACCGGTCGAAATGATCCCACGCTGGCGGCGGCGGTGCGCAGCTCGCCTGACGCACCGCAGCGAATGCGCCTCGCGCTGCGCCAGCTTGCTGATCACCAGCCACTGCTGGACCGCTTCGAGCAGTTCTTCGAGGAAAGCGAGCAACTCATTCCCGCCGCTGCTGCAGCTTTATTGCGGGGCGATCTTCAGACGCTTGGGCAGATTGTCGCCCGCTCGCAGCAGTTGGCTGAGATAAAACTGGGCAATCAGGTGCCACAGACGATCGACCTGTGTCGCATGGCACGCGATTGCGGGGCGATCGCGGCGTCGGCGTTTGGGGCGGGATTTGGCGGCAGCGTCTGGGCCATGATCAGGCGCCAGCAGGTCGATCAGTTCCTCAAATCCTGGCGCCAAGCCTACCTGGCCGGATATCCTCAGCACACCGACAACGCCACATTCTTCCTGACCCGCGCCGGACCCGCCGTGGTTTTGATTTCCTCAGAAGCGGGCGAATCCTGGGTCAAGCGAATCGCAGGCGCGCCCTTTTTAGCCTGAGCGCGCAGGCGATGGCACCGTCGAGCCAGGTCGGTGCAGCAGACACGTCTGTATCGCAGGCGTCTCGCCCATGACACGTCCGAGCCAGTTGTGGCATGGCCGTCCCCGCCATGCAGGGTGCGATCGAAGCGGGAAGTCTGATCTCTGGGCTATTCATCACTTCATGCCACTCAGTACGGGTCCGACGCGCGTCTCGCCCGTGCCAACAGGCCATCGCACGGACGAAACGCCCGTAGCACGCGGGCACGCCGCGCTTCCCCATCAAACCGCTGCACGTGGCGGAATTGCCCTTCAGCCGTTATGTTGCCCGGCTCATGCTTGTGTTGCTCTCGGGTCTGGGCGAGCGGCTGCGCGTGGTCTGCGTGCGGCTGCTGCGCCGCTTCGGTTTACGCGAAGATTCCTTCCTGATCGTCCCGGCCGCGATCATCGGCATTGTGACCGCTTTCGCCGCCGTCGGATTTCACGAACTCATCTACAAAATTCGCGATCTGCTGTATGCAAACGCCGGAGCGGAACTGCTGTACGGCCACGGACTGGGGCTGTTGATCCTGTTTCCGGCCGTGGGTGGATTGCTGGTGGGAATCGTCAGCCGCTATGTGACGCGTTCGGGCGAGGGGCACGGTGTGATCGACGTGATCGAGTCGGTCGCGCGAAGCAGCGGTTTTGTCCGTCCGGGCGTCGCCATCGAAAAGATCTTCACCAGCGCCCTGACCCTCGGCACGGGCGGATCCGGCGGCGCCGAGGGACCGATCGTGCAGATCGGGGCGGCGATCGCAAGCGGCGTCGGGCAGCTCTTTCGCTTCGCCCGCCACCAGATGCCGATCATCATCGGCTGCGGCAGCGCCGCGGGCATCAGTGCGATCTTCAATTCTCCGATCGGCGGAGTCGTATTCACCCTCGAAGTGATCCTTCAGGAATTTTCGATCCGAACCTTCACGCCACTGGTCATCGCCAGCGTCATCGCCAACGTCACCACCCGCGCCATCTTCGCCCGCATTAAAGGACAGGATTACCCGGCCATCTTCGCGATGCCCGCTTCCACATCTGCCGGCACGGCAGGGCAGTTGATTGACTGGCTACAGGTGGGCAACTTCGTATTTCTGGGGCTGATGTGCGGCCTGGCGGGGGTGACTCTGACCAAACTCATGCCGATTTTCGAAGCCAGGTTCAAGCGGCTGAGCTGGCTTCCCGGCGGCGCAGCGCTGCGACCGGCGCTGGGTGGTGCGCTGCTCGGAGTTGTGGGCATTGCGTATGTGCTGATCTTTGGACGTCTGCTGTTGCACCAGCCAAAGCCCTTCGCGTTTGAGCATTACCCGATGCCCGCGTTTTACGGAGATGGATACGGGGTGATCCAGATGCTGTTGGGCGGGCAGTACTACGCACAGATGGACGTGGCGAAGGTGCTGTTGCTGCTGGCGTTTCTGTCGGGAGTGAAGATCCTGGCCACTTGCCTGACGCTGGCCAGCGGCGGCAGCGGCGGGATCATCGCCCCGTCGCTGTTTATCGGCGCCACGGCCGGGGGATGTCTGGGCGTGCTGCTGCGGCAGACGGGATGGTTCGCCGAAATTCGCCCCGAGGTCTACGCGCTGGTCGGCATGGGAGCGGTGCTGGCGGCGGTGGTGCACGCGCCGCTGGCGTCGATCCTGATCCTCTTTGAGCTGACCCAGGACTACCGCGTTACGCTGCCGGCGATGCTGGCCACCGTCGTCGCCACCGGCGCCGCAAGACTCATCCATCCCCATTCCATCTATACCCAGGCGCTGCGGACGCGCGGCGTCAAGTTCGCCGGCACCGGCGAACTCAATCTCCTGAGAAGACTGAGCGTGGAACAGGTGCAGCTCGAGCCGGCCGCCGTGGTGCAGGCCAAAGACTCGGTCCAGCGCCTGATCGACCTGACGACGCAGCTTGGCACGATGAACTTCGTCGTCATTGACGAAGCCGGCGCCTACCGCGGAATGGTCAGCTCGCAGGAACTGAATCTGGCCATGATGGAGCGCGACGCCGTGCCCCTGATGATCGTCCAGGAGCTGATGCGCGGCGACGTGCCGGTGATCAGACACACGGACGATCTGGCCGGTGTGTTCGAGATCTTCTGGCAGACCGACCTGACGCATCTGCCGGTCTGCCTGGCGGGCAGCCCACACAAGGTGATCGGGTTGATCAGCCGCGCGGCCGTGCTCAAGGCCTATCAACAAGCCGTCGGCGGCTGATACCTGGGAGTCCGCGCGCATGCAGTCGTCGCGGCGAGGTGCGGGCGTGACACAACTGCTGCAAATCGCGCGCGAAGTGGTGAAATCAACTGCGCGGCAGCAGGGAGAGCACCGCCTGGCTGGGCCGGGGAATCACGTGGGCGGCGATGAGTTTTCCCAGGCCTTCGACGTGGGCGCGGCCGGCCTCGATCGCGGCCTTGACCGCCGCCACGTCTCCCCTGATCACGACGCTGATGTATCCGCCGCCGAGCTTTTCCTTGCCGACGACATCGACGCTGGCGGCCTTGCAGGCGGCGTCGATCGCCTCGATGACGGCGGTGAAGCCCTGGGTCTCGATGAATCCGATGGCGTAGGGAGCATCGCGTTGGGGTTGCTGCTGATCGGGCATGGTTTGCTCTTGGTCCTGAATGTTTTGGGTCATGGCTGCGATGGGTCGGGGCACGTGAACCACGTTTTGTTCGATCAGGGGGTTGAACTCTTCCTGGGCCGGCCAGAGCCGCGACGACTGCGGGTGCGGGCGGTTGATGGGCGCGACAACGACGCTGGCGTTGAGGGCGGCGGCGGCGGCACGGGCGGCGGCCAGTGCGGTGTGCACGTCGGCGGTGGGTCCGGCGATCTTGATGCTGGTGCCCAGCAGGTCGTTGAGTTCCACCTGCAAGACGCGGATGTGCGCGGACTTTTCCGCCGCGTCGATCGCCGCCAGGGACGCCGTCCAGCTTCCGATCTCGATCAGTCCGATGGATGATTCCTGATCGTTCACAGCCCGAACTCCTCGATGATCTGTCGTGTATGACTGCCCAGCGGCGGCGCGGCGCGGTCGAAGACGGGGCGTCGGCCGTCGAAGCGGATGGGGCAGGCCAGCGTGCGCATGGGCGTGCCGCCGGCGCTAATCAGCTCGCGCGTCATCTGGAGCACGCCGAAAGCCTCGTGCGACAGCAGTCTCGGCCAGTCCAGCACCTTTGAGCACCACACATCCGCCGGCTCAAGGATCGCCAGCCAGTGGGCGGTGGTGTTGGATCGGAATCGGTCGGCCAGGATGCGTTTGATCTGGTCGCGGCGGCGGAAGGTGTCCTGGCGGCTGATGCCGCGCAGCGCCGGCAGGTCCAGCAGATCAGCCAGTCGGTCCAGCGGATTCATCGCCACGGCAAGCCATCCGTCCGACGTTCGATACACGCCATACGGTGCCGCCAGATAGGCATGAGCATTTCCGATCTCGGATCGCTGCGGGAGCTTTCCGCCGTCGTTGAGGTGGGTGGTGAGGACCTCAAATTGGAAGTCGATGAGCGATTCGAGCAGCGAGGTTTCGACCAGCGCCCCCTTGCCGGTTTTGCCGCGACGAACCAGCGCCGCCAGAATCCCCTGCGCCAGGAAGTGCCCGGCGAACATGTCGGCGACGGCCAGCCCCATCGGCACGGGCGGCGCGTCCGCCGGGCCATCCCCGCTGAGCCACATCAGACCGCTCAGCGCCTGGGCCAGCAGGTCCTGTCCGGGCTTGTGCTTCCACGGTCCGGCGTTCCCGTAGCCGCTGATCGAACCATAGACGATCCCCGGGTTGATCGTGCGGACGGACGGATAGTCAAGCGCGAATTTGTCCAGAACGCCCGGACGGAAATTGGCCACGAGCACGTCGGCGCGGGCGATGAGCTTGCGGACGCGTTGCAGGTCGGCGGGGTTTTTGAAGTCGGCGGCGAAACTCTGCTTGTTGCGGTTGATCGCATGAAAGAGCATCGAGTCGCCGTCGATCTCGGTGTCGCAGATGTAGAGCTGCCGGCACAGGTCGCCGCCGTCGGGGCGCTCGATCTTGATCACGCGGGCGCCCAGATCCCCCAGCCGCAGCGCGCACAGTGGCCCGGCCAGGAAAATCGACATGTCCAGTACCAGCAGACCTTCAAGCGGTTTCATGGGCCGGGCGTCTGTGGAAACTTAGCCGAGCGGATTGCACCTGTCGATATTGCCTACACCGTCACCTCGGTTCCGCCGCGGGCGCTGTCCTGGTAACAGGCTTCGACCACCGCCATGGTGAGCAAGGCGTCCTCGACGCGCGTGGGCAGCAGACTGGTTGATCCTTCCACAAAACGCATGATCGAGGCCATCGAGCCGATGAAAGCGTGAGGATACCAGGAACCTTCGAAGGGCACGTCCCGCCAGCCGGTGGGTTCGCCGGCGTCGTTCAGCGTACACAGTTGCAGTGCATCCGGCTCGCCTTTGGGGTAATTCATCAGCAGTCCGAGCCGCGCCTTGATGGCGCCGCGCGTGCCTTCCCACTTCACGTAGCTTTCCTGATGCTCCAGCCCGAACTTGTGTCCGTGGTTGGTGGTGATGTTGGCGCGGATCACCGGGCCGTAATCCAGCGCGATGTTCGTGCGTGTCGAGTCGAGCCTGATCGTGTCGGGGTGCTTGACGGTCAGCGCGTGGACGCGCTTCGGCTGGCCGAGGAACGAGCGGATCAGATCGATGTAGTGGACGGAGTGGTAGAGGATCTCGACCCGTGGGGCTTTCTCGAGGAAGGTCCACAGGTGCCAGGGCATGTAGACGGTGACGCGGACTTCCATGTCGTGCAGATCGCCGATAGCGCCGCGGTCGATCAGATCTCGCGCCGCAAGAATGTACGGCGCGTAGCGAAGCTGGAAGTTGACGGCGGCGATGAGTCGCTTGCGACGGCACTGCTCGACGATTGCCCGGGCTTGTGTCAGGTTTTCGCCAAGCGGTTTCTGGATGAGCACGGCCGAGCCGTCGGGGATCTGCTCGATGACGGCGGGGATGGCGCTGGCGGGGACTGCGACATCGTAGACCGGCGCGTCGGCCAATCGGGTAAGCTGCGCGATCGATTCGACTGGCCGCAGGCCAAAATCGCGCGCCAGCGCCTGGGCTTTGTCCGGATCGACGTCGGTGACGCCGGCGACCTCGAAGCCGGCCAGCCGATAGGCCGGCAGATGCGCGTCGCGAACGATCCCGCCGCAGCCGATGATGACGATCGGCCGGGGTTGGCGGGGCATCTGCGGTTGCCAGGGATGCCGTGGGCTGCTTTCACTCACGCGACTGACCCTCCGTTGCTGTGTCCCTTGCGCGGCGTGCCGGCCCAGGCGTTCATCGCGTCGCTTTGCATGTCGCGGGTGATCGACTCGACCGGATCGTCCGTGTCGATGGCCCGAAGCACGCCGCGTTCGATCGCCTGACCCAGACCCGGGAATCGCCGATCCAGCGGAAACGACCGCGCGTTCTCATGCAGCGCGGGAAGCTGCTTGAAGAAAGGGATGGCGGCGTTGACCTGCGGGTCATTCCACGTGCTCAGCCGGCAACCCACTGCTCCGGCCAACGTCAGCAGCTTGTCCATCTCGGCGCTGGCACAGTGCTTGAGGAATCGCCAGGCCAGCGGTTTGTTCTTCGATCCAGCGGCGATCGAAAGCATCCAGTAGACGTTGAGTGAGGCACTTGCTCCGCGCGGCGGGGCACCGGCGGGAATCGGCGCGATCCCGACCTTGCCGCGAACCCGCGATTCGTTGAGGGTCTGGCACATCGCCGCGAAGCCGAACCAGTTGATCATCATGGCCACCTCGCCCTGCATGAAGCGTTCGCCGGCCGGCACGGAATGAATCGCCCGGGCGTTGGGGACGGTGGCGGGATTACGCACGAGCCTGCGGTAGAAGTCCAGTGCCTGGCGTGCTTCGGGCGTGTCGAGCGACGGATTCCCCGCCGGATCCAGCAGCTCGCCGCCGCGGGTCCACAGATGGAGACTGAAGTCGTAGACGGTGTTGTGCCCGTCGGGGTAGGCGGCTACGACCGTGCCCCACAGACCGCGCGTCGGGTTGGCCACACGCTGCATCGTCGCAAGAAACTCATCCCATGTCTTGGGCGGCGAGGCAATCAGATCGCTGCGGTAGATCAATGCCTCGGGGCCGTCGTGATACGGCAGGCCGTACAACCGCCCGTCGATCTGCGGCATGCTCGTCAGCGAACGACTCCAGGCGGCGGGGTAGTCGGGCAGCGGGTCTGCCTTCATCAGTGGTGCGAGATCCGCCAGCAGCCCCTGCTCGACGGCGGCGGCGAGCCAGTCGGTCACCATGAAGGTGATGTCGTACGTGCCGTCCAGCATGCCGCCGCGATCGAAGATCGTCGGGTGCAGGTCGTTCAGCTCCAGCGAATCGAAACCCATCGTGGCCTCGATCTGTTCGGCCCTGACGAACTCGTCGAACTGCCGGCGAATGGCCTGCTCGAACGGCCCGAACTTCCGCACGGCGATCCGCAGGTGGTTGGCGCTCATGGCCTCAGATTATGCCCTTGCGTGTCAAATCTGTGAAATCCGGGTAACCTGTAGACGGACATCAAGAGCAGTTGCGATGGAACAGACACTTTACTACGAAGACTATGTGATCGGCTCGACCCGGACCACGACCGGCCGGACGATCACCGAAACCGACTTTGTGATTCATGCCGGGCACAGCGGCGATTTCTTTCCGCATCACCTCGATGCCGAATTCGCCCGAACCACGCCCTTCGGCCAGCGGATCGCCCACGGGACGATGACCTTCACCATCGGCATCGGGTTGACCGCCAGCGTGATCAATCCTGTGGCGTTCACGTACGGCTATGAGCGGCTGCGTTTTCCCAAGCCGGTGTTCATCGGCGACACGATCCGCTCGCAGGTGACGATCGCGGCCAAGGAAGACGACCCCAAGCGCCCCCAGTTCGGCCGCGTCGTGGAGAAGGTCGAGGTGATCAACCAGCGGGGCGAGTGCGTGATGGCCTGCGAACACGTGCTGCTGGTGCGCAAGCGTAACACCAGCATTGCAGCCGGCTCGATGTGACATTCCGCCGGGTGCGGGGTCCGCTTGCACGCCTGGCCTGTTGTGTGCCGACGCAGTTACTTCTGGACCATCGCCCATTGCCGTTCCAATCGCTGCACTGAGATCGGGATGGAGGTTTTCAGCTCCTGTGCGAACAGCGAGACGCGCAGTTCCTCCAGCATCCAGCGATAGGTCTGAAGCTGCGGATCGATAATGCCGCGGCGCGACAGCTCCGCGGCCCGATCCGCGTACCGCTGCCACAACGGCGCAATGGTCTGCATGGCGGCGACGTCGCGCGGCAGGCCGGCGTTGGTCAGCTTCTTCAGCCGGATTTCGATGGCCCGGAGGAACCGCGGCAGGTGCCCAAGCCAGTTCGACGGGGTGCTCAGCAGAAATCCCCTGGGCACCAGCGAGCTCAGGTGTGCGCGGATGTCCTGGATCGACGGCTGAAGCAGCGGGGGATACGGCTCGTCGAGCCGCAGCCGCAGCGACTGATGCGTCGCGAGCACCCCTCGCGCGATCTCGACCAGCTCGTCGGCGGCGGCGGGCAATCTCCGCCAGGCCGCTTCGGCGCGGTCGATGAACTGATCCCTCGAGCGCACGTCCCCGGGGCCATCGGTTTCGTTGGGGTAGAGCGCGCGATCGGCGGCGGCGGTGACGATGTCGTTGCGAAGCTCGTCGCAGAGGACTCCACGGCGATCAGCCTCGCTGGCGTTCTCTTCGCCGATCAAGGCGTAGAGCAGACACAGCTCGTCGATCGGCAGCCGGCGCGCCAGCGACTTGATCTCTCCGGCGAGCTGAAGCATGAACAGCCTGCGAAGCCCCGCGCGGGTCGCGGCGGCGGCGCTCTGGGGTGTGTCCAGCACCCGCAGGGACACGGATGTCCCGGCATCCACCAGTGCCGGATACCCCACGAGCTGCATCCCATGCCGGCTCACCTGCACTTTCGGAGGCAGCTCGCCGAAGTCCCAGCGCGTGATCCCGTCGCGATGGAAGTGCTTTTCCGCGCCGGCGGAAAAGGTCTGCTGTGCCGCGACGCCAACCTTCTGGCGAAGCTCAGCCAGATCCCGCCCGATCGCGACTTCCCTGCCCTGGGCATCGACAAGTCGGAAGTTCATCCGCAGGTGATCCGGCAGCGTGTCGAGCTGAAAATCCCACCGTGAGATCTGCACGCCCGACTGCTTGCCCAGAAACTCCGCCAGCAGATCCAGCAGCGAGCCCGCGCGGGCTCGCAGTGCGCGATGGGCGGCCTCGGCGTAGTCCGGCGCGGGAACGAAGTTGGTCCGCAGCGTCCTGGGCAGCGAGCGGATCAGCGCCAGGATCTTCTCCTTCAGCAGCCCCGGCACGAGCCACTCGAACGGCTCGGGCGGTATCTGGTTCAGCGTCGCCAGCGGAATCGTCACCGTCACTCCGTCCATCGGATGCCCCGGCTCCAGGCGATACTCCAGCGGCAGGGCCATGTCGTTCACGAGCAGTTGATCGGGGAACTGATCCCATGCGATGTCCGCTTCGTAGCGCATCAGATCGCGCGTCGTCATGAACAGAAGCTGCGGCGCCTGCGCCTCGGCCTGGCGACGCCACTTCTCGAACAGCGGGCCGTTGTACACGCTGGCGGGGATGCGCTTGTCGTAGAAGTCGAACATCGCCTGCTGATCGACCAGCAGGTCCCGCCGCCGGGCTTTGTTCTCGATCGTCTGGATCTGCTCGATCAGCTCGCGATTGTGGCGGAAGAACTTGCCGTCGGTGTACCAGTCGCCCTCGACCAGAGCGTGCTGGATGAACATCGCACGCGAGGTGCGCGGATCGATCGGGCCGTAGTGCACGGCTCGTCGCGGTACGATCGTCAGGCCATACAGCGTCACTTTTTCGTAGGCCATCACGTGCCCGGTGTGCGGTTGCCAGTAGGGCTCAGAGCAGGTCTTTTTCAGCAGGTGCGGTGCGATGCGCTCGATCCATTCCGGGCGGATGGGCGCGACGGTGCGCGCATAGAGCTTCGTGGTCTGGATGAGCTCCGCGGCCATGAGCCACGCGGGCTTGCGGTTGAACAGCGCGCTGCCGGGAAAGATATGGAACTTGCTGCCGCGCGCACCGTTGTACTCGAATCCGTCGCCCCTGACGCCGATGTTGCTCAGCAGCCCCGACAACAGCGCGCGGTGGATCGCCTCCGTCGTTCGCGCGTCGCGATCATCCCGCCGCACCGGCCGCCCGTTGGCTTGTGCTGCGGGGCTGCTCTGGTTGCGGTGAATCAATCCCATCTCGCCGACGATTTCGCGCAGTTGCGAGTGAATGTCGTGCCACTCGCGCATGCGGATGAATGAGACGAAGCTCTCCTTGCACAGCTTGCGGAGCCTGCTGCCGGAAAGATGCCGCTCGTTCTCGCCGAACCAGTCCCAAAGCTTCAGGAAGCCGAGAAAGTCGGAGCTCTCATCCCTGAACCTCGCGTGGGCCGAATCGGCCTGGCCCTGCTTGTCCATCGGCCGCTCGCGAGGGTCCTGTACGCTCAATGCGGCGGCGATGATCAGAACCTCCTCCAGCACGTTTTCATCCCGCGCCGCCAGCACCATTCGTCCGATCCGCGGGTCGATGGGCAGGCGTGCCAGCATCCGGCCAATCTCGGTCAACTCGTTCTTCTCGTCGATGGCGCCGATCTCATGAAGGGTCTGGTAGCCGTCGCGAATGGCGCGTGTGTCCGGCGGATCGATGAAGGGAAACTCGTGAATGTCGCCCAGCTTCAGCGCCTTCATCTGGAGGATCACGCTGGCCAGGTTCGTGCGCAGGATTTCCGGGTCGGTGTACTGCGGGCGGCGATTGAAGTCCTCCTCGGAATACAGGCGGATGCAAACGCCTTCGCTGACGCGACCACAGCGACCTTTGCGCTGCTCGGCGCTGGCCTGCGAGATCGGCTCGATGGGCAGTCGCTGAACCTTCGTTCGCGGCGCGTATCGACTGATCCGCGCCACCCCCGGATCGATCACGTAGCGGATGCCGGGAACCGTCAGCGAGGTCTCGGCCACGTTGGTCGCCAGGATGATCCGCCGCCGCGTGTGCGGCTGGAAAACGCGCATCTGCTCATCGGCCGAAAGCCGCGCATACAGCGGCAGAATCTCGGTCTGCTGGGGATGATGCTTGCGCAGCGCTTCGGCGGTCTCGCGAATCTCCCGTTCGCCGGGAAGGAAAACCAGCGTGTCCCCCGGCCCACCGGTCTGCCACAACTCATCGATTCCACGCAGGATCGCCTGCTCCATCTCCAGGTCTTCCTCGTCGGGGTCCTGCGATTGAAGCGGGCGATAGCGCACCTCGACCGGATACGTCCGGCCTGAAACCATCACGATCGGCGCATTGTCGAAATGCCGGCTGAAGCGCTGCGGGTCGATGGTGGCCGACGTGATGATCAGCTTCAGGTCGGGGCGTTTGGGCAGAAGCTGCCTGAGATACCCCAGCAGAAAGTCGATGTTCAGCGACCGCTCATGCGCTTCGTCGATGATGATCGTGTCGTACTGCTCGAAGTTCGGATCGCTCTGTGTCTCGGCCAGCAGGATGCCATCGGTCATCAGCTTGATATACGTGTTCTCCGAGAGCTTGTCGGAGAAGCGCACTTTGTAACCGACATCCTGGCCGAGGGGGGTGTCCAGCTCCTGGGCGATGCGCATGGCGACGGAGCGGGCGGCGATTCGCCTGGGCTGCGTGTGACCGATCATTCCGCTCACACCCCGCCCAAGCTCCAGGCAGATCTTGGGCAGTTGTGTCGTCTTGCCCGACCCCGTCTCGCCACAGATCACGACGACCTGATTCTCAGAGATGGCTTTGGCGATTTCATCGCGCTTCTGGACGACGGGCAGGTCCTGGGGATACGTCGGCCTGGGGATGTTCGCCTGTCGTCGAGCCAGCTCTGCGGCAGACTTTTCGATCTCGTGCACGAGGCGTTGGAGGGACCGGTCAAAGGGCTTTTGCTGGCGTGCGCGGTGTTCGACGGCCTGAAGGCGCGCCCGCAGGATGCGCCGGTCGCGCAGCATGGTCTGCGGCAAGAGGTTGTAGAGGCTGGTCAGGTCCTGAAGTTGCATCGCCGCCGGGTTTGTAATTCCGTTGCGGGGTCGATTCTATGCCCCGGGGTGGGATTCGACGCGGCCCCGCACCGCAGGTGGGTCTGCCAACGCCCCGTGGCCGCTGCCAACATCAATTTCGGTCGATTTGAAACTCCCATAATCCTTACATTCGGACATCGAGGCATCTCGCGTTGCAAGCGTTAAGCGGCGATGCAAAAGCATCTTGTAGTAGTCTTATCTGCCGCTTTTGTCGCGAACATTCAGTTTCTCGCCCGACATGACGACGAATCATTGACAAACAGAGCGACTTATCCAATTATAAGGCTCCTTGTCCGTTCGCGCGTCGGTTGCCCGGCTGGGCGGTGCGTTCGCCTGGCTGCGATGCGCTGGTCGCATCGGACGCAATCTTCGGGCGCAGCTTCGGACGCATTCCGAGGTCCACCGGATATGACCGTTACCGCCACTCGAACCGATGCGCCTTATGCGCGCCGCCAGACTCAACCCCAGCACGCTCCGCCCACGCATGGACTGGATCGCTTCACCTACGACGATCGTATCGTCCGCTGGTTTTTGCTGGCCATGTTCCTCTGGGCGCTGGTGGCGTTTCTGGTCGGGTTGTATGTCGCGCTTCAGCTCATCTGGCCGCAGCTCACTTTCGGGATGCCGTTTCTGACCTTTGGCCGGCTGCGACCGCTGCACACCAACGCCGCCATCTTCGCCTTCGCCGGCAACGCCATCTTCGCCGGCGTCTACTACTCCACCCAGCGCCTCTGCAAGGCGCGCATGTTTTCCGACCTGCTCAGCAGGCTCCACTTCTGGGGCTGGCAGCTCATCATCGTTTCCGCAGCCCTGACGCTTCCGTTCGGCATCACGCAGAGCAAGGAATACGCCGAGCTCGAGTGGCCGATCGACATCGCCATCGCCGTCGTGTGGGTCGGCTTCTTCGGCGTCAACTTCTTCATGACGCTGGCGCGACGGCGCGAGCGGCACATGTACGTGGCCATCTGGTTCTACATCGCCACCATCGTCACCGTCGCCGTTCTGCATGTGTTCAACAACCTGGTCGTCCCTGTCTTCTCCGGCACGCTGGTCAAGAGCTACCCGATCTACGCGGGCGTACAGGACGCGTTCATGCAGTGGTGGTACGGGCACAATGCCGTCGCATTCTTCCTCACGACCCCGTTTCTGGGGATGATGTATTACTTCCTTCCCAAGGCCGCCGAACGACCCGTCTTCAGCTATCGACTCTCCATCATCCATTTCTGGTCGCTGGTGTTCATCTACATCTGGGCCGGGCCGCACCACCTTCACTACACGGCGCTTCCCGACTGGGCCAGCACGCTGGGCATGCTGTTCAGCATCATGCTGTGGATGCCAAGCTGGGGCGGGATGATCAACGGGCTGCTGACACTCCGCGGCGCCTGGCACAAGGTCGCCGTCGATCCCGTGCTCAAGTTCTTCGTCGTCGCAGTCACGTTTTACGGCATGGCCACGTTTGAGGGGCCGCTGCTCAGCGTCAAATCCGTCAACGCGCTCAGCCACTATACCGACTGGACGATCGCGCACGTTCACGGCGGGGCGCTGGGCTGGAACGCACTGCTGGCCTTCGGAATGATGTACTGGCTGATGCCGCGGCTGTTCCAGACGAAGATCTGGAGTCCGAAGCTGGTCAACACGCACTTCTGGCTGGCCACGCTGGGGATCGTGCTCTACATCGTGCCGATTTACGTCGCCGGGATTACTCAGGGGCTGATGTGGCGGGCGATGACGGAGACGGGGCAGCTTGCCAACCCTGATTTTGTCGAGACGGTGCGGGCGCTGATCCCGATGTACGTGCTGCGCGCCATCGGCGGGACGGTCTTCATCGCCGGTGCCGTGCTCGGCGGGATCAACCTCTACAAGACCTGGAAAACTCGCCCGGCCAGCTACGAGCAGCCGATCGTCGAGGCGCCGCCGTTGTCGCCACAATACCCCGACGAGCCTCGCCCGCCCACACGCCTGCCCGAAAACACCACCGACCTGGCCAAGCGCCTGGATGTGTTCAGCACGCTCTGGTGGCACCGCCGCTGGGAAAGGCTGCCGCTGAAGTTCACGGCGATGGTCACGATCGCCGTCGTCATCGCATCCCTGTTCGAGATCATCCCGACATTCCTGATCCGTTCCAATGTTCCCACGATCGCGTCGGTCAAACCATACACGCCGCTGGAGTTGGCCGGGCGGGACATCTACATCGCCGAGGGGTGCTACAACTGCCACTCGCAGATGATCCGCCCGATCATCGCCGAGGTGAAGCGATACGGCGAGTACTCCAAGCCGGGCGAGTTCGTCTACGACCATCCGTTCCAGTGGGGCTCGCGTCGGATCGGCCCGGACCTGGCGCGCGAGGGGGGCAAGCAGTCGCACCTCTGGCATGCACTGCACTTTCTGGACCCCGCCCAGGTCACGCCCAACTCGATCATGCCGAAGTATCCGTGGCTGTTCATCGAGAAGATCGACTTTTCGTCAATCCCGGTTCGCGTGGGCGCCATGCAGGCGCTGGGCGTGCCGTACAGCGACACCGAACGCGAAACAGCGTTCCACCATGCCCAGTCCCAGGCGGCCCAGATCCATGCCGAGCTTTTGAAGCAGAGCGGCGACGATCCACGCTTCCGCGACCTTCAGGACAAGAAGGTGATTGCTCTGATCGCGTACCTGCAACGCCTGGGCAAGGATCTGTTCGCGCCGCCGCCCGTCGCCGCCGCGGCGGCAGCGGCGCCGCTTACTCCCTCTGCCGAGACACTAGCGGAGCCAACTCCTGCTCCCTCTGCCGGTACTCCGGCGCAGGTAACTCCTTCTCCCTCCCCCGGTATTGCGCGAGAGGCAACTCCTGCTCCCTCTCCCGGTACTCCGGGAGAGGGCAGGGGTGAGGGTTCTTCTTCGAACACCACCACGCTTTCGACATCGGGCCAGACCCCTCACTCTAATCCTCTCCCGGAAGATCGGCAGAAGGGTTGAGGACCAAGCCGCGGGAGACCAGCGATGTTCAACGACGTCCTGACCAACTCGAACCTGACCACCTGGGCCGAAGCGGCGCTGGTGATCTTCCTGCTCTGCTTCCTCGCCATCGGAATCTGGACCCTGACCCGCCCCCGCAAGCTCATCGAGCAGTGGGCGGCCATGCCCCTCGATGACGCCGGGCTCGAAGGAGAACGCCATGTCTGAGCAATCGACGCAACCAACACCCGACCGGCCCGGCAGCGCGCCCGAGCCCGCGCTCACCGGCCACGCCTATGACGGCATCCTCGAATACGACAACCCCACGCCCGGGTGGTGGACCTGGCTGTTCATCGCCACCATCGTCTTCTCGGCGGTGTATTTCTTTACCGTGACGCTGGCGGGCGGGCAGCTCAGCCCCATCGGCTTCTACGACCGCGCGCGGCTGGCGGAGATGAAGCGCGGTGGTGAGCTTAAGGCCGACGCAGCCACCCTCATCAACCTCAGCAAGGATGCTGACTCGCTCAAGGCCGGCGAGGCGATCTATCTCACCAACTGCATGTCCTGCCACGCCCGCGACGGCTCAGGACTGGCTGGCCCCAACCTCACCGACGACAGCTACATCAACATCACGAAGATCACGGACATCGTCGATGTCGTGAGCAATGGCCGGGCCAACGGCGCCATGCCCGCCTGGAGCAGTCGTCTCGGTCCCAACGACATCGTGCAGGTCAGCGCCTACGTCGCCTCCCTGCGCGGCCAGAACAAAAAGGGCAAGCCGGTCGAGCCCAACGCCAAGCCGATCCCGCCGTGGAGTGAATGAAGTGTCGCCAACGCCTGACCAGTCTCTGCTGCAACCCGAAGGCCGGGTGCTCTCGACGCTGGAGAGCGACGGCTCGCGGCGGTGGCTGTATCCGCGCGTGGCGCCGGGGCGATTCCTCACACGCCGTGGCATCGTCGCGTATCTGCTGATCGTCATCTTCACCGCTCTGCCCTACATCCACATCAACGGCAAGCCTGCCATCCTGCTCGATGTGCTGCATCGCCGCTTCACGCTTTTTGGCCTGACCTTTCTGCCAACCGATACCGTGCTGCTGGCGCTGCTGCTGGTGTGCCTGCTGCTGAGCATCTTCTTTGTGACCGCGTTGTTCGGGCGGGGCTGGTGCGGCTGGGTCTGCCCCCAGACCGTCTATATGGAATTCGTCTACCGCCCCATCGAGCGCCTGTTCACCGGGCGGCTGGGGATCGGCGGCAGGCCACGCGACAACGTCCCCGCCTGGCAGATCCTCATGATGCACGCGGCTTATCTGGTGGTCAGCCTGTACCTGGCGCACACGTTTCTGGCCTACTTCGTCGGCGTCGATCAGCTCCGCACCTGGATGACCGGCTCGCCCGTGCAGCATCCGATCGCCTTCGCGGTCATGGTCGTCACCACCGCGCTGATGGTCTTCGATTTCGCCTGGTTCCGCGAGCAGACCTGCATCATCGCCTGTCCCTACGGCCGATTTCAGTCCGTTCTGATGGATCGCCAGTCGCTGATCATCAGCTACGACCGAAGACGCGGAGAGCCGCGAGGAAAACAAAGGCACAAGGTTGAAGAAGAAAGGATCAAGGACAACCAATCGCCCGCCTCATCCTTCAATGTTCATCCTTCATCCGATTCCGGCGATTGCATCGACTGCACGATGTGCGCCCAGGCCTGTCCGATGGGAATCGACATCCGCGACGGGCTTCAGATCGAGTGCATCGGATGCGCGGCCTGCATCGACGCCTGCGACGCGGTCATGGATAAGCTCCGCAAGCCGCGCGGATTGATCCGCTACAGCTCGCAGGCTGCGATGGAGGGGCAACCCGCGCGTATTCTCCGCCCGCGCGTCGTCGCCTACTTCGCCATCGTCGTGGTGCTGCTTGGGTTGATGGTCTGGCTCATCGCCACCAGAAGCCTGCTGGATGTGACCATCCTGCGCACGGCCGGCCGGCCCTTCGTCATCGACGGTTCGGGCATGGTTGAGAACCCGATGCGGGTGAAGTTGACCAATCGCACGGACCGGCCCATGCGCGTGAGCCTCGCGGTGGTCGATCGCCCCGACGTGCGCCTCAACGTTTCGCAGTATCTGCTGACGCTCGGCCCGATGCAGTCATGGACCGAGCCGCTGCTGATCACCGCGCCTGCCAGCGCGTTTGCGCGCGGTCTGGGGACGCTCGACGTGACGATCCGCGTGAGCGGCGACGATGGAACCACCATTGACCGTTCCTGCCGCCTGCTCGGCCCGGCAGGCACGGACGCAGCCAAAGGAGCCGCACATGCCCGGCAGTGAAAACGCAAGCTCCACCAAACCCGCGCGGCCGGTCGAGAGCGCATCGGATCCTTCGTTGGCTCTCGCCGCATGTGCGGCGCGCCCGTCCGGGTCCCTGCGCTGGCCGATCATCGTCGTCTCGCTGTTGTCGGTGCACCTGCTGCTGATGCTCTCGGTCGCCGCCATCGCCACCCGCGACCGCTCGTTCGCTGTGCTGCCCAACTACTACCGCAACGCCATCGAGTGGGACAGGCATCAGGCCCAGCGCCGCGCCAGCCAGCAGCTTGGCTGGAAGATCGCGATCGAGCCGGCCGAGCAGATCGACCCGCTGGGCCGACGCGCAATCAGCTTCACCCTTACAGACGCGCACGACCGCCCCGTCCAGGCCGAATCCCTCGATGTGTCGTTCTTCCATCACGCGCACGCAGGCGAGGCATCAAAGGCGACGCTGTCTGCCACCGCGCCCGGACGATTCGACGCGACCCTGCCGATGCGCTATGCCGGCTACTGGCAGTTCGACATCCAAACGAGCGTACAGGGACAGACCTTCACCGCGTCGATCACGCAGTACGTCAAAACGCAGAACTCGGCAAAGCGACAGGACATCACCGGATGATCGCACTGATCGTGACCATCTTCCTGGCCAGCCTTGTCGGCAGCCTGCACTGCGTGGGCATGTGCGGGGCGTTCGTGGCGCTGGCGGTGGGGGACTCGCGCGGGTGGCAAACGACGGCGGCGTATCACGGCGGCAGGCTCGCATCGTACGTGGCCCTGGGAGCGCTGGCGGGAGCGGCGGGACAACTGCTGGACATCGCCGGCGCGCTGGCGGGCGCACGCCCGCTGGCGGCGGGGTTGGCGGGGGCGACGATGGTCCTGGTCGGCGTCGTGGTGCTGCTCCGCTGGCTGGGCGTGCGCGTCGCGGCCCCGGCGCTGCCGCAAAGCTGGACACGCCTGATCGCCCGCGCCAGCGGCGCCGCGATCCATCGCCCGCCGGTCCTTCGCGCCGCCGTCATCGGGCTCTGCACCACGCTGTTGCCCTGCGGCTGGCTCTACGCCTTCGCGATCACCGCCGCCGGAACCGCACATCCCCTCAGCGGCGCCGCGACGATGGCGTTCTTCTGGCTTGGAACCGTGCCGGCGCTGCTGGTGGTGGGCCTGGGCGTGAGGCGACTGCTCGGCCCGCTGGCCAGCCGCGCGCCGGCCATCGCGTCGATCCTGCTTGTCGTCGTCGGGCTTTATACCCTGATCGGTCGGAGCATGATGGATCCGGTAACCGTCGCGCGCAACGCGAGCAGTCACGCGACCGCACACGCGCCGCCGGCATGCTGCGCGCAGGAACATGACCGCTGAAGCGACGGACATCCTGGCCGGCGATCGCGTCGCTGCTGACGAGCCGGCGCGCTGTGCGCACTGCCGGCAGATCGTGCCGCGCGGATTGATCGAGCCTGGCGCGCCGCGGCAATTCTGCTGCGCCGGCTGCCGTGCGGTCTATCAGACGATCCACGCCTGCGGGCTGGAGTCGTACTATCGCCTTCGCGATGCCGCGGATGCTTTGCCGAAACCTGCCCGACCCAGCGAGTCGGAATTCGATTCGTTCGATTCGCCGTCGTTTCATGAGCTGTACGTTCATCGCCGCGCAGATGGGCTGGCGGTGACGGACCTGGTGCTGGAGGGCGTGAGCTGCGCCGCGTGCGTGTGGCTGATCGAGCGCCTGCCACGCGTGCTGCAGGGCGTGATCGAGGCTCGCCTGAGCCTTCGCGAGGCGACGGTGCGCCTGACGTGGGATCCATCGAAGCTGCCGCTTTCGCGGATCGCGCGGACGCTGCATCGTATCGGCTACACCCCGCACCCCGCGCGCGGCACCGACGCCCGCGAACTGCATCGCCAACAGACGCGAAAACGCCTCATTCATCTTGGCGTGGCCGGCGCGATCATGGGCAACACGATGCTGCTGGCGCTGGCGCTGTACGCGGGCGAAGCGGGGCAGATGGAACCGCAGTATCGCAGCTTCTTCCGATGGATCAGCGCGTTGCTGGGCACGATTTCGCTCGCCTGGCCGGGGGCGACTTTCTTCCGCAGCGCCTGGGCGGCGATCCGGGCGCGGGGGACGAACCTGGACGTGCCGATCGCGCTGGCGCTGCTGGCCGGCGGGGTCGCGGGACTGGTCAATGTCATCCTCAACCGCGGCGAGATCTATTTCGATTCGCTCACGGTGCTCGTGTTCCTGCTGCTGGTCGGGCGGTTCGTTCAATATCGCCAGCAACGCCGCGCCGATGATGCGGTGGGGCTGTTGTTCAGCCTAACGCCATCGAGCTGCCGTATCGTGCGCGGCGATGAGACGATTGCGGCGCCCATCGAAGCACTCGAAGTTGGTGACGTCGTCGAGGTTCGGCCCGGCGAGCTGTTTCCCGCCGACGGAATCGTTCAAACCGGGCGATCAACGGTGAATCAGGCGTTGCTGACGGGCGAATCGATGCCGGTGGCGGTGGCAGGCGGCTCGATCGTGCACGCAGGATCGCAGAACATCGAATCGACGCTGCACGTGCGCGTCACGGAGGTCGGACGCGACACGCGACTGGGGCAACTTCTCAGGCTCATCGAGCGCGGCGTGCGGGACAAGCCGCCGATCGTGCAGTTCGCCGACAGGGTCGGCGGGTGGTTCATCGTCGCGGTCTCGATTGCGGCGGCGGCGACGTTCGCGTACTGGGCGCGATTCAGTGTATCGGGCGCGATCGATCATGCCGTCGCGCTGCTCATCGTCACCTGCCCGTGCGTGCTCGGCCTTGCCACGCCGCTCACCATCGCCATAGCCATCGGCAAGCTGGCGCGGCGGGACATCCTGGTCAAGAGCGGGGCGGCGATCGAACGACTTTCGCGCGGCGGCCAGATACTGCTGGACAAGACCGGCACGCTCACCGAAGGCAAACTTCAACTGCTCCGGTGGATCGGCGACACGAGCGTCCAGCCCGCCGTCGCGGAGCTGGAGCGGCGGTCGAACCACCCCGTCGGACGGGCGATGCACGCGGCCCTTGCCACCGAATATCATCCGCGGTGGCGGCAGTGCCAGATCACGGAGGTGACCGAGGCCGGCGACGGTGGCGTCAGCGGCAACGTCAACGGCGTGATCGTGCGCGTCGGCTCGCCACGGTTTCACGATAAGCACGGCACGATCATCGAGGACGCACTTGCAGCAGCGGCGAAGGAGCTCGCGCGTGAAGGCGCCAGTGTCGTGCTGGTTTCGGTGAACGGTCGCGCCGTGGCAACGGCGGGATTGGGGGATCGCATCCGCGATGACAGCGCAGCCGCCGTCGCGGCGATGCGCAGGCTCGGGTGGAAAGCGGCGATCCTCTCCGGCGACCAGGAGCACGTCGTCGCGGCCGTGGCGCAGCGAGTCGGCGTCGAGCCGGATCGATGCCATGCTGCGATGACGCCGGAGCAGAAGCTGGCGCGCGTGCGATCATCAGCTCGCGCAGGCGATGATGTGGTTGTCATGGTCGGCGATGGCGTGAACGATGCGGCAGCGCTGGCCGCGGCGGATGTCGGCGTGGCAGTGCACGGAGGCGCCGAGGCGTCGCTGGCGGCGGCGGATGTCTACATCGCGCAGCCCGGGCTGGCGCCGCTGGTCGATCTGGTCCGGACCTCACGCCGGGCCATGCGCACCATCCGACGGAATCTGCTCGTGTCGCTGTCGTACAATCTGCTGGCCGGCGCGCTGGCGGCGGCGGGGATGATGAGCCCGCTCATCGCCGCCATCATCATGCCCGTCAGCTCCGCGACGGTGCTGTGGCTGGCGGTCGCATCGATTGGTCGCAGCGGACCCGGCAGGCGAGGCCGTTCATGGAAGTGATCTTCATCATCCTCCCGCTGGCGATCGTGCTGGCGGCGGCGGCGCTGGCAGCGTTCTTCTGGGCGGTGCATCGCGGCCAGTTCGACGATTTAGACACCCCGGCCTTGCGTGCGATCTTCGACGACCCGCCGCCGACCCGACAAGGGCGTGACAGCGATCGCATTTCGGATTAGAAACGTGGCATGACCGTAACGTTCTGCGACCGCTATTTCCGCTCAGCAGCGAGACTGCACTGCATGACGATGGTTGGCGTGTTGATGGCGGGTCTTTGGGCGATCCTCGTCGGCGCCGCGCGAGGCGATACCGCCACGACGGCGGCGCACATCCCCGACATCGTCCAGGATTCGCCACTGCTTCAGCGCGCCTTGACCGATCCGGATTTCTTCAAAACGCTGGATGCCAGCAGCGATGCACAACAGAAGCTGCGCGCCGAGCTGGGCGACGCGAAGTTCCGCAAGGTCGGCTCGACGCGTTCCGTGCGGGTGCAGCTCTGGCGCGGCACAACGACCGAGTGGCCGGCGATCGTGCTCGAATACCAGACCGAGTTCAAGCGGTTCACGGATCTTCCCAGCGGCGGGCCGGCGCAGAAGGATCCGGTGCTGATCGGCACCGGGCGCGACTCGATGTGGCACCGCACGTTCTACGGGGGCACGGACGATCCGCAGGCTCACGAGCAGTTCGAGAAGCTGCTGGCCGAGCGACGCGCGATGCCGAGCAATCGGCGACGCGAGCTAGATCCCAGGATCAACGCACTGGCGACGCAGTACCTTCCGAACACGCCGCTGGCTCAGGTGCGCCAGGAGCTCAAGAGCATCATCGAGGCGCTGGTCGAGGCCAACCGCGCCGGCGGTGCGCACGTGCTCGAGCAGCCACAGTACGGCCACTTTGGCGCAAAGATCAGCGACACGCTTTACCTGTACATCCGCGATTTCCCCGCGGATGCACCCACGCGATTCGAGCATGATCCGTTTTTGTGGCTGATTGTCTCCGGCGGGCCAAAGCCGCTGGCAGGCGGATATCTGCCCGCGTTTCCCGGCGCCCAGGGCATGGGTGCCCAAACTACGGGTGGTCGCGGTGGGAAGGTCATCTATGTGACCAACCTCAACCCCGACGGACCGGGCAGTCTCAAGGAAGCGCTGCTTGCGAAAGGTCCGCGGATCGTGCTGTTCAAGGTCAGCGGGCAGATCGTGTTGCCCGACGAAACATGGATCACCGAGCCGAACCTGACAATGATCGGCTACACGGCGCCGGGCGAAGGCGTGGAAGTGACCGGTCGATTGTGCGTGGCGGCGGACAACATCATCCTGCGGGGAATGCGTTTCCGGCTGCGTCCGCCGCGGAGCATGGACGGAATGAACACGCGCGGCAACCTGCGCAACATCATCTTCGATAACTGCTCGTTCGCGTATGCCTCCGACGAGCTGCTGCGATTCATCGGCAACGGATCGACGTTGCTGGGGTTCACCATCCAGTACTGCCTGCTGGGGCCGGGAATGGCGGGGCTGGGCAGCCACCCCTACGGGCCGGAAGTCGGCGGCTACGGGTCGTTCCATCACAACCTCTTCTACAATGCGCTGAGCCGTTCGCCGGAAGTGGACTGTGACCTGATCGACTGGAGCTACAACATCATGGCGAACCTGCGCAGCGGGCACTCACTTCGCCCGCACAGCCGGTTCAACTTCACCAACAACCTGATCATCGACATCCCCGGCAATCCCAACGCCTACAGCTTCGACGCCAACGACAGCGTCTGGGCGGCAGGGAACGTCCGCGAGAGCGGCGGCACGAAGACCGTGTTTCAGCCGCAGCACAACCCGAACACGGCCTTTCTGAAGGGTCCGTATCACGTCGTGCCCCTGCCGCACGATTCGCCTGAAACCCTCGAGAGCAAACTGCTGCCGATCGTCGGTGCGTTTTTACCAACGCGCGACGCGACCGATCGCTATTTCCTGGACAGATTCCAGGCTCGGCAATCGAAGCTCCCGTATTGGCAGAAGGAGGGGACCGTGTGGAGGCCGTACGGCAACGAGAACGACAACATGGCCCTGTATGAGAAGTGGGAGGAGAAGAACTTTCCTCCGCCCGCGGCAGGCGCGCAGGGGCCGGCGGATAGCGACGAGGACGGCATGCCGGATGAGTGGGAGTCGGCCAACCGACTCAATCCGAACGATGCGTCCGACGGCCCGGCGGACGCGGATGGCGACGGGTACACAAACGTCGAGGAATATCTCTACTTCACCAACCCGCAGGAGCATGTGGATTACACGAACCCGGCGAACAATGTGCACACGCTGCATCTGCGTGCGGGGGCGCGCTAGTTGAAGCGTTTTGCAGCTCTTGCGCGGCTGGGCTTGGCGGCCGCTCAGACCTTTGGGCCCGCCAGTCGCCTTTTCCCCATTTTGTCTTTTTCCTTTTCCGTTGGGTCTTTTATCATCTCCCGCGCCGATGGACGCATCCGAAACCATTCCGGCGGGGCGGATGAGGCGGTTGCTGGAGATCAGCCGGCTGCTGGCGGTCACCGCGGACCTGGACCTGCTGCTGCGGCGAATCG
This sequence comes from Fontivita pretiosa, assembly GCF_050410795.1. Classification (GTDB taxonomy): domain Bacteria; phylum Planctomycetota; class Phycisphaerae; order Tepidisphaerales; family Tepidisphaeraceae; genus Fontivita; species Fontivita pretiosa. The sequence goes on along the minus strand of NZ_CP191258.1, from coordinate 948,301 downwards.
CCGAGGCCTCGTGCGACCTGCTGGGCTGCGAGCGAGCCAGCATTTTTCTGCACGATCCGAAAACCGACGAGCTTTGGACGAAGGTGGCGCTTCAGTCCACACCCATCCGTGTCTCCGCGGGCGCGGGCATCGTCGGACACGTGTTCAAGTCCAACCGGCCGCTGCACGTGCCACGCCCCTACGACGATCCACGCTTTAATCCCGAGCCGGACCGACGCAGCGGGTTCATCACCCGCAACCTGCTCACCGCGCCGATGCTCGACGTGGACGGGAAGCCTGTCGGCGTGATCCAGGCCGTGAACAAATCCACCGGCGATTTCGACGCGGGCGACGAGGTGATGATCCAGCTTCTTGCCGACCAGGCGGGCGTGGCGATCCAGCGGTACAACCTCCAGCAGGCGGCGGTGGAAGCGATGGCGCTGCGGCGGGAAATGGATCTGGCCAGAGCCGTGCAGCAGGCACTGATCCCGCAGACAGTGCCGCGGATCGAAGGCATCGCCGCGGCGGGGTACACCAGAGCCGCCTCGATTACCGGCGGGGACTGCTACGACCTGTGGAAAACTCCCGATGGACGGCTGGGCATCTTCCTCGGCGACGCGACGGGCCATGGCATCGGCCCGGCCATGGTCGTCTCGCAGACGCGCACGCTCATTCGCGCGATGTGCGATGCCCGGATCGACGCAAGCCCTCGCGAGCTGCTCGCCTGTGCCAACGCGCGGCTGTCGCAGGATCTGGAGGCCGGGCAGTTCGTCACCGCGTTCGTCGCGTTCGTGTCACGGCAGCGCGCCGACTGGTGCAGCGCCGGACATGGCCCGATCATCTTCCGCTCGCGAGCGGATGAGCCGTTTGAGGTCGTGGCGCCGCCCTCGCCACCGCTGGGAATCATTCCAGACTTGAATCCGGACAGGCTGGAACCTGTCCCATTGGAGCTTGGCGGCATGTTGTGCGTCGTCAGCGACGGGATCTATGAAGCCTTCTCCCCCGAAGCCGAGGAATTCGGCGTCCGTCGCGTCACGCAGATCCTGGCTGCCGCGGCTGATCCGACTGCGGCCATCTCGCAAATCCAATCGGCGGTGCAATCCTGGCAGGGCAGCGACGAGCCGCGCGATGATCAGACGATCGTCATCGCGACGCGAACGGGCTGAGACTGGCCGCGTTGTGGCCCGTGCGGGGGTTACACGATCACGGTGCAGATGACCTTGCGCCTGCGCGGGCGGGTGTCGAAATCGATCAGTACGACCTGCTGCCATTCGCCGGTCAGCAGCCGCCCATTGGAGAACGGGACAGTGACGCTGGCGCCCAGCAGCGCCGCGCGGACGTGGCTGTGGCCGTTGTCGTCGTTCCAGGTGGCCTCGTGCACGTAATGGGCATCGTCGGGAACCAGTTGCTGAAAGACCCGCGGCAGGTCGTGCTTGACCAGTCCGGGCTCGAACTCGACGGTGGTCAGGGCCGCGGTGGATCCGACGACGAACAGGTGCACGATCCCCTCGCCCTCGATTCCCCTGATGCGCGACGCCAGCTCGGGGGTGAGGTTGATGATGTCGGTGCTGCCCTCGGTGTCGATGTCGATGGTAAAGCGCTTCATGGCTCGTATTGGAGTATCATCAGAACATGGCGGCGAGGAACAGGCAAGGGTGGATGTGGTGGTGCTTGATCTGCGTGGCGGCGTGGGCGGGCGCGGGGGACGGAGCCGCGGCACAGGACGGGTACGCCCGGCAACTGGCCGCCGAGTGCGATGCGCTTGTGGCCGACGCGGTGCGCCGCCCGTATGGCTGGGCGTGGGACATTGCGGCGTTGCCGCCTGCGGGCAGGTCGGCGACGGCGCCGCGGCCGGTGAGCATGCAGCCGCTGGCGACGCCCGCGGCGGGACTGGTGCTGCTGTATGCCGGACAGTTGCTGGATGAACAGCGTTATCGGCAGGCGGCATTCGAGGCGGCGCGCGGACTGGCCGCGGCGCAAACTGAGCGCGGGCAGATCCCCCGCCGCGCGGTCTTCGGATCGACCGCTTCGGGGCAGGACGAGCCGGCGTTGCTCCCCGATCGCGGCGCCACCCGCGCCGGGCTGGCGCTGATGTTGATGGTCATCGACTCGAGCGAGCCAAAGCCCGAAGCGCTGACGCGCCCGGCGATCCGCGCGGCGCGGTGGCTGGAATCCCAACAGGCCCGCGACGGCGGCTGGCATGTCGCTTTTCCGCCTGAAGCAAGACCCGCGCACGCCAAACGCCTGATTCGTCTGGATGATCCGGATTATCGCGACTCGACCTACGCGCTGTTGCTGTCGGCGGAAGTCACCGCCGACCGCATGACATCGCATGCGGCGGAGCAGGCGGTGCAGAAGCTGCTGTCGCTGCGGCTGGGCACGCGGCACGTCGCCGCCGAACAGCCTACTGCCGAAGAGCTCGAGCTGATCGAGCAGATCAAGGCAACGACCGTCCCGACGACGACCAGCCAGCCGGCCGATGCTGCCGCGGTCGATCCGCTGGCGCGATACCTCAATGCGCCGCGACAAGCGGCAGGCGGCGCGGATCAGCAGGCTGTGCCGGAGTCCGACGCGATCAAGGCCAATCTGTGGTCCACGGCGTATCGTCCCAACGGAGCGATCGACCAGAGCCTGGAGGAGTTTCCCGCCGGCGCGGATGTGCTGGCCTCTCGATATGCGATGCAGACGCTGCTTGGGGCGTATCTGGTGACGGGCCAGAAGCAGTACGGTCTGGCGCTGGAGGCGGCGGCCAGATCACTGGAGCAACTGCGCCCGCCGGGCGAGGCGCAGTGGCGACGGGCCTATCTGTTGGATCCGACCAGCCGCCCGACGACGGAGTCGGCGGGTGTGTTTTCGCCTGATCCGCTGCCGCAGGGGCCGTGGGTCACCGGCACATTCGGATTGGAATCGATCCTGCGCGCGGTGCAGGAGCTGAAGGTGTTGGGTCGCGCCCGATACAGTTCGAGGCTGGCTGAACACCTGAACGTTCGCCAGCACCTTGCCGCCGCGGCGTGCGGGTTGCTGGACGATCCGCTGGTGCTGGATTTGCCTCTGACTCGCGATGAAATCCCCGCCTACCTGGCGCGGCACGAGGCGGAGATGCGGATTCTGAGCACACCGGCGCCGCAGGATCTTCCCGGGCGAGTGCGCCGGCTGTGGTTGCTGCTGATCCGGGCCAGGCTGGAACGGATGCAGCAGACATAGTCGCACTGGTCCGCTTCGAAAAGACTCCCGACCCCTTATTCCAGGACGCGCAGACGCCGAAGATGCTCGCGGATTTGGGGGATGGGCTGGCCGTCGTGCAGGATCTGCTCGGCGTGCCAGCCGCGTCGTCGGGCGGCCTGCACGTTTTGCGGCACATCGTCAAAAAACACGATCTGCTCTCCACGCATGCCCGCCGCCTGCTCCACGTGTGCGTAGATCGCGTCGTCCGGCTTGCGATGCCCGATGAGCTGGCTGGCGAAGCGGTAGGTGAGCTTGTCCAGCGGAAGATACGCCGGGCTGGACGGATCATACATGAGCTGCCAGTGCCGCGTGTTGGTGTTGGACAGGCAGGCGGTCTGATAGCCGCGGGCGTGCAGCTCGTCGATCAGCTCGATCACGCCCGGATACATGCCCAGCAGATACACATCCATCATGGCCGCGACCTGCGCCGGCTCGATGTGCAGAAGCGGCGCGATTTGCCGGCAGAATGAGTCGAAATCGATTCGCCCGACCTCGTGATCGCACACGATCCTGTGGACCTGATCCTCAGCCGCCGGATCGAGCTGCGACACGTTGATCGCCAGCCCCGCCACTTCGCAGGCGTGCCGCCAGCCGTCGCAGATCCGAACCAGCACCCGGCCGAGGTCGAAACAGATCAGGCGAATGGAAGACATCTCCTATTTTCGAATTGCGATTTTTGATTTCTGTTTTGCCGCCGTCGATTGCAGACGTCGGATTTGCGACTGTCGATCGCGGATCACGCATCGGCAATGCAGAATCGGCATCACTCCGCTGTTCCCTTGCTCATGTCATAGACCCATCCCAGCGAGGCGGGGGTCCAGTCGCACAGCTCTTCGGGCCTGAAGAACAGTGCAAGCTCGCGCGCGGCGCTTTCGGGCGAGTCGCTGCCGTGGATCAGGTTGAACGAATTGCTCACGCCGAAGTCTCCGCGGATGGTGCCCGGCTCGGCTTTGGAGCCGAACGTCGCGCCCATCATCTTCCGTGCGATGTTGATCGCGTCCTTTCCCTGAAGCACCAGCACAATCACCGGCGAGCTGGTCATGAACTTGACCAGCCCGGGGTAAAACGGCTTGCCCCGGTGCGGCTCGTAATGGGTCTCAGCCAGTTGCGTGCTGATTTTCATCATTTTCATGCCGACGATCTGGAGGCCTTTGCGTTCGAAGCGGGCGATGATCTGTCCGCACAGGCCTCGCTGCACGGCGTCGGGCTTGAGGATGATCAGGGTGCGTTCCATGTTCGGCATCTCCGTCATTGCATGTTGGATCCGAGCGTGAGCGGGAACTTATAGCAGAGGGCGCGTGGCCGGACAACGGCGCGGAGTTCGATTGGCGCATGGACGGATCGCGATCAGCGGCTGGAGTCGCCCTGAGGCAGCCGCTCAACCGCCATCGCCACGGCTTCGCCGCCGCCGATGCACAACGAGACGATCCCGAGCTTGGCATTGCGCTGCTGCAACGCGCTCAGCAGCGTGACCAGCGTCCTGGCGCCGCTGGCGCCGATCGGGTGTCCCAGCGCCACCGCTCCGCCGTGAACGTTCAGCTTCTCGTGTGCAATGCCAAGCTCTTTCATCGCGGCCATGGGGACTACGGCGAAGGCTTCGTTGATCTCGAACAAATCCACGTCAGCGACGCTCAGCGAGAGCTGAGCCATCAGTTTGGCGATGGCGTTGATGGGGGCGATGGTGAACCACTCCGGCTCGCGCGAAGCGGTGGCGTAACCCAGGATTCGCGCCCGGGGTCGCGCCGTCAGTGCCGCGGCTTTCTCGGCCGAGAGCACGAGCACGGCGGCGGCGCCGTCGTTGATGCCCGAGGCGTTGCCGGCGGTGATCGTACCGTCCTTCCCAAACGCCGGCTTGAGCTGACGCAGTTTCTGCTCGTCGAATCGCCTGGGCTGTTCATCTTCTTTCACCGTCAGGATCGTCTTGCCCGAAGCGACGTCGATCGGGACCATTTCATCGTTGAACGCGCCTTTGGACATCGCATCCAGCGCCCGCTTGAAGCTGGCGACGGCGTAATCGTCCTGCTGCTGGCGGGTGAAGCCATATCTGGCGGCGCAGCGGTCTCCGCAGGTTCCCATGTGCAGGTTGTTGTAAACGTCCCACAGCCCGTCTCTGATCATCGAGTCGATCAGCTCGCCGTGGCCCATGCGGTAGCCGCCGCGGGCCCGTTCCAGCAAATACGGTGCGCGTGACATGCTTTCCATTCCGCCGGCGACGACGACGCTGGCGTCGCCGCAGCGGATCGCCTGCGCCGCGAGCATGACCGCCTTGAGCCCCGATCCGCAGACCTTGTTGACGGTGGTGGCGCCGACGGCGGGGCTGAGTCCCGCACCGATCGCCGCCTGTCGCGCCGGGTTCTGCCCCAGTCCGGCCGACAGCACGTTGCCGAAGATCACTTCATCAACGTGATCAGGCTGAAGGCCGGCGCGTTGAAGTGCGGCCTTGATGACGGCGCTGCCCAGTGTTGTTGCCGGCACATCCGCCAGTGCGCCCTGGAAGGCCCCGATCGGTGTTCGCGACCCCCCGGCCAGAAAGACCTGAATCTGACCGAGCATGTTGGCTCCTGTTTTGACGACCGGACGAGCATCTCGGCGCCTGCCATCCGGTCATGATCGTGTTTGTGGGGATTGTAGGTCTGCCCAATCAACAGCAGCAGGCATGTCTGCACTTCATGCGGCGCACGTGCTTGACCCGTATCACGGCCGTCCCGGCCGTGCGAGTGGCCATTGCACGAACGGGGCGTCGCTGTCCGTAGTAGCATCCGATTGTGTGAGGCGGCGGGCGTTGCGTGCCAGAGGCGCTTTTGCAGCGGGCCGGTTTGTCCTATGATTGGTCATTGCTATGTCTCCCCGTCGTCTTTACATGGATAATGCGGCCACGAGCTTTCCCAAGCCTCGTGAAGTTCTTGGCGCGATGATGCGCTACGCGCGTGAGGTCGGCGCCAGCGCGGGGCGCGGTGCTTATCGCGAGGCGCTGGAGGCCGGCTCGCTGCTGAATGAGTGCCGCCGGCGACTGTGCAAGCTGTTTCACGCTCAGCGCCCGGAGCATTTCATCTTCACGCTCAACTGCACGGACGGACTGAACCTTGCGATCAAGGGTCTGATCGATCCGAGCGCCTCGGCCAGGGGGCATGTGATTTGTGCCGAGATCGATCACAACTCGATCCTGCGTCCGATACAGGCGATGGTCGAGCGCGGGTGGGTCGAGCAAACGCGGGTGAAGATCGATCCGGGCACGGGGCTGGTGGATCCGGACGATGTCCGCAAAGCGATCCGGCAGAACACGAAGTTCATCGCGATAGGTCATGCCAGCAACGTGACCGGCACGGTTCAGCCGATCCGTCAGATCGGCGCCATTGCGCGCGAATACGCCGTGCCGTTCATTGTCGATGCCGCGCAGTCCGCCGGGCATCTGCCGATCGACGTTCAGGCGGATAACATCGATCTTCTGGCTGCGCCGGGGCACAAAGCGCTGCTCGGGCCGCTGGGCACGGGGTTTTTGTACATCCGTCCGGGGCTGGAGAAGATTCTGCGCACGACGCGCGAGGGGGGCACCGGCTCGCTCAGTGAAGAGCCGCGTCAGCCGGAGTTGATGCCCGACCGCTATGAAGCCGGCAGCCACAACGCCATCGGTATCGCGGGCCTGAGCGAAGGCGTGCGATGGATTCTGGAGCAGGGCGTCGAGCAGCTTGCGGCTCATGACCAGGATCTGGTGCGGACGTTCATCGAGGGCGTGAGCAACATCGAAGGATTGACGTATTACGGTCCACAGGGCGTCAAGGACCGCATCGGGGTGTTCTCGGTTCGGATCAATGGCTTTGAGCCTCAGGAGCTGTCGGCCGTGCTCGAGGCCAACTACGGGATCCTGACGCGCAGCGGCATCCATTGCGCTCCGCTGGTTCATCAGGCGATCGGGACGCTGCAAAGCGGCGGGACGACCCGTTTCAGTTTCGGCCCGTTCCTGACCAAACAGGACGTGCGATTCGCCACCGACGTGCTGGCGGAGATCGCCACCAGTCACGTGACGGCGAAGTAGGAAACGATTTCCCGGATGGAGTTGGCGTCCGTGTGGCCGCTGCGGTATGCAGCCCATGAGGTGTCCGCCCATCAGCAGTACACTTCGAACAGGATCGGGTAGGGAATCAGGTCGGGGCGGACCAGGTGCAGCTTGCGAAGCTTGACCTCGCGCTGGAGGGAAGTCACCGCCGGATCGTCGTCGTTGGCGACGCGTGTATCGGTGGTCTGCGTCGGGGGCAGCAGTGGGGTGATCGCAAGCGTGGCGACCAACAGCAGACGAACAACGAACTGACCAGGCCGCGGGCGCATCGACGACTACTTTCCGACGGGGCGGGCGCCCGCCTGGGCGATCGACCACGACGACCGCGCCGGCAGGCCCGCACAGCAGGTTCGCGGTACCACCCAAAACTACCCCGCCGTGGTTTACACGCCAACGGAAAATCCGCGTCGCGACAGTGCAATCGCGCCGCCAGCGTCAAGCCAGGCAGAATCTGCCATTGCTGACGGAAGCGCCGGACGCAAGCCCTGGGTCCGGTAATATCACAAAAATGCCTTCGCGAGGCCGGTGATGGCCAAAAACCGTGGCCCATGATTGACCGCCAGCACGGCTGATGCGGCCGGCTCATTGGGACATGGGCGATTGCGTGTGGTGTTGCGGCGTGGCAGCGGGGTCGTCGGCTGGCGAGTCGGGCTGCCGAGGTTCGGCAGCGGCTTTGGCGGTAATCCCCGCGGTGATCGCGCTCAATAGCGCCGGTCGAACCAGCTTGAACGTTTCACGCAGCAGGCGTCGCAGCAGCCTGTGGCGCGCAGTGGGGCGATGCGACTGGCCGTTCAGGCCGTTGGCGTGCGGTGGCGGCGGAGCGATGGCGCGCTCGATTCTGGCCAGCTCACGGAGCAACTGTTGCTGGCGTGTGGGGACCAGGGTAACGGCGGCAAGGAACCCGCCCGCCGCCGCGGCGCCCACCGTCAGCCAGGGGTGTTCCCGCGCCCAGGCGCGGGGATCAGCGCCATGAGCGAGGTTGCGTGCGGCCAGTTCCAGAGCGCGCAACATGGCGTCGCGTGCCTGCTGCGCCTGTTGGCGTAGAAACTGGGCCTCGTCGAGTGCGGCGGCCGGACGCTTGGGGCTGCCGCGGCTGCCCATGGGCCGGCTCGACGGCCGCTCAGAAGTTGGCGGTGTGTTGTTCGGCGCTGCGCTGTCGGACATCGTGTCCGAAGTCAACGCGCTGACGCTGAATCCATCGCTCATAACGATCCACCGTTCGCTTGCGGGAGCGTTCAAAGATTCTTCTGACGCCCAGCCACGCTGCCAGGGCGACAACAGCGATCAAGAGCGAGCCAACGATCAGGTAGCCGGCCCAGATTCGCGGCCCGTCCTGGCTGCCCAGCAGCACGCCGACCGCCTGGGCAAGGCCCAGCACCGCGATGACCGCCGCGGTTACCAGCATCGCCGCGCACAGGAGCAATGCCACCGCTCCAACCGCCGTCCACACCACGGCCTTGCGAATCGACAGCTTCCAGGCGTCGAGCTTGGCGGCCAGGAAGTACAGGGCGTACTCCCTGGCCTCCATGAGCTGCGCGATGGCCTGTCGCATGGCCTGGGTCGGCTCCTCGGGACGATCCGCTGGATCGGCCTGGTGCCCATTGTCGGCCTGGGGTTGGATGCGTGGCTGGTCCATGCCTGTGGTCCGATGGCGAATACCGAATGCCGCCAGACCAGTGTCAAATGGATCTGGTCATGGGTGATTGACTTTCGGCATTCGACACTCGCGATGTGGCATTGCGGTCAGCTTCGCCGCCACAGAATCCCCAGCAGCATGCCCACGCCCGCGGCGATCAACAGCGACTGGATCGGCCTTTCCTGCACGAAGCGTTCCAGTCCGTGTTCCCACTCCTGGGCTCGCTGCCGGCCCTGCTGGTAGTACTCGCTGGCGGTTTGGCGCAGTTCATCGAGTTTTTCGGAGGCGGCCTCGCGAACCTCGCTGCCCATCTCGCGCAGGTCCTGCTGGATGTGGGAAGCGGTCTGGCGAATCCTCTCGGTGGCGCTGCCGGGGGTTTGCTGACCCTGGACGGATGCCTGGCTTTGCGGCTCCATGCCTGCGTCGCTGCGTGACATATCCGGCTCCTTTCGAAATGATCCGGCCGTCGGATCGGGTTTGTCTGCGAGGATGGTAAAGCGCCGCCGCGGCGGCAGGCAGCGCCAAAAAATGCCGGAATTGAGCCGACATGCCGGATTTCTTGTCTGTCGCGAGAATCCCTGCTAGATTGGCACAAACCAGTCGTTCATCAGGTCTACCGCAAGGCCCGCCCGGGCGGAATCGGCGGCCAATTGCGGGTTGATCGGTGCAAAGGAGCTGAACGTGGGCATCCGCGAAACGCTCAACCAGAACCCTGCCTTCACCACCGGCGCCACGGCTCTGATCATCCTCGTGGCGCTTGGGATCATCGTGTATCAACTGGTGGGCGGCGGGGACAACACCGCCGAGTTCACGGCGGGCAAGGCCTATTTCACGATCGACGACGGCAAGACGTGGTTTGCCGATGACGCCAGCAAGCTGCCGCCCTTCGAGCATCAGGGTAAGCCGGCGTATCTGGCGTTCGTGTACACCTACGACGGGGGCAAGACCAAGTTCGTGGCGTACCTCCAGCGTTACACTCCGGAGGCCAAGAAGCGGATCGAGGAAGCGCGAGCCAAGGGTCCGGCCGGAGAGTTGGCGTCGGTGGAGGCGCTGAGCGGGATCGAGGTCAAGCTGCCAGGTACGGGGGATGATCCGAAGAACTGGGTGAAGCGCACCGACCCCGCCGCCGCCAAGATCACCGAGATTCGCCCCCCTCCGGGCGTCAGCCCCGATGCGCTGGAGCAGGTGCTGCCACAACGGGCCGAGTGATGGGCGGCTTCAGCGGTAGGCGTCGAGGATTCGCTGGATGACGGAGGTGGTGCTTCGGCCATCCACCAGCGGCGCCAGCGCCACCCGTCCGCCGTAGCTTTCCACCACATCCCAGCCGACAACCTGCTGCTTGGTGTAATCCGCGCCCTTGACGAGCACGTCGGGGCGAATCTGTTCGATCAACTTGATCGGCGTGTCCTCATCAAAGGTGATCAGGTAGTCGATGCTTTCCAGTTCTTCCAGCACGCCCAGGCGATCGGCCTGATTGATGATCGGGCGTTTGTCTCCCTTGAGTCTGCGGATGCTGGCATCGGTGTTGACGCCGACGACCAGCAGGTCTCCCTGCCGTTTGGCCCACTGGAAGTATTTGACGTGCCCCAGGTGGATAATGTCGAAGGTGCCATTGGTGAAGACGATGCGTTTGCCGCTGGCACGGTGGCGATTCAGTTCAGGCAGGAGCTGTTCGAGGGTTCGCTGCTTGCCCAGGTGCTCGCGGACTTCGCTGAGCAGTTCCTGGATGATCTCGTCACGGGTGATGGGCACGGAGCCAGCGCGTTCGACTTCGAGTCCGGCCGCGACGTTGCCCAGCGCCACGGCCTCGTCCCAGCTTGCCCCACCGATCCGCGCGGCGGCGAGCATGGCCAGCAGCATGTCGCCGGCGCCGGCGACGTCGTAGACTTTTCGCTCGCGCGTTTTAAGCCACAGCCTTTGTCCCTGTCGCGTGGCCAGGTAGGCGCCGTTGCGATCCAGCGTCAGCACCGCCGCCTCGAGCCTGAGAACATCCAGCAGCATCTCGGCGGTGGCGCGGTATTCGGTCTCGTTGGTGCACTTCAGCCCGGTGGCGCGTTCGGCCTCGATGCGGTTGGGGGTGATGGCGGTGGCGCCGGCGTACTTGCGGTAGTCGCTGATGGGCGCCGGATCGACGAAGACCGGCACGCCGTGATCCTGCGATGTGCGGATGATCCGCTCGCACAGCTCCGCGGGCAAGAGCCCCTTGTTGTAGTCTTCGATGCACACGGCCGCGGCTCCGACGATCGATCGTTCGAACCGATGCGCGACTCGCCTGGCCAGCTCCGAGTCGATCGGCGAAGCGTCCTCGAAATCCACGCGGATCATCTGCTGGGGATGACGATGCTGCGCCAGCCCCACAAACCGCATCTTGCAGGTCGAGGGCCGCTGCGGCACGTCGATTACGCCAGCGTCGCTGGCGCCGCATTCGGCCAGCAGCGAGCGTATCCGCTTGCCGGTCGCGTCGGTCCCGACCATCGAGACCACGTCCACCTGCATGCCAAGCTTGGCCAGGTCTTCGGCGACGCGTCCGGCGCCGCCCAGGCGAAACTCCTCCCGCTGGTAATGCACCACCGGGACAGGGGCATCCTGGCTGAGGCGTTCGGCGTTGCCGTAGACGTAATGGTCGATCATCAGGTCTCCGACGAGCACCACTCGCCGCGAGGGCAGCTTCTCCACCAGCTCGATCAGACGGGTCGGCATAGACTGGCCATTGTACCGATCGTGTCGGTCCGATCGAAACCCGGCCACCCCCGCCGAGGCGGGAAAGTGGCTGGCAGATTGGCTACAGTATTCTGACGCATGGGCAAGACGATTCTCATTGTTGAGGATGAAACGGTCCTGAGGCAGTCGCTGGCCGAGCTGCTTCGTGAGGAAGGCTACGAAGTTCTGGAGGCGGGCGACGGAAAGGCGGCGTACCAGATCGCAGTGGATCGCCCCGTCGACCTGGTGCTCTCGGACGTGCGCATGCCGGAGATGGACGGCCTTGCGCTGCTGTCGCATCTGCAGAAGGTCGCACCGCAGACGCCCGTGATCATGATGACCGCTTACGGCACGGTGGAAAGTGCCGTGGCGGCGATGCGCGCCGGAGCGCACGATTACCTGCTCAAGCCAGTGCAGTTTGATGATGTGCTGATCAAGGTGCAGCGGGCTCTGGAGTTCAGCGAACTCAGCCGCACGCAGCGCGTGATGACCGAACAGGCGGCGCAGAACAGCACCTTCCACAATCTGGTGGGCATCTCCAAATCGATGACCCGGCTGTTCGACATGGTCAAGAAGCTTGGAACCGTGCGCAGCAATGTGCTGATCATCGGAGAATCAGGCACGGGCAAGGAACTTTTCGCCAGGGCGATCCACTACAACGGAATCACCCGCGACAAACCGTTCGTGGCGGTCAACTGCGGCGCGATCCCCGATACGCTGATCGAAAGCGAGTTGTTCGGCTACCGACGCGGGGCGTTCACTGGCGCGATCCGCGACAAGGTGGGCTACTTCGAGGCGGCCAACGGCGGAACGCTGTTTCTGGATGAGATCTCGACGCTGCCGCTGGCTGTGCAAAGCTCGCTGCTGCGGGTGCTGGAAGAAAAGGTGGTGGTGCCGGTGGGCGACACGCACCCCCGGCCCATCGAGCTGCGGGTCATCGCCGCTTCCAACCAGGACCTTGAGAAGATGGTGGCGGAAAAGCAGTTCCGCGAGGACCTGCTGTTCCGACTGAACGTGGTGAAACTGACGCTTCCGCCGCTGCGGGCACGCAAGGAGGACATCCCGCTGCTGGTACACCACTTCCTGGACAAGTACACCCGGCAGATGAACAAGCGTGTGCTGGGGCTGACCAACGGCGCGATGCGGGCGCTGCTGAACCACGAATGGCGGGGGAACGTGCGCGAGCTGGAGAACGTGATCGAGCGGGCGGTGATCTTCGCCGAGGGGCGGCAGATCGGCGTGGAGGACCTGCCCTTTACGGCCGAGGGAATCAGCGACGATGTCGGCGAGGATCTGAAAGAAGCCCTGGCGCAATTCGAGCGACAACACATCCTCTACAGCCTGCGGCGTCACAACTACGACAAGGTCGAGACCGCCAAGCACCTGGGGATCGGCGTATCCAGCCTGTATCGGAAACTGGATGAACTGAATATCCCGAAGAATGTGGGTGAGAGCGGCGGCGGGGCATGAGCCTCGGTCAGCTCAGGGATGCGCAGCATCAGCCTCGGCGCATGCGCAGCGGCGTGTAGGTGCAGTTGGGTTCTTCGGCGAGGTAGTCGTGGGTGAAGCCATAGGCGCGGGCGCGGCAGCCCATGCAGACTTTGCTGTATTCGCAAACCCCGCATTTGCCTTCGAGCCTGGAGTCGTCGCGCAGGTCGGCGAAGATCGTGCTTTGCCGCCAGATCTGCGGGAAAGGCGTTCGCAGCACATTGCCCGAAGACACCGGCAGGTAGCCGCAGGGGAAGACCTCGCCGGTGTGCGACACGAAGCAGACGGCTTGACCGGCCAGGCACCCTTTGGTCATGGCGGTCATGTCGGCATGGGCGCCGGGGTGTGCGCCGAGCCCGTGATGTGGTCCTGAAGGTCCGGTTTGCGCCGGATGAGCCATGTTCCGATGCGGATGCGCGAAGTGCGGCATTGGCCGGCCATCCTGCTTGGCGCGCTGACGCATGACTCGGAAATAGTGCGGAGCACAGGTGGCCTTGAGGTGGATTTTGCCTTCAAGGCTGCGATCGTAGATCCAGTTCAGTGCGGCCTCGTATTCCTCGCCGCTGAGCATCACGCTGGGATCCAGCTCCATTCCGCAGCCCACCGGAACGAGCATGAAGATGTGCAGGGCGTCGGCGCCAAGGTCCAGCGCCAGCCTGTATGTCTCGTCGAGCTTTCGCACGTTGTGCTTGGCGACGGTGGTGTTGATCTGCATGGACAGGCCGGCGTTGCGCAGGGCTTTGAATCCGGCGACGGAGGAGGCGAAGGCGCCTTCGCCGCGGAACTGGTCGTGGGTTGGGGCGTCGGGTCCGTCGAAGCTGATGGAGACTCGCCGGAAGCCCACGTCACGGACACGGGCGGCCAGCTCGTCGTTCATGATCGTCCCGTTGGTCGCCAGGGCAATGGGCAGACCCAAACCTGTTGCGAACTCGGCCAGTTCGAACAGGTCCGGGCGCATCAGCGGTTCGCCGCCGGAGAAGACCAGGATGGGCCGGCCAGTTTCCGGGAGGGTTCGGATGAACTGCCTGGCCTGTTCGGTGGTCAGGTCGAGCCTGCTGAGCTGGCGGGAGACTTCAAGCCTGCGGCAATGGACGCAGGCGAGGTTGCAGCCGGTGGTGGTTTCCCAGAACAACAGTCGCAGAGGCGGCGGGGGCGGGGCCGCCGGGTCCAGCAGCCGGCGGGTGCTGGTGGCACTGACCGCATCACTTGGAACTGGGTCGGCGACGGTTGGCAGCGGGATGGTCATACTCGTCCTCGCGCTTCTCTGCTTGCCTTGGTCGATCAACTGCCACCTGACTTCCTTGCCGGCGGCTTTAACCTTCTGTGGGTTGTATCGTTTTCCATCGCCACTTCTCATCGTCGGGAAACCTGAGGCTCCCGTCTGCTCAAAACAGCAAATGGAACAGGTAATCCAGGCGCCCAGCAAACAGCAGTTTCTTGCCGGAATAGCGCATCACCTGCCGGATCTGCTCCCGATACGTCGGGTGATAACAATGGCTGGGGCAGTGCTTGCACATGGGTTTAGGGTCCATCGGGCAGTGCGTTCGCTTAACAAACGCATGTGCAAGGAGTTTGGTGCACTGCGGGCACAGCAGGATCGGGCGACCGGCAATCGCCTGAACATCATGGGTTTTGAGCTGGACCGGCGCCTTGCACGCCTGTTTGTGCTGATAGCGGCAGTAGAGGCTGATAAACAGCGCCAGGGTTTTCAGGTCGTGCCGCAACTCATCGGCGCGGGGCTTGGCTGGATCCTGTTGGGCCAACGCAGTGGGCATAATTGCACCTCAGTCTCAGCATTGCAGAAGCCGTGCCACACAGGATGTTCTGGTCCGCATTTTGATACATCGCTGTTGATCCCCCGGCAAGGCGGGTGCGCCGCCCGTGTTGTCGGCGGGCAACCATCCGATGCACGCGCGACGCTGCTTCATCTTCACCATGGTGCTGCTCAGCGGGCTGACGCTGCTGGCGTGGCTGGGGATGGTGCCCCAGACCCCCGCGCCCAGCGATGCCTCGGCGATTCGTGCCAGGCCACCGATCAACGGTCCGCTGCTTCGTCTGGGAATCGTCCCTGAGCGCGACATCTTCGGGCAGCGGCAGCGGTATCGCGCGCTGGCCGAGTACCTCTCGCAGCGGCTGGGCCGACAGGTCGAGCTGCTGACCGTGCGGACCTACCAGGACGTGATCGAGGATTTCCGTGAGAAGAAGGTGGAGGCGGCGTTTCTGGGGTCGCTGGTGGCGGTGCTGGCGGTGGACCAGTTGGATGCACAGGTGCTGCTCAAGACGGAGTTGCCCGGGGGGATCAGCAGTTATCGCGGTGTGATCATCGTGCCGGAAGATTCGCCTCTCCAGTCGATGCAGGACTTGCGCGGCAGGCGCATTGCGATGGTCCGCACGACGCTGGCGGGGCACCTGTTTCCGATGGCGGAGTTCTCAAAGCGAGGATGGCTGGACGATCCGTCGGCGGCGCCCACGCCGCTATGGCTCGGCACGCACGACGAGGTGATCGGCGCGGTGCAGGCGGGCCAGGCCGACGCCGGCGCGGTCAAGGACCTGCGTCTGCATGAGTTGGAAAAGGTCCAACAGCCCAAGCTGCGCTTGCGGCGGTTGGCCATCAGCCCGGCCGTGCCGGAGAACGCCCTGGTGGTTCGCCGCGACGTGGTCGATCCGCTGGGCCGCGAGCTTGCCGCCGAGCTGATGAAGATGGACTCCACGCCCCAGGGCCGCGCCGTGCTGGAGCAGTTCGGCGCCGAACGGTTCGTGCCCTGCTCGCTGGAGGAGTACTCGGCGATCTACGACATGAGCCAGGCGCTGGCGGCGCGATGGAACGCGATCGGATTATCGGGCGAGCCACCGGTTCGGCGGCCAGGGGCGACGACGAACCAGTCGCCGCGGCTGATCCCGCAAACCAGCCCCGCCGAATAGGCTCTGAGACTGGGTGCTTGTGACATGCTGCGTCGAAAACTGCTGCTGAACCTCGGACCTCTGGTGGGGCTGCTGCTGCTGACAGCGGTGGCGGCGATCTGGTTCCTCCAGGGGATCCTGGCCAGGCTCAACCACGTCAGCGCGGTGGCATGGAGCGTGGTGGACGACGTCAACGCCCTGAGCATCACGGTCAACGAAATCGAACGTGATCTGTACCAGATCCAGCTTGGTCAGCAGCGGCATCTGGATGGGCTGATCGAGGCGATCGAGTCGTCACGGCAGCTCGTCGAGCGGATCGGAAGGCATTACCTGGTCCATGAGCCGGCATGCGCGCCGCTGTATCAGAGCATCGTCGAGCAGATGCCGATGTTCGAGCAGCACGTGGGTGTTCTGGCGACGGTGCAGGAGCCGTCGCTGGCCCGGCAACACGGCGAGGCGGCGCTGAACGCCGCCGTCGCCCTGCGGCGAGCCACCCTGCCTCTGAGCCGTTACGTTCGTGACCACGCCTACCGCGAGCAGACCGAGCTTACCACCCATTTTCGCAACCTGGTGCTGGGGCTGGCGGCGGTGTTCCTGGTCGTGATCAACGTTTCGGTCATGGTGCTGCTGCGCATGGGATCGATCGTGGTGCGCCCGGTGGAGAAGCTGGTGGCCGCCACCCGACTGCTCGGTGCTGAGCGGTTTGATTGCCGTATCGAGCTCGATCAGCACGACGAGTTTGATGAGCTGGCGCGGGCGTACAACTCGCTGGCCGAACAGCTCCAGGCCAACGAGCGAAAGCGCATCGAGACGCTGGGCCAGGTGGCGGTAACGATCAACCACGAGCTGAACAACGCAATCGCGATCATCGACCTTCAGCTTGCCAAGCTAAGCCGCCAGACCACCGGCGCGCCGGGCATCGAGAAGTGCCTGCGGGAGATTCATGAGAGTCTGGAGCGGGTAACCCGGACGGTGCAATCGCTGAAAAACGTGAGGCGAATCGTTTTGACGGATTACGTCCCTGGCACGAAGATGCTGGACCTGCGGCGATCGGTTGAACAGGAAGGGCAGCAGCACGGGCAGCAGCCGGCCGACCTCGCCGCCAGCCAACTCCAGCACTCATGAGCCAGCGCGACGACAGTGGCCGGATCCCAGGTACGGCGCAGCGGCGAGGACCGCTGCTGGTTCAGCTCCGGTGGTTCATCCGTCTGCGGTGGCTGGCGGGACTGATCGTGACGCTGGGCGCGATGGCGGACATGCGCTGGCTGGGGTGGTTTGCGCACTCGCCGCGAATCCTGCTGGTTGGCATCGCGATCGTCTTCTACAACCTGCTGCTGTGGTGGACGCTGCATGTGATCGGGCGCCGGCCGATTGGACCCAACCGCAGGGCGCTTCTGCTGCTGTCGGCCTGGGCTCAGTTGTTGCTGGACATGTTCTGTCTGACGCTGCTGGTGATCTGGACCGGCGGGGTGGACAGTCCGCTGACGCCTTTTTACGTGCTGCACATGGTGTTCGCGAGCCTGCTGCTGCCGCGGGCGATGGCCTACGCGGGCGCCGCAGCGGTCATCATCATGTATTGCGCAGCCCTGTGGGCGACGCGCAGTTGGCCCGCGGAGCGCAATGACCGGCTGATGTTCGCGGCTCGGATTCTGACGCTGCTGGCGACGGTGCATCTGGCCAATCACATCACGCGCAGCCTGCGGAGTCATCGGCGGCGGCTGCTGCGGCAGAACCGGCGCATCCGATTGATGACGCGGCAGCTCAAACGCCAGCAGCGGGCGATGATTCAGCATGAGAAGATGGTGGCATTGGGGCAGATGGCCGCGGGCGTGACACACGAGATCGCCAACCCTCTGGCCAGCATGGACAGTCTGCTGCAGCTCATGCAGCGCAAGCCGGATCGCGTGCGTCCGGAGGCGATTGCCACACTGCGGGAGCAGATCGACCGGATCAACCAGATCATCCAGCAGATGAAGACCTTTGCGCATCCGGCGGAGATGCAGCGGCAGACGGTGGAGCTGAACGAGGTGGTGGAGCAGGCGCTGCACATGCTCCGGTTCGACAAGCGGCTGAAGCAGGTGCGTCTGGAGCGGCAGTACTCGCCGCAGGCCGGGCGTGTCTGGCTTTTACCGCAGGCGCTACAGCAGGTGCTGGTGAACCTGATCATCAACGCGTTGGATGCGATGTCGCAGACGCCCGAGCCGGTGCTGACGATCCGCACCGACCGGCGCGAGGGATGGTGCCTGATCGAGGTCAGCGACAACGGAACGGGGATTCTGCCGGAGCACATGGGGCGATTGTTCGAGCCGTTTTTCACGACCAAGCCGCCGGGCAAGGGCACGGGGTTGGGGCTGTCGATCAGCTACAGTCTGATTCAAAAGCAGGGCGGGAGCATCACGGTGCGCAGCCAGCCAGGCAAGGGCGCCAGTTTCATCATTCGCCTGCCGGTGCAGGCGGCCGCGTCGGACTTGGCACAGGCGGCGGGCAGTCCCGCAAACGGGAAAACACAGGACAAGTCTATCTGAATAGTGGGAAAACATGGGCGAGAAGTAGCCCGTGAATGGGATTTTTCGCCTGTCTTTTCCCTTAATCCGTCAAGAGTTAAGTCAATCCGATCCTTTGGTCTGTTCTTTGCGACGGCGTCGCAGTTGCCATTTCTCAACAGGAGCCTGACGTGCAGCATACAGGCGCATGCGCGCGGGCAAAGATCGGGCTGGTGATAGGTGCTGCGGCATGGGTGATCGGGCAGGTTGCCGCCGCGGCCCCGGCAGCATCGCCGACCACCACAGTCGCCAGGCCCAATACCGTCACCGAGTACTGCGCCAGCCAGACCTGCCACGCAGGCATCGTCAACCGCAGGGTGATGCACGGTCCGACGGCTCAGGCAAAATGCCTGGCATGTCATCAGTATGATGAGCCGAGGGAACACCGATTTCGACTGGCGTCGCCGGGCGAGCGGTTGTGCGGGGACTGCCACAGCCTCAAACATCGCACGACCGTCCACACTCCTGTGAGGCAGGGTCGATGCACGGGATGCCATGATCCGCATGGTTCGGCTCATCGCGCGATGCTCCGGGACGATCCGACACGGGGGTTGTGCCTCAGTTGCCACAAACAGCAGGGCTTTGAGAACAGGAAGTTTGTGCACGGTCCGGTAAGCAGCGGAGCATGCATCCTGTGTCACGAGCCGCATTCTTCGTGGCAGCCCAAGCTCCTGACGGATCCGCCGCAGCAGTTGTGTATCGGTTGTCATTCCGAGCTTGTGGCCTGCGGCGACTTTGGACGGCACGTGCATGCGCCCGTGAAGGACAACTGCACGTCCTGCCACGATGCCCACGCCTCGGACCATCGCTATCAGCTTCGCGACGGCGCACCCGGGCTGTGCCTGTCGTGTCACAAGGAACTGGGCAAGGCGCTGGCCAGCAGCGCCGTAGTTCACGGCGCGACGACCGAGCCTGGCGGTTGTCTGGGCTGTCATTCGCCGCACTTTTCACAGTTGCCGAAATTGCAGCGACGGACGCAGCCGCAGCAGTGCCTGGGTTGCCACGACCGTGCGACGCGAGCAGCGGATGGACGGGAGCTTGCGAATATGGCGTCGCTGCTGGAGGAGAATCCACAGCATCACGGCCCGATTCGTCAGGGGGCATGCACGGCCTGCCATCAGCCTCACGCAGGGCAGCGCTTCAGGCTTCTGCTGGCCGATTATCCCCCGGAGTTCTACGCCCCGTTCAAGCTCGATCAGTACGCGTTGTGTTTCAACTGTCACATTCCGGATCTGGTGCTGAAGCGCAACGGCGTGGGGCTGACGCGGTTTCGCAAGGGAGATCTGAACCTGCACTGGCTGCACGTGAACCAGGAGAAGGGGCGTACCTGCCGCGCCTGCCATGAGGTGCATGCTTCCCGGCAGCCTTTCCACATCCGCCAGGCTGTGCCCTTCGGGGACAGGGGGTGGATGCTGGAGATCAATTACGAGCAGACGGAATCAGGCGGGCGGTGCTCGCCAGGATGTCACGGACCCAGAGACTACGACCACGGCGGCAGCGCCAGGCTGCCGACCACCAGGCCGCAGGAGCAGAGCAATGCCATCGCGACTCCCTAAATGGCTGAGGTTGCTGGTCGGATTGGGTGTGCTGCTGGCCGCCAGCGGCTCGGCACGGGCGGTCAGTCATCTCAAGCCCGGACAGCAGGCGCCGGCGATCAGGCTCAAAGACCTGGCGGGCGTGGAGCATTCGCTGGAGCAGGAGCGTGGCCGAATCGTCGTGCTGCTGTTCGGCGAGTTGTATCACGAGAGGACACGGCGCGCCTGCGACGAGCTGCACGCGGTGCTGCATGATCCACGCCTGGCGGACCAGAAGATCTCCGCCTGGCTGATCGTGGCTGGAGACATTGAGCCCCGGCAGATCGAAGCCGGTCCGTTTCAGCGGCTGCCGCGGACCATCCTGCATGATCCGCTGCGGCAGGCGTTCGACGCCTATCAGGTTGCGGTCATGCCGTCGCTGGTCGTACTCGACGCGCAGGGGCGCGTGGTTTATGCCGTCCCCGGCTACACCTCGCGATTTTCTGATCTGCTGACCGATGCGTTGCTGGTGGCTGCGGGAAAACTCAGCCCCGAGCGATTCGCCGACTCGCAACGCCCGCCGGCCACGACGGCGGAGTCCTCGCCGCAGGTCCGAGCCGACCGTCTGGCGATGCTCGCGCGGCAACTGGCCCGCCGCGGGCTGGATGAACTGGCTGAGGAAAAGTTGCGCCAGGCCATCGAGATAGATCCGAATCTGCTCCAGGCTCGCCTGGATCTGGGTGCGCTGCTGTTGAAACATCGGCGTATGGCCGAAGCCGAGACGCAGTTCCGGCATGTCCTGGCGGCGCAGCCCGCGTCGGTGGAGGCATCAATCGGACTGGCGTTTGTGCAGACTCTGCGCGGCGGGACGGAGCTGGACGAGGCCGAGCGAATCATCCGCGACGTGCTGGCGCGGAACCCCACATTGCCCCGCGGGCATTATCTGCTGGGGATGATCCTGGAGCAGCGTGGGCGACTGGACGACGCCGCCGCCAGCTACAAACGTGCCGCCCAACTGCTGCTGGAGCAGAGCGAATCGCAATGACGCGGCACAGGAGCAGGGCCATGAGCGATCCACAGTGCATCTCACAAGCCCCGAACCAGCCGGATGTCTGTTGTGACGGCCGACGTACGTTCTGCAAGTGCTGCATCGGGGTGATGGCGGTGACGTCGGCGGCGATGGTGGGCTTCCCGATCGCCGCGTTCCTGTCGCTGCCGGAGCAACTGGAGGCCAACAAGCCGCTGGAGGTTCCGCTGGACCGGCTCAGTGCCGGTCAGGCGCAGTATCTGGAGCTGCGCGGGCAGCAGTTGATTGTGCTGGCGATGCAGGATGGCCCCAGCGTCTTCAGCGCGTCCTGTCCGCATCTGGGGTGCAATGTGATCTGGGACGCGGGCGAAGGCATCTTTCGCTGTCCGTGCCACGGCGCGATGTTCGATTCGACCGGCAAGGTGATCCGCGGTCCGGTCAGCGCTCCCTTGAGCAAGGTCGAGTTCCAAATCAAGGACGGGAAGCTGATCGTGATGTAGGAGGGCATTGATATGAATCTGGCCCGCAGCGTCTTTAACTGGCTTGATGAGCGGTATCGCCTCACGCCGCTGATCGAAAAGAACATCACGCACAAGCAGGTTCCGCGAACGTTGAGCTGGGCGGCGTGTTTCGGTGGGCTGTCTGTGCTGACGTTCATGGTGCAGGTGTTCACGGGCATCCTGCTGCTGATGTACTACAAGCCGCATCCCGACGCCGCCTGGGACAGCGTCATGTTCATCAGGTCCAACGTGCCGATGGGATGGCTGGTGCAGCGGATTCATGCGGTGACGGCGAATCTGATGATTGTGCTGGTGTTCATGCACATGCTGCGGGTGGCGTACTTCAAGATCTATCGCAAGCCGCGCGAGCTGCACTGGGTCAGTGGGGTGATGCTGGCGGTGCTGACGACGATGATGGCGTTCACGGGATACCTGCTGCCCTGGACGCAGCTCAGCTACTGGGGCGCGAAGGTGGGCACCGAGATCCCCGGAGCCGTGCCGCTGATCGGGCCGCAGATCGTGCGTTGGGTTCGGCGAGGAAACGCCATCAGCGGCGAGACGCTGGGCTTTTTCTTTGCCCTGCACGTGTGGCTGCTGCCGCTGATCATCATCGGGTTCATGCTCATGCACTTTGCCATGATCCGCCGGACCGGGATTTCCCGGCCACTGTGATCCGGAATCGCAACCAGCGGAGTTGACAGAAATGGCGGTGGATTACCGAGAACAATACCGGCCGGAGCAGCTCGAGCCTTTCTGGCCGAACGAGATCGTCAAGATGGCGGTGGTGGTGCTGTGCACGCTGGCGGTGATCATGTTATTGGCGATCCTGCCGGTGCTGCTGGAGATGGCCGGACTCAGCGCCGGCGAGCACCAGGAGCAGCCCGCCAACCCGCGCGGCGCCACTCCAGTGGGAATCAAGCCGGAGTGGTATTTCCTGGCGACGTATCAATACCTGCGTCTGATGCCGACGCAGTTGCTGGGCATCAGCGGCAAGACGCTGGGCGTGCTCAGCCAGGGGGCGCTGGTGGCGGCGGTGCTGCTGCTGCCATTCTGGTATCGTCGCAATGCCGCCCGCCGCCCGACCCGGACGTATCGCCTGCTGGTCACGGGTGTGCTGTTCGGCTTTGTTGGGCTGACGCTATGGGGAGGCTGGCCGGAAACCTTCGAGCATGGCCGGGAACAGTTGATCCCGCTGGGGGAGTATGTTCGCCAGCGTCCGCTCATGTTCGTGATGACCGCCGTGGCGCTGGTGGTTTTTTACCTGCTGATCTGGCACGAGCGGTCGGCGATCCGCCGGGTATTGGACGGATCGGCGCACGACCCGGAGGGCCGACCATGAAAGAGGCTGCAAGCTGGCTGATGATCGTTTGCCTGGCGGCGGCAGCGCATGCCGCGGCGCCGGCGACTGATTCGGCGGCAGCGGATCCATACGCCGACAACGCCTGCGTGCAGTGTCATCGCGATCTTCCGGGTCGATCCGCCGAGATCGTCGAGCTGGAATGGAAGCAGAGCGTTCACTACACCGCGGGCGTCGGCTGCGACGGGTGCCACGGGGGCAACGCGTCGCTGCGGCGATCGCAGTTCGATTCCGACGAGCAGTTCAAGCGCGCCGCGCACCTTCAGCGCAGCAGCGAGTTCCTGGTCATGGATCGTTCCAGCCAGTTCGTCAGCGCCGCGCGCGGACGTGCCGTCAGCTATTTCTGTGGCAAGTGCCATGCGCAGATCAAGGCTGAGCACCTGGGCAGTCCGCACGGCGAGTTCGGGGATCCCACATGCCTGTACTGCCACGGACAAGGCTCGCATCGAATCACTCACCCCACGCCCGAGATCATCGATGTGCGCGGGCGAGCCGAGGGAGGGCGGTGCAGCCCATGCCATCGCTCCGGCACCATGCAGGCGGTGCAGCGCATCCGCACGCTGCTGATCAATACCGAAGAGCAGATCAAGACCTCCGGCGAGCTGTACCGGCAACTGGAAGCCTGGGGCTACCGCAACCTCGAGCTTGAGAAACTGCATCACCACGCGCAGCAGACGCGCTCGAAGCTGCGCCAGATTTTCCACAGCTTCAACATGCGCGACATCGCGAACTTCGCGGCGGAGATTCAAGCCAGTGTCGAGCGAACCGAGCAGACCTACGCGCTGGTGCAGCGATTGCGAGCAACACAACGGCAGCAAACGATCATGGGGTCGGCGGCGGTGCTGCTGCTGCTCAGCTTCGCGGGGCTGCTGGTTTACTACAAGAAGCGGTTTTTGGACCATGCCAGCGACGCGGCGGTTTCCCGCATTCGGGAAAGGCGTGGGGGCGCGGGTGTAATTTCTGAGAAGGTATCAGCTTAGGAGGCACGGCAGGGGCGGGCAGACGGCGAAAAAGGGGATGTTTTGGTCCTATTTCTGGCACGGCTCATGCGATAGCCCTGGCATGATCGCAGTCGGATCAAGGCTTGTCCGCCGCGCGCCTGGTCTGTCCCTTGTATGCCACGCCCTGTGTCTTGTTGTGCTGATTGGGCTGGCCGGGCTGGGGCCTTCGATCGCCTCTGCGGTGGAGGTCACACAGGCCGAGATCGAAAACCGCCGCTGTTTTGCCTGCCATGCCCAGAGTCACATCGCCCGCGTCACCGGCGAGCAGCGGCGGGTGATGGTGGCGCCGGCCACACAGCCGACAACCCCAGCGCAAGATCTGCTCACACCTCGGCCGGGGCTGCTGGTCGGCCCCGAGGCGCTACAGGGTTCGGTGCATGCCGGGCTGGCGTGCGTTGCCTGCCATCCCCAGGCCAGCACGCTGCCGCACCCGCAGGTGATGCGACCGGCGAGCTGCGATTCGAACTGTCACGTGATCCCCAGCGCCAACTACCGTGCCGGCGTACACGCCGAAGCTCTGGCCAAGGGCAACTCCCAGGCGCCGACCTGCTCCACCTGCCACGGCGCGCACGACATTCTTCCCAGGACCAATCGTCAGTCCCGCACGTTCCCATTGAACATCGTCAAGGTGTGCGGCGACTGCCATCGACAACACGCCTCCACCAACGGCATGGACGGCGCCCGTCACATCCAGCAATACCTGGACAGCGTGCACGGGCGGGCGGTCAGGGGCGGGCTGAGCGTGGCGGCGACCTGCGCCGATTGTCACGACGGCCACAGGGTCCTGGCATCAGGCCACCCACAGTCCAGTGTCCATCGCAGCAACATTCCCACGACCTGTGGACGCTGCCACGTCGGCGTGACCGAAACCTACGCCAGCAGCGTTCACGGCGAGCTGCTGGCCAAAGGACAGAAGGATGCTCCGGTCTGCTCCGACTGCCACACCTCACACGCGATTACTCGAACCGACACACCCGCGTTCAAGCTCGACATCGTCAACGAGTGCGGCACGTGCCACGACAAGCCGATCCCCGGCAGCCCCAGCGGACTGAGCCTGTATCAGAGCTATCGCGACAGCTACCACGGACAGGTGACGGCGCTGGGATTCGCCCGCGCTGCCCGGTGCAGCGACTGCCACGGATCCCACGAGGTCCGGCGGATCCAGGACCCGGCTTCACGAATGCACCCTGATAATCGCATCGACACCTGCCGACAATGCCACCCCGGCGCCGATGCGAAATTCGCCAGCTACCAGGCCCACGCCGACCCGACCAACCCCAGACGTTCGCCGGTCCTGTTCGGCGTGAGGTGGTACTTCATCCTGATGATGAGCGCGGCGTTCGGGTTCTTCGGGCTGCACTCGGTCATGTGGTTCGCGCGTTCCCTGTACGAGCGCATCCGACATGGACTGAACCCCGGACACGCCCACGCCCGAGACGGCGCCTCGATCAAACGCTTCAACCGTGTCGATCGCATTAACCACGCGTTCGTGATCGTCAGCTTCTTCGGATTGACTCTCACCGGCCTGCCGCTCCTTTACGCCGACAAGGGATGGGGTCGAACGCTGGCGGCGATGCTCGGCGGGCCAAACGCCACCGGTTACCTGCATCGCTTCTTCGCCATCATGCTCATCGCCAACCTGCTGGTGCATGCCGTAGGCGTGATCCGTCGGTTCCGCAGATACGGCGTGAAGGCGATGCTGTTCGGCCCGGAAACCATGCTCCCGCGGTGGAAGGACGTCACCGACTGCATCGGGATGTGGAAGTGGTTCCTGTTCGGCGGCCCAAGGCCACGCTTCGATCGCTGGACCTACTGGGAGAAATTCGACTACATCGCGGAGATCGGCGGGTCGCTGATCATCGGCATCACCGGGCTTTTCCTGTGGTTCCCGGTGTTTTTCTCCAAATACCTGCCCGGCTGGATGTTCAACGTCGCGCAATACATCCACGGGTATGAGGCGCTGCTGGCCATCGGGTTCATCTTCACCATCCACTTTTTCAACGCGCATCTGAGGATCGAGAAGTTCCCCGTGGATGATGTGATCTTCACGGGAAGCCTTCCGGAAACGGAGTTCAGGGAAGAACGCCCGCTGGAATACGAGCGGCTGGCGCGGCGTGGCGAGCTGGAGGCGCTGCGCGTGCCCCCGCCGAAACGCGCCTATCGCATCTTCGCCGTCATCGTGGGCATCATCGCCATGGCGGTCGGTACCACTCTGGTGGTGCTGATCATTCTTGCAGGATTGGGTTGGATATGAGCACGCAAACCAGCGACAACACCGCAGCAATCCAGGCGACGCCGCCGCAGCCCCGGCCCAGGTGGATGCGCATGCTGGGATTGCGGCCCCGTCCGGCAGGCCGGTTCCTTCGCGTCGCTCCCACCCGCGGAGGATGGATCCTGCTGGTCGTGCTGCTGGCGGTCGGCGGGGCGGCAGCCTTCGCCGAGTACTCCATGCAACCGGACTTCTGCCGTTCCTGCCATCTCATGGAGCCGTATTACGAGGCCTGGCACGGATCCACCCACAAGAACGTGCCCTGCGCCATGTGCCACTTCGAGCCGGGATTCAAAAACACCCTCAAGGGCAAGTGGCAGGCGAGCAGCCAGGCCATCAAGTACATCACCCAGACCTACGGCTCCAAACCCCACGCGGAAATCCAGGACGCTTCGTGCATGCGCAGCGGCTGCCACGAGCGGCGACTTCTGGAAGGCAAGGTGAACTGGGAGGTGCCCACGGTGCGTGGCGGCACGATCACCATCCGCTTCGACCACACTCCCCACCTTCAAAGCGAACGTCGCGGCAAGCAGCTTCGCTGCGTCTCCTGTCACTCTCAGATCGTGCAGGGCCAACACCTGGTTGTGACCCTCGACACCTGCTTCCTGTGCCACATGAAAGGATTCGAGCACGGACGCAACCAGCAGACGCTCACCGGCTGCCGCAGTTGTCACGATGCGCCCAAGCAGCAGATCCGCCTGGCCACCGGCATGTTCAACCACTCCGACTATCTGGATCGCGGCGTGGGCTGCCAGAACTGTCACTCGGACGTGGTCAAAGGCGACGGCGAGGTTCGCCAGCAGGTCTGCTGGACCTGCCACAACGTCGCGAAGTTTGTTCAGCGGTTCAATGAGCCCAACTTCCTGCACCGCAAGCACGTGACCGAGCACAAGGTCGAGTGCTCCAACTGTCATGTGCAGATCGAGCATCACCTGACCGCGGGCCTGGCCCGGGACATCAAGACCCCGCAGGGAAGCCGCGCCGTGCTCGACACTGGCACCTGCCAGTCATGCCACGAACTGACGCACAGCGGCCCGGCGGAAATGTATCGTGGCACCGGCGCCCGGGGCATTCCGGAAATGCCCAGCCCCATGTACCGCGCCCAGGTCGATTGCATCGCCTGTCACAAGGCCAAAAAGCAGCCCAGCGAGGCCGCCGAGATCGTCGGGCAGACCTTCGTCGCCATGCAGCAGGCGTGCAATGACTGTCACGGCACCAGATATCAGGGCACGCTGGATACATGGCGGGAACTGATCGCATCCAGACTCGCCCGGGCGCAGACTGAATACGACGCCGCACGCGCCGCCGTCGATGCCGCTGCCCTGAATCCCACCGAGCGGCTCAAGGCCGACCGCCTGCTGGATGACGCCGCGCACAACATCCGCTTCGTCAGGCTCGGCCACGGGGTACACAACGTCAACTACGCGACCGCGGCGCTGAACATCGCACTGGAGTGGAGCAGCCAGGCGCGACGACTGGCGGAGAACAGGCAGACCGCAGGAGCTGGACCGTGAGATTCGATCGGCACAGCACATCGGCGACCGCGCGGCAAGTCCGGCGGAACTTGCTCCCGGCGACGGCGCGGGTTGCGGCTGTCATGCTGTTGTCACTGCTGATCGGTTGTGAGAAGCCTTCTGCGCCGCCCGCGGAACCGACCACGCGCGCCGTCGGCGCGGCCCCGGAACACTACACAATGGAAAAGACCGGCCTGCCTGTCGTCTTCCCGCAGGTTCCCCCCGCTCCCAGACCCACTTCGCCGCTGCCCAAAGATGCCTCGTGCGTCACCGCCGAGTGCCACGCCGACTTCACTCGCGCTCCGCAGATTCACAGCCCCGTCGCGCAGCGGGCGTGCGATTCCTGCCACGACCAGGACATCGGTGGGCACAGGTATCCGCTGAAACGATCCGCAAACCAGACCTGCACCTTCTGCCATTCCGTCTCCGGCTCGCAATCTCACCAGCACAAGGCCCTGGAGCAGGGTTGCCTGGCGTGCCACCAGCCCCATGTCTCGCACGCCAAGTTCCTGCTCAAGTATGACACCGTCGATCGCACCTGCGCCGACTGTCACAACGTTGCATTGAAGAAGTTCGCGCACGAGCCGTTCGTTCGTGGCCAATGCACCGTCTGTCATCAGCCGCACGAGTCGGACAACCGGATGCTGCTGCGTGGCGGCGAGGGCGCGCGACACTGCTTCACGTGCCACGACGGGCTGAAGAATGCGATGCTCGCGGCGACCCACGTGCACAAGCCGGTCACGCAGGACTGCAACACCTGTCATGAGCCGCACTCCACCGACCACCCCAAGCAGCTTCGCACGTCCATCGAGCAGAACTGCTATTCATGCCACGAGCAGATCAGGAAGCACGTGGAAGGCTCCAATGTCCAGCACGCCGCGATGACCACCGCCAACACCTGCGCCAACTGTCACAATCCTCACGCCTCCCAGGACAAGGACCTGCTGCGACAGCGCATGGACCAGACATGCCTGAGCTGCCATGACAAGCCGCTGGCCGCCGCCGACGGACATACCATCCCCAACATGAAGCCGGTCATTACCGGTTCGCGGTTCCTGCACGGCCCGGTACGCATGGGGGATTGCTCCGGCTGCCACGATCCGCACGGCGCGCGCTTCCCCAATCTGCTGGATGCTGCCTTCCCCAAAACGTTCTATGCCCGATTCGACCTGGCCAGGTATCAGCTCTGCTTCAATTGCCACGATTCGGCGATGGTGCTCCAGCCGCGGACCACGAGCCTGACCAATTTCCGCGA
Organism: Fontivita pretiosa; assembly: GCF_050410795.1. Classification (GTDB taxonomy): domain Bacteria; phylum Planctomycetota; class Phycisphaerae; order Tepidisphaerales; family Tepidisphaeraceae; genus Fontivita; species Fontivita pretiosa. Next base: position 919,338 of record NZ_CP191258.1, on the reverse strand, counting down.
CGGCGACGTGAACCTTCACTACGTCCACGTCAACCGCGATGACAAGGGGCGAAGCTGCAAGACCTGCCACGCGGTGCACGGCAGCAATCTGCCCAACCACATGGCCAGCGAGGTCCCGTTCGAGGGATCGAGCTGGGCCATGCCGATCGAGTTTGAAAAACGATCCGATGGCGGCGCCTGCGCGCCGGGCTGTCACGTTCCCAAGACCTACACCCGAAGCCCGACCACCGCGCCCGCAACGATGCCGATGTCGAAGATGATCAGAGGTGTGGAATGAGACCAGTCCATGACAATCGCGTCGCGTGGCTGCTGCGGCGAGCACAGCTCTGGCCGCTGCCGATGATGCTCATGGCCGCGCTGCTCGCATCGCGCGTATACGCGCAGACGACCCGGCCGCTGAATGTCGTGGCCAAGCCCACCGAAGCCGTCCCGATGGCCAGTTGCGTCACCGCGCAATGCCATGCCGAGGTCAAGGACTTCAAGGTTCTGCACGGCCCGGTGAACGTCAACGCCTGCGATGCCTGCCACAAGCTCACGGACGCTGCCCAGCACAAGTTCGAGCTTCAGCGAAGCAAGACCGAAACCTGCACCTTCTGCCACAAGATCGATGTGCAGGACATGCCCGTCGTCCACAAGCCGTTGCAGGAAGGACAGTGCCTGAGCTGTCATAATCCCCACGGCGGCGCCACGGCGAAGTTCACGCGAGGCCGGACTCTGGCCGAGCTGTGCAACACCTGCCACAAGGATGTCGTCGCCGGCCGCAAGACGCTGCACGGCCCGGCCGCCGCCGGCGCCTGCGGATCGTGCCATCAGTCCCACGCCGCGCCGTTTCCCAAGCTCCTGCCCGCCCAGGGGCCGGATCTGTGCCTGAGCTGCCACACCGAAATGAAGACCCAGATGACGCAGGTCAAGTTCACGCACAAGGCCGTCGAGCAGAACTGCACCAACTGCCATGATCCGCACGCGTCGGACTTTCCGCGACAGATCAGACAGTCGCCGTTCGAGATGTGCACGAGCTGCCACGAACACGAGAAGATCAAGCGCGACGCTACCCAGTCACGCTACAAGCACTCGATCGTCACCACCGACAACGCCTGCCTGAACTGCCACACCGCACATGGCGGAGACCTGGCGCGGCTCATGCGCGCCGAGCCGATCAAGGTCTGCATGAAGTGCCATGCCGACAAGATCCAGGTGGGCAAGGACAAGGTCGTCGCTTCCGTCGCCGAGGTGCTCGACCCCAACACCGTCAAGCATGGTCCGATCCGCGACGGCAACTGCGGCGGATGTCACAACGTCCACGGTTCAGAAGTGGCCAGGCTGCTCAGCAAGCCGTACCCCGAGCCGTTTTACCAGGGATTCTCCGTGGACAAGTACGAGCTGTGCTTCAGTTGTCACGACAAGCAACTGGTTCTGACGCAGCGGACAGAAGGTCTGACCGGATTCCGCAACGGCACGCAGAACCTGCACTTTGTTCACGTGAACAAGCCGGATCGCGGGCGGAATTGCCGCGCCTGCCACAGCACGCACGCCAGCTCGCATGAGCTGCATGTGCGCGACTCGGTGCCCTACGGCAACTGGCAGATGCCGATCAACTTCACGCGCACCGCTACCGGCGGAAGCTGTGCCCCCGGATGTCACAAGGCCTACAGCTACGACCGGGAGAATCCCGTGCAGTACACGCCGCCAACACAGGCGCCGCCCGCGCCGGCGACGATGCCCGCCGCTCCGACGGCCACCATCGCTCCGGCGGCCAACAGCCCGACCAGGGGAAAATGAACCATGAGATACGCCAAAGCGATGCGACTGATGATTGCGTTTGCAGTGGTGTTCACCGGCGTGGCTTCTGTCGCCGCCGCGGGGGGCGTGATCAACTGGTCCACAAAGGACATCAACGGTGCCGAAGTGCGCCTGCCTTCGGGGCAGACCACGATCCTCGTCTTCGTGCGCGCCGATCAGGAACAGAGCGCGCAGGCGATGCAGCAGATCCAGAAAGCCGCAGGTGATGCGAAGGTCATCGTGATTCTCAGCGGTCCCCGGGCCGAGGAGAACGCCCGGAGCATGGCCGCGGCCTGGCCCGCGACATGGCTGTTCGCGGCCGATCCGGACTTTTCCGCCTCGGGAAAGATGAACATTCACGTCTGGCCGACGACGCTGGTGCTCAAAGCTGACGGAACGGAAGTGGCGCATCTGGCGGGTATGCCCAAGAGCTTCGCCGCCGACCTGCAAGCCTATCTCGATTTCGCCAACGGCAAGCTGGATGACGCGGCGCTGAAACAGCGGCTGAGCACCCGCGAACTCGTCGCCGACAGTCCGGCCCAGATCGCTGCCAGGCATCTTCAGGTCGCCCAGCGGCTGATCGCCCGCGGGGCGGTGGAGCAGGCGCAGCGGGAGTTGAACGAGGGATTGAAGCACGCCCCGCAGGATCCTGCCCTGCAACTTCTGCTGGCTCGCGTGCTGGTCATGCTTGATCGTCCGCAGGAAGCGATTCAGATTCTGGATCGCCTCACGCCCGGCGGGGTGCCCGCCTGGCAGCCGATCGTCCTTCGCGCCCGCGCCCTGATCGCCATGGAGAAATGGTCCGAAGCCAAGGCCATTCTTCCCGACGCCCTGAAGCTCAACCCCGACCCGGCCGAAGCCCATTACCTGCTGGGCCTGTGTCTCCAGCACGAGCAGCAGTGGCAACAGGCCGCGGAGCACTTCCGGCAGGCCTACGAGTCGGCCACTTCCTCGGGAATCAAGTCCGCGGGCAAGTGAGCTGCCGCGGCGGACAGCACAGGTGTGGCCGGATTCCCGGGATGGTGCAGCCGGCGCACCGGGTCTGTGCGGGAATGCCAGCAATGCTCTTGTGTGTCACGGGCGTGCTCGCCCGTGCGCGGCGGCGTGCGATCGGGGCGCTTGACGCGCGCCGCGGCGGGCGTAGCATCAGTGTGTCCTGACAACACGATCATCGTATCGTCACTGGCACCCGTAGCTCAATTGGACAGAGCATCGGTCTTCGGAACCGAGGGTTGCAGGTTCGAGTCCTGCCGGGTGCGATTCCTACCCAGGGGGCGGCGGCTCTTTGTCGGCAGCACGTGTTGAGGTACCATCTGCCTCGATACCGAGGAGCATATGATGCATCGATCCTGCCGTGTGGGGTTCAATGTTCTCATCGTTCTGTTTCTTGCCAATGCGATCGCGCGTGCGCAACTGCGGGACGGCGACTTTGTCGCGATTTGCGGCGATTCGATCACCGAGCAGCGGCGCTACTCGGTGTTCATCGAGGATTACCTTTTGATGTGCCAGCCAAAGGCCAAGCTGCGGGCGATGCAGTTCGGCTGGAGCGGCGAGGTGGCGACGCAGTTTGCCGCCCGGATGAGCAACGACGTGCTGCGCTATCATCCGACCGTCGCCACAACCTGTTACGGGATGAACGACGGCGGGTATGCCGCATACAGCGAGCAGCGAGGCGAGCAGTACCGCAAGGCGATGACGCAGATTGTCCAGACGTTTAAGAACGGCGGGGTGCGGTTCATCGTCGTCGGCTCGCCAGGCGTCGTCGATCCCGTCTACTTCAACCGCCCGCCAGGAGGGCAAGTGTATAACGACACGCTGGCGAAGCTGCGCGACATCGCTCAGGAGGTGGCGCGGGAGCAGAACGTCGCCTTCGCGGACGTGTACACGGCGATGATGCAGACGATGAAGGCCGCCAAGGCCAGGCTTGGCGAAAAGTACGAAGTCGCCGGGTCGGACGGGTTTCATCCGAACAACAACGGGGGTCTGATCATGGCGTATGCGTTCCTCAAGGCGATGGGATGCGATGGCCAGATCGGGACCATCACGGTGGACCTTTCCAGCGGACGGGCCACAGCCAGCGAAGGGCACAGGATCCTGTCCAGCGGCGCCGAGGGGATCGAGATCGAGAGCACGCGGTATCCGTTCTGTTTCAGCTCGGGACCGGACGGACAGGCGAATTCTCCGGCCGGCACACGCGAAATCATCCAGTTCTTGCCCTTCAACGAGGAGCTGAACCGCTTCCGGCTGGTCGTGAGCAACGCCGATGGCTCGCGGCTGCGAGTGACGTGGGGATCGGCCTCGAAGGAGTTTTCCGCGGAGGAGCTGGCGGGGGGCATCAACCTGGCGGCGGAGTTTTTGGATAACCCGTTCAGCGAGCAGTTCGCCAGGGTCGAGTCGCTGATTCGCAACCATCAGGGCTTCGAGATTCCGATGATCAAGTCGTTCGTGACGAAGATGGCGCAGTTCAACGAGATGGCCCCGGGCAACCAGGACTGTCTGGATCGGATCGAACAGGGCATGGCCAAACGGCGCGAGTCGATGGTGGCCGAGGCCGCGGCGGCGGTGGTGCCGGTGCGACACGTGATCAAGATCGAGAAGATTCGGTAGGGGTGGCTCTGAACTTTCATGCAGTGAGCTGATTCGCGCGATACATCGCCACGGCGCGCTGGATGTACAGCAGGCCGGAAATCACGGTGATGGCGATCGTCAGCCAGATGCACAGGTCGCGGAAAAGGGTCAGCCACCAGTCCCATCGAGGGTGATCGACCAGCCAGCCGCGGTAGTTCACATAGATCAGGATCACCAGGATGGTGACGGACTGAAAGACCATCTTGAGCTTGCCGCTGAGCTGCGCGCCGAAGTTGGCGCCGCCGCTTTCGGCTATGCCGCGCAGGCTCGTGACCAGCAGCTCCCGCGCCAGCAGGATCACCACCATGAACGGCGCCACGCCGGTGATCGTTTTGACCACAAAGGGCGTGTCCTTATTGATCGATTCCCAGGCCGGAATGATAAAGTTCTTGCCCGCGAAGCACACGAAGCTTCCCAGCACCAGCACCTTATCGACGAACGGATCGACGACTCGCCCGAAGGCGGTTTCCAGGTGATACTTTCGCGCCAGGTAGCCGTCGAGAAAGTCGGTCACGAGCGCGACCAGGTACACGACGAAGGCGATGTTGAGAAACGTCGGATCGCCGCGGCCCTCGTACTGGTACCACGAGAGCATGGCGAAGAAGACGATGGCCAGAAGCAGTCGCAGGCCGGTCAGGAGATTGGGCAGATGTCGGAACACCGCCGCGCGATTGTACGGGCGGGGGGCGGGCGAGCAAATCAGCCGGCGACGACCGTCAGCGAGCGCGATCGCTTTCTGGGGATATCACCGATGAGATCGTAGGCGCGATGTCCCGCAACCTTGACGTTCACGAACTGCCCGGGGTGGAGCCTGCGCGATGGGTCGGTGCGGACGTAGACGACCGAGTCGATTTCCGGCGCCTGCGACTGAGATCGGGCGACGAACGCGCCGGTTGAAGCGGACGGGGGGGCCGGGGCGTCGATGAGCACTTCCAGAGTTCTACCGACCATCGCTGCGGCCCTGGCGAATGCGACCTGCTGTTGGGCCAGCATCAGTTCCTCGACACGCCGCTGCTTCACGTCATCGGGGATCTGATCGGGCATCCGGCCCATCGCCGTGCCCGGCTCCTGCGAGTAGGCAAACACGCCCATCATGTCGAAGCCGAAGTCCTTTACGAACTGGACGAGTTCCTGATGCTGGGCGTCGGTCTCGCCCGGAGAGCCGGCAATAAAGGTCGTGCGGATCGCCAGCCCGGGGATCCGCCGCCGGAGCTTGTCCAGCAGTGTTTCGATCTGTTTGCGAGTCACGCGACGGCGCATCTTCGCGAGGATCTGGTCGTTGATGTGCTGGAGGGGAATGTCGATGTACTTCACGACGCGGTCGCATTCGGCGATGGCGGCGATCATTTCGTCGGTGAAGCAGCTTGGGTAGGCGTACATCAGCCGCAGCCAGCGGACGTCAGCGAGTTCCCGATCCAGAGTTCGGAGCAATCCCGACAGGCCCGGCGCGTAGCCGATGTCGGTACCGTAGCTGGTGGTATCCTGGCCAATGAGGTTCAGCTCGACGGCGCCGTCGGCGGCAAGCTCGCGTGCTTCGGCCAGGATATGCTCCAGCGGTTTGGAACGCATCGGCCCGCGGATCGAGGGGATCGTGCAGAAAGTGCAGCCCTGATTGCAGCCTTCGCTGATGCGCAGGTAGGCATAGTGGCGCGGAGTCAGACGGAGTCTGCCGCGATCATCCTCGAAGACCGGCAGGCGCGTGGCCCTGGTTGGCTTGCTGCTGGCGGCGCGGCCCTGGGACTGCTGGCGCGAAAGGTCGTGGTATTTCCCGAGATAATGTCCGTGCGGCTGTCGAGGGTTTTGTCTGCCACGGACGGCCTGGACGATGTGCTCCCGATCGAACACGCCCACCAGGCGGTCGATCTCAGGCGCCTCGGCCAGAAGTTCGGTCTTGTGACGTTGCACCAGACAGCCGGCCACGATGATCCGCTTGCACTGGCCCTGTTTTTTCAATGCGATGGCCTGCTGGATCTGTTCCATCGACTCGATTTTGGAAGCTTCCAGGAAGCCACAGGTGTTGATGACGATGGCGTCGGCTTGGGCCGGATCGGAAGAGATGATCAGCCCGTCTTCAGCCAGCAGGCCGAGCATCCGCTCGCTGTCCACGAGGTTTTTGGGACAGCCCAGACTGACGAAGGCGACGGTTCTGATGGGTTTTGCGGTTCGCGTCATGGGATTGGCTGGCGCGTCCTGCTCAGTGGGCGCGCGACAATGCTGTTGCCGCTAAAAGCCGTGCGCGGACTCTATCCGCCGCTGCGGCGAAAGTAAACCCAGTGGCGCCGGAGAGCAGCAGGGGTTCGGATCGGGATGAGCGAATCGTGCACCAGGCCAGGCAGAAGCGCAAGATATTGTGGTTAGGGCTTTATGTATGTTAGGGGCGTGTCAGCCCCGTAAACGTCGAATCTGTGGTGATTTAACCGTTTTGTTGAAAGGGGAGTTAGGAGTTGATAAGATGGTAGGACTATGGCAGTCCGCGCCAAAGCAACCCGTAGTACCTCTCGGCGACGGACCGTCGCCGTGAACGCCAAGTCCGCCCGAACCGCGCCTGCGGTGCGTGAGCGGCCTGGAGATCGCTCCCCCGCGCATCCCCGGGTGGCGGTCAAAGCGCATCAGCCGACTGCAAACCCGTCGCCCAGCCCTTACACCAAGGCGTTGCGATTTCTTGCAACCCTGAGCGACTACGAAAAGATGCGCATCGTCCGCTATAACGCCCAGACCTTCGACTTAGATCGTATGCGGACGCTGCTGCGGAAGCTGGGCAATCCTCAGGATCATTTCCGCTGCGTTCATGTGGCCGGGACCAAGGGCAAGGGCAGCACCTGCGCCATGCTCGCCGCCATGCTCGAAGGCAACGGTTACAAGGTGGGCTTGTACACCAGCCCCCACTTGGTGGACATTCGCGAGCGGATTCAGATCAACGGGCAGATGATCTCTCAGCCGGACTTTGCTCGGCTGGTGCGGATGGTTCAACCGATGGTTCTGCGGGCGCGCCCGACGCCGACGTATTTCGATGTGCTCACCGCGATCGCGTTTAAGTATTTTGCGGAACAGAAGGTAGATATCGCGGTGATCGAGACGGGCCTGGGCGGGCGACTGGACAGCACCAACGTCGTCAAGCCTGAAGTCACGGCAATTACCAGCATCAGCAAGGACCATATGGCGCAGCTCGGCGGGACGCTGGAGAAGATCGCCGAAGAAAAGGCCGGGATCTTCAAGCCCGGCGTGCCGGCGGTGACGGTCATGCAGCCGCCGGAGGTTGAGGCGGTGCTCAAGCGTGTGGCCGAGAAAGTCGGCGCGCCGCTGGACATCACGGGCAAGACCATCGAGTTCAGTTACCGCTTTGAATCCAGCCGAATGCTCGGGCCGCACAACCGTGTGTGCCTGACGACTCCGCAAAGCAAGTTTGAGCACCTGGCGGTGCCGTTGCTGGGCGAGCATCAGGCACTGAACTGCGGCTTGGCGCTGGCGGTGATCGACCGGCTGAAGATGCGCGGCTTCGCCCTGAACGATCAGCGTTGCATGGAGGGCCTGGCCAGGACGCAGATTCCCGGTCGCATGGAGTTGATCTGCACCAATCCACGGGTTCTGGTAGACGGCGCGCACAACGCCGCCAGTATCGACGCGATGATGCGCGCCATCGGGCAGCACATTCCGTACGACTCGATGGTGGTCATTTTCGGGTGTTGCGCGGATAAGGACGTGCCGGGGATGCTCGAACGTATCACCAGCGGTGCCGACAAGGTGATCTTCACCAACGTGAACAACATCCGCACGGCCGATCCGGAGGAGCTGGCCGCACGGTACGTCGAGTTGTACGGGAAGATGGCGCAGGTGGCGCCGAATCTGTCGGCGGCACTGGAGATCGCCAATCGCGCCGTGACCAAGGAGGACCTGATCTGCATCACCGGCAGCTTCTACCTGGTCGGCGAGGCCAAGAAGCTGTTCGCTTCCGGTGCCGCGCCGGTTCGGCCGGTGTGATCGGAATGGCCCGCCGTTGTTCAGAACACAGCCCCGGAGTTGCTTTCTCCGGGGTTTTGCTTTTGATGCCTGACGCTTGAATCTCCCTGATTCGCCAACATTGCTGGTCTGTTACGCGCTGATAGGCCCGGCGGCGTGGATGTTGATGCTGGCGGGGCTGCTGGTGGGACGGGCGCGGATGGACCGATTGCGACGCTGGCGCGGGCAACTGCCGGCTGATCCACCCCACGTCACGATTCTGGTTCCGGCCAAAGACGAAGCCAAAGGCATCGGCAGATGCATCGAGTCTGTGTTGGCGCAGGATTATCCGAAGTTCGATGTGATCGCGATCGACGATCGGAGCACGGATGACACCGGCGCGATATTGGATCGAATTGCGGCGCGGGATCAACGGCTGCGCGTCATTCATGTGTCTCAGGAGTCATTGCCCGCGGGTTGGTTGGGCAAGTGTCATGCGCTGTGTCTGGGGTCACAGCAGGCATCGGGGCAGTGGCTGCTGTTTGTCGACTCGGACGTGACACTGGAGCCCAATGCGCTGTCGGCGGCGATTTCGCTGGCGCTGGCGCGAAACTACGACGCCCTGAGCGTCCTCACGCGTTTGGAATGTCACAGCTTTCTGGAGCGATGGATGCTTCCGGCGCTGGCGGCGACGTGGGCGATCATGAACGTCGTGTCGCTGACCAATCTGGACCGCCGCCGGGACATCGCCGCCGCCAACGGTCAGTTCTTCCTCGTTCGGCGCAGCGCCTACGAAGCGGTCGGGGGGCATGCGGCGGTGAAGGATCGAATCACCGAGGATGTCGAGCTGATGCGGCTGCTGAAGGCGCGCGGGTTCAAGACGCGATTGTTCAGTGGCGCGCACCTGGCGGCCACGCGAATGCACAGCAGTCTGCGGCAGATGTTCCAAGGCTGGGCGCGGATCTACTGCGGGACAGTGCGCCTGCGGCCGGGACGGATCCTGGCCGCGATGGTCTTCGTGGTGTGCAGTGTTCTGACCGTCTATCCGGCGCTGGCGATGGGAGTCTTCGGGCTGGCCACGAGCGCCGAATCCGGTCTGCTGCTGGCGGCTTCAACGGCGCACCTGGTGCTCATGACGTTGCATGTGGGATTGGTTTACCGGTGGGCGGGCGTCGGTTGGATGCATGCGCTTCTGATGCCCGCGACGGCGCCGATGCTGCTTGCGGTGCTCACCTTCGCGCTGCACAAGTGCCGGACCGGCCGGATTACCTGGCGCGGCACTGAGTTCCTCTCGCCGGTTCACAAGTCTCAGTTGCCCAGCAGTTCCCAACGTTCCTGAAGCTGAAGTTGACGAAGGATGGGAACCATGCCGTGGTACGTCGCATGCTCCCACCAGCGCATCTCGCGTCCGTTGATGATGCGCATCTCGGTCGTATTCCCCACAGCGAATTGAGTGGCATTGGGCGTCACGGCCTTGGCGACAACGTAGTCGCCCCAGGAATACGGCCAGTGCAGGTTGGCGCCGGTTACCCAGACGGCGACGTCGGCGGACTGCTCCGGCGCCACGGTAATCCCCACGCGCTTGAAGCTCCAGAGGACATCCAGCCAATCCAGCCCGCTGCCCTGTGCCGGAGTGCCGCCCGTATCCCAATACGCGAAGTTCACTCCGCGCGCGACCATGTCATCGCGCTGCGCCGTGAGCCAGGCACGGTGTTGCGGATCGTCCAGATACCGCAGATCGTTGCGCCAGGTTCCATCGGGATTCTGGATGCGCAGCGAAATGTACGGGTTGATCAGCACGCCCAGCCCCTGAAGTCCTGGCAGCCTGCTCGTCGAAAGCAGCGATGAAGCCCAGGGGAAACCGGGGTGGAACGGTTCGTAATGAGGGGTCAGTCCATCCCCCGGCGACCACATCACAAACCCGCTGGCGCCGTAGTTCATCGCGTTCTGCACAACCTGCTCGAGCGTCTCGTTGTAATTCACCCAGTCGGCATAACCCCATACACCCTGTTTGCGATAGATCGCTTCAGGAATACCCTTGCGCGCCATGAACCGCTCCAGAAACCGCGTGCGGTAATGCGAATACTGTGCTTCGGGCATGTTCCAGGAATGGTACAGCTCCATCTCGTAGGTGCTGCTGCCCGCTTGATCCAGGTTCGGCCAGAAGTGCACCGAGGGGGTGGCGCGATCGGTGTCCAAAGTCCAGGAGATCTGAGTTAAATCCAGTTCATCGTTGAACGCCGTGAACGACACGCCTTCACCGGTTCGCCTGTTGTAGAAGACGGCAAATGGGGAATAGGCGTAGCCGGGCCAGGTTGCATCGCTGCCCTGGAGGATGCCGCCGTTGGTCCAGGGTCGATCAGCCCCGCCTTTGAACGTGGACTTGATCGCATGATCGGGCGAGGCATCGGTCAGAATCCAGGGCATGTCCAGATGGATCTGTGTGATTCGCGCAGCGCTGCGGTTGGTCAGCGTCATCGCGATATTGCTTGCCATTGTCGAGTCAATCATCACGAACTGGATCGTGATGAGCCCATCCGCAGTGGACCAGAGCTGCGCCACTGTGTTGCCAAGCGTTGTCTGTGAGATCTTCCTGACCGTGAGATTGCGTTCCGGGCCAAGCGTGGCGCTGGCGCCGCTACCAGCGAGCACATCGGCGACTGTCAGACTGTAGATCGAGACTCCCAGTGAACCGCCGCTGGCGGACAGCTTGAACTCCCCCGGCACCAGGGGCGAGCGCCCAACCGCCGGTGGATAAGCGAGGTTGTCGGCGTCGTTCACGCCGTTGAGCACATCCAGGCCGTTGTCGCCCCAAACGGTGTCGTCGCGATCACCCCAGACCGTGTCATTGCCGCCGCCCGCCAGCACGTAATCGTTGCCGCCGCCCGTGATGATGCGATCGTGCGACCCATCGCCAATGAGCGTATCGTTTCCGCTTCCGCCAACCAGGATGTTCTTGCCCGTGCCCCCGTCCATGTGAACCGGGATTCTCACGCCCGGCTCGACGATGAACTTGTCGCTGAACCGCCCGCCGCGGATGCGGATCATTGTCGGGGTTCTGCCGCCGAGCTGTCGCACCACCTGAGCGACACGGGTATCGGACACGCCGCTGACGCTGATCCGACGAAGGTCCGGCGTGATGCGCACCGTGGTGGGGCCGTAGAAGTCGCCGGCGATGTAGACGATGTTGTCCTGAAGCCACATGGATGACGCCAAATGGCGGCGTGGCTCCAGCGATTCCAGCGAGGTTCGAGGTTGCGACTGGCGCGATTTTGCTGGGGTACGAACAGAACCCATCGGGCACTTCCTCCGACTCCTCCCATCGGCTGTTTAACTACGTTGGAAAGCGGGGGAAGGTGCGAATTTGGGGGATGTTTTGACGGATTTTCTCTGGAATAAGCGGCAGCCGCCGCAGCCTCGTGAACGCCGTGTCCAACGGCCCAGCCGGACGCGACGCCTGTACCGCCTGTAGGGACAAAGCCCTTACAGACGCGGAATCCCGCGCGCCGGGCGGGGGCGTGACGGGCATCACACCCGGCCCCGTGAACCCTGCACAGGTTTCACTCACTTGAGGAAAAGCTCGATCACCGGCACTGTCACGTCCGGCTTCTGCTTGGGCAGGTTCAGGGTGAGCGTGGCCTGCTGCGAGCCGATCTGTTTGGCGTGCCAGTCGTCCAGATTCATCTTCACTTCGCTGGCGTCATGGAGCAATTGCGCGTACTCAACTCTGCCTGCCAGTCCGTCCAGGTGAAGGTGCTTGTACGGCCAGGCGAAGATGTGCACATACAGCCGCCGCGTTTGCGGGTTGTATGTCAGGCGGCAATCCTGCGGGCAGATGAACTGGTCGGCCGGCGCCTCGGTGCAGCCATAGATGCTGCGGCTGTGCCGCTTCATCCATTCGCCGATGCCGCTGAGCCGATCCAGCGCGCGGGGATCGAGTTCGCCGCGTCCGGTCGGCCCGACGTTCAGCAGCAGGTTCCCGCCCTTGGACACGCAGTCGATCAGCGTTCGCACCAGCTCATCGACGCTTCTCCAGTCCGATTCGTCACGGTGATAGCCCCATGATCCGGAGAATGTCTGACACGCCTCCCACACCACGCGCGTACCGTTGACTTCCACCCACTTTCGCGGCTGGGTCTGCTCGGGGGTCTTGAAATCCCATGCGTCGGGCAGGTCCAGCCGGTCATCGATCAGAATATCCGGCGCCAGCTCCCGAACCATCTTGTACAACTCTTCGCTGCGCCAGTCCGCCCGCCCCTTGCCGCTGCCGTCCGGCTTGGGGTAGGAAAAATCGAACCACATGATGTCCGGGTGATACAGCGTGATCAGCTCGCGCACCTGCGCGTGCAGATAATCGGCATACTTGTTCTGGTCCCGCCCGACGTTGAGCTTCTCGCGATCTGGATGATCGCGATAAGGCCCGATGTGACGGTCAAGCACGAACTGTGGGTGATGCCAGTCAATCAGCGAGTAGTACAGCCCTGCGCGCAGTCCACGTGAGCGGAACGCGTTGATCATCGGCGTGAGCAGATCCTTGCCGCACGGCGTGTTGGTGGACTTGTAATCGGTGAATTTCGAATCCCACAGGCAGAACCCCTCGTGGTGTTTGCTGGTGACCACGAAATACTTCATTCCCGCGTTCGCCGCCGCCGTCGCCCAAAGCTCGGGATCGTACAGGTCCGGGTCGAAATGCCTGAAGTAGCGTCGCTCGTACTCCTCAACAGGAATCCGCTCGTTGTGCATCAGCCACTCGTGCCGGGCGCCAAGCGCATACAGGCCCCAGTGGATGAACATGCCGAAACGATCATGGATAAACCAGTCGCTCTTGCCGATGGTAGGCCGAACTTGCGGTTGCATGGTGGTGCTTGTGTGATAGCGGGGACCGGCCGTCATGTCCAGCACGGGCGTGTGCCGACGAGCATCACTCGCGGTGTCGCAGGGCTGGTAATCCAAGCTCGGCGCGGATCCGATTGGCGGCGGTCCAGAGCATCGGCTCACTTTCCAGGAATCGAATGATTGTCGTGGTCGGCACGCCGAGCATCACACCCACGTCGGCCGGGCTTCCGTGAACGGCCTTGAGAAGATCCAGAATCAGCCCCGCCGTCGGCGCGTAGTACGGATGCCGGTAGGACGCCTCGATTCGACCGTGATGACGGATGGAGACAAACCAGTCCGGCGGCTCCCATTGCAGCGGATCGACCGGCTCGCGCAGCTCGACGGCCAGCTTCAGCCGAAGCCGCCTGATCGCCCGCATCTTGTTTTCCGCCTGTGATCGCGACTCTTCGGCGATGGCGCTGATTCCGGTGGGCAGGTGCGTCACCCGGATGGAATTGCTGGTCTTGTTTCGCTTCTGCCCGCCGGGGCCCGAGCCGCGATACACATCCACCCGGCATTCCGCCAGCAGTTGCTCTTCCGAGAGAAACCGTATGGATCGTCCATTCATCGCCTGGCGGGCGGTCGTGTCCTGATCAGCGTCATTGTATCACAGCGGCAGCCGCCGCGCCGTCGCCAGGTAGTTCTCGTAATTCGCCCGCACCTCGGTGAGCGAATCGCCCCCGAACTTTTCCAGCAGTGCCCGCGCGACCTCGAAGGCGACCACGTTTTCCATGATCACGCTGGCGGCGCCGATGGCGCTGATATCGCTGCGTTCCCAGCCGGCTTCGCTGGGCTGTTTGGTGTTCAGGTCGATACTCATCAGCGGCTTGCCCAGCGTGCTGATCGGCTTCATGGCGCCGCGAACAACAATCGGCTGGCCGTTGGTCATGCCGCCTTCCAGCCCGCCAGCGTTGTTGGTCATCCGCACGAACCCCAGGCTCGGCGTGTTCTTCTTCGATTCGTCAAAGTGGATCTCATCGTGGACTTTGGATCCGGGGAGTCGCGCCGCCTCGAAGCCCAGGCCGAACTCGACGCCTTTGAACGCCTGAATCGCCACCACCGCCGCCGCGATCCGCGAGTCCAGCCGGCCGTCCCAGGTCATGCAGCTTCCCAACCCGATCGGGCAGCCGAACACGTGACACTCGACGATCCCGCCAGCGGTGTCCTTGGCAGCCTTCTGCTCGTTGATGAAGTCGCGAAACGCCTGCGAAGCTGCCGGATCAGGGCAATACACGTCCGACTCATCGCGCAGCTTCAGAAGCTGCCGCCAGTTCTCTTCTGTGACCTGTAACGACGCTGTCGCCGGCCCGACCGCGCGCACGAATCCGAAAACCTCGATGTCGAACTGCCGCAGCAGACACCGCGCCAGCGCCCCGGCCGCCACTCGCGCCGCCGTCTCGCGGGCGCTGGCTCGCTCCAGCGTCTGGCGACAATCGGTGGTCAACCACTTGACCGAGCCGGCCAAATCCGCGTGTCCGGGCCGAGGCCGGTGCAGCGGGGGCGTGGCCTGCACATCATCCAGCCGCGCGTCCCTGTTGGGGATCATCATGGTGATCGGCGAACCGATCGACTTGCCTAACCGGACTCCGGAAAGGAACTCGACGGCGTCGGTCTCGATCTTCTGTCGCCCGCCGCGGCCGTAGCCGCCTTGCCGACGCCGCAGCTCGCCATCGATCAGGTCCTTGTCGATCGGCACGCCCGCCGGCATGCCTTCCACCAGCGCCAGCAGCGCCCGCCCGTGCGACTCCCCGGCCGTTCGATAACTCAGCATCGCCATAAGCCCCATCGTAGCATAAAAGCCAATGATGATGGATTGCATCCCATCGGCTATGATTTGGCGTTGTGTCGCGGCATATACCCAATGGCCCCAACGCCAACCGCAAGTCCGCCGCAGCTTCGGAGGCGCGGCTGCGTGGCAGCGGCCTGCGGAAAACCCCGGTGCGGATCGGCGTGCTGGAAGTGCTCACGCGAAGCGCGCGTCCGATGAGCGTTCCGCAGATCCTGGCGCGCCTCAAGGGCGTGGACACGGTCACCGTCTACCGCACGCTGCATACCTTCCTGCGCAAAAGACTGGTGCATCGCGTGCGCGGAGAGGACCGCTCCTGGCTTTATGCCATCAGCCCGGAGGTCAGTCCAAAGCCTCAACATCTGCATCCGCACTTCGTTTGCGACCAGTGCGGCAAGGTCGATTGCCTGGACGACGCACGTATCCCCGCGAATTTCGTGGCGTCACTGGACGTTTCGCGGGACTACGATATTCGCTGGCCGGAAGTCGTCCTGCACGGGCTTTGTCGCCGTTGCCGGACCTGAGATCGTAGAACAGAGCTTTTGCACAAGCGGGGCGAGGGCAAGGAGCATACAGATGTCGCGAACGGCGAAAACCAGAGTCGATCCCGCACCACAACTGGCGACAGCGATTGCTGTGCCGGCAGACAGATCCCGCTCGCTGCACGCCATCGGCGCCGGCGCGTTGGCCACAATGCTGAGCCTGCTGAGCTTCACAAGCTCGCTGTGGGCGCAGGAGCATGTGCGCCAGCCCACAACGGCGGCGGTGACGACGCAGCCGGTCGATCCGGCCAATGATATTGCGCCCGAGCCCTCGACCCCAAAGGGAACGCTGCTGCTGGTCTCGCGGGCGCTGGCGGCGGGAGATACGGGCACGGCGCGACAGCTCATCCACGCCGTCACCCCGCAGGATCAGAAACTGCTGGACCTGCTGATGTCGCGCACGCAGGCCAACGCCAACTTCCGCAGGGCCGCCGCCGACGCCTTTGGCGCCGAAGCCGCCAGCCAGCTTGCCGCCGACCCCGCCGCCGAGCTGGCCCAGAGCGAACAGCGCATCCGGCAGGCGAATGTCGCCATCGACGGCGACAGGGCCACCGTCCAAATGGACAACAACCGCATCGAACTGCTGCGCCAGCAGGGCCAATGGAAGCTGGCCATGTCCAACCTTACCGCTGGCATGGACGCCGCCGATGTTGAGCGGCACATGCGGCTGATGCAAGTCTTCCGCGACGTGGTGGTACAGACGACCGAAGAGCTGACTGCGGGAAACTACAAGACCGTCGAGCAGGTCAGCGATGCGATCCGCAGCAAGCTGGCCAGCGAGATGCTCAAGGCCAGCACGGCGCCCACCACCGGCCAGGCGAGCACGCAGCCGGCAGAATAACCCAGGGGAGATTGCCGATCGCCCAATGACCATGATCGATCGCGTGTCGTGCCCGAGCCACAATCGGCAGTCGTTGATGATTCAGGATCCTGACAGCGGACCGCATCCCCTGGACGTTTTGCTGTTTTCCAACCCGATCGCCGGGCGCGGGCTTGGGGGGATGATGGCGCGGCGGATCGCGCAGCGACTGCGTGCCGAGGGATTCGTGGTTCACGAATTTGTCGAGCCTGCCGAGCAGATTGATGATCGGCAGCTTGCCTGCCCCTGGCCGCCGCGGGCAGCGATCTGCGTTGGCGGTGACGGGACCGTGCGCGCCACCGCCGAACGCCTGCTGCGATACTTCGGCGACTGCGCGCAGGTTCCGCCGCTGCTGGTGGTCCCGCTCGGCACGGCCAATCTCATGGCCCGGCATCTGGGCATTCAGTGGAATCCACAGCAACTGGACGAACAGGTCGTGCAGGCGTTGCGGGCAGGACGCCTGCGAGAGCTGGACACGGCCCGCGCCAACGGGCGGCTGTTTCTGCTGATGGCGGGCGTCGGCATCGACGCCGCCGTCGTTCATGAGCTGCATCGTTGTCGCCACGGATCGATCGACCTGATGAGCTATGTCGCGCCCACGCTGCGGGCGCTGAAGAACTATGACTACCCGCCGCTGCGCGTCGAGGTGGACGGGCGGTGCGTGTTCGGTCCGGCGCCCGCGGTCGCCTTTGTGGGCAATGTCAGCCAGTATGGCACCGGCTTCCCGATCCTGGTTCACGCCCGCTCCGACGACGGGTGGCTTGATGTCTGCGCGCTGCCGTGTCGCAGTGCGTTGGACGTGTTGCACCTGGCGCTGCTGGCCGCCGCAGCAGAACACCTTCGCGAGGAAGGGGTTGTCTACACCAAAGGCCGAAAGGTGCGCATCGAATCGTGCGGCCTGGCGCCGGTCCAGATCGACGGCGAGGCCGCCGGATACACCCCGCTGGATATCCAGTTGCTCGACGGAAGACTGGCGTTTATCGTGCAGCCGTAGTGGGCAGTGGCCAGTGGTCGGTGGCCAGCAAAGCCTGTCCATCATCACTGACCACTGGCCGCCGACCACTGAGCATTATGAATGACCTGATGAATGACCTGCTCCATCTGGACCGTTCGCCGCTGTTCGTCATCGCCGGACCGTGCGTAATCGAATCGGCCGAGCTGTGCCTGCTCGTCGGCTCGCGCGTCAAATCGATCTGCCAGAAGCTCGGGCTGACGTACATTTTCAAGGCGAGCTTCGACAAGGCGAATCGATCCAGCGCCACGAGCTTTCGCGGGCCGGGGCTGACGGATGGGCTGGTCGTACTGGAACGGGTGAAGCGCGAGCTGGGTGTGCCGGTGCTGACGGATGTTCATGAGCCTGATCAGGCACCCATCGTCGCCGAGGTCGTGGATGTGCTTCAGGTGCCGGCGTTTTTGGCGCGGCAGACGGATCTGCTTGTGGCCTGCGGCAGGAGCGGCCGCGCGGTGAACATAAAGAAGGGCCAGTTCATGTCGCCGCAGGAGATGAGCACGGCCCTTGAGAAAGTGCGTTCGACGGGCAACGACCGGGTGATGCTGACGGAGCGCGGCACATTTTTCGGGTACAACCGGCTGGTCAACGACTTTACCGCGATCGCGGTGATGAAGTCGTTCGGGGTGCCGGTGGTCTTCGACATCACCCATAGCACGCAGCAACCCGCCGCACTGGGCAACCAGAGCGGCGGCAACCCGCAATACTCGCCGCTGCTGGCGCGCGCTGCGGTCGCGGCGGGAGTTGATGGGCTGTTCCTGGAATGTCATCCCGACCCCAGGAACGCTAAAAGCGATGCCGCCACCATGCTGCACTTGAATGATGTCGAACCCCTGCTGGCGCAGTGCCGGCAGATCGCCGAGCTGCGCAGGGGCTGGAACTGACTGACGAAGATGAAATCGAAGCTCACGCATCTGGACTCCAAAGGTCAGGCACGTATGGTCGATGTCGGGCACAAGTCGCCGTCGTCGCGGCAGGCGATCGCGGAGGGGTACATCACGCTGCAGCGCGCCACGATCCAGGCGATCGCCGACCAGACCGTGCCCAAGGGCGAGGTCTTTGGTACCGCGCGCATCGCGGGAATCATGGCCGCAAAGCGCTGTGGCGAGCTGATCCCGCTTTGCCATCCCCTGCCGGTCGAGAGCCTCGAGGTCGCGTTCGACATCCCGGAGCTGGAGCCCGACAACAACCAGCCGGTGCGCGTGCATATCCGCGCCACCGCGCGCATCACCGCGAAAACCGGTGTGGAGATGGAGGCGCTGACGGCGGTTTCCGTGGCGGCCCTGACCATCTACGACATGTGCAAGGCGATCGACAAAACCATGGTGATCGACGGGGTTCGTCTGGTCTCCAAGACGAAGTGAGATCCTCAGGCGACGAGCACACCTGGCTGCCGTTTGGGCTGAAGAGTCTTGGCGGGCGGGGCTGCGGTGCGTATGCTAAATGGCTTGCGTTCGGCGGATCGACGGCTCTGCCGCCGGGGGGCGCTGAATCGTGTGGGCCGGTGAAGGACGACCGGCGGCTGGCGAAGGAAACTACTGACAACCAGGTCGAGTCATGGAATACGGCGTGATCATGGCGGGCGGAGCGGGGACGCGGCTTTGGCCGCTGTCCCGCTCGCACATTCCCAAGCAACTGCTGCCGATTGTCAGGGGCAAAAGCCTGCTTCAACTCAGCTACGAGCGGTTGCGAGGCATGCTCCCGCCGCAGCAGATTTTCGTGTGTACTTCCGCGGCGCACGGCCCGGCGGTTCTGGCGAACCTGCCGGAGCTGCCCCCGGAGAATCTGCTGGGCGAGCCGGTCGGGCGCGATACCGCCAACGCCGTCGGCTTTCCCGCGGCTCTGCTGCTGAAGCGGGATCGCCAGGCCGTCTTCTGCGTCACCACCGCCGATCACGTCATCGAGCCCATCGACGCCTTCCATGCGGCGATGAGAACCGGCTTCGAGGTTGCCACGCGGATCCCCAACGCGCTGGTGACCTTCGGCATCGTCCCGACGCACGGGCACACCGGGCTGGGGTACATTCATCGCGGCGAAGCCTTGCCCGGATTCAAGGGCGCCTACCGCGTGCAGTCATTCAAGGAGAAACCCGACAAAGCCACCGCCGACCGCTACGTCGAATCCGGACGCTATTACTGGAACAGCGGCATGTTCGTATGGCGCGCCGACACGGTGTTGAAGGAACTGGCCACTCATCTGCCCGCCTCGTATCAGGGGCTGATGCAGATTGCCGACGCCTGGGGCACGTCGCAGCAGCAGCAAGTGCTGGAGGACGTTTATCCCCGCCTGCCGAAGATCAGCATCGACTACGCCGTTCTGGAGCCGGCTTCGCAGGGCAAGGGGCATGCCCAGGTCGTCGTCGTCGAAATGCCGGTTCAGTGGCTGGACATCGGTTCCTGGCCAGCGCTGGCCGAAACGCTGCCGATCGACGAGCAGAACAACGCCGTCGATGCGCCCAACCTCGTGTACCTGGACTCGCAGGACAACATCATCGTCTCACAGGATCCTGAACATCTGATCGCACTGATCGGCGTGAACGACATGGTGGTGGTGCATACCAAAGACGCAACGATGATCTGTCCCAAGAGCGAGTCGCAGCGCGTCAAGGAGCTGGTCGGCAAGCTCAAGGAGAAGTACGGACAGAAGTATCAGTGATCGCGCGATCTTCACCCGTACAGGCAAGTGCAGCGAAATGTGGCCGAGATGCGCACGTTGGCGATCGACCTGGGAACCAGACGCGTGGGGCTGGCGCTGAGCGACGAGAGCGGACGACTGGCAACGGCCTACGACGTGCTGAGCGTATCCGGCCCGGAGGCCGCCATCCAGCCGGTGTGCGAAGTGGTGCGCAAGGAGTCGGTGCGGCGCATCGTTGTAGGCCTGCCGCTGAACATGGACGGCACGCCGGGTCCGGCCGCGGAGGCGACGATCGCCTGGGCACGTCGCCTTGCCGCCGCCACCGCTGTCCCGGTGATTTTCGTGGACGAGCGGCTGAGCAGCTTCGCCGCCGAGCAGGATCTGCTGGCCCGCCGCCGCGCCGGACAAAAGCTGACTCGCCGACAGCGACGCCAGCGGCTGGACGCACTGGCGGCCGCGCGGTTTCTTCAAGACTTTCTCGACGGCAAGCTGCCGCCCATCTCCGTCGCTGAGGACCGGCCACCTGCCCAAAGCGATCAACGCGGCTGATTCGCCGGCCAACCACTGCGATTTGACGACGTCATGCCCGGCGGCGATGCTTCGATGCCATCGCCATGAAGGTCCCACCGTTCCTGCTTAGTGACGAGCAGACGATTTATCAGGTTCGGACCAGCGCGCCCGGACCGGCCGGCCGCCTGCCGCTGACCGAACAGATGCTTCGTCACTGGCCCAGCGGCGATCTGTTCGGGCTGACCCAGAACGTGGGCATGGGCTGGAACGCGCAGTCACTGACGATCGGCGGTGACGTGCTGATCCTCAGCACCCTTGGCGGACTTCGCGCCGACGACGCAACCCCCATCGCCCTGGGATTGCACACCGGGCACTGGGAGCTGGGGCTGCTGGTGCGCGAGGCGGCGATGGAGCTGCGCCGCAGCGGACACACCCCGTTTTCCGTCTACTGTTCCGATCCGTGCGATGGTCGCACACAGGGCACTGCCGGCATGCTCGACAGTCTGCCTTACCGCAATACCGCCTGCGAAGCATTTGGCCGGCTGGTCCGCTCGCTGCCGACGCGACGCGCGGTCATGGGCATCGCCACCTGCGACAAGGGCTTGCCGGCGATGATGATGGCGCTGGCCGAAGCGCGGGAGTTGCCGGGGATTCTGGTTCCCGGCGGGGTGACGCTGCCTGCGGCCGATGGTGAAGACGCCGGCAGCGTGCAGGCCATCGGCGCGCGTTTTTCGCATGGACAGATCACACTGGAGCAGGCCTCCGAGCTGGGTTGTCGCGCCTGCGCCAGCTCCGGCGGGGGATGCCAGTTCCTCGGCACGGCGGCGTCGTCGCAGGTGATCGGCGAAGCCCTGGGCATCTCGCTGCCGCATTCGGCGCTGGCGCCTTCCGGCGAGCCGGTGTGGCTGCAACTGGCCCGGCAATCCGCGCAGGCAC
Source organism: Fontivita pretiosa (assembly GCF_050410795.1). Taxonomy (GTDB): domain Bacteria; phylum Planctomycetota; class Phycisphaerae; order Tepidisphaerales; family Tepidisphaeraceae; genus Fontivita; species Fontivita pretiosa. The sequence goes on along the minus strand of NZ_CP191258.1, from coordinate 897,844 downwards.
TGGTCCATCTGCGTCAACGCGGCATCACCTTGCGCCACATTCTCACTGAAGGCGCGTTTCGCAACGCCATGGCCGTCCATGCCGCCTTCGGTGCCTCCACCAACCTGCTGCTGCATCTGCCGGCCATCGCGTTCAGCGCGGGGATCAACCGCCCGACGGTTCAGGACTGGATCGATATCAACCGCCGGGTGTGGCGAATCGTCGATGTGCTTCCCAATGGCCCGCGGTTTTTCAAGACGGTTCAGGTGTTCCTGGCCGGCGGGGTTCCGGAGGTCATGCTCCACCTGCGCGAGCTGGGGATTCTGGACACGAGCTGCATGACCGTCACGGGCATGACGGTGGATGAAAACCTGAACTGGTGGCGTGGCTCGGAGCGTCGCCGGCGCTTCCGACAGCTTCTGGCAGCACAGGATGGCGTGGATCCGGATGATGTGATCATGTCGCCCGATGCGGCGCGGCGGCGCGGGCTGGGCAGCACTTTGATCTTTCCGCAAGGCAATCTGGCGCCGCAGGGATCGGTCGTCAAGGCCACCGCGATCGATCCGAGCCTGTGGGCCGGCGATATGTACGACTACATCGGCCGGGCGCGCGTCTTTGTCAGCGAAGACCAGGCGATCGAAGCGGTCAAGGCCGGGGATGACCGGCGGCTGGTGCCCGGCGACGTGATCGTGCTGCTGTGCCGCGGCCCGCTGGGCGCCGGGATGCCGGAAACCGCCCAGATCACCATCGCGCTCAAGTCCACGGCCGATCTGCGCCAGATTCCGCTCGTGACCGACGGACGATTCTCGGGCTTTTCCAGCGGGCCGTGCATCGGACATGTCGGGCCCGAGGCCCTGGCCGGCGGACCGATTGGCAAGCTGCGCGATGGCGACCGCATCCGCATTCAACTTGATCGAAACCGTCTGCAAGGCCGCCTGGACCTGATCGGCGACGCGACAACGCCGATCCAGCAGTGCAGCCCGCAGGTGGGAGATGCGCTGCTGGCGAATCGGTCGCCTCGAGCGGACCTGCGCCCCGATCCCCAACTTCCGCCGGCCACGCGGCTGTGGGCGGCGCTTCAGCAGGCCAGCGGCGGGACCTGGGGCGGATGCGTGTACGACGTCAACAGCATCATCGAATTGCTCGATCAGAGGTAGCGAGGACCGCGCGCCGCCACACGCGGCGTCGTCGCTAGGGTTGTGTGGCCGGCTCGTGATCTTCCTCGTCGGAGCGCTGCGACCGCTCGACTCGTTTCAGCTTGAGCTGGATCATCTGCGGCTCGCGCAGAAGCTTCTCGACCTTTGGCTTGATTTCCGCCGGCAGCGCCTCTCGCTGCTGCTCGGTATCGACCGGGCCGTTGAACACGACGTTTCCGTCCTTGTCAATCGCGGTCAGGTGCTGCTTGCCATGTCGGATCGTGAGGGTGAGCGTATGCTGCGGATCGCTCACCGACAGGGTCATCATCTCCTTGGGCGTCCACTTGACGATGTCGTCCAGGTCCACTTTGCCACCCCCGCGCAGGTCAATCCTGCCGCCGGGCAGCTCGCGGAAGATGTCGATTCCGGGGATTCCCCACGGGCCGGCGGCGTCATCGATGGAAGGCAGCTCCTTCTCGACCAGGGTTGCGGTGATGGTTTGAGTCTGGCCCTGCCGCAGCAGGGTGATGCTGACCTGATCGCCGGGCTTGTGCATGCGGATGAGCACGGCGAGCTGATGCGAATTGATCAGCAACTGGTCGTCGAGTTTCTGGAGGATGTCATACTGTTTGATTCCGGCCCGCTCCGCAGGGCTGTCATCTTCGACGGATTCGACAACGAGTCCGACGCCTTTGGGCAGCTTGAGCTGCTCGCGCATCGCTGCCGAGACCGGTGAGGTGACCACTCCGAGAAAAGCCGCCTTTTCGGTGCGGGTCGATCTCAGGGCCAGGGATCGGGAAAGCACGGCGCGTTTTTTTGCTTCGTCGGCCCTTTCGACGGCCAGGCGGTATGGATCCACCGGCGCGGTCTGCGCCTGAGCGGGCCGAACCGCTGCGCCCATCGCCAGGATCATCACCATCGCCATTGCGAGTTCTGATGTGTATCTCATGGTCTGCACCCTCATGGTCTGCACCGGGATCGGTGCTTGGCCGTGAACTGGTCAGTCTTCAATTGGGATTCAATCCGATCAGCACGATTTCGTCCTGCGGCAGGCTCATTTGGTAGATTGCGTTGTCCGCCGGATCCGACCATTGCAGGTTGTCGATTCGCTGCCGCAGAATGCTTCGCATCGGCACCTGGCCATTGACGAACACCGTGCCCTGATCGACGTCATTCCAATGGATCTGATGCTCGACGGGCTGGATGTCCGGCTGAACCAGAGCCACCGGCGGGGCGGGCGGGTGGTGGAGCTGTGTCTGCCTGAGCAGCCCGCTGAACACACCCGGCCCCAGCAGGAATGCGGCGACGGATGCCGCCACCGCCAGTCCCGCGGCTGCGGTCCAGGTCCAGTGCCACCGCCGCGGCCTGGTTGCCGGGGCGCAGGCTGACAGAACCGTCGCGGTCGCTTTGCCGATCTGCGGATCCAACTCGCCGGCAAAGTGTTCGCGAAGCAGTCGATCCAGATTCTCGTCGTTCAATTCCACCATAGGTGCGTGCATCGATTAGACATTCTTTGTGGCGTCTGCATCGCCGCCCGATGGGCCGGTTTGCGGTGCCGTCGGGGCCGGCCGGGTTGCGACGAGTCGCGCCAGCCTGCGACGAAGCTCGGCCCGGCCGCGCGACAGCCGCATGTCCACCGCCGCCGGCGACAGATCCAGCAGTTGTCCGATCTGCCTGGAACTGAGGTTCTGGTAATACCGCAGCGCCACGGCGGTTCGGGTAAGCTCGTCCAGCTCGGCCAGCGCCTGATTGATCGCGCTGCGTGTTTCATCGCGATCGATCTGGGCCAGCGGATCGACCACCAGCCGTCCATCGCCATCTGCGACAGGCCAGTCGTGTCCGCTGTGGGTCACTGCGTCGGGCAATTCGGTCTGCCGGCGTTCGCGCGGGCGTCGTCGCAGGTGATCGTGCGCCAGGTTCCTGACGATGCTGGCAAACCAACCGGCGAAGCGATCGGGATCATCCAGATCGCCCAGCCGCTGCCAGACACGCAGCAGCGCTTCCTGCGTGATGTCGCCGGCGGCTTCGGCGTCGCCGACGATCCCGTACGCGATCGCCAGCGCTGTGCGCTGGTAGCGCCGGGCCAGCTCGGCAAACGCCGAACGATCCCGCCGCTGCCGCACGCGCTGCACCAGTTCCCGCGGCGAACCTTCTTCTCGCAAAACACGCTCCCGACGCTGCAACCGTGGGTTGCGGCTACATTATTCTGACGTGATGAGAACGGGTTTTCTAACCGGGAGTTTCAGCCTCCGCGGCACACAGCCTGGCGGGCCGGCGCGCTTCGGCTCACGTCAGCTTCTTGAGGAATTGCTCGATCCGGTCGATCCCCTTGTCGATCTGCTCCATGCTGGTGGCGAAGCTGAGACGCACGTGGGTGTCAAAGCCGCTGTCATTGCCGGGCACCACCGCCACATGATTCTGTTCCAGCAGGGCGGCGCTGAAGGTGACGGCGTCGGTGATTTCGACGCCGCCAGCCTTGCGGCCGATGTACGCGCCGATGTTGGGGAAGCAGTAAAACGCGCCCTGGGGCCTGACGCAGGTGATCTTCGGAAGCTGCATCAGCCGCTGCCACATATGCCGCCCGCGCTTCTCAAACTGCTGGCGCATCTGCTCGATGCTCTCGGCGCCCCGGGGGTCGGTCAATGCCGTTGCCGCCGCCATTTGCGTGAAGCTGGTGATGTGGCTGGTCATCTGGCTCTGAAGCTTGTTGATCGCGTCGATGACGTGTTGCGGACCGCCGACGTATCCCACCCGCCAGCCGGTCATCGCAAAGCTCTTGGAGTGGCAGTTGAACGTCAGCGTCTGCTCGAGCAGTTGCGGGTGCAGCGTGGCGAAGCTGACGAACTTCAGCCCGTCGTACACCAGCTTCTCATAGATCTCATCCGAAAACACGATCAGGTCCGGATGCCTGACCACCACGTCCGCCAGCTCCTTGAGTTGTTCCGGCGTGTACGCATGCCCGGCTGGATTGGACGGGGAATTGATGATCAGTACCCTGCTTCTGGGGGTGATGGCCCGTTCAAGCTGCTCGGGAGTGATGCGAAAACCCTGTGATTCCTCGCCGCGGATGATCTTCACGCTTGCGCCGGCGAGCTTGGCCTGCTCGGGGTAACTCACCCAGTACGGCGAGGGTATCAGCACCTCATCACCCGGATTGACCACGGCCATGAACGCCATGTACAGGCAGTGCTTGCCACCGGCGCCGGTGCTGATCTGCTCGGGCTTGTAGGGCAGGCCATTCTCGCGGTTGAACTTCTGGGCAATGGCGGCCTTAAGCTCGGGGATGCAGGGCGTGGGGGTGTACTTGGTCTGTCCTTTGTCCAGCGCGAGCTTGGCGGCTTCCTTGATGAAGGCGGGGGTGTCGAAATCCGGCTCGCCGGCGCCGAAGCCGACGACGTCCACGCCCGCGCGCTTCAGCGCGGCGGCCTTGGCGCTGACCTTGAGGGTGATCGACTCGGAAATCAGGCTCATTCGCTCTGCAAGGCGGATCATTGGCTTTCCTGGTCTGTTGAACGCCGCGACGGTATCGGACCCCACGCCGGATTGCAAGACGCCCGGCCAGTTGTGCCAGTCGATGCTGCTGTTCAGCGTCGATCATCGTCCTGCCCGTTGCCATTGCGACGCGATGGAACCGGGGCGAAGCGATCGGGCGCGGGCTGGGCGGCGTCGGTGTGCTCCTGCTCGTCGTAATGCACGTGAACATGCTTGCCGGGGGCGTAGGCGTGGCCCTCGTAATGGGCGGCGAAGAAGGGGATGCGATTCAACACCTTCTCCTGGAACAGTTCCATGTACAGGTAGATCACGGGCGTGACATACAGCGTGATGAGCTGGCTGACCAGCAGCCCGCCGACGATCACCAGTCCCAGCGAGCGTCGCTCGGCGCCGCTGGAGCCCCAGGCCATCGCGATCGGCACCGCGCCCATCACCGCCGCCAGCGTCGTCATCAGAATCGGGCGGAAGCGGTCCATGCTGGCATCGTGGATGGCCTGCTCGGCGGTCTGTCCCTCGGCGATGCGCTGGATGGCGAAGTCCACGATCAGGATCCCGTTTTTCTTGACGATGCCCATGAGCATGAACAGCCCGATGAACGCGTAAAGCGAAGCTTCTTCGCCGAACAGCCACAGAGTCGCCAGCCCGCCGACCATCGCCGTCGGCAGTGTCGAAAGCACCGTGATCGGGTGCAGGTAGCTCTCATACAGGATCGCCAGGATCACGTACATCACGAACACCGCCAGCAGGATCAATGGCACCAGGCTGCCGATGGTCTGCTGGAAAGTCAGCGCCTGGCCCTGGAACGATCCGCGCAGGGTCGGGGGAAGGACTTCGGCGGCGACGTTGCTGACGAAATCCACCGCCTGCCCGATCGACACTCCGGGCACCAGATTGAAGTTGATCGTGACGCTGGTGAACTGGTTGATGTGGTTGACGGCCTGCGGGCCGGTGGTGGGTTGCCAGGTGGCCACCGCGTTGAGCGGGACGATGTTGCGGCCGTCGTCGGTGCGGATGTAGAGCAGTCCCAGGTCTTCGGGGGTCCGTCGGGCCTGATCGTGAACTTCCAGGATCACCTGATATTGATCGTCGGCGCGCTTGATGAGGTAGACGTAGTTCTGACTGTAGGCGTGGCGAAGCAGCGACTCGATGCGCGCCGCGCTGACGCCGAGCGATTCGGCCTTGTCGCGAAGGATGTTGATCTTCAGGTTGGGGGTGTTGAGGTACATGTCGGACTGCGGAGGTCCGGCGAACATGGTGCCGACCCTGGGCATCAGTCGCTGAAGCAGCGCGCCCGCCGCCTGGTACACTTCCTGCGGATTGATGCCGCTGATGCTGTAGGCGAAGGCGCCTGTGCTGCGGCTGGTGGCGCCGGTGGAGATCTCCAGCACGGGCTGTGGTGTGAGCACGCCGATCGCGCCCGGAAGGTTCATCATCAGCTTCTGCTGAAGGTCGGCCGACACCTGCTGAATCGTCGGGTGCTCGATGCGCACGGGCTTGCCGTCTGGGCCGAACGTTTCAAGCGGCGGACGCTCCTCCGGTGGCTTCAGGAACGTGATCATGATCCCCTGATTGGATCCGAAGAACTGCCCCACGCCGGTGACGGTCATCGTCGCGCGGACCGATGGATTGGCATGAAGGACCTGCTCGGCTCGCGCCTGGTAATCGCGCATCTGCTGAGGCGAGGCGCCTTCCTGGGCGATCAGCACGCCCCAGGCGAACGAGCTGTCGCCGGTGGGCAGGAATGACTTGGGGATGATCCGCAGCAGCCAGATGGTTCCGCCCAGGCACGCGATCCACACAACCACGGAGATCCAGCGGTGGCGGAGGAAGAACCAGAGGGAATGTCCATAGAGGCGAAGAACCTGCTTCTCGATGGCGCCGACGAACCGCTCGATAAAGCTCTGTTTGGCGCCGGGTCCGCGCTGTCCGAGCACCCGGGCACACATCAGCGGGGTGAGCGTGAGCGAGACGATGCCGCTGGCCAGGATCGCCACCACGATCGTGACCGCGAACTCACGGAAGATGCGTCCGACCTGCCCGGGCATGAACACCAGTGGCAGGAAGACCACCGCCAGCGACAGCGTCATCGACAGGATGGTGAAGCTGATCTCCTGAGCGCTGTTGATCGCCGCCATCAGCGGGTTCTCGCTGTACTGTTCCATCCGGCGGACGGTGTTTTCCAGGAAGACGATGGCATCATCGACGAGAAACCCGATCGCCAGCGTCAATGCCATCAGCGAGAGGTTGTCGATGCTGAAACCAAGCCAGTTCATGACGATGAAGGTCAGCAGCAGCGACAGGGGCAGCGCGACGGTGGGGATGAGGGTGTCGCTGGCACGGCCCAGGAAGATGAAGATGATCGCGACGACCAGCAGGAAGGCGATGAGAAGGGTTTCCTGCACGTCGCGGACACTGTGGACGATGGTTTGCGAGCGGTCGTAGATCAGCAGCATCCGGGTGCCGCCGGGCAGCGTCGGCTGAATCTCCGGCGCCAGTGCCTTGACGCGGCTGGCGACCTGGACGGCGTTGGCGCCTGCCTGTCGGCTGACGGCCAGCACCACCGTGGCCGGCGGAACTTGAATGTCGCGCACCCAGAAGTGCATGTTCACGCGCTCGTCCTGAACGGAATCCTCGGCGCCGGCCACGTCCCGCAGGTACACCGGCGCGTTGTCGCGCGTCGCGATGATCAGGTCGTTGTACGCCTGGGCTGTATCGAGCTGTCCCTGCGGCTGGAGCAGGAAGGTGCGGTTGGGGCCGTCCAGTTGTCCGGCGCCTTGATAGCTGGTGCCTCTCTGAATCGCCGCGGCAAGATCCTCAATAGTCAGCCCCCGTGCCGCCAGTCTGGAAGGATCGGCCTTGATGCGAATCGCGCTTTTGGTCCCATAGACGTTGACCTGGCTGACCCCATTGATCATCGTGATCTTCTGCGCGATTTGGGTGTTGGCCAGGTCGTAGAGCTGGCCTTTGGTCATGGTGTCCGAAGCCAGCGCGAAGTAGAGAATGGGCTGGTCGTTGGGATTGGTTTTGACGAAAGTCGGAGGGCTGGGCAAATCGGGGGGCAGGTTGCCGGTAGCGCGACTGATGGCTGCCTGCACATCCGTCGCCGCCGCGTCGATGCTCTTGTTCAGATCGAACTGAAGGTTCAGGGTGCAGAATCCCTGGCGGCTGGTGCTGGTGATCAGCTCCAGACCGGGAATCTGCATGAACTGTTTTTCCAGGGGTGTGGCGATGGTGGCGGCCACAGTCTGCGGGCTGGCGCCGGGGTAGCCGACGTTCACCTGTATCACCGGGTAATCCACCGCCGGCAGGTCGTTCACCGGCAGGTTCAGATACGCCAGGATGCCGAACAAAACCGCCGAGACCGTCAACACGACGGTCATCACGGGTCTGCGGATGAAAGGCTCGGAGAGATTCACTGCAACACCTGGAAGTAAATGGATCGATGACCAAATGCCAATGCCCGATGAGCGATCAGGGCCCAACGACCAACGTTGAATGTCAGTTGCCGAGATTCAACCTGGTCATCACAACCCGGTCGTTGGCTATTCATTGGCTACCTGGGTCCGGTCCGGGCTCATTGCTGCGCTTGCCGTCTGTTGCGGCGGCGGCTCGTTGGTCACAGTGACTCTGCCCTGGGGGCTTACCAGCATCTGTCCGGTGACAATGACTCGCTCATCAGGATCCAATCCCCTTTCGACGACGATCAAGTCGCCGTGACGCTGCCCGGGCACGATCGGGCGAAGCTCGGCGGTGCTCTGGGGGGTCACGACGTAAACGAACGGACCGGCCTGCCCGATCTGCTGCGCCTGGGCCGGGATCAGCACGGCGTTTTTCCTGACGGTCAGAATCAGCCGCACGTTGACGAACTGACCTGGCCAGAAGTAGTAGTCGGCGTTGGGCACGGTGGCGCGGACTTTGATCGTTCCGGTGCCGCTGTTCACGGTGTTGTCCAGGAAGCTGACCGTTCCGACGCGCGGTCCTGCGCCGGGCGCGGTGGTGGGGCGTGTGGAGACGGGCGTGGCGCCCAGCGCCGCCAGCACCGGCTGAGAATCCCCCGGCACGTCCACCTGTGCCTTCAGCCCCATGCGGTCTTCCTCGCCTGTGGGAAAGCCGCGTGAGGCCAGAAACTTGCGGACCGTTCCCAGGTCGTTTTCGGTGACGGTGAACTCGGCATAGATCGGATCCAGCCGCTGGATCACGAGCATGGTCTGTTCATTGGCACGGACGATGTTGCCCGGATCAACGAGCCTTGCTCCGGCACGGCCGTCAATGGGGGAGTAGATTTTCGTGTACTCGAGGTTGAGCCGGGCCAGATCCACCGCGGCCCTGGCAGCCTGGACGCGCGCTTCGTTGGCCAGATACTGGCTCTTTTTCTGCTCGTATTCGAGCTGGCTGACAACGTTGCTGGCCCGCAGCTCCTGGGTGCGCTGGTAATCGGCGGCGGACCAGGCCAGTTCCGCTTCGGCCTGCGCCAGCGTCGCGCGTGCCGACGCCAGCGTCGCCTCGAACGGCCTGGGATCGATCTCGAAAAGCAATTGCCCCCGGGTGACGTCAGCGCCGTCGCCGACATGGGCCGCAACCACCTTGCCGCCTACCTGCGGGACGATCGACACCTGTTCGACGGCGACGGTCCGACCGATCGCCTCCAGATACACCGGCACATCGCGGGTGATGGCATGGGCCACGGTCACGGGCGTGGGCGGTCGCTCCTGGTTCTGCGCCTGCTGTGCGGCGTGGGCGTCGCCGCCCCGGCCGCAGCCGACGACCATCCCGGCCACCAGCACACTCAAGACCGGCAACAGGATCCAGGCTCCGACCGGCAATCGTCGTGGATACGTATCTCGGCGAGGCATGTGTCACTCCGTTCGCTTCTCGGTTGTCCTGTGGACTTCGTCTTCCATCCGCTGTTCGCTTGGCTCGTGCCCCTGCTGGCAGGTCATGGCGATCAGCTTCTGCACCACCCGCTCGCGCAGCTCGCCTTGCGGTACCGGTATGCCCAGCAGCGGACCCAGGCACAATCCATCAATGGCCAGCCTCACGATCATCGCGATAGCAGGATCGATGCCGTCGGCCTCCAGCCGCGCCTGCCACTGGGCGAACCGTTTGCGAAACGGCTGCATGAACTGGGGATTGGTCCCGGCGGCGGCGAGCAGGGCGCTGTGAACCGGAACATCGCGTGGATCGATTGGATCGGAGTGGGCACGGATAAACGCACGAGTGAACGCCCCGGGTGCCGGCGGTTCATTGGCCAGCGCCTGCTGCTGGTCCGTCTCGCATCGCTGGGCCAGCCGTTCGACGATCGCGGTGATCAGCGCGCTCTTGGAGGGATAGTGATACAACAGCCCACCTTTGCTCACTCCCGCTTCGCGCGCCACTGCGTCAAGCGTCAGATTGGCCACGCCGTCACGCGCCACCACCTGTTCGGCGGCGTCAAGCAACCGATCCTGGACTACGCTGCTATCCGCTTTGCTCTGCGTTCTGCTCATCTTCGGTTGACTATACCGTCCAGACGGTGTAGTTCAAATCAGGAGGCGAATATGTGTATTAAAGTGTTTAATAACAAAATGTTATATAAATATTAATTCTTTCGCCGCTCGCGATCACCAAGCTGCGCCGTGATCTTCGGATTGCAGGCTCAGCAGATACGGGTGTGATCTTTCTCGCCTCGACGGTAGACTCTGGTCCCTTCATGGAGGTGTCATGGGTTGCTGGTGGAAACCGATGAGAAGTTGGGCGCGGGCGGCTGGAATCTGGTGTGTCGTTCTGACGGCGGGGTGCGGATGGGGCCATAAACGACAGCACGGCGTGGAGATCGACGCGCAGGCGTTTTATCGTCCACCTTCGGTCGCGGAGCCAAAGCCGCAGGCGCAGTCGCCGGGCAGTGCCGCGGCGTCGGCGATGCGCGACCCGGCACCCGCGCCCAGCCAGCCGCCCACGGCGCAAGGCGACGTCAACACAGCCGCCGACGCGACCGCGACCGCCGCCGAAGCCGGCGCATTGCCAGTGACCTCCGACAACCGCACCGCACCGAACATGACAGTGCCACCCGATGCCTCGGCTTCACAGGCGGGCACCATCGGCCGCGGCGCGGACGTTGCGGCGACCAGACCGGGGGGCACCACGGCGCAGTACATGACCCTGGGCGCCGTTGTAACCCACGTCAGCGGAACCCCCATCTACGCCGACAAAGTCATTCAGGCGATCACTCCGCTGCTCAAGAGCGAGGCCAAACAGCGCGATCCGGCGTCGTACCGCGCGCTGGCGATGGTCGAAATCGAAAAGCAGGTGCGGGCGATGGTCCGCAACGAGGTCTGGTACGCGGCGGCCGTCCATGAGCTGGATCAGCAGGACAAGGCGCTGGCACGCCGACTCACCGAGCAATGGCGGGCGCAGCAGATCACGGCGGCGGGGGGATCCGAAGCGCTGGCGCGTCGCAAGGCCGCCGAGGAGGGCATCGACTTCGACGAAAAAGTCAATGAGCAATACCGCTACTACCTGGTGAGCCTGCTGTACAGGAAGAAGATCGAGCCCCGGGTGCAGGTCACCGCCGAGGACATCCGCCGCTACTATGAGCAGCATCTTCGCACGGAGTTTACCGAGACCGAGCAGGCGCAGTTCCGGGTGATCAAGATCACGGCGAAGAACATGGGAGGTCGCTCGCAGGCGCTGGACAAGATTCGTGAGCTGCGCGAGCGCGCGATCGGGATGAATGACGAGGAATTCGCGAAACTTGCGGCGTCGATCAATCACGACCCGAACCTCATGCGCACGGCCGGTCGCGTGGGCGGCGCCGACGGCTGGGTGCAGCGAGGCTCGTTCATCGTGCAGCAGGTGGAAGATGCGGTATGGCAGCTACAGCAACCGGGACAGGTTACCGAGGTCATTGAAGTCGGCGACAGCTTCTACATCGCGCGGCTGGAAAACCGCAAGCCCGGGCGTGTTCGGCCATTCGATGACGAATCGGTGCAGAAGCAGATCTACGAGACCCTGGCGCGGCAACAGCGCGCCCGGCATCAGGAACAGATGCAGCAGAAGCTGCTGAAGCAGGCGATCGTCGATCCCGACCCGCCGATCACCGCGCCGGTGCTGGAGATGGCGATGCAGAAGTATGCCCAGTGGGCCGCCAGTTCGCAGACAGCCTCCGGGCAGAAAGGGTCCTGAACACGCGCATGGGCGTTTGGGACGATGCCGAGGCGCGCCACAGGGCCGAAGCCGCGACCTATTCCACTTCCAGCTTCTGGGGCGTGATCGAATCGACGATGCGGTTGGCCAGTTCGACGGCGGCCAGACCTTCGTCGGCGGTGACGACGGGGGGGCATTTGCCGGTGACGGCGTCGATGAAACTCTCCAGCTCGGCTCGCAGCGGATCGATCTCGTCGATCGCCAGCTCTTCGACGTTCACCAGATCCTTGAAGTTGAGCTGGGAGATGTCAGTGATCTCGCCGGAGCGGATCTTGGCGCCGGCCTCGCGGATGGCGGCCAGATTCCCGCTGCGGCGCACGACGATTCCGTAGCGTTTCTGGTAGTCGATGGAGACGTAGGCGTCGGGGCTGAAGACCCGCAGGCGGCGCTCGGTCTTCAGCGCCAGTCGCGAGGCGGTGACGTTGGCGACGCAGCCGTTCTCGAAGACGATGCGGGCGTTGCAGATATCCTCGGCGTCGCCGATCACCCCCACGCCGATCGCCTCGATTTTGCTCGCCCGCGAGTTGGCCAGTTGCAGCACGATGTCGATGTCGTGGATCATCATGTCCAATACCACGCCGACGTCGATGCTGCGGAATGTCAGCGGGCTGATGCGCATGACCTCGATGAAGCGTGGCTGGATGCCCAGGCGTCGCATGGCGACGAACGCGGGATTGAACCGTTCGATGTGCCCGACCTGCACGACTGCTCCGCCGGACCGGGCCGCTTCGATGATCCGGCGGCTTTCCGCCACATTCCGCGCCAGCGGTTTTTCCACCAGGCAGGCGACGCCGCGTTTGAGGAAGTACTCGGCCGATTCCGGATGCGACTGCGTTGGAACCGCAATGGTCACGGCGCGCACGCCCGCGTCGATCATCGCCTGCGGGCTGGGGAAGACCTCACAGCAGAACTCTTCGGCCGCCGCTTCGGCGGCGTCGCGGTTCACATCATACACCCCCGCCAGACGGACCCGCGGAATCTGGCAATACACCTTGGCGTGGAGCTTTCCCATCCGCCCGCACCCGACCACGCCGACAGGAAGGGGCGGCAAAGCGGACTCGGCAGTCTCCGCCTCGCGTGTGCGATCATCGCAATGACTGGTCACGCAGATGAATGTAATCGGTTCAATGACCAATTACCAAATCTGAATGACAAGCTGCATGAAAGGAAGAATGAATGGGAACCACTGACCAACACCCGCGAAGAAATGGGGCGATGGGCACTGGGAACAGGTGATGACGCATTACCGCAGCGGGGTTACTTGGTTCGCAGGCTTTCGAGATATCGCCCGTGCTTGCCCTGGTCGCGGCGCTGAAGGAATTCGATCATGCGCTTGACGTAGGGGTTGATGCCGTTGAGCGTGTCGAATTCCCGCAACGCCAGGGCAAAGGGCTTGTCGCGATTGAGGAACAGCCTGCGGGTGGCCAAGTCCAGCGCCTGGATGTCCGGTTCGGAGAACCCGCCGCGGCGCAGTCCGACCTCATTGAGCGCGCGGACGCGGTTGTCGGTGGTCTTGACGTACGGCGGCACGTCGTGGTGGACCCGGCTGTAACCGTCGATGTAGGCAAAATCGCCGATCGTGACCCAGGCGTTGACCCCCACGCCGCCATTGAGCACGGTGTTGTTTCCGATCACGATGTGCCCGGCGATCATGACGTTGTTGGCCAGGATGCAGCGGCTGCCGATCTGCGCGTCATGCCCGACGTGAGCATTGACCATCAGCAGGTTGTTGTCGCCGATGCGAGTGACCCCTCCGCCGAAAATCTTGCTGCCATAGACCGTGCCGGTGTTGATGGTGACGGCCTCGCGGATGATGTTGTTGGCGCCGATCTCCAGCCCCGTAGGTTCGCCGCGGTATTTCAGATCCTGAGGCGGGCCGCCGATCACGCAGTGGGGGTGGAAGACATTGCCCGGGCCGATCTTGGTGCGACCGGTGATGACCACGTGGCTGATCAGCCGGTTGCCCTCCGCCAGCGTCACATCCGGGCCGATGACGCAGAATGGCCCGACCTCGACGTCGTCGGCGAGGTTGGCCCGGGGATCCACGGAGGCTAACGGCGAAATCTTTGGCATAAAGCGAAGGACCAGGGGTGAAGCGGCATCGATCAAGCCGATGCGAAGCTTTCCGATGCTTCACCCTTCTGCCTTGATGCTCCATCCTTTCCGTCTAGACCGGCTCGGCATCGACGAGCATGAACTTAATATCGGCCTCCGCGGCCAGTTTGTCTTGCACGAATGCCTTGCACCGCACATGTCCGGTGCGGCTCTTGACCCGAACGGCCACCGCCTCCAGCAGCAGTTGGTCGCCCGGAACCACCGGCTGACGCATTTTCACCTTATCCATCGACAACAGAACCGCAAGCTTTCCGGTGTGCTCCAGCTTCTGGCTCAGCAAAATGCCGCCAAGCTGTGCCAACGCCTCCACGATCAGCACGCCGGGCATGATGGGCGTGCCGGGGTAGTGCCCCTGAAAGAAAATGTCATTGAACGTTACGTTCTTGATCCCCACGGCACGCTGGTCGCCCTCCAGCTCCACCACCCGGTCCACCAGCAGCATCGGGTAGCGATGCGGAAGAATTCGTTGAATCCGACGGATGTCCAACGCCGCTTCCCGATTCACCAATTGCTGGCGCACATCCGTCAGATGCTGCTCAAGCAGCTTCTTGGCCATCAGGTGGTTCAGCGCATGCCCGCTCTTGTGCGCTACCAGCCGTCCATAGATCGGGCGACCCACCAGGTACAAGTCGCCGATCAGATCCAGCGCCTTGTGCCGGGCACATTCGTCGGGGAAGCGGAAAGTGTTGTCGATCGGCCCGTCTCGCGAAATGACCAGCAGATCCCGTGGCGTGAGGTGTCGGCCGATGCCGCGGGCTCGCAGTTCGTTGGCTTCATGCTCGAAGACAAACGTCCGCGCCGGCGCGAGCTGGGTCACAAAATCGTCGATATCCCCCGAACCGTTCCCGCTGCTGCTGCCGTTGCCAAGATGGAACGAAATCGTCTGCCGCCCGATCGGTGGCGCAGCCTCGAAGTTGTAGATGATCTCCAGCCGGTCCGTCGGCCCGGGCAGCGCCGCCAGCGTCGCGTCTCCCAGGCCAACCTGGATCGGCTTTTTGATGATCAACGGTTCCACCGGGGCATCCTGCTCCACGATGCCCGCCTGCGTCAGCGCATCGACAAAGATCTTGCTGGAGCCGTCGCCGCCAGGCACTTCACCGCTCACGCCCCCACTGACCTTGACCACGACGTTGTTGATTCCCAACCCGCTCAGGGCCGCCAGACAATGCTCGACCGTCTCCACATAGAGGCTTCCGCTGCGCAGGCAGGTTCGCCGCGGGCGTTCGAGGACGTTTTGCACCAGGGCCGGGATGTTGGTCACGCGGGAATCGATCTGCCGGACGAAGGTGATGCCCGTTCCACGCTCCGCCGGCGCGAACGTCAGCGTCGCCGGCTCGCCGGAAAACAGCCCCGGCCCGGCCACGCTCACCTCGCGCGAGATGGTCCTCTGCACTTGCGCCACAACGCCTTTCCCGCCAAAGTACTCTGCAATCCACGGATTATAGCTTGCAGCCTCCAAACCCGAAACGTCAGCAAGGCGGCCAGGTCCAGGTCCTGTTTCCCAGGACGGGGCGGTTTGACAGGCTGCGGGCGGAGTTGCACAATCGCCCCTGGCAACAGGTTGTGATGCGGCCACGGAACTCTGTTCGTATGGATCGTCCGTAACGTCACGCGCAACGTTGGAGAATCCCCGATGCAACCAGGTCTCAGGCAACAACGCTCGGCGAATCGTTCATCCGGCCCTCGTTCCAGGACGATCCTTACGACAGCAACGGGCCTGGTCGGGACAGTTTTCGCGGCGCTGGCGGGGCAGGGTTGTGATGATCCCCAGCGGCAGGTTGACAAGCAGGTGCAACGCGAGCTGGCCGAAGCACGCGAAATCGCCCAGTCCGGAGGAGACACCGGCGCGGCACGCCAGAAGCTGCGCGACGCCGCCAACAACGCCTCGGCCGCTTCCGAGTCCGTTCGCGCCATCGCCAAGTCGGCTCTGGCCCACAGCGAGCTGGAATCAGCGCAGAACACCATCCGCAGGATTGAACAGCTCGAGTTGGAACTGGCCCGGCTGGTGTGGGAAATCACGCAGCAGGCGACCCAGATCCAACTCAGCGGGTCGGCGGTGGCAGGGTACACCAAGTTCGACCCGCGACCGGCACGGGAGGCGATCGCGCAGAAAATCGCCGAAGCCCGCGGCGGGCCCGGAAAGTCCGCGTGGTTTACCCACGGCAACGCGACGATCCCGACCCTGGCGGCCGTCACCCAGGAGATCGCCAGGCTCGAGGGAGAGATCGCCCAGCGGCAGGAACAGGTCAAAAACCTCGTCGATCGCCGAGCCAAGCTTCTGGATGCCGCCGACGAAGCCGCCGCACAGGCCGATCAGCTCAAGGGCGACAAGGCCGTCGAGGTCTTCAAGCGTTCCAGCGATCTGCGAAAGCAGGCCGGGGACGTTGCCGTGCAGATCGACAAGCTCAACAGCGAAATTACGCGGCTACAGCGCAGCCTCGGCATCGCCCAGGGCCAAAAGGCGGTCCTGGACGAATTGATCGCCCAACTCGAGGACCAGCGCAAGACCCTTGACGCCGGCTGGAGCGCGTTGGAACAGCAGGTGGCTCGTCAGAAGGCACTGGCGGCGCAGCTTCTGGGCAGCGTGGCCGCGGCGCCGGCCGAACCCGAGCCCGCCGACCAGCAGTCGCCTTTTGCGCTGGCACGCAAGACCGCCGGCGCTTCCATCGCCGAAAAGGCCGTAGTGCTCGGCCAGCTCGTCGATCAGATTCGGACCCTGCGCGAAGAGGCCCAACTCAGTCTCTCCAACGCCATCACGTTTTTTGGCGATGCCTATCAGGCCGCCGACGCGCTTCGCCGCAGCCTTCAGGATCTGCTCACCGATTCCAGAAACCAGGGGCGCCCGGAGCTGGCGGCGTGGAGGAGCATGCAGCAGACGCTCAACCCCTTCCAGTTCATGCTCCAGCAGGCCGCGGCGCAGCGCCGGCTTGGCGGGTTGCTGGCCTCGGATGCCGCCAGCATCTCCAGACGTATCGAATTGCGACAGACCGTCGAAAGCGCGCTTCAGGGACTGGACCTTCAGGTGCCCGTGCAACTGCTCGGACGCGATCTGGAGGAACAGCGCAACAACGCGTTGAATCAGGCCAAACAGGCCTATCAGGAATCGGACGACGCGCTGGCGAACATCATCGAAAACGACGCTCCCGAGCCGATCAAGAACGCCGCGCGGGTGGGAAGAGTCCTGACGCTTCATGGCTGGGCGCTGGTGTTGCGGCAGGCTGGTGACGCTGCCGCCGCCCAGGAGAAGATCAAGCTGGCCATCGACGCGCGGAACGCAGCGGCGGAGCTGAACATTCCGTTGCCGGCGCTGCCCGCGGAACTGGGCGCACCGCCGCCCAAGCCCGCGCCCGCCACCGCCGCGGCCGAAGGCCAGCCGCCCGCCGAGGCAGCGCCCGCGCCCGCCGAGCCTGCGCCCGAGCCGCCCGCACCGCAGCCCCCGGGGCAATGATCGGTCCTGACCCCAACAACGGTGGAATCGCCTCTGCGCTGCCCGGTGTCGCATTTGCATCTTGCAGCCGAAGCGCAGACCTTCTAGACTCTTGCTTGTTCGCCAGGGGTGTCCCGCCGATGGTCGTGCGGGGCTGAGATTACACCCTGTTTGGAACCTGATCCGGATCATGCCGGCGAAGGGAAACGCGAGCACGTGGTTGCCCAAATCCTGCACAGACCTGAGTGTTGCTCTCGGCACAATCACTCCCTTCAGGCGCTGAATCAGGCTGCACTGGCTGAAGTTCAACCGGAGTGATGCCCATGTCATTCACCGATACGTCGAATCGAGTTGTCCATCGCAATGCCGACCGTTCCTACACGCTGCCGCCTTTGGGGGGCAATCCCTCGACCGACCGGCAGGGGACCTCGCCCGGATCGTTCGCTTTGCCCGGACGCGTCGGCACGCCATATACCTACAGCTCGCCGGATACTCCGGGCATGCCCGGCGTCTCGAACCTGACCGCGATGGACTTTGCCTCGCCAGCGCTGGACCGGCAGTGCAAGACTCAGCTTCAGGCGGCGCGTTGCGGCATCATCACCGAGGAAATGAAGCGCGTGGCGCTGCGCGAACCGCATCTGACCGCCGAGCAGATCCGCGCCGAAGTGGCCGCGGGACGCATGATCATCCCCGCCAACAAGGTCCACCTCAAACACCGGCTGGAGCCAATGTGCATCGGCCGCGCCAGCACCACCAAGATCAACGCCAATCTCGGCGCCTCTCCAGTCTCCTCGTCTATTGAGCAGGAGATCGAAAAGCTCGACTGGGCCATACGCTGGGGCGCCGATACGGCCATGGATCTTTCCACCGGCGGCGATCTGAACGCGACCCGATCCGCCATCATTGAACATTCCACAGTTCCGATCGGCACCGTCCCCATCTATAGCATGATCATCGGACGCAACGTCGAGGAGCTGACCTATGACATCATCCTCAGGGAGATCGAGAACCAGGCCCGGCAGGGCGTGGACTATTTCACCATCCACGCCGGCGTGCTGCGCGAGCACCTGCCATACGTCCGCAACCGGCTGATCGGCATCGTCTCCCGCGGCGGGTCGCTGCTGGCCAAGTGGATGCTCTACCACAACCGGCAGAACCCGATGTATGACATCTTTGACGATATCTGCGACATCATGCGCGAGTATGACGTGTGCTTCAGTCTCGGGGACGGCCTGCGACCCGGAGGACTTGCCGATGCCACCGACGAAGCCCAGCTCCGCGAGCTGATCACGATCGCCGAGCTCACCGAACGCGCCTGGGAGAGGGGCTGTCAGGTCATGGTCGAGGGCCCTGGCCATATTCCATTCGATCAGATCGAATTCAATATGAAACTCCAGCGCAAGCTCTGTCACGGCGCGCCATTCTATGTTTTAGGCCCGCTGGTGACGGATATGTTCCCTGGATATGACCATATTACAAGCTGCATCGGCGCCACGGCGGCGGCCTACCATGGAGCGGCGATGCTGTGCTATGTCACCCCAAAGGAACATCTGGGGCTGCCCCGGAAGGAGGATGTGAAGCAGGGATGCGTGGCGTACAAGATCGCCGCTCATGCCGCAGACATTGCCCTTGGGATTCCGCACACGCGCGATCGTGATGACGAGCTGACCAGAGCCCGCGCGGCGCTGAACTGGCAGCGGCACTTCCAGCTCAGCTTCGACCCGGATCTGGCGCGCGCGTATCACGACGAGGACCTGCCGGTCGATACCGACTTTTGCGCCATGTGCGGACACGACTGGTGCTCGGTGCGCATCAGCAAGGAAATCGAGCAGTTCTACAGCGGCAAGGACGCCGCCTCGCAACCGGCCAGGCCGGCCATGAAATCTCCGGGCGTCTCTGTCGAAGGGCTTGAGGCGTTGCGACAGCGCGGCCACCTCACGCCCGAGCAGCTTCTTCGGCTGGCACACGAAGGTGGCAAGCCCGCCTGCCATTCCGACAACGTCACCGACGCTGCCCAGGCTAAACTTGTGCAACTCAATACCCTCAAGGCCCACGGGGTATCGGTCAACGAAACCGGGCTTTGAGCCTGCCGAGCAGGCGACCCGGCGCAGCGCCCAGCCCGTAGTTTGGACGCCGTCCCTGCAACGTCGGCGTTCACGGGGCGGGGCGTCGGCAGGTACAATGCCCGCCGTTGGGGGGATCGGAGAGTCGCGCTATGCGCTGCAAGTCGGGGTTGTTGAGGTTCTGGTCAGGTGGATTGGCGGGGTGGATCCTGTTGGCGTCGATCGCATTGCTGGCGGGGGGCTGCGCCAGCCCGTGGCAAAGCAACTTCGAGCCGAATCCCGCGCTGGAGGGGCGGAAGTTTGCGCCGACTCAGTCGGTGCAGATCCGCACGGTCGAGCCGCAGCGGTTGCAGCAATACGCCCAGGCCGAGCGCCAGCGTCGCGTGGCCAGCACCACCGCCCCGCAGGACCTGCCGCCGCAGGAGCGCCTGGCCGCGAAGAACCGGCTGCTGGAGGCGTTGCAGCTTCAGGAGCGTGGCGACGAAGTGGAAATACTGGGCTGGTCGGAGTTCAAATCCTTTGAGAAACTCAGCCCGCGCGACCCCCGACTCGAAAAATTCGCGAAGAAAATAGGCGCCGATTACGTAATCGTTGCAGCAGACTATGCCGGGAAGGTCGCGCGGACGATCGATCGTCCGCTGACGACCTATTCGCACAGTTATGTGACGGTGCCGGGCGGGCGTGGCGGGCGTGGGCCGCGAACCATCGTCCGCACCGACACCTCCACAACCTGGGTACCGATGACGGTGGTGGAGGACGAGTATTTCTACACGGCAGCGTTCGTGCGGAAGCTCAGGCCCGGAGAGTCGCCGTAGCGGGCGACCGGCGCGCATGGCGACCGTTGCCGGGTGGGTCGCAAAACTCAATCACGCGAGGAGCTGGACCATGTGGCGAAGAACCGTGGGATGGGTGTGTGTGATGGCGGTTGTGCTGTTGGTCCAATCGCCGCGGGCGGGCGCTCAGGTGACGTCGCCTGCGCCAACCGCGCCTGCGCCGACCGCGCCTGGCAAAACGCAGGCCGCACAGAACGTGATCCCCGTCTTTCAACTCCGCGGCGAAATCACCGAATCGCCGGCAGACCCCACACTGGCGCTGTTCGGTCCGCCGGGAATCTCGCTGCGACAGCTCGTCGAGCAGATGAAGCAGGCGGCCGCTGATGAGTCGGTCCGGGCGGTGGTGCTGCTGGACGAGGGCGGATCGCTGGGGATCGCGCAGATCGAAGAGATCCGTCAGGCGATCAAGCAGCTTCGGGATGCGGGCAAGGACGTGTACGTCCACGCCGATTCATTGACGCTCGGCAAGTATGCCCTGTTCTGCGGCGCCACGCGGCTGAGCGTCGTGCCCACGGGGGACTTGTGGATCACCGGCATCTTCGTCGAACAGCCGTTTGTACGCGGACTGCTGAACAAGATCAGCGTCACGCCCGACTTCATGACCTGCGGGGAATACAAAAGTGCAGCGGAAATCTTCATGCGCGAGGGCCCCAGCCCCCAGGCCGAGGAGATGACCAACTGGCTGCTGGACGGGGTCTACGCCACGCTGATCGAGCTGATCGCCCGGGGGCGAAACGTCAGTCCTGAGCAGGTGAAGACGTGGATCGACAACGGGCCATATTCTGCCGAGAAAGCGCGTGGGCTGGGCATGATCGACGCGGTGGAGCATCGCCAGCAGTTCCAGGAGATGCTCAAGAGCAAATATGGATCGGACGTCACGTTCGAGAAGAAATACGGTCAGAAGAAGAAGCCGCAGATGGATCTGTCTTCGCCGTTTGCGATCTTCAAGATGTGGGGCGAGGCGATGTCGGCGGCCAGGAAGGGCAAGGCAGCCAAAGACGCGGTGGGCGTGGTGTACGTCGAGGGGCCGATCGTGCTGGGGTCCAGGGATCCTTCGCCGCTGAGCGCCGCTGACAGGGTCGCCACCAGCACTGAAATCCGCAAAGCCCTGGACGAGGCGGCCAATGATGACTCGATCAAAGCGGTGGTGCTGCGGATCAACTCTCCCGGAGGCAGCGCCGTGGCCAGCGAGATCATCCTCGATGGGACTCGTCGAGTGAAAGCGCGAAAGCCGCTGGTGGTGTCGATGGGGAATGTGGCCGGCAGCGGGGGGTACTACGTCGCCTGCGGGTCGGACATCATTTTCGCCGACTCCAGCACGATCACCGGCTCGATCGGTGTGGTGGCCGGCAAGCTGGTGACCACCGAGATGTGGAGGAAGGTGGGGGTGACGTGGAAGTCCTACGCCCGCGGCAGGCATGCGGGCATCCTGGCGACGGCGGCGCCGTTCTCCGACGAGGAACGTCAGAAGATCCAGTCATGGATGAACGAGATCTATGAGGTTTTCAAGGGGCACGTGCGCGAAATCCGTGGCTCGCGACTGAAGAAGAACCTTGAAGACCTTGCCGGTGGTCGCGTCTACACCGGGCAGCAGGCGCTGGAACTGGGACTGGTGGACAAGATCGGCACGCTCCAGGATGCGATTGCGTACGCGGCGGGGCAGGCGTCGATCAAGGACTACGACGTTCGCGTCGTGCCCGAGCCCAAGAACTTTATTGAACAACTCATCGCCGAGCTGACCGGCGCCGAGAATGACGATTCCAGAGGCCTGCTCCGCGCTGGCAACTTCGGCGTCCGCACGCCATCGCTGTGGGATTTGGCCCTGCCGCATCTGGCCGGCATGGACCCGCAGCGCATCGCCGCGGTACGAGAGGCGTTCGTGCAGATGACCACGCTTCAGGACGAAGGCGTGGTCCTCATGATGCCGCCGATGGTCGTGGAGGATTAATCGACGGAGCTGAAGTGCATGAGTTGCATGGCCGTGTTTTTGCCTGACTCGGCGAGGCGCAGGATTGCGCACGGACACAGGAGCAGACCATGATCTTCACCTCCGAATCCGTCACCGAAGGCCATCCCGATAAGGTCGCGGACCTGATTTCGGATGCGATCCTGGATGTGCATATGGAGCAGGATCCGTTCGCCCGCGTGGCGTGCGAGACGCTGGTCAAGGGCGGGAACGTCGTGTTGGCCGGAGAGATCACGTCGGCGGGGCAGGTCGATTATGATCGCGTTGTGCGCGAGACGATCCGGTCGATCGGCTACACCGATCCGGCCAACGTATTCAATGCCGACAGCGTGCGGATCACGAGCCTGCTGACGCAACAGGCGCCGGAAATCGCCGCGGGCGTGATCCATGCGACGGACGACCCCACACAGCAGGGGGCCGGCGATCAGGGCATGATGTTCGGCTTTGCGTGCGACGACACGCCAGAGCTGATGCCTCTGCCCATTTTCCTTGCGCACCGGCTGGCCGAACGACTGGCGCAGGATCGTCACAGCGGTCGCGTGGCGTGGCTGAGGCCGGACGGCAAGACGCAGGTGACAGTGGAGTACCAGGCGATGCGTCCGGTGCGCGTACTGACCGTGCTGGTGTCGGCGCATCATGGAGACGTTTCCCAGCAGACCGTGCGCGACTACGTGCGTGAGCAGCTCGTGCCGTCGGTCCTGAAAAGCTGGTGGCGAGATGACATCGAGATCATCGTGAATCCTTCCGGAAGCTTCCGCGAGGGCGGGCCCAATGTCGACTGCGGCCTGACAGGTCGCAAGATCATCGTCGATACGTATGGCGGGTTTGCGCGTCACGGAGGCGGAGCGTTCAGCGGCAAGGATCCGACCAAGGTAGACCGCAGCGGCGCGTACTTCTGCCGTTACGTGGCCAGGCGTATCGTCAGCAGCGGCATCGCGCGCTGCGCCGAGGTGCGCGTTGCCTATGCCATCGGGCGAGCCAGGCCGATCGGAATCGATGTGGAGACCTTCGGCACCGGCGACGCGGAGCGCGCCATCGAGCTGGTTCGCAGCTTTGACTTTCGTCCCGGAGAGATCATCCGACAGCTTCGGCTTCGCCAGCCCATCTACCGTCGCACGACCAACTACGGGCACTTTGGCAAGCCGTCATTGCCGTGGGAGACGTGATTGGGTGTCGGCGAATCACTGCGGGGCGGTTCCCAGACGCTGTTCCAGGTAATGCACGATGGTTTTGCTGAGGATGTCGGCCTCGAGGTTGAATCGCCAGCCGATGGGTCGCGTGCCCAGGGTGGTCAGGCGGAGGGTCGTGGGGATCAACGCGACGTCAAAGACGTTGCCACTGACGCTGGCGATGGTCAAGCTCACGCCATCGACGGCGATCGAGCCTTTGGGGGCCAGGAACCTGGCCAGGTACTGCGGCGCCTGGATCGTGAGACGAACTTCCGATTCGCTGTGGACCTGCGATATCAGCACGCCGGTGCCGTCCACGTGTCCCTGCACGAAATGCCCGTCGATGCGGTCTCCGGCACGCAGGGATCGCTCGACGTTCACTTCATCGCCGGGTTGAAGCACGCCCAGATTCGTCTTGTCCAGGGTCTCCTTGATGACGTCGAACCCGATGGTGCCCTTGGCGCGGTCGAGCTCGGCGACGGTAAGGCACACGCCATTGATCGCGATGCTGTCGCCAAGCTTGACATCGTCCCAGTCGGCGGCGATGACCAGCCGACGAAACATCGGCCCGTCGGCGACGGAGACGACTTTCACGGTGCGTTCGACAATGCCGGTGAACATGAGTAGTGGGCAGTAATCAGTGCACAGTCCACGAAAAACCGAGGACAAACGACACCAGACAAGATACTCGCTTGGCCGCAATCATGCCACGGACGCTCGAGGATATGGTAGTTGTCATCACAGGAGCCAGCGCGGGGATCGGGCAGGCGCTGGCGCGGCTGCTCGCCATTCGCGGCGCGCGGCTGGTTCTTGCGGCGCGACGACTCGAGCGGCTGGAAGAGCTGAACCGCGCCCTGGGCGGATCGCATCTGGTCGTCCAAACCGACGTATCCAAACCCGACGAGTGCCGATCGCTCATCGACCGCGCCGCGCAGCACTTCGGTCGCATCGACACGCTCGTGTGCAACGCCGGGTATGGTATCTACCAGAGCGTGGAGGCAACGTCGCCGCAGCAGATGCGCGACATCTTCGCCACCAATTTCTTCGGCACCACCGACTGCATTCACTTTGCCGTGCCGGTCATGCTCAGGCAGGGCGTGCGGGATGGATATCGGGGGCAGGTGATGATCGTTTCGTCGTCGGTGGCCCGGCGGGCGATCGTGTTCATGGGGGCGTATTGCGCGACCAAGGCGGCGCAGCTTTCGATCGCCGAGGCGTTGCGGGTGGAGTTGATGCCCTGCCGGATCGCGGTGACCAGCGTGCATCCGATCCAGACGGGGACGGAATTCGGTCGGGTGGCGGAGGCGGCCGGACATATCCGCATGCCGGCAAGTCCGGTGCGACAGCCGGTTGAGCTGGTGGCGCGAAAGATGGTGCGGGCGATCGAGCGTCCGGTGGCGGAGCTTTGGCCGTACGCGGCGGCGCGGTGGGCATTCGGACTGGGGACGCTTGTGCCCGGTCTGGTGGATCGAATGATTCTGAAATACCGTCAAAGAGTGCTCAGGGAAAATCCTGACGTGCCGTTCTGAAATCGCCAAGAGGGCTACTGCTCGCCGCCGAAGACGCGCTGGAACTGATCGGAAGTCAGGCCATAGCCCAGCCCCTCGGGAAACAGGCCGAAGCGGAAGCCGCTCTCGTCATCGATCGCGTCGTAGAAGAACGTGAAGGTCATGAAGAAGCGGTCGAATCGCCGGGTGAGCGTGACGCTCATGTTCTGGTTCTGGTTCTGGTTGAGCCGATAGCTTTGCGAGAAGCGAAGCTGGTATTTGGGACTGATGATGTAGTTGGCGGCCAGGGTGGCGATGGTGGAGTTCAGTTCGCCGATGTAGCGAGTGCCCACGAAGTAGCTGACGCGTGATTCCCGCTGCACCGCCAGCCCGATCGATGTCGTCGCCAGCGTCAGCTCATCCAGATTGTACTGTGCGTCGGCGAGCACGGCGGTGGTGTCGCTGATTCGCCACAGGGCGTCGGCGTTGGCGCTGTTTCGCGGGATTGACGCTTCGGGCAGGCTCGGGAAAAACAGCCCACGGAAGCCGGTGGGGGCGAGCTGAGCCTCGGAGGGCTGGTTGGCGAAGAGGTTCAGCTCGGTGTTGAGCGTGAAGAAATCGACGCTGCGCCACCGCCCCGCGCCGCCACGCTTGGTCTGCCATCGCTGGTGCAGGGCAAGCTGAACCGCGCTGACGTCGTTGATTGCATCAACCGGCTCGTCGTAGATGAACAGGCTGGAGCGATCCTCGGTGGCGGCACTGGTGAAGGCGTGCAGCTCCGGCTCGATCACGTGCCGCAGGCGATGGATGTCGAGCAGGTTGTTGCGCGCGGTGTCATCGACGCGCCAGAAGGCGGTGGTCATGCGCACGCCTGTGCCGACGAACAGCCGGTCGGCATTGGATCCGTCCGGCGAATCGGTGTAGGGCGTGTAACGCCCCATGATGTACGGCACGATCCGCAATGGCCCGGCGGAGAACGGGGCGTCGATCTCCTGCCGCAGATCAGCCCGGTAGGTGGTGTCGCTGTCGATCCCGGTCTGCCCGACGGAGGGGAATCCCGCCGGCCGGCCCGGCGGAAACGGATCCCGAGCCCGGCGAAAGCCCATCTCGGCAAACTCGGCGTTGCTGGAATCAAACCGAAGCGCCGAGAGCGTGTTGGCGCTGAAAAACGTGAAGCGATCATCCTGGCCGAGGCTCTGGCCGATGCGATAGTAGCCCAGCTCCGGCAGTCGCGCCACCTCGAAGTTCTCCTGAAGCGAATCGGAGGTGGTGACGATGTCGTTGGGCTGGGTCTGGAGCAGGAACGTCATCGCCTGGCTCTGTTGCTGCCGCTTGAGGTACAGCGACAGGTCGTGCGGGTCGCCTTCCTCGAATTCCTGCTGGAACCATTCCTCGAGGAACGTGGGATCGGAGACCAGACCGGCGCGAAGCTGCACCTGCCAGTTGTCAGGAAAGAAGTGCTGATGCTTCCAGAGCGCGCGGTATCGCAGGTCGCCGTCCTGCTGCACGCGTCGCCGCCCCAGACGGTCTTCACCGTCGTCATTGAAGACGAAGTAGGTGGTGAAATCGCCCTGGAAGTTCCAGGGTTGCTTGGTGGTTTCGGTGACGAATCCGCCGCCGTACTCGGCGTCCAGCCCCGCGGCCGGCCCGCGATCGTTGAAATAGTCCAGGCGATAGCTGAGGTCCAGATCCTGCGGCGGTGGGCGACCGATCGACTCAAACAGGCCCCATCGGGTGCGTACGCCCGGCCCAAAGCCACGCGAGCTGCCGAACATCAGCTCGCGCAGCGGAAACCCATGCTCGGTGATCGCTCCAGCCACCCACGGCCAGTAGAACACCGGCACATCGTACAGTTCGATGAAGTTGTGCCGGGCGTCGAAGATGGTGCGCTGCCCGAGTCGCGGGTCGCCGGTGTCGTACTGGCGGATGTAGGCGCGATCGGAATAGATGCTGTAGGACGGCACGGCGAAGCTGCTGGTGGAGAGGGTGAGCTTTTCGGCGCGGTATTCGCCGCGGGAGAGCTGTCGCACCTTGTGGGCGCGGACGACCACGGGGATCTGCCGCTGCGGCTCGATGGTATGCAGTACGGCGTCGGTCAGCACGGCCCGGTCGGTGGTGAAATCGTAGTAAACGCGTTGCGCCCGAAGCCGCTGCTCGCCCAGCCGGCTTCGCCCGGGCCGGGGCGTGAGCACAATCCGCACATCCCCTTCGAGGTAGGCGGCGGTGATGGCCTGTTCGATGGTCTTGAACTGCCCGGGCTGGCCAAGCTCGCGCAGGGATCGCAGCGGCGTAAAGAGCACGGCGCGATCGGCGCGCAATTCGAGCCGGTCGCCATTGTCGTCGGTCTGCATCAGCAGCACGTCGCCGGACAGCACCAGCGCAACCCGGTCTTCGGGGGTCTGCACGGTCTGGGCATTTTGAAAGCGGAAGCTGACCGGCGGAGAGGGACGGACCGGCCGGGTGGTCGGCGCCGTGGCAGGCGGTGGGGGCATTTGCGGCACCAGCCACGGACGCTGGATCATCCATTGTTCCGGTGGGGGCCGGGCGCCCGGGGCCAGGCGTTGCAGCGGCCGCAGGCTGGAGGCATCGCGATACAGATCGGTGTCGGACAGGTTCTGGGCGATGCGCGCGTTGGCGGTGATGCGAATCGTGCCGCGAACCTGCGTTTCCACGAACAGCACTTCGCCGCTGCGCAGCACCTGTTGCTGAGGTTGTTCGAGTCTGGCGTTGCCGAGCAGCGCGATTTCGGCCCGTTGCTCGTCGAGCACGGTTCCGGGCAGGGGGGTGAGCCAGATGACGGCGCGATCGGCGCTGAGCACGGCCCGGTCGGTCTGGATCGTGAGCGGTCCCTGGAGCTGCACGACGTTGGTCGAGCCTTCGGTCCAGGTGTAGGCGCGATCGGCGGTGATCAGCAGGTAATCGCTGGGCGGCTGATACTGGGCTGTGACGGATGCGACGGGAATCAACAACAGCAGCGTGATCAGCAGCGTCAGGCAGCGGGGCGGGGCAAGAATCCGCGTCAGCGCTGGTGCATGGGCGGTTGGCCCCAGAGGCACGATCCGGCTCCTTCCCACAAGCTGCCCGATTCCCCGCGCGGCGCAATGCCTGATTCGCTGCAACGCCCGAGGCTGGCGGGCATTATAGATGCACAGGACCATGCGTCAAACCAACGCCATCGCTGCAATCAGCCGATAACAGTGTTCGATGGTGCTTCGATATCATGGTGTCGTTCGGCAACCCCCTTCGTGGATGCGCGCCGATCAGTGGAGGCCGGTCATGAATCTGATGCGATGCTTCGCTTTCATGCTTCTCGTCGGCAGCGTGCTCGATCCTGCGGGGGCAGAGCCGACCACCCGGGCGAGCACCGCCGCCGCCACGGCGCCCAGTGCGGTTGTGGCGCAGGCGACGTCGAAAGCCGCGGCGGCGACGCAGCCGACTACCGCGCCCACGTCGCAGATCTCGACCAAGCTCCCCACGCCCGCCGAGCTGGTTGCAAAACTCAAGCAGATGAGACAGCAGAAGGCGGCGCGGTCGAAGGTGGCGTACATCGACCTGGCCCGGCCGGTCACGGAAAAGCCCGCCGACTTCTCACTGTTTGGCGGTGCCGACCGCTCGACGCTGCGCGGGATCGTCGAGCGGTTGCAGCGGGCGCGAGATGACAAAGACGTGCGCGGCGTGCTGCTGACGCTGGGGCCCGAGATGCAGATGAACCTGGCTCAGGCGCAGGAGCTGCGCGATGCACTGCTGGAACTGCGCCGCGCCGGAAAGAAGACCTTTGTCTACGCCGACAGCTACGACACCATCGGCTACACCATCGCCAGTGGCGCGACCAACATCTGCCTGCTGGAGGGCGGGCAGCTCATGATCCCCGGCGTCGGGTTGGAGGCCACGTTCTTCAAGGGGACGCTGGACAAGATCGGGGTGATGGCCGACTACGTGCAGATCGGCGAGTACAAAGGCGCCGAGGAGCCATTCACACGTACATCGCCCAGCGAGGAGCTTCGCGGCGAATTGAGTCGCATCGCCGAGTCGCTGTTTGCCGAGATCGTTGACGGGATCAGCCTCAGCCGCAATCTGTCGGCAAGTGCGGTACGGCAGATGATCGACGAGACGATGCTGATCGCCAGTGTCGCGCAGCAGCGCGGCTTTGTGGATCACCTGGTGGATCAGGACGGCTTGCGAGATCTGCTGAAGGATGAGCTGGGCAACGAGATCGAGCTTCTGCCCAACTATGGCCAGCCGCAAAAGCCGCAGCTCGATTTTTCCAATCCGCTGATTCTGCTGGCGCAACTAAGCCGCAAGCCGCCACCAGGCGACAGACCCGCCATCGCGCTGATTTACGCCGAAGGGTTGATCAGTGAAGGCGATGGCGAGGCAGACCTGTTCGGCGGCGGCGGGGTGGGATCCGAGTCGATGCGCAAGGCGCTGCGCATGGCGGCCAGGGACAGCAACATCAAGGCGGTTGTGCTTCGCATCGACTCTCCCGGCGGCAGCGCGCTGGCCAGCGAGGTCATCTGGCAGGCGATTCGCCACGTCTCGCAGGATGCCAGAAAGCCGGTGATCGTCTCGATCGGTTCGATGGCTGCCAGCGGTGGCTACTACCTGGCCTGCGCGGGGGACTACATCTTCGCCGACCGCTGCGCGATCGTCGGCTCGATCGGCGTGGTCGGGGGCAAATTTGTGCTGCGGGGACTTTACGACAAGATCGGCCTGAGCAGCGAAAGCTTCAACCAGGGTCGCAATGCCGACCTGTTCAGCAGCAACCAGGCATTCAACGAGCGGCAACGGCGAATGATCCGCACGTGGATGCAGCAGACGTACGATCAGTTCACGCAGCGTGTCATGACCACGCGTCAGGGCAAGATCCGCGACATCGACAAGGTGGCGCGTGGGCGCATCTTCCTGGCTTCGCAGGCCAGGGAACTGGGCTTGATCGACGAGCTGGGCGGATGCGAGGCGGCGATTGCGCGGGCGGCGGAGTGGGCCGAACTGGAGCCGGGCAGCTACGATGTCCGCGTCGTGCCTCCGCCAAAAACACTGGCCGACATCTTCGGCGGCGCGGACGACCCGCAGGTCGAAGCCGAATCGATGCTTCCATTCACTGCTCCATTGCGGCCGGAAGGGCTTTGGCGGCAGTCACTGCTGCTGACTCTGCCGCCTTCGGCGCGCAGGCAGCTTGCGCAGCAGGTGCAGCTCATGCAGATCCTTGAACGCCGCCCGATAGCGCTGGTGGCGCCGTTTGTGGTGAGTGTGAAATGACTTCTGTGAAGCCTCACAGCCTTCAGGTGGGCAGCCTCACTGAAGTGCGGGTTATGCGCTTGCCTTTTGCGCGGATGGAATTAGTATTTTCAGTGCCCGTCGGCTGAGCAGGGAGCGTTTCGGCGGCGGGCGGCGCGGTCCGGTGGCATGCTCCGGATGCGGCGCGGTCACGCAATGACAGACCAAGGCATGGATGCCATGTCCTCTCCACGAAGCAGTTTCGCGCGTGCTCGCCTGGCCCAACTCTGGCAGTTCCCCCTGCTGCTGATCTCGGTCGGTCTGTTCGCGGTGGCGGCGTATCTGTTCATCGATCCGCGTCCGGGCATGACGATCGAGCAGAAGATCGATCTTGCGCGACGATTCCTGGAACAGGAACGAGCCGAAGCGGCGCTGGCGCAGCTCAACAGGATTCTGGCCACAGAAAAACTGACGCCGCAGCATCAGGGACAGGTGCACCTGCTTTTGGCGCGTTCGCTGGAAATGGGGCAGCGGCAACTGCGGATCAACGTCCCGGCGAACCACCGGAGGATCATCGAGCAGACACGACTGGCCAGCGGACGCGGGGTGCGTCTGGAGGCTGATGACTATCGTCGACTGGCCGAGAGCTACGAAGCGCTGGGCAAGATCCCCGAGGCGCTTGAGAACTACCGCAAGGCGATGTCGCTGGACAACCAGCACGCCCTGCGATTGC
This sequence comes from Fontivita pretiosa, assembly GCF_050410795.1. Taxonomy (GTDB): domain Bacteria; phylum Planctomycetota; class Phycisphaerae; order Tepidisphaerales; family Tepidisphaeraceae; genus Fontivita; species Fontivita pretiosa. The sequence goes on along the minus strand of NZ_CP191258.1, from coordinate 867,045 downwards.
AGCGCAAGGTGATCCAGCTTCAGTTGGATCAGGAGGATACTGCCGGAGCGGAGGCGGCGCTGGAGGCGTATCTCAAGGACCAGACACTCACCGACGCCGAACGTGCCTGGGCGCTGGGACAACGCGCTCAGTTGCTCATTGACGCCGGAAAGTACATCGACGCGCGGATGCTGCTGGCCGAGGCGTTGCGACTGGCCAGCGACAGCGTGGCACAGGGCGAGGTCAACTTCCGGCTGGGATACTGCGCGTATCGTCTGGGCGACGCCGCCGAGGCCGAGCGGTATCTTCGCGTGGCGCGCGAGCAGCTCGAGGTCCGCCATCCGCTGGACGCCGATGCGTGCTATTACCTGGGCCGAATCTATCAGGAGCGCAACGATCCGCAGACCGCCAACTCGTTCTACCAGATCGTGCTGACCAGCCACATCGATTCAAAGGTGATGCCGCTGGCGCTGCTGGGGCGTGCGCTGTGCCGGCTGATGCTGCATCAGGAAGAGGGCGGCCTGACAGACCTGCATGATCTGGTGAATCACGTTCAGCAGCGGCAGTCGGGAGCGCGGTTGCGGGAGACGGTGATCGGCGGGCTCAAACAGGCGTCGCAGTTGCTGGTGTCGCGCGAGCATTTCCAGGAGGCGCTGGAGGTGCTGGCGTACGAGCAGGAGCTGCAGCCGCAGCCGCCGGCGGGGTTCTTCGAGCGGCTGGGCGGCGTTCTGGAGCGTCGCGCCGAGCAACTGGAGCAGGCGCTGGCCGCCGCGCCCCCGGCCGAGAAGATCCGCCGCGCCCAGCAGGTCCGCCAGATGCGAATCCGCGCCGGCGACGCCTACATCGCGTTCTCGCAGAAGCTGACGCTCAGCGATGACAAGGGCTACGGCGAGGCGATGTGGCATGGGATCGATCTGTACGACCGGGCGGCGGCGGTGCAGTACGTGATCTCGGCGCTGGAGCTGTTTGTCACGGAACGTCCCGACGACAAGCTGGCGCCCGATGCGCTTTTGCGCCTCGGGCGCGCCTATCAGGCGGCGGGGATGTTCGACAAGGCGATCGCCGCCTATCAGCGCAACCAGTTTCGTTACCCCAACAGCCTGGCAGCGATCAAGTCGGCGGTGCCGCTGGCGCAGGCGTACATCGCCAAGGGGCCGGAGCACTACACCCGGGCCGAGGCCGTCCTGCAAAGCGTGCTGGACAGTCGCGTGCTGGATCCGGACGCCGAAGAGTTCAAGCAGGCACTGTTCGACCTGGCGCAACTCTACTATCGCACCAGTCGCTTCGAGGAGGCAGTGGCCAAGCTCGAGGAGTTCACGCAGCGTTATCCGAAAGACCAGCGGATGGGGCAGTTGCTGTTTCTGATGGGCGACAGCTACCGCAAGAGCGCGGGTCTGCTGGAGGCGCGTCTGGCGGCGGCATCGGCGACGCCGACGGCGGATGCATCGGCGGACAAGGGCGGCCCGGCAGTGGCGGACCTGGCCGAAACCGCGGCGGCGAAAAAGCAGCGCCTGACCAAGGCCAGGGAACTGTACGACCGCGTTGTCGAGCTGTATCGCGTCCAGCCCCCCGCCAGCGACACCGATCGCCTCTACCACAAGCTCGCGTACTTCTACCGCGCCGACTGCATGTACGACCTGGGTGACTATGCCGAGGCGGTCAGGCTCTACGACTCGGCGGCGTTCCGATATCAGGAGGACCCGTCGGCGCTGGCGGCGTATGTGCAGATCGTCAATGCCTATTGCGCCATGGGCAAGCTGGAGGATGCCAAAACCGCCAACGAACGCGCCAAGTGGCTGTTGCGCCGCATCCCCGCCGAAGCGTTCAACGACGGAACGTTCTCGATGCCCAGGCAGTACTGGGAACAGTGGCTGAAGTGGACCAGCGAGGCGGGAATGTGGTGATCAACAGGGCACAGGGCCGGATGGGCACGTGCGATGACTGAATCGATCGTTCAGGCACTGGAAGATCAGGTGGGCTGTTACCGCAGGCTGGCGAAGCTGGCGGAGCTGCAACACTCGCACGTTCAGCAGAACCAGACCGAAGCGTTGCTGGATGTGCTGCGCAGCCGACAGACGCTGCTGGAGCAGATCACCGCTCTGGAAAGCCTGATTGCGCCGGCCAAACGCGAATGGTCCAGCTTCGTGTTGCGGATGGACTCGGCCGGCCGGGCGCGGGCTGAGTCGCTGCTGGCCGAAACCCGCAGGCTGCTGGAGCAGATCACCGCGGCCGATCAGCAGGATGCGCTGATCCTCCAGCAGCGGAAGCTGAATCTGGGGCGGCAGATCAACCAGGCGGCGGCAGCCCGGCAGGTGAATCGCAGCTACGCCGCCGCCGCGTACGGACCGCGCCAGCCGCGGATGAACGTGCAGCGGTAGCCGGGATTGCACGGCTCGATCGTGCAAGGTGCGGCACAACAGGTTGGAGGTTTGTTCCTCGGCATGCTTCGACGCGAGCAAAGATGCAACGCATGAGTGTGGCAAGCGCACAACTTCAGCAGCCCGCGCCGGTGCCGGCCAGCCAGCGGATCGAAGAACTGGGCCGGATCATCATGGCCTACAGCGAGGTGACCGAGCGTCTTCAGCACTCGCACGATCAGCTCAAGCAGCAGGTGGAGCAGCTACGGGAGGAGTTGAGCGAGAAGAACCGCCTGCTGGAGCGGAAAAACCGTCTGGCGGCGCTGGGGGAGATGGCGGCGGGGATGGCGCACGAGATCCGCAATCCGCTGGGAGGGATTCAGCTTTATGCGTCGCTGCTGATGCGCGATCTTGCGGATCGACCGGCGTCGGCGGAGCTGGTGGGCAAGATCTCGGCGTGCGTGAAGCGGCTGGAGTCGCTGGTCAGCCAGGTGCTGCACTTCACGCGCGAAATCAATGTCCATGCAGTGCCGATGGACCTGGCGCAGGTGGTGGCGCAGACGGTGGATCTTGTGGCGGGGCAGGCGTCGGACAAGGGCATCCGGCTGTGCGTGCAGGGCCCGCAGACGTTGCGCGTGGTGGCCGATCCGGTGCTGATCGGCCAGGCGCTGCTGAACCTGCTGCTGAACGCGATCGAGGCGATGGAGCAGCCCGGACAGATCGAGCTGCGTTATGGCCCGCCGACGCGTCGGTCGCAGGCCAGGCAGTTTCAGTTGACGGTCCGCGATACCGGGCCGGGCATACCTTCGGAAATCATCGATCGAATTTTCGACCCGTTTTTCACGACCAAGGAGACGGGCACGGGGCTTGGTCTGGCGATCGTGCATCGGGTGGTGGAGGCACACGAGGGCACGATCATGGCCGGCAATGCCCCCGAAGGCGGAGCGAGGTTTGAAGTGAGGATTTAGGAGATTTCGGATTGCGGATCCGGGGCGGCGGGGATGCGGCGCGGGGTCGGCTCGTGCTGCGGCCGGCGATCCAGGGTCGGCAATCTGAAATGCAAGGCTATGGCACGCATTCTGATCGTCGACGACCAGGAGATGATGCGGGACTCGCTGGCGGCGACACTGGCGCGCGAGGGGCACGAGGTCGTCGCCGCTGGCGACGGGCCAGTTGCCGTCAACAGGCTCCAGGCGTCGCGCTTCGACCTGCTGATCACCGATCTGAAGATGCCGCGGATGACGGGCATCGAGCTTCTGGCCGAGGCCAGGAAGCTTCGCCCTGACATGCCGGTGGTGCTGATGACGGCATTCGCGACGGTGCAGACCGCGGTGGAGGCGATGAAGCTGGGGGCCTACGACTACATCCAGAAGCCTTTCGACGGAGAGGAAATCCGCCTGCTGGTGGAGCGTACGCTGGAGCACAGTCGGCTGAAGCTGGAGAACGCGGCGTTGCGGAGCATGGCGGAAGTGAACGCGCCGCGTCCGCTGATCGGCTCCAGCGCGGTGATGCAGGAGGTGCGCCGACGGATCGAGCAGGTGGCCAGGAGCAACGCGACGGTGCTGATCCGAGGCGAGAGCGGCACGGGCAAGGAAGTGGTGGCGCGGGCGATCCATGCCGCCAGCGAACGCAGGGATCGCCCGATGCTGGCGGTGAACTGCGCGGCTCTATCAGAGAACCTGCTGGAGTCGGAGCTGTTCGGGCACGAGAAGGGGGCGTTTACCGGGGCGGACCGCCTGCGGCGGGGACGTTTCGAGCTGGCCGACGGAGGCACGCTGCTGCTGGATGAGATCAGCGAGATCGCGCCCGGATTGCAGGCCAAGCTGCTGCGGGTACTCCAGGAGAACCAGTTTGAGCGGGTGGGCAGCTCGCTGACGCAGCAGGTGGATGTTCGTGTGATTGCCACGACCAATCGCAATCTCGAAGAAGATGTTCGCTCGGGCAAGTTCCGTCAGGATCTGTTCTACCGGCTGAATGTGGTGCCGATCGAGCTGCCGCCGCTGCGAAACCGCATCGAGGACATTCCCGAGCTGGCCCGGCATTTTCTGCATTTGGTAGCCAAGCGGGACAAGGATGCCTTCCGGCACATCGAGCCTGAGGCGATGCGGCTGCTTCAGGGGTACACCTGGCCGGGAAACGTGCGCGAGCTTCAGAACATCATCGAGCGTGCGGTGGTGCTGGAATCTGCGCCCGGGGTGATTCGCGCCGCGACGATCGAGCCATGGCTTCAGGGCGGCCAGGCAGTCAGCTCGGCGGTACAGAGCCTGGCGGGCAAGCCGCTGGCGGACATCGAGAAACAGGTGATCCTCAGCACGCTCCAGCAGTTCCGGGGTCATCGGATCAAGACCGCCGCGGCGCTGGGCATTGGCGTGCGCACGTTGGGGATGAAGCTGAAGCGATGGAAGGAGACCGGCGAGTTCGTGGAGGCCGGCGCATGAATTGCGCCCGCCGCGCAGAAGCTGCGCTTTGTGGCCTGCGGCACCGCCGCGCTTTTGCCGGCAGGTTCATCGCGCAGGGCACAGGCACGGGTTTTGATAGGAGAAACCGGCGATGTTCATCGAACGCCTGCTGAACCAGGGGAATCTGCCCGTGATCGAGCAGGTGGTGCGCTTCAGCGCTGCCAGACAGAAGCTGATCGCGGAGAACGTGGCCAACATCAGCACGCCGGACTACGTGCAGAAGGATCTGTCGGTTCAACAGTTTCAGCGGGCATTGCGGGAGCGTGTGGAGGCGAGGCGGCATGCGCCGCCCGGGGCGGTACGGTTCGAGGATATCCTGGGCGAGCTGAATCGGCCGGCCAGGAACATCCTGTTTCACGACCGCAACAACCGCTCGATCGAACAGTTGCAGTCCGACAGCCAGAAGAACGCGTTGTTTCACAACCTCATGATCGAGCTGTTGCGCAAGCAGATCGCCTCGATCGAAACGGCGTTGAAGGAGAGGATCGCCTAGCAGCGGCAGATTGGCCATGCGGTCGCAGCGACGGCGCGACTGAATGGGCACGGATGGTGACGGATGTTTGATGCATTGGATATTCCGGCCAGCGCGTTGGTGGCGCAACGCACGCGCATGGACACGATTGCGGGGAACGTGGCCAATATCGACGCGACGCGCAACGAGAAGGGGGAGAAAGTTCCCTATCGAAGGAGATTCGTGGTGTTCCAGGCGGGCCGGGCCGGGGAGCCGGCAAAGCCGGGCGTGCATGTGAAGTCAATCGAGCTGGATCCGTCGCCGTTCCGTCGCGTCTACGATCCGGGACACCCCGACGCCGACAAGGACGGATACGTCAGCTACCCCAACGTGGATCTGGCGATCGAGCAGGTGAACATGATGGAAGCGTCGCGCGCCTACGAGGCCAATATCACGATGATGGATACGCTGAAGGCGATGATCAATTCGACGCTGAGGCTGATTGCCTGAGGAAGCGGTCGGTGGCTGCTGGTCAGTTGCCGCTGCGGGAGGGGCTGACCGCTAAGCACGAAGCACTAAGCGCTGAGCACTATGCTGAATGGAGTCAACAACAACTCAAGCGTTGGCAAGGTGGCGGGCATCGGGTCTTCGTCCGACGGGAAGCCGGCCGCCGGGGCCGCGGGCGCCAGTTTCTCCGAGATGCTGAAAAACAGCATCAACGAGGTGGCGCGGCTCCAGCAGGACGCCAGCAAGGCGGTGGAAGACCTGGCGACGGGTCGCAGCGAAGACGTCACCGGCGTGATGCTGGCGATGGAGAAGAGCGACCTGGCATTCAAGACGCTGCTGGCGATCCGCGCCAAGCTGATGGACGCTTACGAAGAGATCAAGAGCATGCAAATCTGACGGAGTTGCCGGTTGCCGGTTGGAAACCGGCGTTCAGTGGCAACTGGCCACTGAAAACTGGCGAAGGCTGCGGCTCAAGCCATGGAGGGCTGGGCGATGGAAACGATCAGAGCACAACTGCTGCGGATTCAGCAACAACTCAGCGGGTTGTCGGCCAGCCAGAAGATGCTCACCGCTTCGCTGGTGGCGATCATGGTGATGACGCTGATCTGGTGGGCGCGGTACGCGGGGACAGCCGAGCTGGAGCCTGTGCTTGATCAGCCGCTGCCGGCGCAGGAGATGGGGCAAATCCAGCAGGCGCTTCAGTCCAGGGGAATCAACGCGCGAATCGTGGCGGACCGGGTGATGGTGCCGGCGGACCGGAAGATGGAGGCGGTGGCGGCGCTGGCGTATTCCAACGCGCTTCCGTCGAACATCACCGCCGCCTGGGATCAGATGGTCAAGCAGATGAGCCCCTGGGACTCGCGCGCCAAGACCGAGCTGATCCACAACCAGATGAAGGAGCGGATGCTCTCCAGCGTGATCACGGATTTTTTCCCCGGAGTTGCGCGGGCGAACGTGATCATCAATCCAGTCAGCGAGCGTCGGATCGGCGGTTCGCTGGAGCCGTCGGCGTCGGTGCAGATCACGACGCGCGGGAATGTTGAGAACCTCAAGCGGCTGGTCGATGCCGCCGCCGCCACCGTCGCCAGCGCCGTTCCGGGGCTGGCCAAATCGCGGGTGTCGGTGGTGGTAGATGGCCGGCCGATGCGCTCGCAGGATGCCAGCAGCAGCTTCGCCGGCGCCGAGCTGTTCGAGCAGATCGAGCAGCAGGAGAGGCGGATCAGCGAGAAGATCGCGTCGTTGCTGACGCCCGGGGCGCTGGTGGCGGTGACGGTGGATGTGCAGACCGTCAGCAGCGTGGAGACGCGCGAGACCTACGACGCAAAGAACACGTTCACCAAAGAGCAGACGCTGGAGAGCGAAACGCAGGAGACCACCGAGCCGGCGCCCGCGGTGACCGAGCCGGGGGCCGTATCCAACATGGGGTTGTCGCTGCCCGGCGCCGCGGTGATGACCGGCGCTACCAGCACCAGCGAAAAGACGCGCACCGAAAACGCGATCTTCCCCAGCAAATCCACCGAGACGATCAACAAGCCGGCGGGCAAGGCGACGGTGACGTCGGCGGCGGTGCGGCTGCCCCGCAGCTATTTCGTCGCCAAGTACAAGGCCGCCAACCCCAATCAGCCCAAGGAGCCGGATGATGCGGCGCTTCAGCCGATGGTGACGGCGGAGCTGTCCAGCGTGCGAAAGACGATCCAGGACGCGGTGGGGATGCAGTCCGACGCCAATCTTACCGTGGACATGTACTACGACACGACGATTCCGCTGCTGGCGGCGACAGACCAGGCGCAGTCGTCGGGCGGGGTCGGCAGGATGGTCAACGGCTATGCCAGGGAAATCGCCGTCGGCGCGCTGGCGATCATCAGCCTGTTCATGGTCTCGATGATCGTCAAGAAGGGCGCGCCCACGCCTGCGATAACTGTCACGCCCGAACCTGAGCTTCCGCCGCAGCTTCAGGCCGGAGAGGAAATCGCCGGCGTCGTCGGCGACGGCAAGATCTCGCTGGACGCGGTGGAGCTGGACGAAGACGCCGTTCACGCCCAGCAGATGGTCGAGCAGGTCTCGACCATGGTCAAGGAGAACCCCGAGGCGGCGGCGAACCTGGTGAAACGATGGCTGAATCGCTCGTAGATTGGGCAAGCTGTCGCCGTCGCGGATTGCCTGGTTGAGTCGTGATGATCGGGTACTGCAAACGCGTGCTATGCCATGGCCAATGAACTGACTGGAGTTCGCAAGGCGGCGATCCTGCTGGTGACGCTGGAGCAGGATGAGGCGGCGGAGATTCTCAAGCGGCTGCCGCCGGAATCGGTCGAGGAGGTCAGTCGCGAGATTGCCTCTTTGGGTGAAATCTCTCTCCAGACCCGCAAGCAGGTGTTCGGGGAGTTTTACAACATTGCGCTGGCGAATGCTTACGTGAACGAGGGCGGGCTGGAATACGCCAAGACGCTGCTGACCAAGTCACTGAGCGAGGAAGACGCCAAGCGTGTCATCAAGCAGGTAACGCAGCAGGTTCAGACCACGCCATTCTCGTTTCTTCAGAAAGCCGAATCCGAGAACCTGCTGACGTTCATTCAGGACGAGCATCCACAGACGATCGCGCTGATTCTTGCGCATCTGCCGCCGCAGAAAGCGTCGGAGATTCTGGTGGGCCTGCCCAGCCAGAAGCAGATCGAGGTGGTCAAGCGAATCGCGAACATGGAGCAGACCAACCCGGAGGTGATCAAGGAGGTGGAGCGCGGGCTGGAGCACCGGCTGAGCGACATCGTCAGCCAGACATTCGAGAAGGCCGGGGGCGTGGACACGGTGGCGGAGATGCTCAACCTGGCCGACCGCTCGACGGAGAAGGGGATCATGGAAGGCCTGGAGGCCGAGGACCCGGATCTGGTCGAGCAGATTCGCCGGCTCATGTTCGTCTTCGAGGACATTCTGCTGGTCAACGACAAGGGCATCCAGGCGGTTTTGAAGGAGATCGACAACGAGGTGCTGAGCCTGGCGCTGAAGACGGCCAGCGAGGAGCTGAAACAGAAGATTTTCAAGAACATGTCGGAGCGTGCGGCGCAGCTCATCCAGGAGGACATGCAGTACATGGGTCCGGTTCGCGTCAGCGACGTGGAAGCAGCACAGCAGAAGATCGTGGATGTGGTGCGTCGTCTGGAGGATGCCGGCGAAATCATCATCGCCGGAAGAGGCGGAGAGAAGGAGATGATCGTTTGAGGAGAAAAAAGGCGCAAGGACGCAGGATGAGGAGTAAGCCTCGCAGCCGCCGAGTCTCACTTCATCCTTCATCCTTCATGCCGCATCCGTTCTACCCATGGGTCTGATCAAGTCCAACCATGCTCCGGCCGCATTGTCGCCGTTTTCGATGCGCGACATCGAAGCGCAGGCGCGGCAGATCATCCTGCGCGCCCAGCAGCAGGCCGAGCAGGTGCTGGCTGAAGCGCAGCAGCAGGCGGGGCAGATCCGGCAGCGGGCTTACGATCAGGGCTTTGCGGCGGGGCGGGAGGATGGGCTCAAGAGCGGCGCACAGGAGGGGCGTTCGGCCGGGCAGCAGGCGGCCCTGGCGGAACATCGCGCGCGGCTGGAGCAGTTGATCAAGGCGCTGTCGGCGGCGGCGAGCGAGCTGGACGCCTCCCGCCGCCGCCTCCAGGCCGATGCGACCGCGGAGCTGATCCGGTTGGCGGTGGCGATCGCCAGGCGCGTCACCAAGCTCCAGGGGGCACTGGACCCGTCGGTGCTGACGGCGAATGTTACCGAGGCGATACGGCTGGTCGTTCAGTCCAGCGATGTCCGCATCGCCGTGCACCCCAGCCAGAAACAGGTACTGGCCGAGGTGTTGCCGGCGCTGAAGGTTCAATGGCCCCAACTCCAGCACGTTGAGCTGGTAGAAGATGCGACGCTTTTGCCAGGCGGATGTCGGATCTTCACCGCGTCAGGAGAGATCGATGCCGACCTGGACCGGCAGATCGACCGGGTGGCGGCGGACCTGCTGCCGGCGGCGTCGGCGGGCACGGAGGCGCCCGAATCGTGAGCCTGTTTTCAGCCCAACTCGATACGGTTGCCACGTCGATGCCGCTGGGCATCAGCGGGTGCGTGCAGGGAATCAGCGGGCTGACCATTGAGGCATCGGACCTGCCGGTTCCGGTCGGCTCGCTGTGTCGGATCGAGAGCTTCGGCGGCAGGACGACCATGGCCGAGGCGATCGGTTTTGCCGAGGACCGCACGCTGCTGATGCCGCTGGGGACGACCGGGGGAGTGGCCAGGGGAGATCGGATCGTCGCCGTCTCTTCGTCGCCGCGGATCTGGTGTTCGGAAGAACTGCTGGGCCGCGTGCTGAACGGCTTTGGCGAGCCGATCGACGGCAAGGGGCCTCTGCTGCTGAGCGAATCGCGGCGGATTGATGGTCGCGGGGTGCAGCCGCTGGACCGCCAGAACATTCGCCAGCCGATCTCCACCAGCATTCGCGCCATCGACGGGTTGCATACATGCGGGCTTGGACAGCGGATGGGGATTTTTTCCGGTCCAGGTGTGGGCAAGAGCACGCTGATCTCGTGCATCGCCAAGCACACCAGCGCCGACGTGTCGGTGGTCGCGCTGATCGGCGAGCGCAGCCGTGAGGTGCTGGAGTTCATCGAGAATGCGCTCGGAGAGCAGGGGCTGAAGCGATGCGTGGTGATCGTGAGCACAAGCGACGAGACGCCGCTGCTGAAGGTGCGCGCCGCGAAGGTGGCCTGCACCGTCGCGGAGTACTTCCGCGATCGGGGCAAGCACGTGCTGCTGATGATGGACTCGCTGACGCGGCTGGCGCAGGCGCAGCGACAGATCGGTTTGGCGGCGCGCGAGCCGCCGGCGACCAGGGGGTTTCCGCCCAGCGTCTTTGCGCTGCTGCCGGAGATTCTGGAGCGCGCCGGCAAAACCGCCGTCGGCTCGATCACCGGCTTTTACACCGTGCTGGTTGAGGGAGACGATTTCAACGAGCCGATTCCCGACGCGGTCAAGGGGATCAGCGACGGGCACCTGTGGCTGAGCCGTTCGCTGGCCAGCCGGGGGCACTACCCGGCGATCGATGTGCTGTTGAGCATCAGCCGCGTGCGCGGCGATGTCACGGATGAGCAGCACGTCCGCGCCGCACGACGCGTGCTGGCGCTGCTGGGGATTTACCAGGAGATCGAAGACCTGGTCAGCATCGGCGCGTACGTGCCGGGGATCAATCCGGAGAATGACCTGGCGGTGCAGGTCCGGGCAAGGATCATCCAGTATCTTCAGCAGGATTCGAGCTCGCCATCGAATCTGGAACAGGCCCGCAAACAGTTGTTCGAGCTGGTGGGGTATATCGAGCAGGTGGAAAAGACGATCCGGTCGCAGCAGTCGGCTGCATCCGGGGCGGCGCAGGGCGCACGAACGGCGCCGCGGGCGGCAGGAGTTGCGCGATGATGATCGGCCGGGGATGAGCGATGGCGAGGTTCGTCTTCAAGCTCCAGGCGGTGCTTCGGCATCGGCTGCACGTCGAGCGGCAGAAGCAGCGCGAGCTGGCGGTGAGGCAGAAGGAGCTGCTGGAGCTTCAGCAGGCGCTGCGTCAGGTGCAGGAGTCGGTCAATCGCTGCAATCAGGATGTCAGACAGCACCATCTGGTGGGTCGGCTGGACATGGCGTTTCTTGCGGCGCACCGCAGATTTCTGGCGGGAATGCAGCGGCAGGCAATCGCGCTGGTGCAAAGGATCGCGCTGGCGCAACGCGCTGTGGACGAGGCCCGGGCCGCGCTGACGGAGGCGGCCAAACAGAGAAAGATCATCCAGAAGCTGCGCGAGCGGCAGTTGCTGCGCTGGCGTGAAGAGCAGGCGAAACGCGAGCTCTCGCTGCTCGACGAAGCCGGCATGCAGCTTGCTTATCGGAATCTGACCAACGAGGGCGACGGGTAAGACGGCGCCAGGCAGGCTGAATCACGATGAAGAAGTTGATCGACGTGATCGTGCTCACGTTGGCGGTGAACTTCCTGGCCGTCATCGCCGGCATCGGCTGGCTGTGGCAACAGGGCCGGCTGGACCGCCAGCGCATCGCGGAGATCCGGCAGATCGTGTTTCCCGCATCGCCACAGCAGTCGCCGGCGACGCAGCCATCGGCCGAGCCGACCAGCCAGCCGACGCTCAAGCTCGATGAGCTTCTGGCCAAAGCCGCCGGGCGAACGGCCACCGAGCAGGTCGAGTTCATTCAGCATGCCTTCGATGCGCAGATGGCTTTGCTGGATCGCCGACAGCGGGAGCTGAATGACCTTCAGCGGCAGGTGGAACTGGCCAGGCAGCAACTGGCGCGCGACGTGGAATCGTTGCAGTCGCGAGAGCAGCAGCTCGCGGCCAGGGAGCAGCAGGCCAATCAGCTGGCCAGCGACAAGGGTTTTCAGGACAGCCTGGCGTTGTACAGCACGATGCCGGCGCGTCAGGTCAAGACGGTGTTCATGGGGCTGGATGATCAGACGGTGATGAATTACCTGCAGGCGATGCCGTCGCGTACGGCGGGCAAGATCATCCGCGAGTTCAAATCGCCCGAGGAAACGTCGCGCATTCAAAGGATTCTGGAACGCATGCGCCTGGCGCAGACAGCGGAAGCTGCGCAGGCGTCAGCCGCGACCGCCAAGGAATGATCCAGCATGCCGAAGGTAGCCAACAACAGCGTGGTGAAGGAGATTGGCACGCCTGTGCCACGAGGCGCGCTACGCAGTGACAAGCCCCAGGCGGGCGAGCCGTTCGAACGGGTGCTGCGCCAGAACCGGCCAAAACCCCAGCCGCAGAATGACCGGGAAGCTGCCAACATTTCCAGCGGGAAGCCGGTTGAGCCCAAGCACGACAGCAGCGCGGGGATCGGAGAAAGTGACAGTGACTCGCCGTCCCCGGTGGATCAACAGGCACCTGAGAACGCCGAGGCGACGCCGCAGGAGGCAGAGCCAGCGGTGCAGGCGCAGGCTCAGACTGACGCAGCGTCGGCATCGGCGCCGCCGGAGCCGCAGGCGGGGCATGAGCATGTTGTGAGCGATGCCAGCGCGTCTGCGACGCAGCAGACAGAGGCGGTGGCGGCAGTGATCTGGGGTGCAACGGTTGCGCCGCCGCCTGCGGCACCAGTCGGCGAACCGACGCAACAGCCACAGCAGGACGACGGATCGCCGGAGATCGCCGGCCCGTTACCGCCGGATCGGATCGTCGCCGCTGTGGCCTCCGAATCGCAGGTGGTGGCGGTGGCGATGACGGAACCGCAAGAGGCCCAGGGCAGCGGGGAATCCGTGTCCGATTCTCCGCCGCCGCGCGCAGCGATGAAGCTTGCGACGCAGCATGTGGCGGCGGCCTCGAGCGCGGCTGCGCCGGACGAGTCGCCGGATGCGCAACAGACGGGCGGCATTGCGCAGCGGTTGCCGGCGAATGTGCAGCCGTCGCAGGACGAAGCGCCGCAGTTGCAGCCTGCGGCAGAAGCCGACTCGCAGCCGCCAACCGAGGGCAACCAGAACTCCGTCAGGGTGGAGGCGGCGATGAACGCCAGCCGGACGCTGGAGGCGGCGGATCGTGCAGTGCCGACGGGCATGGTTGAAGCATCTTCGACGGGGCACAACTCGCGCCCGATTCAGCCGCAGTCGTTGCCTTCGTCCGCTCCGCAGGCGCCGGTACGACCGGAAGCGGAGCTGGTTGCGGCGAATCACGACCGGATCGTGACGTCAATTCGCGGCGAGCTGATGCCCAACGGCGGGACGATGCGCTTGCGCCTCGATCCTCCGGAACTGGGAACGCTTCAGGTCACCGTGCGGATGCTGGACGGAGTGATGAGCGCTTCGTTCGAGACATCCAACGATCAGGCGACCAGGCTGCTCAGCCACAGCCTCGGGCAGCTCAAGCAGGTGCTGGAGTCGCAGGGGCTGAGTGTGGAGAAGCTGCACGTGCAGCAGTCGCCACGCGAACAGAGCGGCTCGTCAAGCGGCGACGATCCACAGCATCAGCAGCCGAGCCACGAGGATCGGCAATGGGCCAGACAGGAACAGCAGCGGCGGGAGATGCTGCGGCGGATGTGGCGGCGACTGGGACTGGCCGGCACCGATCCGCTGGATCTGGTCGCCTGATCGTCGCCTCGCCATTAGAGGACATCCAACATGACAACCACACCGATCAGCTCTGAACCGGCGCGCAACACGATCCAATCCAGGAAGTTTGCGCTCAATACCGAGGACTTCATCCAGATGATGATCACGCAGCTTCAGAATCAGGACCCGCTGGAGCCGGCCAAGAACCAGGAACTGCTGGCTCAGATGAGCCAGATCGGGCAGCTACAGACCACCGAGTCTCTCCAGGCGAGCCTGAAGGGGCTTGTGCTTCAGAACAGTCTGGGGGCGGCGGGGAACCTGATCGGGAAGCTGGTGCAGGGCCTGGAAGAGGATGGAACGCAGGTGCAGGGCCTGGTGACGGCAGTGCGCGTGCAGAATGATGAAGTGTTCCTGGAGCTGGACAACGGCAAGTCGCTGAAGCTGTCGCGGGTGACGGCGATTGCGCCGGCGAGCGGCGGGGCGACGGCGGCGACGTCGTCGGCGCGCGCGGCATGAGGATTGCATTTGCAGCGGATTGAAGATGCAAAACCCGCGTGGAGATTTGTGGCGCGGGGTGCTCGGCAGGTTGTGCGCGGCGGAGCCGCGCGAAACCTGCGCAACGAGCTGGAGCCTGCGGGTTCCCGAGGTAATCGGTTATGGCTCTGACCAGTACGCTGTTCACGGGTCTGTCCGGACTGAACGTCAACCAGACCCGGCTCAACGTCGTCGGCAACAATATTGCCAACATCAATACTGTCGCGTTCAAGTCCAGCCGCGCACTGTTCAAGCCGCAGTTCTACATCACCGATGCGGTGGGGTCACCACCATCGGCGGATTTCGGCGGACAAAACCCCAGCCAACGCGGACTGGGCGCCGTCGTCGCCACCATCCAGAAGGATTTCTCTCCCGGATCGATCGAGCCGACGGGAAAACCGACCGACCTGGCGATCGACGGAGAGGGCTTTTTCATCGTCCAGGGCAAGGAGCAGCGATACACCCGTGACGGCAGCTTCGTGCTCAACGAAACCAACCAGCTCGTGACGTCGTCCGGGGAATTCGTGCAGGGGTTCGGCGTCGATGAAAACGCCAACATCATCACCGGCTCGCTCCAGAACATCACGATCCCGATCGGGTCGCTGACCAGCGCCAAGGCGACGGAGAACGTGAAACTGGAGGGCAACCTCAACGCCAACGGAACCGTTGCCACCGGTGCCAGCATCCTGAACAGCCAGGCGCTGGTGATTGTCAATGGCGGCGGGGCGGCACCCCCGCCGGATGGAAACACGCTGCTGACGGACCTGGCGGCGGCGACGACGTCCTCCACGCCGCTGTTCAGCGTCGGGCAGGTGCTCACGCTCAACGGCAAAAAGGGCGGGCGCGATCTGGCGGACCTGACATTCACCGTCTCGGCCGGCTCGACCCTGGACGACCTGTCCAACTTCTTCAAGCAGGGTCTGGGGATCGACACGACGGTTCCTGACGACGGAGATCCGCTGACGCCGACGGCGGGCGTGGCGATCGAGGCCAGTGGCAATACCGCGGTCATCACCATCACCGGAAACCTCGGGACGGATAACGCGCTGTCGCTGGCGGGCACGTCGCTGGTCACCGACTCGGGCACCACGCCGCTGGTCTTCGCCGACGGACAGAACGCCGCCGGTATCGACAGCGACCCCAACGGCGAAAGCGTGTACACCAGCTTCGTCGTTTACGATTCGCTGGGCACGCCGCTGACCATCAGCCTCACGGCGGTTCTGGAGTCCAAGTCGGACACGGGCAATACCTGGCGGTTCTATGCGGCCAGCGCGGATGACACCGATGCGCAGGCGTTCGACCCCGCCGGTCCGTTCAACGGGATCATCCTGGGGACTGGCACGCTGACGTTCGACAACGAGGGAAAGCTCCAGAGCAGCACCGGAACCACGCTGAACATCGATCGCGCCAACACCGGGGCGACCACCCCGCTGAATGTGGCGCTGGATTTCAGCGCCATGACATCGCTGACCAGCCGCGCCTCGGAACTGGTCATGACCGAACAGGATGGCTCGTCCACCGGAACGCTCAACGGATTCTCGATTGGCGCCAATGGCATCATCACCGGCAGTTTCAGCAACGGGCTGACCCGCACGCTGGGCCAGATCGCCCTGGCGACGTTCAACAATCCCGAAGGGCTGGTGGACGAAGGGGGCAACATGTACTCGGCCGGGGGCAACAGCGGGGTTCCGGTGATTACAACACCGCTTCAGCTCGGGGCCGGGGCGATTCGATCCGGCGCGTTGGAGTTGAGCAATGTGGATTTGTCCGAGGAGTTCATCAATCTGATCATCGCCTCGACCGGTTTTTCCGCCGCCAGCCGAGTCATTACGACCAGTGATCAATTGCTGACGGAGCTGCTGAATACAAGCCGGTGAAGGCGTTTGGGGTCTGTTGATCTGAAGTTGTCGAGTTGACAAAAAAGGTAGCGCATCGTTTCGCTCAGACACCGGCGGGGCGATGCCAGTCACGCGGTCCTAGCCCTCGCGGCAGGGTGTTTATTCTGCTGTCGCGGGGGCATTTTTAGAATTCGGGGATGAAGGCAGAAGGATGAAGACTCGCGCTCATCGTTCATGCCTTGCCTCATCGATTCACTGTCATGATCACCCTGACTCGTCTGAATGGCCAGCCGCTGGTGGTGAACGCGGAAAAGATCCGTTACGTGGAGCAGACGCCGGACACGATGCTCTGCTGCGATAACGGGGAGAAGCTGATGGTCAAGGAGTCGCTTCAGGAGGTCATTCGCCGGGCGATCGAGTATGCGCGGCTGATCCGCAAGCCGCTGACGGAGTAGCGCTGGCAGCGTCGCCGCTGCCGGCGATTAATGGCAGGCGGAAGAAAGCGCCCCGACTTGCCGATAAGGAGTCAGGCGTCCGAGCGCGCTGTGGGCGTTATCGGACGAACCTTGAAAGGTGCGGTCCGGGGCCATGGCTGAAGAGGCAAAAAAGAAACCAGAGTCGCCAGCGGGAGGGGGCAAGGAATCCGGGGAGAAGAAGGCGCCCGTCAAGGAGGTCGCCGCCGCTTCAGGCGCCGCCGCTGGTGGCGGCCTGCTCACCAAGACGCCTGTGCTGCTGGGCGGGGTGATGATCCTGGAGGCGGTGGTGCTGTTCGCGGGTTTCAAGTTCCTGGGGGCCGGAGCCTCGCCCAGCGCTGCTGCGGGCGCGGAACTGGTCGGCGAGGAGCACTCTGCCGCGCAGGAAGGGCATGGCGCATCAGGCGATCACTCCGGATCCGCCAAAATCGACCGCAAGAAAACCGTCGAGATCCAGATTCTGGACTTCCGCGCGCCCAACAAGCAGTCCGGGCGAACATTCCTCTATGACGTGACCATCTTTGCCGTCACCAAAGCCGAGCACGAGGAACGGGTGAAAACCACGATCAAGGAGCGCGAGGCCTTGATTAAAGACCGCGTTCGCACGATCATAGCGCAGAGCGATCCGGAGAAGCTCGGAGGCGGATCCGAACCGGGTCTGGAGACACTGCGGCGTCAGGTGAAGTATCAGCTTGACGAGATCATCGGGGAAGGCGTGATAGACGAAGTGCTCGTTCCGCGGTGCATTCCATTCCGGACGGACTACTAGCCCCTCCAGCTTCTTCGATTGGGCCGCCCTGCATGCGGCGGCGCGACTCCGGGTCGCATTGGTTGTGCGAATCAGCTCGGAAGCTGACAGGCGCGCCGCGGCGCGCATTCGCCAAGGATGGTGAGCCATGTCTGACGAGCAACCTTCTGCTCCCGATCCCGGTTCCACCGCTTCTCCTGAAGCATCCTCAGCACCACCGCCCCAGGCGCAGGCTGCGCCACAGGCCACACCGCCAGCGGCGCCGGCGGAAGGCGGCGATCGCGTGCAGGAAAGCCAGGATGCCACGGACCAGGCGGCGATTGATGAGCTGTTGAAGCAGGCGAGCTTCGAGGACGTTCCCGCGGCGGCGACGGCGCCGCCCGGCGTTGCCCCTCCGCCGCTGGACGCGGCGCCGATCGACCTGCCGACGTTTCAGCAGGTCATGCAGGAAGCTCAGGTCTCCAGCATCGATCTGCTGCGGGATGTGGAACTGAACGTCAAGATCGAGCTGGGGCGTTCGCGGATGCTGGTCGAAGACGTGCTGAAGCTGGCCGAGGGGTCGGTCGTGGAACTGGACAAGCTGGCGGGCGATCCGGTGGATGTGTTTGTCAACGACCGGCTGGTGGCACGCGGCGAAGTCCTGGTGTTGAACGACAATTTCTGTGTGCGTGTCAACGAGATCGTGGCGGGGGCGAAAGAAGAGGGCGTGTGAGCGCTGCGGGGATGGCCCGTGCATTGAGCACTCAGCGCCGAGCGCATCCGCAGACTGGCCCAACAGCGGGGTGGAAGAGCTGGCTGATGTGGGCGGCGGTCGGCGTGGCAGTGATGCTGTGCGCCGCAGCGGCGCACGGGCAGAAGACCGGGGCGCAGACAGCCAGTCCGGGCGGAATCTACGAGAACCGGACCATCCGCCGCGCCGATGGTGCGTCGGCGACGACGCAGGGCAGCGGCGCGCCGGCCTCGCCACGCGGAACCAGCTTTTGGGATCTGCCCCGGATCGGCGCGGCGTTGGCGATCGTGCTGGGGCTGATCTTCGCCTTGCGCTGGCTGGGGCGACGCTTTGTGCCCGGGGTGGCTCGCGGCAGCGGGATGGTACGGGTGCTTTCACGCAACGTCGTGACTCCCAAACATCAGATCCTGCTGGTGCAGGTTGGTCGGCGCGTGCTGGTGATTGCCGACAACGGCACGGCGCTCAGCCCATTGTCGGAGATTACCGACGCGGACGAGGTTGCGGCGATCCTGGGGCAGATCAGTTCTGGCTCGGCGGCGGACGCCGCAACCGCCGGGCTGTTCGGCGCGGAGCTGGGTCGGGCCAGGAAGGATCTGGATCAGGCTCTTGCGCCTGGCGAGGATGCTCCGATCCCAGCGTCGCGTGCGGAGGATGAGTCGTTGGAATCGACCAGTGGGGAGATCGACGGGCTGATGCAGAAGGTGCGTGTGCTGGCGCGGCAGTTGGGTCGTTGACCACAGTCCGGGATCGACGGGTCTGCTCTGGAGGTTGCAGAAAGCGGGGTCGCGATGAGAAGGGATGCTCACGTGAAACCGGTCAGCGGTGTGACCATTGCCGCAGCGGTGGCTGTGGCGTGGCTCGTGCTGGTGGGGGTAACGGCGGCGCAGGAGACGTCAAACACCGAAGTTCCACCCGGGGATCCGGTAAGCCTGATGCCGCCAGGGTCCGTGGCGGGGGCGGGCGCAAATCCTGCGCCTTCGCCCGCGTCGGGGCAGTCGCCGAATGCCGTGGGGCTGCTGCAACAACTGCCGAACCTTTCTTCGCGGGAAAATCTTTCGGCTGCGCTGCAAATCGTGATCCTGCTGACGGTGCTGTCGCTGGCGCCGGCGATTCTGATCATGATGACCAGCTTCACGCGGATCGTGATCGTGCTGTCGCTGCTGCGGCAGGCGCTGGGCACGCAACAATTGCCGCCCAATCAGGTCCTGATCGGTCTGGCGCTGTTCATGACGTGCATCGTGATGTGGCCGACGTGGTCGCGCGTGAACAACGAGGCGATTCAGCCGTACATGAACGGGCAGATCGACCAGCGCAGCGCCCTGAGCAGGGCGCAGGTTCCGTTGCGGGATTTCATGATCGGGCAGATTGTGCGCAGCGGCAATGACCAGGACGTGCTGCTGTTCACGGATTTTGCAGGTCAGCAGGTGCGGCAGTGGAGCGACGTGGGCACGATGCAGCTTGTTCCGGCATTCATGCTCAGCGAGCTGAAGACGGCGTTTCTGATGGGCTTTAAGGTCTATCTGCCGTTTCTGATCGTGGACATGGTGATTTCCTCGGTGCTGATCAGCATGGGGATGATGATGCTGCCGCCGGTGCTGATCTCTCTTCCCTTCAAGTTGCTTTTGTTTGTGCTTGTTGACGGTTGGCGCTTGATTACCGGAAGCCTGATGGGTAGTTTTGTATGAGTTGTTGTCGGACATGCGCGTCAGCGGGACTCAGGGACGAGGCCCGGATGACGTGCACCGCATATCGCGTGTGTGTCGGCGAGGGTTAACCGTTACTCCGTCGCGATCACACGACACTCAAGGAAGGGTGTGAAGCATGGGGATCGATCAAGCCACCGACCTGCTCCGTGAAACGCTTGTTCTGACGTTGACCATCGCCGCCCCGATGCTTGTGATCGGCATGATCGTGGGCATCATCATTTCGCTGTTCCAGGCGGTCACGCAGATTCAGGAACAGACGCTGACGTTCGTTCCGAAGATCACGGCGATGATCGCGGCGGCGATCGTGCTGATGCCCTGGATCGGGCAACGTCTTCTCGATTACGCGCAGTTGATGTTCTCCTTCGGCCCGGCGCTACGCTGAGCCGTCGTCGTCTTCCCGGCCCCGGCCCGGACACGGGCCTGTGCTGCTGTGGATCGCGCTGTCGTGCATCATGTCGTTGGAATCATTGCCCCAGTTCGTCGCGACGTTCGTGCTGGTTTTTTTCCGACTGGCCGGGCTGATGCTGTTTGCGCCGCTGCTGGGCAGCTCGCGGATTCCGCGGCGGGTGAAGCTGCTGTTGGCGCTGGTGCTGGCGGCGGGGATGTGCGGATCGGTGCGCGGCGTGGTGGTGTTGCCGGAAAGCACCTGGGAGCTTGCGCTGGGTATCGGCGGCGAGATGCTCTTTGGCATCGCGATGGGAATGGTGCTGAGCTTCACGTTTATCGCCGCGCAGTGGGCCGGGGAGGTGATCGGCCAGCAGATGGGCCTGAACATCAGCGAGGTTTTCGATCCGCAGTTCGGCGCGCAGGGATCGCTGGTGGGGGAGCTGTACTTCATGCTGACGCTGGTGGTTTTTCTTGCGATCGGGGCACATCGCGAAATGATTCGTGGAATACGCATGAGCTTCGATGCGCTGCCGCTGCTGTCGCTGGGGGTGGATCGCGACCTGCTGGATCTGGTCGTCGGGCTGTTTCAGTCGTGCACGATGCTGGCGCTGCAACTGGCGGCGCCGATGCTGGTCACCATGCTGGTGGTGGATCTGGCACTGGGATGCATCGGCAAGGCGATGCCGCAACTGAACGTGATGACCGCCGGGCTTTCGATCCGAACCCTGATCGGGCTTGTGGTGATGATCGTGGGGATCTCGCTGACGGCCTGGGTGATACAGCGCGAGCTGGCGGAGGCGATGAGCGTGGCGCAGGCGAGGTGGTCGGCGCCGGCCCCGTGATGGATCGCGGGGCGCAGTGTTGCTGGTGACAGGGATGTCATGGCAGACGAAACGGCAGACAAAACCGAAGCTCCGACGCCAAGGCGACGCGCCGAGGCGCGCGAGCAGGGCAACATCGCCCGCAGCCCTGACCTCACCGCCGCCGTGCTTCTGCTGGCGTGCGTGATGCTGCTGGACTGGTACGGCCCGGGCCTGATCGGGGCGATGAAAACGCTGATGTCCGAAGCGCTGGGTCCGGACTCGCTGGGCGATTTCGCTGCCGACAGCGCGTTTGGCGCGGTGATGCTGGCGATGCGTCTGGTGGCCGGGGCGATGGCGCCGCTTCTGCTGGGGGTACTGCTGGTCGCGATCCTGATCAACCTGGCGCAGGTCGGCTTCTTCTTCAGCTTCAAGCGTATCCAGCCGAAACTTACGGCCCTGAATCCATTCAAGGGGCTGAACAAGCTGTTTGCCTCCCGGGACAACGCAGTGCAGCTCGCGATGAATCTGCTGAAGCTGCTGCTGATCGCGGCGGTGGCGTATTCGGCGATCCACGGGCGGATGGATGCGATCCTGGCGGTGCAGAACCTGGAATTTGTGCAGATCTTCTCGCTGGGCGCGTCGATCGTCTATTCGATCGGATTGCGGATCGGGATGGTGCTGCTGGCGCTGGCGATTCTGGATTACGGCTGGCAGAAGTGGCGAATCGAGCAGCAGCTCAAGATGAGCAAGCAGGAGATCAAGGAGGAGATGCGCCGGATGGAAGGCGATCCGCAGATCAAAGCCCGGCGGCGGCAGATCGCCATGCAGCGGCTGAGGCAGGGGATCCGCCAGCATGTGCCCACCGCTGATGTGATCGTGACCAATCCGACGCACTATGCGGTGGCGTTGAAGTACGACGCGGAAACGATGAACGCGCCGAAGGTCGTAGCCAAGGGGGCAGACTATCTGGCGATGATGATCCGGCAGATCGCCATCGAGCATGGGGTGCCGATTCTGGAGCGCCCGCCGCTGGCGCGGTCGCTGTATCGGCTGGTTGAGGTCGGACAGGAAATCCCCGAGCAGTTCTACGCCGCGGTCGCGGAGATCCTGGCGTACGTGTACGAGGTGAGCGGGAAAGTGGCCCAGGAACAGGTGAGATGATCCAGCAGCGGGCACAAAGGCACAAAGGCACGAAGGCACGAAGGGATGCGAGTGTCGCTTCCCTCCGCGTGTGCGTGTCTGCGTGCCTCCTGGCGTTGTGAAGCATGGCGACAGTCGCGCAAAACCCGATCCTCACTCGCCTCCAGGCCAACCGGGGGATGATCTTCCCGCTGGCGTGCGTGGTGCTGCTGCTGGTGATTCTGGTGCCGCTGCCGACGGCGGTGCTGGACCTGCTGCTGACGATCAACATCACGCTCTCGGTGATCGTGCTGGTAACGACGATCTACGTGAAAAGCCCGCTGGAGTTTGCTGTCTTTCCGTCGCTGCTGCTGGCGGTAACGCTTTTCCGGCTGGTGCTGAACGTGGCCACGACGCGGCTGATCCTCACCGCGGGCGACCGCGCGTCCAGTCCCGATGCCGCCCTGCACGCCGCCGGCGAAGTCGTGCGCGCCTTCGCCAGCTTCGTCACCGCCGGCTCGCTGGCCGTCGGAATCATCATCTTCGTGATCATCTTCATCATCCAGTTCGTGGTGATCACCAAGGGCGCCACGCGCATCTCGGAAGTTGCGGCCAGGTTCACGCTCGATGCGATGCCGGGCAAGCAGATGGCCATCGACGCGGACCTGAACGCCGGCATCATCGACGAGCCCAAAGCACGCCAGCGCCGCGAGGAGATCGCCCAGGAGGCCGACTTCTACGGCGCGATGGACGGTGCGTCGAAGTTTGTCCGCGGCGACGCCATCGCCGGATTGATCATCACGTTCGTGAACATCCTGGGCGGGCTGTACATGGGCATGGTCGAGCACGGCTGGGACCTTCTGCCGACGCTGAAGCTGTACACGCAACTGACGATCGGCGACGGGCTGGTCAGCCAGATACCGGCGTTCATCGTGTCGCTGGGCGCCGGGCTGATCGTCACGCGCACCAGCAGCCGCAAGGACCTGGGCGACGAAATGCTCTCGCAGGTGTTCACCAACCCCAAGGCGCTGTTCGTTGCGGCGGGTTTCCTGGGGCTGATGAGCACGACCGGACTGCCGAAGATCCCGATGCTGATTCTGGGCGCCTGCTGCGTTTCGCTGGCCTATGTCATGACCCGCGGACAGCAACGCGCCGCCAGTCTCGCCGCCGCAAAGGACCGGGAAGCGGCGGCCAGGAAGGAGCCGGAGAAGGTCGAAAAACTGCTGGATCTGGATGCAATGGAACTGGAGGTCGGCTACGGTTTGGTGCGCATGGTCGATGCCTCCAAAGGCGGAGATCTGCTGGATCGCATCAGCATGATTCGCCGGCAGATCGCGATGGACCTGGGGATCATCGTTCCGCCGATCCGCATCCGCGACAACATCGCACTTGGGGCCAACGACTACGTGGTGAAGATCCGCGGGCAGACGGTGGGCCGCGGCGTGACATATCCGGAGCAGTATCTGGCGATGGACAATGGCGCCACCACCGGGCAGATCATCGGCGCCGAGCAGACGACCGAGCCGGCCTTCGGACTGCCGGCCTACTGGATCACCGAACCGCAGCGTCAGCAGGCTGAATTGCTGAACTACACGGTAGTCGAGGCCAGCGCGGTGCTGGCGACACACCTGACGGAGATCATCAAGTCACACGCGCACGAGCTGCTGACGCGGCAGGAGCTGAAGAACCTGATCGAGAACCTCAAGGCGCGCGTGCCGGCGCTGATCGAGGAAGTGATCCCGACGCAGGTCAAGCCCGGCGAGCTTCAGAAGGTGATGCAGAACCTTCTGCGCGAGCGCGTGCCGGTGCGCGATCTGGAGACGATCATCGAAACGCTGGGCGACTACGCCAGCCGCACCAAGGACCTGGAAATCCTCACCGAATACGTTCGCAACGCGCTGGCCCGGACGATCTGCAAGCAGTACGTGGACGATCGCGACCGGCTGTGGTGCGTGACGCTGGATCCGGCGCTGGAAGACCTGATCAACGGGCACATCGAGCGGTCGGAGCGGGGCGCGACGAACACGATGCCGCCGCAGACCGCCCAGGCGATCGTCCGGCAGATCGCCGAGAAGACCGCCGAGCTGACGCAGACCGGGCGGAGCGCGGTGGTGCTGTGCAGCCCGCAGATTCGCGCGGCGGTTCGCCGGATGATCGAGGCGAGCCTGCCGCATGTGGCGGTGCTGGCGTACAACGAGGTCGTGCCGGAAGTGGCTGTGGAAGCGGTGGCAATGGTGGGGCTGAATGGATGAAAGGCGGAGGGCCGACGCTTGAAGGATGAACACAGGACGATGGGACGCAAGTCGCTACTGCTGCATCGTTCATCCTTCCGCCGTCACCCTTTGCTGGCTGGGGATTGCGTATGAACCTACAAACGTTCAAGGCGCCGACGATGGCCGAGGCGCTTCGACAGGTCAAGAGCGTGATGGGTCCTGACGCGGTGATCCTTCACACACGGACGTACCAGAAGTCGATGTGGCTTGGCCTGAGGCGAAAGGAGATGGTGGAGATCACGGCCGGACGCGGATTGAACGTGGTTCCGCCATCGCGTCGAACGGGCGGGCAGTCGCAGCCGCGACGCGCGGCGCCACCGCGGGCGCTGCCCGCGGCGTATGCGGGGGCAGGCCCCTCGCCCGCGGACGCCGCCGCCGTCGCCCTGCCAGGCAAGCAGTTGCTGGAAATGCCCGCGGTCAACGGGCGGCTCATGCTCGACCTGTCGGACAAGGTGCAGTCGCTTCAGGCGATGGTGCAGAGTCTGTCGCTTCAGGTCCGTCGGCAGCACAAACCACAGGTTCCCGAGGAAGTCTACGAGTACTACCAGCGGCTCAGTGACAGCCTGGTCTGCGATGAGCTGGCGGTGGAGCTGACGCTGGCGCTGCATCGGCAACTGCGTCCGGAGCATCTGCGTCAGCCGGACTTTGTCAGGCAGCGGCTGGCTGATCTGCTGGAGAAGCACGTTCCCGCCGCCGGGCCGATCACGCGAACCAAGACGACCGGCCCGCACGTGGTCGCCCTGATCGGCCCGACGGGCGTCGGCAAGACGACCACCATCGCCAAGCTCGCGGCCAATCTCAAGCTCCGCCAGAAGCATCGCGTGGGGCTGATCACGATCGACACCTACCGCATCGCCGCGATCGATCAGCTCAAGAAATACGCCGACATCATCGGATCCAACCTGCGGGTCGTGTCCAGTCCCGAGGATCTGCGCGACGCCGTGGAGTCGATGAACGACTGCGAATACATCCTGATCGACACCGCCGGGCGAAGCCCCAACGACACCCTCAAGCTGCACGAGCTGAAGAACTTTCTGGCCAGCGCATCGCCCGACGAGGTGCACCTGGTTCTTTCCAGCACGTGCAGCGAGCCGAGCCTGGATCTGGCGGTGGCCCGGTTCGGCGATGTGCGGATCGACCGGCTGATCTTCACGAAACTGGATGAGGCGTCGACCGTGGGAGTCGTGCTCAACGTGCTGCGCAAGATCGGCAAACCGCTGAGCTATGTCACCACGGGACAGGACGTGCCGGACGATATCGAGATTGGCAGCGGCAGGAAACTGGCCCGGATGATTCTGGGCTGATCTGCGCGTGCCGGTTTGTCTTGCAGGGAAGCAGGCTATGACAGTCTTGATGGATCAAGCCGCGCAACTCCGCTCGCTGATACAGCAACAGCAACGGCAGGGGCAACCGCCGGCGCCGCAGCAGTCGGCTCCTCAGGTCAGACCCGCCCAGCGCAAGCGCGCCACGGTGATCGCGGTGACCAGCGGCAAGGGCGGCGTGGGCAAGAGCAATGTGGCGGTGAACCTGGCGATCCAGCTCGCCGGCGCCGGGCGCGATGTGGTCCTGCTGGACGCGGACCTGGGGCTGGCCAACGCCGACGTGCTGTGCAACGTGGATCTTCCGTTCAATCTCTCGCACGTGATTGCCCGCAAGAAGGAATTGTTCGAAGTGCTGTTCAAGGCGCCGGGTGGATTCCGGCTGATCGGCGGGGCGTCGGGGCTGGCGCGAATGGCGGACCTGTCGGACTTCGACCGTCAGCGGATCGTGGAGGCGCTGGGCGAGCTGGAGAGCCGCACCGACATCATCATCATCGACACGGGCGCGGGGATCAGTCCGAACGTGCTGAGCTTCACGCGCGCCGCGGATCACGTGCTGGTGGTGACCACGCCCGAGCCCACCGCCATCACCGACGCGTACGCGGTGATCAAGGTGCTCAGCCGCGGCGGAGTCGGCGCCGCCGCCGACGCTTCCACGCAACGCCGCATCAGCCTGCTGGTCAATCAGGCACGTTCAGCATCCGAATCGCGCGTCGTCTACGAGCGCATCGCCAAAGTCGCCAAGCAGTTTCTGAATGTCGATGTTTACGAGGCCGGTTACGTGCCCGCCGACGAGAACGTGCCGCTGGCGGTGCGCCGGCGCACGCCTTTCCTGCTGGCCGCCCCGCGATGCCCGGCCAGCCAGGGGATCGCGCAACTGGCGATGCGGCTGGAGCAGGGGCTGGCGCCGCGGATCAACACCCGCGGCGGCGGCGCGGGCGGATCGGGAGGGGGATTCTTCAGCCGCATGGTCGGCTGGCTCAGTGGCGGCTGCGGCGCGGCGCCGGTGAACGAGTCGGCCGCTTCGCCGCTGGCGGTGGCCGCACGGAGGTGATCGCCCGTGACCCAACGCATCGCCGCCGCCGTGGCTCTGGTCGTGTTCGTCGTCTGCCTGCTGGCCGGCGCCGCCGCGGGCAACGCCTTCAGCACGATCGTCACGCGGGCAATGCTGGCAATGGCGGTCACGGCAGTTATCGGACTGATCATCGGTGTAATGGCTCGACGCATGCTCGAGGAGAATCTCACGACAGTCGAGGAAAAGTTGAAAAAAGAATCGGGGAATTCGCCCGAAAGTGGCCGATAAGCAGATGTGGCGTCTCAGCCGTCGCCGTCGGCGTCGTCGCCATGTTCGCGCGCACGTCAGCGGGAGAATTCCGGCCAAATCCGGAGAAGCTATGACCAGGACCCAAAGTCAGAAGCGTGACGCTCGTGACAGTCGTGTCAATCGCCACACCCGTGATGCGGGCCAGACCCGCGACATCAGGCAGGTCTGGATTCAGTACAAGAAGCACAAGAGCGAAGAGCTGCGCAACATCCTCATGGAGCATTACCTGCACCTGGTGCGCTACAACGCCGAGCGCATCCACGTCAAGCTCCCCGACGAGGTGGAGCTGGACGACCTGATGTCCGCGGGCATCTTCGGGCTGATGGACGCAATCGCCTCATTCGATCTGGACCGTGGCGTGAAGTTCGAGACATTCTGCGCCCCGCGCATCCGCGGATCGATCCTCGATGAGCTGCGCGCCATGGACTGGGTTCCGCGGCTGGTCCGCTCACGCGCTCACAAACTCGACGCGGCCACCAAGGAACTGGAAGTCGAGATGGGCCGCACGCCCACCAACGAGGAAATCGCCCGGCGGCTGAAGATCTCGATGAGCGAGTTCGAGAAGATGGCCAAGGACGCCAGCGCCGTCGGGCTGGTGTCGCTGTCGCGCAAGTGGTTCGAGACCGACAGCAACAAGGACGTTCGCGAGATCGATGTTCTGGAGGACAAGCGCGGCGCCGATCCGGTCCGCGAGATCCAGCGAAAGGACCTGAAGGAGCTGATGACTCGGGGGCTGAGCCGCGCCGAACGCCTGATCATCATCCTCTACTACTTCGAGGAGATGACGATGAAGGAGATCGGCGCCACGCTGGATCTGTCCGAAAGCCGAGTCAGCCAGATGCACAGCAGCATCCTGGCGCGGCTTCGCGCCCAGATGGCCGACCGCAAGAAGGAACTCCAGCAGGCGGCGGCGGTGTGACCGGACCGCCGGTCGTGATCAGCCCGATTGGGCATGTGGGCGCAGCTTCATCAGCGCCAGCACCAGCGCGCCCAGCGCCGCGCAGCCGGCGCCAAAGACGAAGGGGAACATCACCCGCCCGTCCGCAAGACGAATGTTCCAGGTGAATCCCGCGATGACGCTGGCGGCGAGCTGTCCCAGGCCGCTGACGGTATAGAACAACCCGATCGCGCCGGCGCGCTGGTGCGCGGCGACCAGGTCGCTGACCAGCGCCTTGGTCACGCCTTCAGTCAGCGCCTGATACAGACCATAAACCGCCAGCAGGATCCAGGGTCCGCTTGCGTCCTTCGTCGTCGCGAAGCCCAGATACACCGCCGCGTACAGCAGCCAGCCGCTGATCACCACGGGCCGGCGGCCAACTTTGTCCGACAAGTGTCCCAGCGGCGTGGAGCCCAGCGCGTAAACCAGGTTGTAGACCGCGAACGCCAGCACCACCTGCGCTTCGCTGAGCCCCAATTGTCTGGATCGCAGCAGTAGAAACGAATCGCTGCTGTTGCCCAGCGAGAACAGGACATTGGCCAGGATCAGCATCCAGAATGGCGCTGGATACGGCTGCCAGATCGAGGGGATGTGCGTCTGCTTTGGGTCGTGCGGGATGTCACGGACGAACGCCGCCGTCAGCACGGAACTGATCAATCCCGGTATGGCCGCGATGAGGAAGAACCAGGCCAGCGAGGTCTGCGGCCTGGCCCACAGGATCGCCAGCGCCAGCAAAGGCCCCGCGATGGCGCCGCATGTGTCCATGGTGCGGTGCAGCCCGAAGGCCAGCCCGCGCGATTCGGGCGCGGTCGAGTCGGCGATCAGTGCATCCCGGGCCGAAGTGCGGATCGATTTGCCCAGTCGATCGCTGCAACGCCCGATCAGAAACAGCGGCCAGCCCACCACCCAGGCCGACATCCCCATCAGCGGCTTGCTGAACGCCGAGATCGTGTATCCGGCAAAGACGAATGGCTTGCGTTGACGAAACCGATCCGACAGAGCGCCGCTGATCCAACGAAGCCCGCTGCTGATTCCCTCGGCCAAACCGTCCACTACCCCCAGAAGCTTCGGCGAGGCCCCAAGCGTCTGCGTGAAGAACAGCGGCATCAATGGATACAGCATCTCCGATGCCAGGTCCGTGAAGAACGACACCCAGCCCAGAGCAATGACATTGCGCCCGATCTTGCGCTGCCCATGACGAAACATCGCGTGGCTACCCTTCGTGTCTGATTGTGGTTTCCAATCGCCCGCCGATCAGGCCCCATCGATGGCAGGGCTGCCTGCGATGCGTCGCAGGCTCGTGGTCAGGCAGTATGGCGGGACATGTGGTGTTTTGCCAGAGAGCCGCTGGCTGCACGGCTGCGGCTTCATCGCCATGTTCCGGGGCGGTATGATGTCCGCCAACCGCCTCGTGGTCGGCCACGGGGCTGCAACGGCCAGTCTCTTACCACGGGCAAGCACATGTCGATCAGCACACACGTGCCAGCGGGCGCCGGAGAACTGCCGCGATTTCAGGTCAGCGATTACCATCCCGACGGCGGCGTCTCGGCCGCCGGGTTCGGGATGCTCGTTTCGGCCCTGGTGCTGATCGGCGCGGCACTGGGATTCGTGGCGCACTGGGTCTCTCAATACTTCTGGCTCATCCTGCTGTTCCCTATCGGTATAGGTCTGATCCTGGGCTTTGTCGGCCAACGCATGGTCAAAAGCGGGCGCATCCGCAATCCAGCGGTGGGTGGACTGGCGGGATTCCTCGGCGGGGCGCTGGCGATGAGCCTGATGCACTACTTCGACTACGAATCCTTCCGCAAGGAACTGGCGCAGGTGGACCCACAGCTTCTCCAGATCGCCCAACTGCCGCCTGAGCAGCGGCAGCAACTGATTCGCGACGACCTGGCGGAACAGGACCGCCAGGCACTGGAGGCGCTGTTCGAAGCGGCGCAGGTCAAGACTTTCTTCGATTACATGGAGATGGAAGCCCGCCACGGCGTGGAACTGAAGAAGACCGGTCGCGGGCAGGGACTAAACCTGGGGTATTACGGTTCGTATATCTATTGGATTGTGGAGATCCTGATCGTGGCGGGGATCACATTCGGGATGGTGAAAAACGCCACGTCGCAGCCGTTTTGTGCCGCTTGCGACCAATGGAAGCAGTCGCGCGTGTTGGGGTTTTTCAGCGGGGATCCGGCAGCGGCGACCCGGTCGATCCAGGCCGGAGACCTGAACCAAATGCGCGCCGCGGGTTCAACCGCAGAGCTCACCAACCACCGCCTCTCCGTCGCCTGGTGTTCGTCCTGTGGCGACGAAGGCACCATCCACCTGAAGTTGGAGCAAATCACCACCGATGGTAAGGGCAACGTGACGACCAGGACCGTGGCGCACGGCACCTATCCGGCGGTGGCGATGTCGGCGTTGGCGGCGCTGTTCGCGCCGCAAACAGCCCAGCCGTCTGTTGCACAGCCAACCGACTGATCCAACACACCCTCGCGGAAATTCCCCGATTCAGGCTTTCCCCAACCGAACCCAACGTCGCCGGCAGCGAATTGTCTGATTATGATCCGCCCGGCAGACGTCCGGGCATCTGACAGGAGGCGATGACGACACATGAGCGTGATCACAAAGATCACCGAACAGAAGCGCAACCGTGACCGGCGCAACGTGTTCCTTGATGGCAAGTTCGCGTTCGGATGCAACATCCTGATCATCGCCAAGTTCCAGCTTCGTCCCGGCATGCGGCTGGACGAGCAGCAAATTCGCGAAATCGAGTTCGGCGATGTCAAGCAGGAGTGCATGGCGGCGGCGATGCAGTTCCTCTCGCACCGGCTGCACAGCCGTGCCGAGCTGTATCGCAAGCTTGCCCGTCGCGAGTGGGGAGAGGCCATCATCGATTCGGTCATGGAAGACCTGACCCGCATGGGCTACATCGACGACGAACGCTTCGCCAGAGCCAAGGCGCTTGCCGCGGCACAGCAGAAGCAGCACGGGCGTCGGCGGGCGTTCATCGAGCTGATCCGCTCGGGTGTCAGTGGTGACGTTGCCACCAGAGCACTGGACGAGGTCTACAGCCAGACCAATGCCCTGGCCATGGCACGGGAGCTGGCCGGCAAACACGCTGCCCGGCTGCGCAATCTGGACCCGACGGTTGCGAGGCGGCGTCTGGCGGGACTGCTGCGGCGACGCGGTTTCGACTATGACGATGCCAGGCCCGTCATCGACGAAGTCCTTGGCGCCGACGAGCCGCAGCCAAAGGACACCGACCAGAACCAGCCCGCCGAACAACCCACCCATTGCGTGTCGCAACCTGCCCGACAGTCATAGGCCGACCCGTCGCATCCTCCGCCCGGCTGTTCCGCTAGATGCATCGATCCAGCACCCGCGCCGCCACTTTGCGGGCGTCGAAGTACTCTTCGGCCAGCGCGCGGGCGGCGGCGCAGTGAGCGGCGTAGTCCCGCTCCACAGCCTGCACGCACTCGATCGCCTGCTCAAACGTGCTGAATCGCAGCACACCCTGGCCGCCCTCGAAGTACCCGATCGGCCCAGTGTCCTGGATGATCGCCGGCCTGCCGCACGCCAGGTAGCAGATCGTTCGATCACTGATCCAGCCGGTTTTCAGCTTGACGTAGGCGGGTTTGGCGCAGCCGAATTCGCCGCGGGAGCTTTGCACATACCGCTGGAAATCCAGTGGTGATCCGGCGGCCTCGTGTGCCTCGCGAACCTGCCAGCCATGCGATTCGAGCATGGCGCGCTCGACACTGTCACCGGCCAGGTGAATCGCCAGCTCCAGCTTCGCCTCCACCCGCTGGGGAAGTTGCACGTACGGGAGAAATGCGCTGCGCTTGTCATTCTTGTAAACCGTGCCGTCCTCGTCGGCCATCCACTCGTTCATGTACCAGTGCGAGACAGTGGTGTAGGCGCCTTGCCCGGCGGCGGGCGGGGGAATCATCGGCCAGTGCTCCAGACTTACGCACGGCGGGACATGGATCCAATCCAGCCCAAGCGAAGGGAAGCGCGATCCCA
Organism: Fontivita pretiosa; assembly: GCF_050410795.1. Lineage (GTDB taxonomy): Bacteria > Planctomycetota > Phycisphaerae > Tepidisphaerales > Tepidisphaeraceae > Fontivita > Fontivita pretiosa. The sequence goes on along the minus strand of NZ_CP191258.1, from coordinate 835,034 downwards.
ACGTCCCCACGCTTTGTCCAATGGTGAAGTACACGTCGTGCGCGGCCGGGTTCATGTGACCCTTCTGCATCGCGAACTGGAGCAGCCCCGGATCGATATCCAGCAGGGCCGAACGACGGAACCGCCTGACGAGCGATTCGGGCAGGTCGTATCGCAGATCGAACAGCAACTGGGCGCCGCTCGCCTCCTCCACACCCAGAGTGCCGGTGTCGAAGCCGACGGGCGAGCCGTCGGGCCGGATCAATGCGATCGTCTCCGCCAGACCGAACGCCGCGATCCGCTCTCGCAGCAGCTCGAGCGATGCCAGCGTTTGATCCGGCGACCTGGCCGGATCGATCACGTCCAGCCAGATGATCCGCTCGGCGCCGGCGGCGCGAAAGCCCAATGCCCAGTTGATGAACACCCACAGGTGGCCGCCCTGCGGGTAACGCAGCGTGTTGGAGGTTCCCAGACAGACGCTGAAGCTCACGACGACGAGTCCTTTGTCCGACGGTGAGTGGGTGCGTCAATCGCCTCGGGCCGGCGGGGGCGTGGTGTCGCTGAACAGCATTTGCACGTGCTCGGCACGCCTGGGAGTATCCGTCGGATCCAACAGCAGGGCCATGGCTCGGAAGAGGGTCTGAAGCCGCGGATCCTGTCGCAGCAGGTCCGGCCCACCCGCTGCGCGCTGGATGCGGTCCAGGTCCGCCGCCAGCGACAGGCAACGCCATCGCATCTGTAGGAATTGCCGATCCAGAACCTGCTCAGCATCGAGCACCGTGGTCGCGGTCGATTCGGTCATGGCCTGGATTCTACGCCGCCGGGCAGTTTCCCGGAATACGCGATGGACCGCTTCGCGCGGTGTGCCGGATGGTTCTCCGATTGCGGGTCCAAATTACCCCCGCCCGTCTTTGAGCGGCCCCTCCATCGCTGGCCAAAACGAAAATCGCCGCCAACATCCCACGATGTCAGCGGCGGTCATTCATACCCCCTAGGGGAGTCGAACCCCTGTCCTCTGGCTGAGAACCAGATATCCTAGGCCACTAGACGAAGGGGGCGGGGCCTTTCAGGCGCATATTAGCTTGTCCGACAGCGAAGTTTAGACGGTCGGCGTAGAGTGTCAAGTGGCAATCGGCACCGCCGGCCGGGCGTCTTACTGGCTCGGCGCAAGGCGGCTGCTCGAGAGGCACAGGCGTGCGGCGGCGGGCCATCGACTGGCCGCCAGCGGCTGCGTCGGCCGGTGCGGCTGTGTCAGAGTCAGCCGCGCACCGCGAAGACCTTCACGCTGGCCGCGTAGTCGTTGACGTTGAAGCGACTGAGCAACTCGCCGAGCCGGGCATGCAGGCTGTCCTGCGTGGCGGCGGCAGAGGGCTGCTGCGAGCCGCCGGCTCCGCCGCAGCACCCCGCGCTGGCGACAGCCAGATTGCCGGAGACTGATTCGGCTGGCGGGGAGCAACAGCCGCTCTGGCCTTCGACACTGGAGTAGGCGTTGAGGTCTGCGCCGCTGTCGATGACCTGAACATGGCTGAAGCCGGCCTGCTTGAGCAGTTGTTCGTATTCGTCGATGGGGATGGCGCCGGCGATGCATCCGACGTAGGCGGCAACATCCCGCGCCAGCTCCGGGGGCAACGGGCGCTTCAGCGCGATGTCGCTGATGGCCAGTCGCCCGCCGGGCTTAAGCACCCGGGCGATCTCGCGAAACACCGCCGGTTTGTCCGGCGCCAGATTGATCACGCAGTTGCTGATCACAACATCGACGGAGGCATCCGGCAGGGGCAGCTTGTCGATGGTGGCCAGGTGAAACTCGACATTCGAGAAGCCAGCCCTGGCGGCGGCGGCGCGGGCGCGCTGGATCATCTCCGGAGTCATGTCGATGCCGATGGCCTTGCCGGTGGGGCCGACCTTCTGCGCCGCGAGGAACACATCCAGTCCGCCGCCGCTGCCAAGATCCACGACAACTTCTCCCGGCCGCAGCGATGCGAAGGCTGTGGGATTGCCGCAGGACAGGCCCATGTTCGCCTCGGCGGGGATCGAGGCCAGCTCCTGGGGGGAGTATCCGAACGCCTGAGCGACGGCGCGTACACCCGCCTGCTGGCTGCTCAGGCTGCTCTGCGCCACCGAGGCATACTTGCTCCGGACCGCTTCGGTGATGTCGCTGGCCGTCTGCGCGGTGGCAGCGGGCATTGAAGTCTGGCTTGGGTTCGTGCAGCACTCGGGGCCGCAACAGTTGTTCAGGCTTTTCATGTGAATGTCTCCAAAAAGTCGGCCTCGGCGGTCGTGACCGTACAATAGTAGCAGTGCAAATGCGGTTCAGGTGAAGCAGACGTTGTCCGGCTATTCGAGGCGGCGTATCCCGTCACAGACGAACACCGTCATGCCAGCAGCGTCTTGATCTCCTCGACCGACGGCACGCGGCCCCAGACTTTGACCTGGCCGTCCACCGCCAACGCAGGCGTCATCATCACGCCGAAGTTCATGATCTGGTCCAGCGCAGCGATCTTTTCGATGCGATAGTCCAGTCCCAGTTCTTTGGCGGCCAACTCTGCGTGTTGGGCGAGCTTCTGGCACTTGGGACAACCGGTACCCAGAATTTGCAGCGTCTTCATAGCTGTCTCCACAAAGCCTTCAAGAAATCTTCAGGCGAAAATGGCGCCGTAAACCCAGCCGGACAGTGTGGCCATGATGATGACCAACCCCACGTAAACCAGCGTCCTGGCGGTGCCCATGACGCCTCGCAGCACAAGCATGTTGGGCAGCGATAGCGCCGGTCCGGCCAGCAGCAGCGCCAGCGCCGGACCTTTACCCATTCCGGCGCCGATCAGTCCCTGGAGGATGGGGACTTCCGTCAAGGTCGCGAAATACATGAGCGCGCCAGCGAAGGAGGCGACGAAGTTGGCACGCAACGAGTTGCCGCCCACCGAGCCGGCCACCCAGGAAGTGGGGATCAGCCCTTCGTGGCCGGGCCGGCCCAGCAGAAAGCCGGCGACCAGCACCCCCAGCAGCAGCAGGGGCAGAATCTGTTTGGCCAATTCCCAGGTGGCGGTAAGCCACTGACTCGCCTCGCGCTGACTTCCGGCGCAGATCCAGACCAGAGCGACGATGGCCGCCGCGAATGGAATCATCGGCTGCTGTTGTGCCAGCATCGCCAGCACTGCGATGGCGGCGATGCTCAGGGCCAGTTTCCACCACGGCACTGCGAACCACAGGACCAGCACGATTCCCAGCCCCGCAGCGGCCAGCGATGTGATGATCCACTTGACCGAGTAAATGGCTGAAAACAATCCGATCGGTTGTTGTGGGCTGCCCCAGTTGGCGAAGACCAGCACGGCCAGCATGAGGGCGAAATAGATTCCGGTTTTCCAGAGCGGACGAGCGTGCGGGGTCTGCGGCAAGCTTGCCGCCACCGCTGCACGCCGCATCTCATCCTTGCGAAAGATCAGGTGCATCAGCAGACCGATGACCAGGCTGAACAGAATGGCGCCAACCGCGCGGGCGATGCCCAGCTCTGGTCCGAGGATTCTGGCGGTGAGGATGATGGCCAGTACGTTGATCGCCGGACCTGAGTACAGGAACGCCGTGGCCGGTCCCAGTCCGGCGCCCATGCGCCAGATTCCGGCGAACAGGGGCAGAACGGTGCAGGAGCAGACGGCCAGGATCGTGCCCGACACCGACGCCACGCCGTACGCCAGCCACTTGGGCGCTGTTGGCCCCAGGTACTTCATGACCGATGCCTGCGAGACGAACACGCTGATGGCCCCGGCGATGAACAGGGCTGGGATCAGACACAGCAGCAGGTGCTCGCGGGCGTACCATCGGGCCAGATGCAGCGATTCGTTGATGGCGGCATCGAACCTGGCATTGCCAACCGGCAGGAACAGAAGCAGCAGGTACACTCCGATCATCGCGGCCAGCCGCGCCAGCTCGGCGCGCTGTGGTGCGTCGGGCCATCGCCATCTGGCCGACTCGGATGCGGCAGGACCGTCCACCGCTTTGGGCATTTGGCAACTCAGAGTGTTCATGCGAGTCTACTCGTAAGCTTCCACAGGCGACCTCGGGGGGTCGGGACGTTACCGAACGGCGGCCGGACGGTCTGTGGTCATTGCGATTGCGGACACGACATCGCCGGCGCCGAAGTGACGCTGTCGCAGGTACAACGCCACATTCACCAGTCCAATCAGCACCGGTACTTCCACCAGCGGGCCGATGACGGTCGCAAAGGCCTGTCCGGAGTGAATGCCGAACACCGCGATCGCCACCGCGATGGCCAGCTCAAAGTCGTTGCTGGCGGCGGTCAGGGCCACGGTCGCGACCTGCGGATACGCGCCGCGCATCCTCCTGGCCAGATGGAAGGTGATGAAGAACATCGCGACAAAGTAGGCGGCCAGAGGCACGGACACCCGCAGCACGTCCAGCGGAAGCTGCACGATCTTTTCGCCCTTGGAGCTGAACATTACCACGATCGTCAACAGCAGCGCCGCCAGCGTGAGCGGACTGATCCGCGGGATGAACACGCGCTCGTACCACTGCTGGCCTTTGATGGCCAGGCAGATCAGTCGCGTAACAGCGCCGGCGAGCAGGGGTGTGCCCAGGTAGATCAGCACGGTCTTTGCGATCTGGCCCATGCCGACGTCAACGACCGCGCCCTTCAATCCAGTCAGCGGCAACAGGAAGGTGATGAACAGCCATCCGTACACGCCGTACAGCAGCACCTGAAAGATCGCGTTGAACGCGACCAGCCCCGCCGCCAGATCGCGGTCTCCGTCGGCCAGATCGTTCCAGACCAGCACCATCGCGATACATCTGGCCAGGCCGACCAGCACCAGCCCCATCGCATAATCCGGCAGGTCATACAGCAGCCCCACCGCCAGCACAAACATGACGATCGGGCCCACGACCCAGTTGATCGCCAGCGAAAGCAGCAGCACGCGACCGTGTCCGAACACGGCCGAGAGCTTCTCGTAACGCACCTTGGCCAGCGGGGGGGTACATCATCAGGATCAGCCCGATGGCGATGGGGATGTTGGTGGTGCCGATCTGGAAGCGATCGATGAACACTTCCGTCTGCGGCAGGAAGTATCCCAGTCCGACGCCCGCGGCCATCGCCAGGAAGATCCACAGCGTCAGGTACCGGTCCAGGAAAGAGAGTTTCTTCGAGATTCCGTCGCTCATGGCGATTTTCTGCTGGTTAAAGATTCGGGAAGCGTGCGGACCCAGTCGCGGATTTCATCTCGCACGCGGCGGTAGTGGACCATCGCCTCGGCCTCGGTCTTTGCATCGCGTGCCAGGTAAGGCGGATCATCGAACCCGACGTGAATTACAGGAACGTTGCCGCGGAAGATCGGGCAGGACTCGTGCGCCTGATCGCAGACGGTCACGACATAGTCGAGCGGCACGTTCGTGAACTCATCCACGTGTTTGGAGCGCTGGGAGGAGATATCCACGCCCGCCTCGGCCATCGCTTTGACCGCCAGCGGGTTCAGGCCCTTGGGCTGGGTTCCTGCCGAAAAAGGTTCGATCACGTCGCCGCGGAGGTGGCGTGCCCAGACTTCGGCCATCTGGCTGCGGCAGGAGTTGCCGGTGCAGAGGAACAACACCCGCGTCTTTCGCATTGGCGTTTGCATAGTTCTTCCGGGTCTTCGGCGAGGATCTGTTTCAGCCGCCGCGCGTCGTCCAGAGCGCGAGGATCGCGTCCCAGCGACGAGGCGATCCATTGGATCGCGCCGCGAACCGCCGGTGGGGACTGTTCGTCATCGGCGAGGCGGAAAAACATCCACCGACCCTGCTTGCGCGCCTCGATGAGTCCGGCGTGGCGGAGGATCGACAGGTGTTTGGAGACGGTGGAGGGCGCCAGAGCCAGCAGCTCAGTGATCTGGCAGAGGCACAGTTCGCCGGCGCGGCGGATGGCCAGCAGCGCCCGCAGGCGTCCCTCATCCGCCAGGGCAGTGGCGATGGCCAGAAGCTGGTCCATGTGATTCGTCATTTCGCCAAACGACGAAATAATAGTGCTTGCCCCGGGCAAGTCAAGCGCCGAATCCGCCAAGGCGTTCTCCCGCCCCCGGGCCGCAGCGGCGGCAGTGGACAACACGACGCGTCCGGCACGATATTTAAGGGTATGCAGCGTCGCCGCTGGCTACCGCTTGCGTTGTTGGTTTGTTGCTGCTGGCACTGTGCGCCGGCGTGCGGCGAAATCAGGCTGCCATCCATCTTCGCCGACCACATGGTCCTGCAAGCCGGCGCGAAGCTGCCGGTGTGGGGCCGCGCCGACCCGGGCCAGACCGTGGTCGTGAAGCTGGGCGGGCAGGAACTGTCCGCCACCGCCGATCAGCACGGACGATGGCGCGTGGTCTTCGAGCCGATCGCGTCGGATTCGCCGCTGGAGATGCAGATCAGCTCGTCGGACAAGACCATCACCATCCGGGACATTCTCATCGGAGAGGTGTGGGTCTGCTCGGGGCAGTCGAACATGGACTGGCCGGTCCGGGCGGCGCTGGAGCCGGCCAGGGAGATCGCCGAGGCCGACTATCCCCAGATCCGATTGTTCATCGTCGAGAACCGCGCCTCTTCTCAGCCGCAGGAGGATTTGATTGGGCAATGGCGCGTCTGTTCGCCCAAGAGCGTCGGCGATTTTTCGGCGGTTGGGTACTTCTTCGGACGAAAACTTCATCGGCATCTCAAGACGCCGGTGGGGCTGATCAAAAGCGCCTGGGGCGGCACGACCTGCGAGGCTTGGACCGATCTGGGTTCGCTCAAGGCCGACCCCGTCCTTGAGCCGATCGTGCAGCGCTACGAACAGAGTCTGCCCCGCGCCGCCGAGCTTCGAGCAGACTACGAGAAGAAGCTGGCCGAATGGATCGAGTTGGCGACGCAGAAGGATCCGGGAGACAGCAAAACGTCGGAAGGTTGGGCTGGGGTTGAGTTCGACGACAGCGCCTGGAAGTCGATCGACCTGCCCGGGACGTTTGAAGGCTGCACGGGACAGGACATTGATGGGGCGGTCTGGTTTCGGCGTGCGGTGGAGGTGCCGCAAGCCTGGGCGGGCAGGGAACTGGAGCTGAACCTCGGGATTGTGGACGATCACGATGTGGTCTATTTCAACGGCGTGCGTGTGGGCGCCACCGGGCCGGATACGCCGCGCGCCTGGCAGGTTGCGCGCCGTTACGTCGTGCCGGGAGAACTGGTGCGCGCCGGGCGGAATGTGATTGCGGTGCGGGTGTTCGACACGGGGGGTTCGGGGGGAATGTGCGGCCCGGCCGAAGCGATGAACCTGCAAACACGGGCCAAGCCAGATGCCGACGCGGCGACCAGCTCGCCCATACCGCTGCACGGAGACTGGAAATACGCCATCGAGCTGGCGCTGGAGCCGAAGCGCGACATTCCGCCGCCTCCGTCACCACCTGCCGGGCCTGACACGCCTTACGCCCCGGCCAACCTGTACAACGGCATGATCCATCCGCTGGCGGGTCTGGCGATCCGCGGAGTCATCTGGTATCAGGGCGAATCCAACTGCGAGCGGGCCTTTCAGTATCGCACCTTGCTTCCGGCGATGATCAGGGGCTGGCGACGTGCCTGGGGGCAGGGCGAGTTTCCGTTCCTGATCGTTCAGCTCACCAGCTTCCACGCCCCGGCCACCCAGCCGGTCGAGCCCAGCACCTGGGCCGAGCTGCGCGAGGCGCAACTGCTGACCACGCGCTCGGTACCCAACACCGCCCTGGCCGTCACCATCGACGTCGGCGACGCCAACGACATCCATCCCCGCAACAAGCAGGAAGTCGGACGGCGACTGGCGCTGTTGGCGATGAAAGACGTCTACGGGAAGGACGTGGTCGCGTCCGGGCCGATCTTCAAGTCGATGACGATCGAGGAAAACAAGGTGAAGCTGAAGTTCGACCACGTCGGCACGGGACTGAAGGCCAAAGACCAGTGCCTCAACGGTTTTGCCGTCGCGGGCGAAGATCGCAACTTCGTCTGCGCCGAGGCGAAGCTGGGCGGGGAAACCTGCGACACGGTGATCGTCTGGAGCGAGAAGGTCCCCAAACCCGTGGCGGTGCGCTACGGCTGGGCTGACAACCCGCAGGTGACGCTGGTCAATTCCGAGGGACTGCCGGCATCACCGTTCCGGACGGACGACTGGCCCGGTGTGACTGACCAGCGTCGGTGATCCGGGCGCCGGCTCTTCCGACGGATACGCGCCGGCGATCAGCTTCTTGACGATCAGGATGAACACGCCGGTCAGCAGCAGGTTCAGCGCCAAAGAGAGGATCGCCACCAGCAGCGTTGGCCCGCCGATGCCATAGCTCAGCGAGATCACCAGCACGCCCGCTCCCACCTCGCCGCGCGGGAACATGCCCACCGCCACCGCCAGCCGCTCGCGCCACGTGGCCTCTCGACGATAGCAGAACGCCGGAAAGAGCTTGCCGATGTTCGAGATGATCGTGATCAGCACGACGTGAACGGCGATGATCCCCCAGCCGGGGAACGCGTTCTTCGCCTCCAGAACGTGCTGGGGCACGCCTTCGTACATGAGCACTTTGGCGGAGGATTCGGCGGGGACGGAACTGCCCGCGCCCAGGATCGGCGGCATCGACAGGCCCACCAGAACCATGAACGCCGCCGACACGATGGTGGACACAAGCTGCTCGGTGGGTTGCTCCGGGCCGGGTTCGGTCCCTTCCGGCTCCAGGTGCGAAGGCTCGGTGACATGTTCCGGCCCGCGGAGCACGCATCCCAGCACGAAAGCGGGCAACAGCACCTCCAGATGCACCGGCACCAGCGGATCGACCTGCATGCTGCCCAGATGGATCAGCTCACTGATCAGCGTGATGCCCGCCGCGTAGCTCAGCACCCACGGCCAGGTGACCGGCAGGGTCCAGGCGTTGAGGTACTTCCAGGCGATCCACAGCAGCAGCACGATGACCAGGACAATCACCAGGAGCTGCCACTTCACCCCGACCATCATGATCTTCAGCGGGATCATAAGCAGGATGGTGTCCAGGTCGTCGAAGATCGCCAGGATCCTGGCCTTGCGGAAGACCCATGTTGCCCCCAGACCGGCGGCGGCGAGCATCGCGAACAGCACGCCCGCCGACGTGGGTGAGGCGAAACGCGACTCCAGCAGGACTTCCTTCCACAGGTCCGGGTGCCCCCAGACTGCGCGCGGCGACATCACGTAGACAAAGTACAGGGCGCAGAAAATCCACGGGAACGCCGCCGCCGTGAAGGCCACGAAATAGTCCCAGGCATACTTGCGCGGCTGCGAGCGGTCGATGTCGAACTCGAAGCCGACATGGATCATGATGAACGACAACGCCAGCATCGTCAGCAGACGGATGGGCGTCTGGAAGGCAGCCGGGGTGAATTGAGAGGCGATCAGCCCCAGGACAAGAAGAAGGGAATAGATCAGGACTTTGCGCATCGTCGGAGCATCCCGCGGACAAGGCGCGACGTCATTGAGGACGGGACGTACGCGCTGCACTGCGAGGCGACGGCCCGATCGCCTCCGACTCCTGCGGGCACTGCTCCGTGCCGGCACCCTTCCACTTGCCGACGGTAGGGTAGCCTGCACTTCTCCTGCGGGCAAGCATGTCGGTGCAACTTACGTTGTGCGTGTTGTTGAGGAAGCGAGCGGCTGCGGCTCCGCCTGAGGTTGTGTTGCCAAAGCATCGTGCGCGATCGACTGTCGCGCCTGATCCAGGATCGCGTTCAGCTCCGCCTGACGCACGTCGGTGGCGTTGATGTGAATCGCGCCGCGATCGAGTCGGACCTGGGCCGCGTCGCCGTCGCTGCGGAGCAGGTACAGTTGGTCGGTGGGATCATCCAGGGTGGCGGCCCATCCGGCGTCGTGGGCGAATTGCAGAAAGCGGTTGAGCACGATCGCGCCCAGATCCTCTGGCAGCCGAAGCACAATTCCGGGTTCGGCACAGACCGCTGGCAGTTGGTTGGCAGGCGGCCGCGCCGCGCGTCCCGAGCCGCCGCAGGCGAATGCCGGCACGAGCAGCATCGGCGCCACGATTGTCGTCAGCAGCGTCATCATGATCGAGACCCCGAACACATTCTCGCCGATGATGTGCCGAGACAGCCCCACGCCCGCCACGATCAGCGCCACCTCGCCACGGGGCATCATGCCGATCCCCACGCGCAGGGCGCCCAGCAGGTTGAAACCTGTCCCCAGCGCCGCCGCTCCGCAGCCCAGAACCTTGCCCAGCATCGCCGCCAGCGTCACCACCAGCCCGAACAGCAGCACGCGCCAGTCACTGGCCATGGCATGGAAGTTGACGAGCATTCCCAGCACGGCAAAGAAGATGGGAACGATGAACTCTCCGATGGGGCGCAGCTCGGCCATGAGCCGATGGGCCGCCTGCGTTCGCGACAGTCCCAGGCCAACCGAATAGGCGCCGATGATGAAAGCCAGGCCGAAGCCTTCGGCTGCGGCGGAGCAGATGAACGCCAGCGACAGCCCCATCGCCACCATGGCGCCGGCGTAATTGATCTTCAGCAGGATTCGTTCCAGAGGCCTGGCCAGGACAAACGCCAGCAGGGTCAGCGCGATCCAGAAGCCCATCGCTCGCAGCGCGACCAGGCTCACCGATCCAAGGGAGACTGAGCCGCTGGAGGCGATGCCGCCGACGATCGCCAGCACGATGATGCCCAGCACGTCGTCCAACACCGCGGCGCCGATGATGGTCACGCCTTCAGGGGAATCCAGGCGGTTGATGTCGCTGAGCACGCGCGCGGTGATGCCGATGCTGGTGGCCGCCAGGATGCTGCCGACAAACAGCGCGGGGATGAAGACCATCTCGCCCGGGCTGCTGCGCGACAGCGCCGAGAAAAACGGGATGTAGACCACGGCTGTGCCCAGCGCGAACGGAACGATCACGCCCAGTGTCGCCACAAATGCCGCCGGTCCAACGTAACGCAGGAACTGATTCAGGTCGGTGTGCAGGCCGGTGACGAACAGCAGGACGATGCTGGCGAATTGGGCCAGGGTCCAGACGACCTCATTGACCGGCCACTGCTGGGCGGAAGTCGGCTGGGGAAACAGGGGGATCCAGTGTCCTTCGATGGGGATGTGGATGATGTGGCCGAGAAGGAACGGGCCGATGATGGCGCCGGCCAGCAGCTCGCCGATCACGCCGGGAACCTTGACCTTCTCGCAAAGCCAGCCCATCAGCTTTGCGGAGGTGAGGATCGCGCCGACCTGAAGCAGGATCAGCATGATGCGATAGGTTCGGGCGTGTTCGCCGAAGGCTTGCAGCTCGGAAAGATCGGGCGAGACATGCAGTTGCGAGGCCGGCTGCGTGGCAGCCGAGGCGTGGGCCGCGCCCGCCAGCCCAAACAACAGGAGGGTAGCCAGTGCGAGCCATGCTCCCAGCGGCAGCGCGTTTGTTCGCCGCCTTGCATGCGGGATGCGAATCGAAGATCTCTGCGAAAGCGAATTCAAGTGCCAGTGCGATTCAGCCATAACCCGGGCGACGATCCTACGGGATCGGATTGCAGGCTCCAAGTGGTGGCCAAGAGATCGTCAAAGGATTATTCCCAGGCGATGGTTGCAGCGGCCAGGTTGCTGCGGCCGAGTTGCTGCGATCAATCGACCGTTGCGGCGGGTTGAGGTTTGCCGATCGGGCTGCCCGTGCCCTTGATCGCCAGCATCCGCTCCAACGCCACCGTCGCCCACTTGCGCGTATGCGGATCAACCTTGATCTGGTTGACGACCCGGCCGGCGGTCAGATTCTCCAGCGCCCAGCACAGGTGTGGCAGATCAATGCGGTACATGGTGGTGCACAGGCACTGGCACTCGCTGAGGACGATGATCTCTTGTTCGGGATGGCGGTTCTTCAGCCGGTTGACCAGGTGGACCTCGGTGCCGATGGCCCACTGGCTGCCGGGCGGGGCGGCATCGATCACCTTCACGATGTAGGCCGTGCTCCCTGCCAGGTCGGCTTTCTGCACGACTTCCCAGCGGCACTCGGGATGGACGATCACCTTCATGTTCGGGTACCTGGCCCGCACTTCATCCACGTGCTCCGGGCGGAACAGGGCGTGAACGGAACAGTGGCCCTTCCAGAGGACGAAATCCGCCTCGCGCAGCGCGCGCTCGGAATTGCCGCCGAGGTCTTCGCGTGGATCCCACACGACCATCCGATCCAGCGGATAGCCCATGGCATAGGCGGTGTTTCGGCCCAGGTGCTGGTCGGGGAAGAAAAGAATCTTGATTTTCGATTTCGGATTTCGGATTTCGGATTTCGGATTGGCGCCGCCCGCGAGCGCCCATTCGAGCACATTTCGGCAGTTGCTGCTGGTGCAGACGGCGCCGCCGTGTTCGCCCACGAACGCCTTGATCGCCGCTGAGCTGTTCATGTAGGTGATCGGGACAATCGTCTGGTCCGGGCAGGTCTGCTGAAGCTGTTCCCAGCACTCGATGGTCTGATCCAGGCTGGCCATGTCAGCCATCGAGCATCCGGCGCCCAGGTCGGGCAGGATCACGCGCACATGTTCGGCGGTGAGGATGTCGGCGCTTTCGGCCATGAAGTGTACGCCGCAGAATACGACGAATTCGGCGTCCTTCTGGTTGGCGGCGGCGCGTGAAAGCTCGAAGCTGTCCCCGGTGAAGTCGGCAAAGTCGATCACCGCATCCTGCTGATAATGATGCCCCAGGATCACCAGCCGCTTGCCCAGCTCGTCCCTGGCGGCCTGGATCCGCACACGCAGCTCCGGCTCAGACAGCTCGTTGTAGACCGGCGGAAGAGGTTGTTGCCAATTGCTGTTCATTGTAATAGTTGTTGCGTCCCGCAGTTGGGGCGCGGTTCATTGTAGCACCAGGCGGCAGGTCGTTTCGAGTCCTGTGGCGATGGCACGATCGCCCGTCAGTCGAGGCATCCGTCCCACGAGCTGATATCATGCCAGCAGTCTTACCGAGGGTTTGAATGACATGGCAAGTGCGCTGTTGATCCGAAATGGACAGGTCATAACGGCCAGTGATCGCTACGTCGCCGACGTGTTGTGCGAAGAGCAGATCATCACCAGGATCGGCAAAGGGCTGGATGCTCCGCCGAATGCCACAGTGATCGATGCGACCGGCAAGTACGTGTTTCCGGGCTTCATCGACCCGCACGTGCACATCTACCTGCCGTTCATGGGGACGTATGCCAAGGATACATACGAGTCAGCCAGCCGCGCGGCGCTGGTGGGGGGCACGACGACTCTGATCGAGATGATCTGCCCTGATCGAAACGATCAGCCGCTGGCGGCATTCGAGCTTTGGCGATCCAAAGCCGAAGGCAGAAGCGCCTGCGACTTCACGTTTCACATGGGCGTGACCCGCTACGACGAACAAGCCGAAAGGCAGCTTCGCCAGATCGTCAACTCCGGCATCGCGTCGTTCAAGATCTTCCTGGCGTACAAGGGGGCATTCGGCATCGATGATACCGAGCTGTATCACACGCTGCGGCTGGCGAAGGAGCTGGGTGTGATCGTCACAGCGCATTGCGAGAACGAAACGCTTGTCTTCCAGCGGCAGCGCGAACTGCTGGCCGCGGGCAAGACCGGGCCGGAGTATCATGAGCCGTCGCGGCCAACGCTTGTTGAAGCCGAAGGCGTGCATCACCTGATGAGCTTTGCCGAGCTGACCGGGGCGCATGTGTACGTCGTTCACACGTCGTGCCGGGAGGCGGTGTGCAACGCCCGGGCGGCGATGGAGCGCGGCGTACGCGCGTGGATCGAAACCGTCATCCCCTATCTCGTGCTGGACAGCAGTTTCGCCGAAAAGCCGGACTTCGAGGGCGCCAAGTATGTGATGAGCCCTCCGATCCGCGAAAAGCGGCATCAGGAATATCTCTGGAACGCGTTGCGGACGCGGCTGATCAGCACCGTCGCTACCGATCATGCCCCGTTCGACTTCCGCGGCCAGAAGGAAATGGGACGCGGCGACTTCACGAAGATCCCCAATGGGATTCCCAGCATCGAAAACCGCGTGACGCTGCTGTACACGCATGGCGTGACGGGCGGACGCATCGACCTGAACACCTTCGTCGATTGCGCCAGCACACAGGCCGCCAAAATCTTCGGCCTGTTCCCGCGAAAGGGCACTGTGCAGGTCGGTTCCGACGCGGACCTGGTCGTGTGGGATCCGCAATACCGCGGCACCATCTCGGCCAGCACCCATCTGATGAACACCGATTACAGCGCGTTCGAGGGCTGGCCGATCAGCGGGCGTGCGGAGCTGGTCAGCGTGCGCGGATGCATCCAGGTGCGTGACGGCAAGTTCATTGGCGATCCGGCGCGCGGGGTGATGCTCAAGCGGGAGCCGACCCACTTCTGATGCCTGTAGAGCGAAACGGGCAGTCAACGGGTCGGCTGGGCGGTCGCGAGGTATTGCTCCAGAATCCTCAGGTTACGCAGATTGGCCTTGAAAGCGATGTCGAATACGTCTCCGAGGATGGGCAGCAGCCCGCCGACGTAATCGATGGTGAGGTTCCCCAGCATGCGGGCCAGGGCGCGGTTGGGCAGGGCGTGTTTCCTGGCCAGGTAAAGCGGGTAGAGCGCGGTCAGCAGGGCGACGGTGTCGCCGATAACCGGCACCAGCCCGACCAGGGCGTCCAGGCCGAAGCGGATGCCGGCCAGCTCGAACTCCGAGTCGAGCAGTTCGGCCAGCAGGCGAGCGCGGCGCAGGTCGGCGGGGATATCGCCCGCCACCGTGCCGGCAGCCGGCCCGCTGGGTGCATACTTGACAGCGACGTCTCCCATACAGGTTAATTCGGCCAGAACGGGGCGGGAGTTCGCCTTGGGACAGCGAATGAGTACGCAGGTCCGAGAGCTTCTGGTGGTATGTGTCTGTCTTGTCGGGGGCTGCGTCGCCGCCGGGCCGCGATGGACCCGCACCGAGCTGTACTTCGGGATGAGCATTGCCGGTGGCGGCGCCGTGTCGCAAGCCCAGTGGGAACAGTTCGTCAACGAACAGATCACCCCGCGGTTTCCCGAGGGGTTCACGATCGTGCCGGCCGAGGGCAGGTATCTTCAGGATGGCCGGACGATTTCCGAGCCGTCGCGGCTGGTGATCCTGTACTACCCGCCGTCGCGCAGCGCCGATGCTCGGATCAACGCGATCGCCCGGCAGTACGCTCAACAGTTCAGTCAGGATTCGGTGCTTCGCGCTGATTCATCGGGACGGGTGCGGTTCATCGGACGCTCCGCCCACGCAGCCGACACCGATGACGAACCGGTCGCAGAAAGGCGTCGCTGACTCGGCGGTCGTTCTGCCTCCGAGGACCGAAGCGGTTTGCGTCGGGGGCTTCTGCGCGGTGTAATCTGATCCAGACAATTCCACAGCGAGGGAAGAATGCCGGGTACGTCGAAGGGGCTGCGACACCTGCTGGGTTTCACAAGCGTTGCGGTGGTCTGCCTGGTGTGTGCCTCGCCGCTGTTGGCGATCTACACCACCGTAGTCAACAACGGGCCGAGCGCGAATCGCGTGGACATGGTGTTTCTCGGCGACGGATACCGCGCCGCGGACATCAGCACGATCTACTCCGCGCACATCAACGCGATGCTCAGGCATTTTTTCGACGAGGGCGAAAATCCGTTTCCACGGTATCGCAATTTCTTCAATGTCCACCGGATCGATGTGATCTCCAACCAGGCCGGCGCCGACGTGCCGCCGCTGGGAATCTACCGCGACACGGCACTGGATGCGCGCTACTACTACGATGGCGTGACCGAGCGGCTCCTGTACGTGAATGAATCCAAGGCCAACGCCGCGCTGGCCAGCGGGCTGTCGGGGGCCGGCTTCAGCGCGGAAATGAAGTTGATCACGGTGAACGACACGCGCTACGGCGGCGGTGGGGGAGCCTACGCGGTCTACGCCGGCGGAAACCCCTTGTCCACCGAGATCGCCCTGCACGAGCTGGGGCATTCGTTCAGTCGCCTGGCCGACGAGTACGGCGGCAACAGCGGTACCTACACCGGCGCCGAACCCAATGAAGTCAACGTCACCAAAGATCCCACCGGCGCCAAGTGGGCGCACTGGCTGGGGTACGATCAGCCGGGAATCGGCCTGATCGGCGCATACGAGGGCGGACGCTACTGGGATCGCGGCATCTACCGTCCCAGTCTCAATTCCAAGATGCGAAGTCTCAATCGTCCCTTCGACGCCATCGCGCGCGAGAAGATCATCCTGGACATCTACAACTACGTGGATCCGCTGGACACCTGGACCAGCAATCTGGCCACACTGGTCGATCCCGACACGATCATGGTGGATGTGGTTGATCCCGCGGTGATCGATGTTCAGTGGTACATCGACGGCACGCTGCTGGCGGAGGCGGCCGGCGAGCTATTCGATCCGCAGGCATGGAATCTGCCCATCGGGCTGCACCAGGTCATGGCGAGGGCGTACGACCCGACCGATTGGGTGCGGAGCAACCGTTGGAAACTCGAACAGTCGGTCAGTTGGAGCGTTCTGGTGACGGTGCCGGAACCCCATGGCCTGGCCGGCATGCTGATGGGCCTGGCGATGTTGTATCCCTCAGGTCGCACCACTGGCCGGTCCGGGGTGACTCGTCGTGATCCTCTGTGTCCATGAGTTAGGCAGTCTTCTCCTGGACAACAATGAAAAGCCCCGGCGGAGGGGTGATTCCGCCGGGGCTTTTTCGGTTGATCAGGCTCCCAGTGCCACGTCGGGACGACGCGACCTGCGAAAGGCGGCTGGCCGCGGTCACAGCGCCTGGCTGAGATCAGGCGCCGGGACGAGGCGTGCGGCGGCCCAGTCGGCGTGGTCGTTGTTGTCTCCGTCTCCGCCGTCGGTGGTTACCAGCGTCAACTGCTTTACACCCGCGACGTTCAGCCGCACAGGCATCCGGCGATCGGCGCCGCTGAGCAATCCGCTGTCGAAGATCTTGCGGCCATCGGCCCAGACCTGGAATGTCACCGAACCATCATCACCGGCGCTGTCGTCGATGCCGATGGCGGAGAAGAAGCGGGCGTACTTGCCATCCAGGTCGTAGGTGATCTGGGAGTTGGCGGCGACGCCCAGGCCGCGGCGATAGAGCCTGCCGTCAAGCGAGATCGGCGGTCCGTCGCCAGGCTCCTTGTCGCCGTTGGCGCGGTTCAGCTCGACATCGCCCCAGCCGTTGCTGGCGCTGGTCCACTTCAGGTCGGAGAGGTAGACGAACTCCTGCACATCACCCCTGCTCGGCGCGGTGACGGCGCCACCCGTGCTGACATCCGGGCGGGTGGGGGTATGGACCAGCCAGGCCGGGCGGAACGGACCATAGACCGGCTCGGGCAGGGATCCATCAGGATTGGGCAGCGGCCCGGGGAACTGAAGCAGCAGCGGCACCGTGGCGGACGGATTCTCCGGCTCCCGCGGCTCTGGCTGCGGCTGCGGTTGTGGCTCGGGCTGCGGTTGCGGGGGTGGCAGCGGCGCCGGCTCTGGCGCCGGCTCGGGCTGCGGTTGCGGTTGTGGTTGTGGCTGTGGCTGTGGCTGCGGCTGGGGTTGTGGCTGCGGCTGCGGTTGTGGTTGTGGTTGTGGTTGTGGTTGTGGCTGGGGCTGCGGCTGCGGTTGTGGCTGCGGTTGCGGTTGTGGCTGCGGTTGCGGTTGTGGCTGCGGTTGCGGTTGTGGCTGCGGCTGCGGTTGTGGTTGTGGTTGTGGTTGGGGCTGCGGCTGCGGTTGTGGTTGAGGTTGTGGCTGGGGCTGAGGCGTCTGGCCGAAGCTGCGGTTTCGCCCAGGCTTGCCACGGTTGATGTCCCATGTCAGCTTCACGCCCGGGCCGTTGTTGTACTGCGTGAGATTGCGTCCGACGGGCGCGATCCGGTAGTTCTCGAAGCGGTTGTTTCGCACGGTCACCGACGTCGAGCCGTAAAAGTCGTTGGCGGCGACGGTGTGGTTGATGCCGTTGATGTAGTTGTCCTCGACCAGCGCGTTGTCCCCGCCGATCTCAAACCCGATCCTCACGCCCGTGCCGTCGGGTCGCTCCGGCGCGATGATCGTATTTCGCCGGGCGATCGTGCCGTGGCTGCGGTCGGCAATGATCGAGAACGCGAACGTCGAGTCGTTGTCGGGGAAATTGCTCGACAGCGCCGGCTTCTCGTAGTAGTTGTCCTGAAAGATCGAGTTGGTCCCGCCGCCCTGATACTCGATGCCCATCCGGCGAATGCCCGCGAAGTAGTTCTGCTCGACCAGCAGGTTGCGACTGGTGTCGGAGTGATCATCGATATGGATGCCCTGGGCGCCGTTGAGGAACTCATTGTTGGCGATCCGCAGGTTGTCCCAGTAATAGCCGTAGATGCCCATCCCGCTGTACATGTTGAACGTGTTGTTGGAGATGGTGCTGTTGCGCAGGCCGGTGGTGAAGGTGATGCCGTTCGAATCCGGACCTGAGGCGTGGGTGTTGAAGGTGTTGTTGTTGATGACGACGTCGGCGACCTTCTGCCCCTGGGGCTGGTCGATCATGATGGGCTTGCCGTCGAAGGTGAAGTTTTCGACGCGCGTGCCGTTTTCGGTGATGTGAAAGATGTGGCGCGAGCGGTCGTCGCCGCGGAGCGTCGTTTCGTTGTTGCCGCTGCCGCGATAGGTGCGCGAGCCTTTGAGTCTGAGCTTGTCGGAAAGGTTGTAGGTTCCGGTGTTGAAGACGATCGTGTCCCCCGGCGCCGAGTGGTTGATCGCCGCCAGGATTGCCGCGCGATCGTCCCGACCGTCATTGGGAACGGCGCCGAAGCTGGCGACGTTGACCTCGGCCAGCAGCCTGCGGAACTCCAGAATCTCGAGGATGGGATGCCGGCGATGACGAGCGTTACGGCTCATGACTCTCTCCTTCTCTTGTGCCCGGGTACGGCGCCGGGCCAATCGTGACGAACCAGGATTGACCAGCAGCCGTCCGGCCGAGGCGGCTGCGGCGCCGGAGACAGCGCCGCAGGCGACAGCGCCCGCGTGCCCCACGTCGCGCCAGTGCGTCCGGAGGACAGTTAGACCGTGCGGTCCACGTCCGGGTCGGACCGTCAACCGGCACTATGAGAAAAACGGCTGCTATCCGTCGCGATGACGGATTCAGTGGCCGGCCCACCGACCTGCGCTTGCGACGCTTGCGACGCGCGGAATGCGAGCGCGCGTGCGAGCCGGCACTCAACAGGGCCTCTTTCGACTCGGCTCAGCCCATCCCGCTGACACAGCCTCCCGGCCATGCAGGGCATCTCCGCGAGCCTGTGCGACAGGGGCATCACTGCGCTGCGATCTACCGCGGTACGACTTGAACGGCGATCGCCCCCTTGCCGTGTCGAAACAGCCCAAACTCGACAACTTCGACCGGAATTCCCACATGTCCTCCGGTCGATTCGCGTTCCTGACGCGGCCCGAAGTGTAACGGACTGCCGCAACGCGTGACGGCGAGTTATAAGACGATGACTCGACTCGTCAACCCAAAATCACCCTGAAAAATCAAAAAATTTTCCGAGGCTGCGCCCAGACCTGGCGCGCCGGCTGGCCTGTGGGGAATGTCCAGTGGGATCGGATTCTCAGAGATGCGCCGGCTTGCTGCGCTCGTGGCAGCTCAGACTGCTGCAGGCTCGGGGACGATCAGCGGGCGCTCGTCGGCCAGCTTCTTGGCGCCTCGCGGCAACCCGATCGTACGCGCTGCGATCTTGTCCTGAAGTCGCATGATCCCCTCGAGCAGCGCCTCGGGTCGCGGCGGGCAACCGGGCACGTACACGTCAACCGGAATCACCAGGTCTACGCCCTTGACGACGTTGTACCCGTACTTGAAGTATGGCCCGCCGCCCACCGTGCACGCGCCCATCGCGATCACGTACTTGGGCTCGGGCATCTGGTGATACAAACGCTTGACTCGCGAAGCCATCTTGTAGTTCACCGTGCCAGCGACGATCATGAGGTCGGCCTGCCGCGGCGTGGCGCGAAACGCGCCGGCGCCGAAACGGTCCAGGTCGTAGCGCGATGCTCCCACCGCCATCATCTCGATCGCGCAGCACGCCAGCCCGAACGTCATCGGCCACAGCGAGTGCTTCCGTCCCCAGTTGATGAAAAAGTCCAGGCTGGTGACGATCAGCCCCTCTTCAAAGCGGTTTTCAATCCAGGGCATAGGTAAAGAGATTATTGCCAGTCTGCTGCGGCGAAGCAACCGAATCCCATCCCCAATCCCGCAGAACATGCCCGGTTTATCGCAGCGCCCAGACCACAACGCGTCTCGCCGTCTGGTCGATGCAACCGACCGTGTGTATCACATGGAGTCGGGTCCGTGCTGAGTGGCATGAAGTGATGAAGAGCCCGAAGATCAGACTCTCAGACTCGAGCGCACCGCGGGTGGCCGGGACGGCCATGCCACAAATGGCTCAAACCGTGTCACGGGCGTCCCGCCCGTGCAGGTGGGCATCGCACCGGCGGAACGCTCCGTCCGAAAATCTGGGCCACCCATTGCGCATTGCCACGGATTGCGTTGACGCGATTCGCTGGCCGGGTTTACGATTGCAGGTGACGCGGATTGCCCGCCGGATTGTGTACCGGTGATTCCCGCGTCGGGGTATTCGCCGATGGGTGGACTGGTATTCGGCCTGTTGCTCATCCTGGGTCTGGTTGCGCTGTTGTGGTTTGCCCGCAAGGCGCTGCTGGGATGGATACAGCAGGATCCATCCGCGACGTCGTCGGCGGGATTTACGCTGGCGGATCTGCGGGCACTGCACCGCTCCGGCAAAATGACCGACGCGGAATACGAGCTGGCCAAGGCGCAGGTCGTCAAACGTGTGCAGGCTGCGGCGGCCAGGGAAACTGGCGTGAGCCGGTCGTCCCCTCCGCCCACGCCGCCTGAGCCTGACTGATCCGCACAGGTCCGAGATTATCCGGACCCACTTGGCTGGTTTTCCGGTTTCCACTTTGGTGCCACAGGCGGGTATGATCAAATGCTCGTGATCGGCACGACCGGCATCACGGACAGGGTTGCAGATCAAGTCCCTGCCGTGAGTTGTTCGATACACAGCAGTAGCACAGGAAGGTAGAAGTCTCACATGGCCAACATCAATCGCCCCGGTAACGGCGGCGGGAGCGGCGCCGGAACCGGCGGCAACCTCCCACCCACTGGCGGTTCGAGTTCCAGTCTCCCGCCCGGGGGATTCCGGGGGCGACGCATCACCACCTGCAGCTTCTGCGGCAAAAGCTCGCGTGATGTCGGACCCATGGTCGAAGGACCTTCCGATGTCTACATCTGCGCCAACTGCGTGGACTTGGCTCACAACATCATCCGCCAGGAAAAACGCAAGCTCACCGCCTCACAGCCGCTGTTCAGCTCCATTCCCACGCCACGGCAGATCAAGGAGTTTCTTGATCAGTACGTCGTCGGCCAGGAATACGCGAAAAAGGCCCTTTCCGTCGCTGTCCATAAC
The DNA here is from genome assembly GCF_050410795.1 of Fontivita pretiosa. GTDB lineage: Bacteria > Planctomycetota > Phycisphaerae > Tepidisphaerales > Tepidisphaeraceae > Fontivita > Fontivita pretiosa. The sequence continues at coordinate 813,680 of NZ_CP191258.1, read as the reverse complement.
CACTACAAGCGGCTGACCACCAACGACGCAGCCGGCGCCGCAGGTGATGAAAAGTCCAACGATGTCGAAATCGACAAGAGCAACGTCCTGCTGATCGGTCCGACAGGCTCGGGCAAAACCCTGCTGGCCAAAACCCTGGCGCGAATCCTTAACGTTCCCTTCGCCATCGGCGATGCAACCACCCTGACCGAAGCCGGCTACGTCGGCGAGGACGTGGAGAACATCCTGCTGAAGCTGCTTCAGAACGCCGATTACGACCTGGAGGCCGCGCAACGCGGCATCGTCTACATCGACGAGATCGACAAGATCGGCAAAACCCAGAACAACGTCAGCATCACCCGCGACGTCTCCGGCGAAGGCGTGCAGCAGGCGCTGCTGAAAATGCTCGAAGGAACCATCAGCAATATCCCCCCCCAGGGCGGACGAAAGCACCCCGAGCAGCAGTACATCCAGATGGACACCACGCAGATCCTGTTCATCTGCGGCGGAACCTTCGTCGGGCTTGAAGACATCATCCGCAAACGCCTGGGCAAGCGGCAGATCGGATTCAATTCCGAGACCGCGCCGGCCGAGAGCGCCCGCGACCGCGCCGAGATTCTGGCTCAGGTGCAGCCGGAAGACCTGGTTGAATTCGGCATGATTCCGGAGTTCGTCGGGCGGCTGCCCGTCGTTGCGACGCTGGAGCCGCTGGACGTGCGGACTCTGGTGAACATCCTCACTGAGCCGAAAAACGCGCTGGTCAAGCAGTATCAGAAGTTTTTCCGGCTGGAGGGCAGCGAGCTGGAGTTTACTCCCGGCGCGTTGCACCTGATCGCCCAGCGCGCCCTCAAGCGCGACACCGGCGCCCGCGCCCTGCGGGCCGTCTGCGAGGAGATCATGCTCGATCTGATGTATCGCCTGCCCGACCAGCAGCCGGGCATGAAGTACGTCATCGACGAGGACGTCGTCGAGGGCCGCGCTCAGCTCTTCGAGATCAAACCCCAGCAGCGCCGCAAGGAATCCGCCTGACGCAGCCGCCGAGCCACAGCATCTGCCGCTGCCCTGTCTGATCCTGTTGCCAGTTGTCAGGGTTTGATCAGGATTCGACAAATCTTCCGATCCGGCGCAGGATTGTTCTGGAACGGTACAAGATCGTCCGCAGATACACCGGAGCAGTGAACCATCCTGACGTTGACCTGACCTACGTGTCGAACAAGTACGAAATGTTCGCTTTCGGGGCGTCGAGCTACGTCGCGCCGCTGGGAACCGTCCCTGCGACAGCGTTTCCGGGCGTCTTTGCCAATGACCGTGATCTGCGAACTTTGGATCCCGCGACGAAGTTCACCACCGCCATCACGGGACACAGCGCGCAGTTCGTTCACGCCTTCTGTCAGGTCAAAGGGTATTGGCAGACGCTGCTGAGCGACATCGATTAGGAGTAGGATATGCAGAGATGCGCGCCCCTTTTTGGCATGTTCGTCGTGTTCCTCTGCGTTTGCGGGTGCGGGCGAGACGCGACGTCGTCACTGAAGGGGCAAACAAATGCAACCCTTACCTTCTACGGAAAGGCCGTCGATCAAGATGGGATCCCCCTCCCCGGCGCGAGCTTCGCATTCCGGCTTGAGGCTTATCCGAAGGACTGGACGTTCGAGACACGTGGGCGACTGAATGAGGCAACGACGGTGACGGCGACGAGCGATGAGAATGGACTGTTTCAATTCACGGTGACCGGTTGCACCTTGCGCCGGCAGAGTGCAGAGCGTGAAGGGTACCGCCACTTCTGTGATGAAGATCATGGTAGCAGCTACTCGGCCAACAACTACTTCTACACTTTGATTGCCTGGAGCGACCTCTGGTACAAATCCGATCCCCACCATCCTGCTGTCTTCGTTTTCGTGAAAGACGGGGTCCGCGAAGTGTCGGCACTGCCCTGCAAAGGCGGCTACGACTCGGTCAACGGCAAGAACTGGACGCTGAACAAGCCGGGCTGGCCTAGGAAGCCTTCGCTCAAGGACGTCGTTCAGAAGCGGGCGTCTACGCAGGCCACAACGCAGCTTTCAACGCAACCTGGGACGTAGACGACCCCGCCCAAGCCGTACGTGTGGATCGGGGTGCAGGATGGGGAAGGCTCAGAGAATGCCGTGAATAACGACCCGATCACGTTCATCGTTGGCCGCTGGGGGTACTGGGACAGCACGCTGTCGGTGCAGCTCTTCGCCCCCGCCGGCACGGCAGCCCCCGGTGACGACTACACCGGCATGCCGACCACCGTCGTCATCCCCGGTAACGATCAGCCTACCGCCACCACAACGTTCACGATTACGCCGGTCGATGACGACGTGTACGAGGAGCCCGAGAGCGTCTACGTCATCCTCAAGGCGAGCAGCAATTATTGGTTGACCACGGCGTTCACGGCGGCGGGAACGATCGCGGACAATGACTTGAACATGGTTGCGTACCGCACTGGGCTAAAGCTCGGATACGCGGTGTCGCGAGCACTTCTAGATAGCAGCGATCCGACGAAGTATCTAGTTCTAACAAATAACGACATCGAGCAGGAACTCGAAGGCTTTGCTCCCGATTTTAGTGATGACATCGCGTCTATAGGGTCCGATGGGACCGGGGCTGTCGATGACGATCTGGTCAGACTGACGCTTCAGAAGATCCCGGCGGATCTCAGTTCTGGTACATATCAGATTACTTTGTCCGATCCAAGTGCCGTTCGGCTCTTCAAGTCGGACGGTTCACTGCTCTACAAAGAGGGCACCACGAGCGCCACGGTGTTGACGCTGTATCTCTCGAGCCCGTCCGGCTACTTGGCTGGACTTCAAGATGACGACGTTGATGTCTATCTTGAAGCCCTAAAGCCCGACGAGGACTTTGTCTTAACCATTTCGTGCGATACGAATACGAGCGAAGTTGTCGGTTCGCGTTCGGTGCATATGGAGTTCGCCTCTTGGACTTTCGGTGGCATCGCCCCAGGAACAATCGGTGTCGTATCACAGGCAACGCGGACCAGTTGGGATGAGCAAGCTCGGCTCTACTACGGGGTGGGCGATCCTTTGACCGATGCGAACTTTCCGCCATTTTCGGTTGGAGCGGGAGAGCAGCCGCTCTTGTTCTCCTCCGGAGGCATCACAGCGCTGCCGCCCTCCAAACCAGTTGATGCTGATGAGACAATATTGCGGCAGACAACCATCGACCAAATTGCAGCGGTTGTCAACGACGGTGAATCGCCTGGTCAGATTACCAGTGCTGAGGCAGCCACCATCGATCTGACCAATGCCGAGGCAATGCACCTGATGAGTGTGACCGGAATGGGCTTGCCGTACGCGCCAGGGACAGTACACGATGTCGAACCAGCTTGGTGGGCGACTGATTGGGTCGCTGCGAACCCTGGGAAGACCGTCGATGACTACTACCACATGCGGGCGACCGAATACAATGTGATGCGTGCCAGGATCGGACTTGTAAAGAACACCATTCCTGCTGTGAACCTGTACGCCCGATTGGTCTCCCCGACAGCCGATCTCATCACTCTATCGGTGATGGCGCCGGTTGCGATTCCAGCCGGGGGAGCCAGGCTCGTCCAGGCTTCCGCCGCTGGCGTCAATACGACAGCTCGGACCGCTGCCGCGCAGGCAAACCGATGGGCAGACGAACTGATCATCACCGAGCAAGCCACCCTGATCCGGGAGATGCGGGTCTTGGCCAGCACAATAAAGAACTTGCCGAGGCCAAGACCCACTATGATCTCCGGCGCGTCGGATTTGGGAACGCTGGAGCACTTCTACGAGTACAGCGGCTCGACAATTACGAGGGTTCCGCAAGGCCCAGACATCCATCCGACGCTCTCTCTTCGCATGAAGAGCATTACCGATCGAGGCATTGAGACGATGGAAGACTGGGTAATTCCAAACTGCGCGGAGTTTAAGCTTGTCAACAACGCCCTTTGGGACGGCGTTGACGAGCAGGGTCTCATACTTGGCACGATGCGGGTCTCGGACTTTACGCTGGAGTCGAGATGCCGGAACTGCGTGATTACCGTGCAGGCCCCCAGGATCTTTTCCGATCCTCATCCGTAGGAGGATTTCCCATGGGACGGTTCAGTGACTACACGTACGAGTGCCTGAAGCGGGCGGGCTGGTATGAGGGACGCCGAGTGGATGTCGAACCCTTTGCGGAGCAGATCCGGCTGCAAGGGTTTGAGATAATGCCGCGCGTCGCAGATTGCCTTGCTGAGTTCGGCGGACTGATAATCAAGTTCGAGAACCAGAGCGACAACCCATTGAAGCGAGGCAGTTGGGATGAGTTGCGATTTGAACCGCGGTATGCCGACATGGAGGCCGAAGAGTACGAAAGAATCATTGGCCCGAGGATCGCGCCAATAGGCGATTGTGGTCGCCACCACGCGAGCATGATTATGACCGAGTCTGGTGCAGTCTTCTCGGCCTTCGATGATAATGTGACGCTGATGGGAGATACTGTCGATGCCGCGATCGAGCACAGTATCTATTCTCCTGGAGCTAAGAAGGGGGACATCCTAGTCTTCCGACGCAGGACAGGTAGCTGACAGGGCTAGGGAATGGAGACATCCCGTGCTTCCGGACCCGAACGACCCGACCCCGCCCAAGCCGTACGTGTGGATCGGAGTGCAGGACGGGGAAGGCTCGGAGAATGCCGCGAACAACGACACGATCACGTTCATCGTTGGCCGCTGGGGGTACTGGAGCAGTCCGCTGACGGTGCAGCTTTTCGCCCCCGCCGGCACCGCGACCGCCGCCGATTTCACCAGCGCCATGCCCACCAGCGTGGCGATCCCGCCCGGCGGGGCCACCGCCACAACCACGTTCACAATCACGCCAGCCGACGACGACCTGGTCGAGGAGGAGGAAAGCATCTACGCCATCCTCAAGGGCAGCGACAGCTATTGGCTGAGCACCGCGTTCATGGCGGCCGGGGCGATTGCGGCAAACGACGATGTGAGCGGCGACATTGCGGTGATGAAGATGAACCACAACGCTCCGAACGGGGAGTTGCCGCAAGCGGAGGAGACCAACCCCGGCGCATTGCTGCCGGTCAACTCGGACGATGACGACTACGACGCCCAGAACCTGGCGGATAGATCGCAGGTCACCGGTGCCAACCAGCCCTTGGTTCAGGGTGAAGATGACGTGCTGCCTATCGTTCTGAAAGCGGCCCAACCCGCGGTGGGCAAGTACCGGCTTGTCACGCGACACGAGGAACCGTGCCCATGAGATTTACACCGCGGCGGCCAAGGGAACCTGGACGTTCAACGCGACGGGGACAGTCAATCCGCTGGTCGGGGGTTACCCATGGACGGGCAACGAAGCCGGCGTCACCCCTCCTGCGAACGGCTGGACGGTACTTACCGATGGAACGCGCCCCAAGACAGATGCGGAAGGAAAACAGTTCAACGAAGAGGCCAAGCGCGAGACGTGGATTGCGCTGTAGCGGAGGACCATCATGAAACACCTGCTTTGGGTCGCCGTTTGCTTGTTTGCCGCACCGTCATTTGTGCGCGGAGGTATCGGCACCATCAGCGGAAGCGAGTGGGAGTTGTGGACCAAAGACCGGTACTGTGTCATCGTGTGCACCGTAGAGGGCATCGTCGATCAGCCGCGCGGCGATCCCGGGCCAACCCACCAGTTGAACGTCGTTCCGATGGCGACGCTCGCCGGTCAATTCGATCCAACCGAGACGAGAGCGATGAGCTTCTTTCTATACGCGGGCGTGGAAGGCACGAGCATCAGGACGGTGCCGCCTGTGGGTGCGACGATCATGGCCGTGGTATGCCCTGGCATATTGGTTGGCGAGGACGAAGTGCCATCAAACTGGGTCGTGTCGGATATCTGTAAATTCATGCCAAAGGGCTCGGCTATCTGCGTAGTGAAGGATCTCGGCGACCCTCAGATCCTCCAAACGATGGAGCGCATCCGCGAGGCGCGAGCCAATCCCGATCCAGATCCTTATAAGACCGCTGCATCGCGTCCCACGACTGCTCCGGCGCGGAAGCAGTGATAGCTCGGACTTCGCACAAGTCGGCCTTTGGTTCGGGGCCAACACCGCCCTTGTCGCCGACACCGTCTCGCTTTATCTGCGTAGCTGGCAGGGGTTCCGCGGGACCTTCGGGTTGTTCAGCTGGCCAACACAGGCGACCGATAATCCCGTGGCTGATCCCGGCAACTTCAACCGCAGCGAAGAGATCGCCTGGCACTCGGGTGCTGGCCTGCGACAGTTCCTCAACTCAAAGCAAGCCCTGAGGCAAAGCGGTGGCAAACTGACTGTCTTCGGGCACAGCATGGGGGGTGTCGTCGTGTCGGAAGCACTCGCGCTCGCCGGGCAGTTCAGTCACTCGAATTTGGAGATATCCAGTTACTGGGCAAAGCTCGTGGAGAAGGCGGGTCTCAAATGAGGACATTACAGATGAATGTTCGACGCTGGCGTTGGTTCGTCGTTTCGTTCAGCGTGCTCGCACTCAGCTCTGTTTGCTTGGTTTTCGTCCGAGGGCAGTCGCGCCCTGTGGCGGAGGATCCACGTTCTCCGGAAGCCGCCATGAAGCGTTACCCGAAGCTCTTGTACGGGCGGGTTGAGGATCAGGACGGACAGCCCATAGATGGCGCAGAAATCTTCGTGCAGACGGCGGAGCTAGTCGGTAATCAAGTTACGCCAGGCATGATAAGCCCTCGCCAGGAGACGATGAAGCGATTTAGCGTCTTCTCCGATCGTCTCGGCAGATTTGGAATCCAGTATCCTCACACCCACAATGAGGTGACGATCGAACGAATTGAGAAGGAGGGGTACGAGTGGGTGTTCGATTGGGCATGGCATGCACAAGCGGACCAGAAGGACAACAATCTCGTGTACCGGTCGCCCGGGCGATTCTGGCAATGTCCCTATTACGAGCCCGATCCGCAGCGACCGGCCATTTTCCCGATGTACCGCAATGGGGCACCCAACGCCCCCAAGACTACTTCACGTGGCGGATTCGAGGTCGATTGTGAAGGCAAAAAGACGGCCAATGAGCCGGTGCCGATCCACATCCCTTCAGCCGGTCCTGACGCACCTCGAACACAGGCCGAAATCGAGGCGCGCATAAGGGATTACGCAGAGGCAGCACACCGGGCGAGGCAAAGCTCCGCAACAGCTCCGGCAAACGGAAACTGAGCCATGCCCGATTCGGACACTCCCCTTGCATCCGACCCCGCCCAAGCCGTACGTGTGGATCGGAGTGCAGGACGGGGAAGGCTCGGAGAATGCCGCGAACGACGACACGATCACGTTCATCGTTGGCCGCTGGGGGTACTGGAGCAGTCCGCTGGAGGTGCAGCTCTTCGCCCCCGCGGGCACGGCGACCAGCGGCCAGGACTACAGCGGCATGCCGACCAGCGTGGTCATCCCCGGCGACGACCAGCCGACCGCGACCACGACCTTCGAGCTGACGCCGGCGGATGACGAGCTGTTCGAGGAAGAAGAAAGCGTCTACGCCATCCTCAAGGCCAGCGGCGACTACTGGCTGAGCAGCGCCTTCATGGCGGCGGCGACGATCGGGGACGATGACATCGACCTTGCCATCGACTCCAACAACGACGGGGTGATCACGGCCGCTGACGAGGCGGTGGAGGACACGGACAGGAACGCCGGCAAACTGATTGTCGTGAACCGCGATGACAACGATGCTGACGGCATCCTCGACTTTGCCGACGGTTTCAACGCGTTCAGCGACACATCGGACGATCAGTCCACTAGCGGTGAGCAGTTGGCGAAGGTGACGTTGCTGCTGCCGGCAGGTCTGGACCCCACTGCTACGCTGACGTTCGACTATGACGCTGCTAATCCGGCCTCGCCAACGGTTTCACGCACGGCGATCGACAAGGCGGGGCTGGACGGGGTCACCTACCGCACGCACGAGTACCGCGTGGGCAGTGGACTGCTGCGTTTGTGGCTCAAGCCCGGGGACGCGGCGCGGACGACGGACGACTTCCTGGCCGACGAAGATCCCTACACGCTGTCAGAGTTGGGTCTGTCGGCGGGACAGCGGGAGCTGACGCTGTACCTGGAAGCGGTGAACGGCTCGGCGGCGGGCGTTCGCGTGCGGGTCACGCTCAACCGGCCCGAGGGAACCAGCACGAGCGATACGGTTGGCGCGTGCTGCCGTTGGACCCGCTGATCGGCCTGGCGGATACGACGCAGGTGGAGGGCTACAACATCTTCCGTGGCAGTGGTTCCAGCCTCGTCGGCAGTGAGCAGAGGGACATCCTCATCGGCACGGAGGCGGCGGAGCAGATCCACGGGCTGGGCGGGCACGACATCATCATCGCAGGACGCAACAACACGAATCCTGTCGATACTGTCGAGGACGCGGACTCTTTTGGCGGCGATACGCTCGTAGGTGGGTTTGGGAGCGACGTGTTGTTCTCGTGGTCTGGCAACAACTTAGTCGTGGCCGACTCTCGGGACAGGCTGCTTCACATCGAGGGCAGCAGAGGGATGGGCAGTGACGAGCCCACTGTAGCGGCGGAGGACGCGCACAAACCCTTCACGAGCGAGGATATCGAGGCAGCGTACAAGTGGATGTACGGGGACGACATTTGGCTCAAGACCTTCAAGGAACTTGATGGACGCGTGCTGGCGGTTGACGCCGATGGGCGCTGGTTCTCCAACTGGACAATTGATTGGCACTACAAACCTGGTCTCGGACCGCTCGGCACGATCGAGGGCTACGACATCAAGATAGAGTACGACATCGGCAACGTCCTCACCGCCGCGGCGACCCTGCGGCAGGGGATCATGTCCACCGCCCGTTGGGACTTTCGCTGGACTCAAAAGCTGCAGCAGGACATCATCGATCGAACGGTCTACGGCGATCCAGCCGAGAATTTCCAGACTCTCCGCGCGCGGAATTTCGAATACGCCAAGGAAGTGGCGCAATTGGCGGCAACGCTGCCGCAGATTCAGTTCACATTGGGCATCGGAGAGATCGCAGATGCGATCCTCTCAGTGCCCGGGGCCGCGCAGGGCGACGTCGGCTCAATGCTGGCGATCCTTCCATTCATCCCTGGTGCGGTGAGACCACTGGGGGCGAAGGCGCGTGCGCTGTTGGACTTCGGGTTCGAAAAGTTCACAATGACCGGTCCCCTGAACGATGTCCTTGTTAGGCAAGGCGCCACCTTGGGCTTCGTCCTCCGGCATGATCTGGTCGGCGAGGCGATTGAAAAGTTGAAGATTGATCGGATTGCGGCACTTGGAGGAAAGGAGACTTGGTTAATCGGTACGGCGCAAGAGGTTCCCGGAAGCACCCACGCGGCTACAGTGATGCGCAAAGCGATGGAACTGGCTCAAAGCGGGAACTACTCACATGTGACCATGGCCAGAAGCTGGCGCACCGCCACGGGCCGCGCCAACGGGAAGAAGACCAGCAATCTCGTGCCGGATATCATAGCGGTGCGGTGGGACGGCAAGGTTGTGCCATTTGAGGTGATGTCGCCTGGAAACACCGTGGAGGAACTGATGGACCGACTGAGCAAAGGGATGGCTTCACTGCCTGATACATGTCACACTGACCTTGACGCGGCCGTGAACATTTTGCCTCTGGACCCATGAAAGCTCCACCGCGAGACCCGAATCAGCCATTGACCGCGACCATCGGCTTTTCGAGCCACCGATTGAGGCTCGATGGTGACCGCGCCAGGTCGCTCTATCGATGGCTTGTAGCGCGGATGGAGCGACTTGGAATCCCGCCGGACATTGTCACGCTGGATGCGCCAGGTTTTTGGGGTGTCAAGTACAAGACGTTCCGCCGTGTGCGGACGCGGATCGACAATTATGACTTTGGTGGCAGGTTCAGTGGGTTGCGGCTAACCCTCAGGGGTGCGGGCTGGACCGACAACGATCAGAGCAGATGGATTTCGACGGCGTCGTTCCATCGGAATCCCGAAAGCCCAAATGGGGACCGCCGCATGCGGACAGACTGGCTGATTGCGCCAAAGGAAGCTAAGCTCACTGAACAGGTGGCGGTGGAATCGCTCACTGAATATGCCAGAGTCGCTGTGGATCATTATGGCTACCTGTTCACAATCCCGAGGGAGTACGATCCTAGCTTCTACCCGATGGGCCGCAGCGGCTGGGAGCCTTTCGCCAGCCAGGAAGAGAGGGAAAACGCTGGCTGGTGGGGACTCTACCAAAATCGTATTCCGCCTGGCGGCATGTTGCGTAACGTCTACCCGGTCAACTTCCTCTCGCGCGAACTGCTGGATCTGCCTGTGCATGGAACGACGCTGGAACGGTGGATTCGCAAGGACTCTGGCCGCGGGACGCTCAGGCCCCTTACGGATCAGGTGACGACTTGGACAGTACCTGCCGAGAATATCCCTGCCATTCGCGAGCAGCTCTTCGTTGCCGGGGTGCTATTCTACTTCAGGTTCTTTCAGACGTGGGCGCCGGACAACCCGTGGAAGCGAGACTTCAGCAAGCGATTCAAGCCCTTGGACCCAATCCCTGAAATCTTCCGTGCGGATTACCGACAGTTGACCGATTGTTTCGTTGTTGACACGACGCGCAGAGGAACGTGAGCAACTCAAACGGTTGAACGATGGCAGAACCACCCATTCAGAACCTCGACAGCGTAGACATCGTCGGGCGGCGCAAGGACGGTGGCGTTGACCTGTTCATCGTCGCCTCCGGGCCGCTGGATCCGTCGCCGCAGACGCAGCGACTGCTGCTGAGCAAGGTGCAGAGCTACCTGGAGCAGATCAACACGCCCGCTTTCCAGGCCGAGTTCCAGAACCCGCCCGCGGAGAAGGTGCGGATCGTCATCTCCTGTGAGCACGAAGTGCATCCGTTGATTCAGGCGCTGATCGAGCGGTGCAAGCCGTGGGTGGCGCAGAACAACGCGCGGATCGAGCTGGAAGCACGTCACGTTCGCAAAGAACACCCGTAACGGGTTTTGGCCGCCCGCAGCCGGAAGAGAACGACCCGACCCCGCCCAAGCCGTAGGTGTGGATCGGGGTGCAGGATGGGCAGGGCTCGGAGTCGCCCGGCGACGACCAGCCGGCCGCGACCACGACCTTCGAGCTGACGCCGGCGGATGATGAGCTGTTCGAGGACGAGCAGAGCGTCTACGCCATCCTCAAGGCCGGACGGCGACGGAACCGTTCGCATGTACGTTGAGACGATTCAGCCGAGCTCCGCGCTCGCTGATCATCGCATCAGCGTCTGGATCAAGCCGTCGGGGACGAGTTCCTTCCAGCACGGCGATCACGTCCGCGTTACGGCAACCGACATTCAGCTCTATTCGCGGAACCCCGGCAGCACAGAGTACGAGCGGGCTTACCACTTCGTGTCATCGTACCTCCCCGGTGTGATCGATTCTGGGCGGGCGACCGGCACCTACGCCACGTACAAGGTACGAATTCTCGATCCGCGCACGACTGGTCTGAGCCAGGTGCGGTTCAGCGGCAATCAGACGATCCCGCTGGCGCCAGTAGAGCCTGGGGTTCACAAGAGTGCCGAGTTCGTCGTTGCACGTCCCGGCGCGACCACTGAGAGTCACCCCTACATCGTTCACGCTGGTGCAAATCAGATCACGGTATCCTAAAACGTTGTTCGTGCAACGCACTTGGAGGCGAAGCTCGCCACTCCGGAAGTTGCGGAGGCACGGTTGCAGGTCCAGGGCATCGACAACGCGATGAAGCTTGACTACGACCAGAACGGGGCCAACAGTTGGATCAAGAACTACGTTCAACCACGATCCGGGCATTTATGGCAAGCAGCTTCACAAGGAGTTCACGGACTGGATCAGGGGACTACCGCAGCCCAGCCGGTGGATGCATGATGTTTACGTGAACGTGAATACGAAGCAGGTGGTGCACGTTGGGGATAACCCGCCCGGACACGTCACGAACAATCCCCGGACATCCAGCAGATAGACGCGGTGGTGATGGCGAAGGGTGAGCGCCGGTTGGAGATCGGACAGCAGTGGGATCTGGACCGAGTCGATTCCGTTCACGAACTCAAATCCAACGGCGGTTTGGAGGGCGCACAACGTACGCGATATCTCAATTTGACCGACGGAGGCAAGAAGCTCTTCGTGCATGTGTCGAAGAACCGCTGGAAGCCGGCGCCCGGAGGAGGGGGCGGAAGTGTCGTAACGAATAACCGCCGGACGGTGCTGACACAGATCTTCTCGTCACCGGGGCTAGCGCTCAGCGCCACCGTGGTTATCGGCGTCATTCCTGGGGAGAGCCTCGCGGCCTTCGATGAGCTGATGTTTTCAATCCGACAAGGCCGTTGGTTGGATCAGAAAGATGAAGGGCGGAAATGCCGACGAGCAGGATAGGCTTACCTTCTCCCACGTCTGGGCGGAGTTCACGACGGCAAGCAACAACTACGCGGAGTCCCTTGTCTCGCCGATGTGGGACATTAGCGGAGCTCGCATTGCAGAGCCGTTCATCATCGAGAAGATGTACCTCGATTGGGTGACAGACTGATTTGCGAGACCCTCTATGGCGACCGAACATGGGCTTGTCCAGGTACTCGGCATCGTGCTCGCCGTGGGCGCAGGCGGGTGTCTCCAGCAGGCGATCATGACTCGGGAGGCTCCAGTGACAGTTCGTCTTGAAGCCCTTGAATCGGTTGCGGTATTCCAACCGCGAGAGGACTTTGTCGGCAGCGGGCGGTTCTCGGTCGTACCCGGAAGGCCCTGGCTGGCGCTGCGCAGCAAGACCTTCGACGGAGCGCATAGCATCTTGAGCATCTGGGACTATGAGAGGCACATCGAGACTTTCTCCTATCAACCAAATGAGAAAGCGTCCTTCGGCATTGCGCCTGTTGTCTCACCTGATCAGAAGCTACTGGCCTTCCCACTTGAGGGCGCCCGTGTTGGCCTGGTCGAGATCCCCTCGGGCAAGCCCTACTTCAAGAACCTCGTTGGCCACATTGACTGCGCGGCCCGGACGGCGTTTCACCCGGACGGACGGCGCGCCGTAACGGTAGGGCGAGACGCCAATGTCGTCATCTGGGACTTGCGCGCGCCGGAAGGCGAGGACGTGGTCGCGCAATATAACGGGCACGACCAGCCCGGCGGAGCGATCCCGACCTGTTGCGTGGCGCTGTCCCCGGACGGGCGCCTGGCCGTGACGGGCGACGCGGATGGCTACGCGATCTTGTGGGAAGTGGACACGCAGAAAACGCTGCATCGCTTCCCCCGGCTCGTGTCGGAGTTCTACGAGCCGACAAAGAAAAAGGGCGAGAGTTTGGGCTTCGTCCTGACCGGGCCGAACCTTCAGCCGGTGGAGATTTTCCAGCAGGCAGACGACAGAGGCGATGAGATTGTTGCGGCTGCGTTCTTTGCCGACGGCTCCAAAGTCGCCATCGCCGGGCGTGAAATGGGGGTGCATGTCTTTGACACGCGATCGGGACAGAAGCTCGCCGAGCACGTGGCGAAGTTCGGCTGGCTTCGGGACGAGGGACCGTTACCGTCGAACAAGCTGTCGGTCTCGTTGCTGGGTCAACTCAAAGTAACCGACGGCAGGCCATGGGTAAACGACGTGGCGGTCTCACCCGATGGCAGGTATATCCTGATCGCCAGCGACCCATATCCGAAGCTGTGGGAGTGGCAGAGCGACAGGTTATGGCTGCTAAAGGGCCATCATCGGATGAACCCGAACCGCAGGTACTACATCGAGCGCGGGCTGCCCGTACCTCCGACCGAGCCGGGGGGCGTCATGAGCGTCGCCTTCAGCCACGACGGGAGGTTTGCGATAACGGGTGGGGACGACGGTACCGTTCGCCTTTGGGACGTAGGCGTTATTCGGCTCAATCGCGGATAAAGAGGACGCGCGGAGTGCAGGACCGCTCCAAACTGCCTCGAGTGTTGTCACTCCGACGTTGTGACCTGCACCTACCCGCAGGAGCCGGCGTTTCTGGTGTGGGTTAGGAGCGCAGACGGGGCCACGATCAGTTTCGAGGATCTGGTCGGGCGATCCATGCCGCCGGGCGAGTCGGACAACAACGAAGGAATCTGGACGCTGCGGCGCGAGCACATGGTGGTTTTCCGGGACCCGGGAGACCCTGATCCGAATCCATTCGAGGACCCGCCGCCGCAGCCGGACCCGAACGACCCGACCCCGCCCAAGCCGTACGTGTGGATCGGAGTGCAGGACGGGGAAGGCTCGGAGAATGCCGCGAACAACGACACGATCACGTTCATCGTTGGCCGCTGGGGGTACTGGAGCAGTCCGCTGACGGTGCAGCTCTTCGCCCCCGCCGGCACGGCGACCAGCGGCCAGGACTACAGCGGCATGCCCACCAGCGTGGTCATCCCCGGCGACGACCAGCCGACCGCGACCACGACCTTCGTGCTGACGCCGGCGGATGACGAGCTGTTCGAGGAAGAAGAAAGCGTCTACGCCATCCTCAAGGCCAGCGGCGACTACTGGCTGAGCAGCGCCTTCATGGCGGCGGCGACGATCGGGGACGATGACGTTGACCTGGACATCGATTCGGACAACAACAACGGCTTCAGTTCGCCGGGCCGGACTGAGCAGGAGGACCAGATCGAGGACGATTCATCCAAGCCGGGGAAGATCATCGCGGTCAACGATGATGACACGGACGCCGACGGCATCCCCGACTTCGCCGACTTCGATGGCATCACCGGTGAACGGTTCGTGCCGATCGTGATCGAGCTGCCCGAGGACGTGGACGTGAACGTGGCAAAGTTGAAGCTCAGCTACGATGACTCCGTGCCCGATGCAGTCACCGGCACCGGCACGGCGGAAGACCCCTACGTGCCTGGGCCGGGGACGCTGCGCATCTGGAACAGGACGGGCGACGCGACCCGCAACGGCGCGACGATCGGCGCCGGCGGGGACTGGTGGCAGGATGGCGGGAGCTACAGCCCGGCGGAACTGGGCGGCAGTGGGCAAACCGTGACCCTGTGGGTAGAAGCGGTGCGGTCCAGCGCCGCCATGGGCGACCAGCGGATCGAGGTCAGCCTCGCCCATGACGGGACCAACTTCGTCAGGACCGATGCGGTGCGGGTGACCGCGGTTGCCGTCAACGTCGCGGTTGACAATGATCGCGACGGAATGATCGAGCTCGACGGGCAAGACGGAACCTCACCCGATAAGCCGTTCCTGTTTTGGCTGAACGACAACCGCGATGTCTGGGGTGGCGACGACTATCAGGCCGCAGTGGCGGCGCCGCCAGGCGGGCTGACGGATGCGCAGTTGCCTAAGATTGGGTCGGCCGTGGATAGCAGCGGCGCTTCGATCTTGGGTAACGACGCCGCCCTGCGCGAGGTGGCGCGGCGCGATCTGGAGGATTTCGCTCAGGTGGGGCTGAGCTGGCCGGCGATCCTTGAGCCGGAGATTACGGACTTCCGCATCCGTCTGGAGTCCGCGGCTGGACAGCACATGGCCATACGTGTTTTCGCCTCTGCACGTCAGGGCGGGCTGGAAGGCAACGTGTTTTCGGCGACGAGTGCGGTGCACGACGAGCAGTCCATAAACAGCATCCTTTCGTGGAACTATTGGGGCGGCACGCCCGACGACGCCCAGGGACGGGTTGCGGGCAAGCGCCTGGCCGCCGGCGAATCCTATTCCTGGAAGGCAGGGATGACGGACTTGGGCATCGGCGTTACCGATGGGGCGGACGGCATGCGCCTGTTGCAGGTGATGTTCGAGGGGGTGCGGGCGGGCAGCGGCAAGCTGGTCTTCGAGCTGCTGCGGAACGGCCAGGTTCTGGCCTCGTCGTCGATCGACCTCCGCCTGCGATCGATCCAAGAGCTATATGACCACTACAGCGTCGCGTACGGTCCGAACGTCGTCATGCCCGATCGCACGTTCAAGGACACGACCGACTTCGACCCACTCGATCAGACCAATCCGGTTCCCACAACGGCGATGCTTCTGAGCGAAAACCGGGAGCGCGACCGATTCGAGCAGCAGTCCGACGACTATTTCGTGTTCGTGCACGGGTGGCGGATGAAGAACTGGGAGCGGGTCGCCTTCGCGCAGAGCAGCTTCAAGCGGATGTACTGGTCCGGCTACAAGGGGCAGTTCGGGCTGTTCAGTTGGCCTACGAACTACATCGATGAAGCGATCCTGGATCCTGGGCACTTTGACCGCAGCGAGTTCGTCGCCTGGAACTCGGCAGCAGGGCTGTGCGACGCCCTCCACGACGTTCGCGCCACGAAGATGCCTTCGGGTGGAAAACTGTCTCTCATGGCACACAGCATGGGCAATGTTGTGCTTAGCGAAGCGCTCTACCTCGCTGAAGGTGAAGCTACGGACCTGGTAGATAACGCAATCATGTCGCAAGCTGCGATCTCCAGCCATTACTTTTCCGCTCGCAGTGACCTTTTACCTTCGATTTACGAATCTCCTAGGAGTGCCGGTCTTCAGTCACATATCGACGAGCGGGTGGTGGAGCATACAGGCCCTGCGTGGACGGAGTACAAAGCGTTCCGCCCATATGCGCAGAATTTGGATGTCATTGGTGGGCTTACGCCCCGGTTCCGAGATATCGGCGCGTCTGCTGGTCGTATTTTGAACTATTACAATCCGGATGATTTTGCGATGGGATCATGGAAGCTGGATCAGGCGCTGAAGCCGACGAGTGAGTGGTCATGGGGGCCGGGTGTTTGGGAGGTAAAGGGCTGGATCGAGTTCGGTAACGTAGATCTTGGCGGCGATTACGAAGACGGCTTCAAATGGGCGGTAGGCCGGGACATCCCAGGGTTTGCGGAGACGGAGTACGACATCGAGAGCCTCGGCGGCGGGGAGTACAAGATCGTCCGCAGATACACCGGAGCAGTGAACCATCCTGACGTTGACCTGACCTACGTGTCGAACAAGTACGAAATGTTCGCTTTCGGGGCGTCGAGCTACGTCGCGCCGCTGGGAACCGTCCCTGCGACAGCGTTTCCGGGCGTCTTTGCCAATGACCGTGATCTGCGAACTTTGGATCCCGCGACGAAGTTCACCACCGCCATCACGGGACACAGCGGGCAGTTCGTTCACGCCTTCTGTCAGGTCAAAGGGTATTGGCAGACGCTGCTGAGCGACATCGATTAAGGGCAATATATGTGGATATACGCGCTGTTCTCTGGCATGCTCGTCGTTTTATCTTGCGTTTGCGGGTGCGGGCGAGACGCGACGTCGTCACTGAAGGGGCAAACAAATGCAACCCTTACCTTCTACGGAAAGGCCGTCGATCAAGATGGGATCCCCCTCCCCGGCGCGAGCTTCGCATTCCGGCTTGAGGCTTATCCGAAGGACTGGACGTTCGAGACACGTGGGCGACTGAATGAGGCAACGACGGTGACGGCGACGAGCGATGAGAATGGACTGTTTCAATTCACGGTGACCGGTTGCACCTTGCGCCGGCAGAGTGCAGAGCGTGAAGGGTACCGCCACTTCTGTGATGAAGATCATGGTAGCAGCTACTCGGCCAACAACTACTTCTACACTTTGATTGCCTGGAGCGACCTCTGGTACAAATCCGATCCCCACCATCCTGCTGTCTTCGTTTTCGTGAAAGACGGGGTCCGCGAAGTGTCGGCACTGCCCTGCAAAGGCGGCTACGACTCGGTCAACGGCAAGAACTGGACGCTGAACAAGCCGGGCTGGCCTAGGAAGCCTTCGCTCAAGGACGTCGTTCAGAAGCGGGCGTCTACGCAGGCCACAACGCAGCTTTCAACGCAACCTGGGACGTAGACGACCCCGCCCAAGCCGTACGTGTGGATCGGGGTAGAGGATGGGCAGGGATCGGAGTCGCCCCGGCAACGATGACCCGATCACGTTCGTTCTGGGTCACTGGGGGTACCGGAACAACTCAACGTTAGTGTGGCATCTCCGCAGGCCTGACTGCCTGGTCTGCCCGGCCAGTTCTTTGTTGCTCTTTAGGGCGGAAAAGATTATAGAATACCGATCCGGTCGCGGCCCTGATGCAGTTCGGGCAACCTTACTATGAGATCAATCTTGCTACCGTTCGGTTCTCACGCCCGTGGCGTGAACTGCCGGCAGGCAATCCGTGGGTGTGCCGGCCGTCGCGGTCTCCGCGCGGATGTCGCAGACAACCCCCACCGCGGGTTTACGCTGGTCGAACTGCTCGTGGTGATCGGAATCATCGCGGTTCTGGTGGCGGTGCTGCTGCCGACGCTGGCGGCGGCGCGACGACAGGCGGCGCTGGTGAACTGCGCGTCCAACGTCCGCCAGATCGTCAATGGATGTCTGCTGCGGGCACAGGACAGCAAGGGATTTCTGCCGCTGGCGGGGGAGTTGATCCTGCCATTGAGCGCGCGTTTCACAGGATATCCGGCAGGTCTGAAGGACAGCGCCAAGACGCGGTACGTTTACGCCAAATCCCCCGTGGCAGGCGGCGACATGCCCGTGCCGCTGCCGGCCGCCATCGCTCCTTACCTCGGCTACGGCAAGAACCTCAGTTACAACGACTGGGATAAGCTGGACCTGGAGCTGAACGCGAAGAACGGCATCTGGCGGATGTTCATGTGCCCGGCGACCGACTCGTACGCCAAGGCCAACTACACCAACGGCGGCGTGGAGATGCCGGTGGGGCAGGCGACGATGATGGCGGTGAAGCTGCTGAACCGTACGCGCAAGTTCGAGGCGTTGTGGTCCACCAATTCCGATTACGGGATCAACGAAGGGGTCTTCGGGTACACCTACGAGCCGTACGCGCAGCACGGCCGGCTGGGCGGGCAGCTCAGCCGCATTCGCAACCCGTCGGCGACGGTGCTGATCACCGACGCCAAGCCCAACCCCAGAGGCGCTCACAGCAGCTTCCCGGATGGCTGGATCTGCTGGGCGCCCTCACCAACCCCGCGGGGCTCGGTGCCGCTGAGCGAGGCGATGCGTCCGCCCGGGTCGCGCGAGGCGGTCGATCCATCGATGTTCGACCGCGCCCGTCATAAGGGGCGGATCAACATCGGCTTTGCCGACGGACACGTCGCCACGCACACCATCAGCGAGCGTGACCTGAGCGGGGTGTATTTGCTGGTGCGGTGAACACACCTGTCAAACCACCTGCCGATAGCGGCCGACGAGGTCGGTCAGGCGCTGGGTGATCTGCCCCAGCGAGCAGACCTCGACGGTTTGGATCAGCTTTTCGAAGACGTTGCCGCCGGATTCGACGACGCGCGAAAGCTCGTCCAGCGCGCGGGGCGCCTGCCTGGCGTTGCGCTTCTTGAATGCCCGCAGTCGCGCGATCTGGCGCTGCTGCTTGCTGGCGCTGGTGCGGACCAGGTTCATCGGCGGGGGCTGACCGTCGTCGGCATACCGGTTCAGGCCAATGATCGGGCGCTGGCCGGTGTAGATCTGGCTTTCGTACCGATGGGCGGCGAGCTGGATCTGGCTGCGCTGGTAGCGTTGTTCGATGGCCGCAAGAACTCCGCCGATGCGATCGATCTGGCGGAACTCGCCCAGGATCGCGCGCTCCACCGCGCGCTCCAGCGCCTTCATCCCGTACGATCCGCCCAGCAGGTTCATCGTGTGCCTGAACAGGCCGGACTCTTGCAGCAGGATCGCCTGTGCTTGCGCCGCCAGGCGCACGTACTGCTCGCTTGGGGTGGTGAACGGCTCGTCGGCGCTGTTGCTGTGGCAGGAGTTGGTGGCGTTGGCGTAGGCCAGCAGCAGCTCGATCGCGGTGCGCGTGAGGTTGTTCTGGAACTGTCGTGCAATCAGCGAGCGCCCGCTGGTTTGCGTGTGGACCTTGAACCGCTGCGCCGCTTCATCGGCCTTGAACACATCGCGCATGGCGATGGCCCAGATCTTACGGCAGACGCGCGCCAGCACCAGGTACTCCACGTCCAGCCCGCAGTCGAGGAAGAAGCTGAGCCGCGGCCCGAACTGATTCACATCCAGTCCGCGGTTCCTGAACATCTCGACGTACGCGATGCCGTTGCTCAGCGTGAACGCCGCCTGTTGCACGGGGGTTGCGCCGGCCTCGGCGATGTGGTAGCCGCTGATCGAAATCGGGTACCATCGCGGCATTCGGCTGGAGCAGTACTCGACCATGTCGCCGAGGAATCGCAACGCCGCGTCGATCGGGAAGATCATCTCGTTCTGCGCCTGGACCTCCTTGAGCACGTCGGCCTGCACAGTGCCGCGAAGCTTGCCGACGACATCGGCTCCGAAGCGTCGTTTGGCAGCGGCGACGTACATCGCCAGGATCGTCGGCGCCGGGCCGTTGATCGTCATCGAGACCGAGACATCGGGGCTGGCCAGGTCGAAGCCGGCGTAGAGTTTTTGCATGTCTTCGACGGTATCGATGGCGACGCCTCCCTCGCCGACCTTGCCGCGTACGCCATCGGCGTCGGAGTCCAGCCCGTACAGCGTCGGGCCGTCAAACGCCGTGCTCAGCCGCACGCTGTTCTGCTGTTTCGTGAGGTAGTGGAAACGGCGGTTGGTGTCCTCGGCCAGTCCCAGCCCGGCAAACAATCGCGTCGGCTCTTCGGCGTTGTTGGAGTCGAGATACATCTCGCGATACGCCGCATTCACGAACGGAAACTCACCGGGCAAGCCTTCGCCCAGAAGATAGCGCGTAACTTCGGCGGGCTCGTCGGTGTCGGGCAGGGCCAGTCGGGGCAATTCCAGCCCGGTGGGTGTTGGCGCCGTCCTGATGGAGGAACGGATCTGTCGCCACCGCTCCAGGATCTGCTGGCCGAACTGCGCATCCGATCGCGCGCGGGCCGCCTGCTCCTCCACGCCGCGGTTGAAGCTCTCAACGGCGTCGCTCACTTGCGCCAGTATTCCCATATGAAGACTCCATTGAACGCCAAGGAGGCGATCACAATCGGCAGAGCATTTCGAACAACCGTTGCACGCCTTCATCGTTGTGGCGTTTTGCGGTCGTGGCGATGACCTGTTGGCCGCGGTGGTTGGCGGCGATGCGCTGCTCGAGTTCCGCCGATGCCCGCGGCGCGCCCGGCAGGTCGCTCTTGTTGACCACGACCACGTCGGCCACGTCCAGCATGGCGATCTTCTGAAGCTGGAGCGGGCTGCCGTAATCGGGGCTGATGGCGAAGATCGAGCAATCCACAGTGCCGGGCGGAAATGGCACCGCCTCCTGGCCCGTGCCAACGGTTTCAAGGATGATCACGTCGAAGGGCAACCGCTTGAGCAGCTCTAAAGCGCGACTCGTCTGCGGCGCCAACCCGCCCGACTGTCCCTGCGTCGCCAGGCTGCGCATGAAGACGCGATCGTGCTGGCAGTCGATCATCGTGGCACGATCGCCAAGCAGCGCTCCACCGGCGACGATGCTCGGATCGTGCGAGAGTATGGCGACGCGAAAGTCATCGCGAAGCCTGAGATACCGCCACACCAGCTCGTCGATCAGGGTGGTCTTTCCCGCGCCGCCGGGACCGGTGATGCCAATGACGGGCGCCGCTGTTGCCGACCCCGTGCCGCCGCAGCAATCTTGGTTCGTGGCAACACTCAGCATTTGCGCGATCCAGCGGTCGTTGGGCTTTTGACTCGCAGCGGCGGGGCGCTTGGGCGAGCGCAGCGTAGACCCGCGGCGATTGCTGAAGCGCGACCTGACGTAGTTGACGATCTCGCTCAGGGGTGTGCCCGCCGTGAAGATCCGGTCTACTCCGCGCCTGCGCATGGCCTGCGCATCGCGCCGGGAGATCGTGCCCCCGCCGCCGCCGAAGACCTTGATCTGCCCGGCGCCCTCGGCTTTGAGCTGCCTGACCACGTCGCCGAAGAACTCGACATGCCCGCCGTTGTAGCTGGAGATTCCCACGCCGCGCACGTCCTCCTGGATCGCCGCCCGCACGATGTCGCGCACGCTGCGGTGGTAGCCGAGGTAGACGACTTCGACGCCGGCGCGGATCAGCTCAAGGTTGATCGTGTTGATGGCGCTGTCGTGGCCGTCGCAGATCGGAACGGCGGTGAGGATGCGGATGGGATCGGGCGCAAAAAGGTGATGGTCGCTTCCAGAAGCATCGCGTGCCTCATTCGGCCCGTTGCCCTGCGGCTTCTGCGTTCGAGTGTGATTCTTCATCCTTCATCCTTCTGCCTTCACGCTTCGTCCTGTTATGCTCTGTGGCCATGCCGGACGAACTCGACTTTTCGGGAAAGGTGGCATTGGTGACGGGCGCGTCGCGCGGAATCGGAGCGGCGATTGTCTCGGCGCTGGGGCAACGCGGGGCGCGATGCATCATCAACTACGTTTCGGATCCCGATGGACGAAACGAAGCCGACGCGCGGGCTGTGGCCGCGGCCCTGCCCGATGCGCAGATCGTTCAAGCCGACGTGGGCGACGCATCGCAGGTCATGCAGATGGCGGAGTTCGTCCGCGGCAGCTTCGGCGGGCTGGACATCCTGGTCAACAACGCCGGGATTCTCCGCGAGCGAACCATCAGGAAAATGACCAGCGATGACTGGGACCTGCCGCTGCGGATCAACCTCACCGGCACGTTCAACTGCATTCGCGGGCTGCTTGAGCTGATCCGCCCGGGTGGACGCATCGTCAATGTCTCCTCGGTCAGCGGCAACCTGGGCTTCTTTGGCCACGCCGGGTACGCCACGAGCAAGGCCGGCATCCTCGCCCTGACCAGGGTGGCGGCGCGCGAGCTGGCCAAAAGCCGCATCACCGTCAACGCGATCGCGCCGGGATTCATCCAGACGGAGATGACACGCGGCATGCCGCCGCAAACGGTGGACAGGATCACCGAGCAGATCCCGCTTGGCCGCTGGGGCACCAGCGAGGACGTGGTCGGCGCTGTGCTGTTTCTCTGTTCGCCGCTGGCGCGCTACATCACCGGCCAGACGATCCACGTCAACGGCGGGTACTACATGGGCGGCTGAACAGACGGCAGTGGGAGAAGGGCACATTGCAGAATCATCGTATGGCGACTCTGCTTTGCGCGCTGCACCAACGGGGTCTGGATCGAGCATCATGTCCGTCCTTCCCCGATCGGGCGATCGCTCTTGGCCAGTTCGCTCAGCAGGGAGGCGGGCAGGAACCTTCGCCCGTGCGCCGCGGCCAGATCCTTCATTCGCTCGACGAGCTTGCGGGTTCCGACCGAATCCGCAAAGCGAATGATGCCGCCTCGGAACGGACCCATGCCCAGCCCCAGCAGGCTGGCCAGATCGATCGCGTCGGTTGAGCTGGTGACCCGTTCCTCCAGCAGTCGTACCGCTTCATTGATCATCATCGCCAGCAGTCTCCACTGAATGACATCGGCAGGCGGTATCGGGGCGTGCGACTTGACGATCAGCTCGATCAATTCGCGATGGGCGGTGGGCGCGGCGGCGTGATGGTGCGGAGTGTAGATGTAAAACCCTCGCCCGCTGTTTCGCCCCAGCCAGCCGCGGGCCACGGCGTCATTCAGCGCCGGCGGCAGGGTTACCCGCCCGGCAAGCTGCGGCTGCGCGCCGATGGCCCGGAACATGACGGCGACGGTGTCGATCCCGAGCATGTCCATCAGCATCAGCGGCCCCATGGGCATGCCCCAGTTCACCATCGTCTGATCAATCAGCTCAATCGGCACGCCCTCGGATAGAAGCTGCATCGCTTCGGACAGATAAACAATGAGGATTCGGTTGACGATGAAGCCGGGAGAATCGTTGACAAGAATGGGGATTTTGCCCAGCCGGGTCGCGACCAGCGCGACGGAAGTAGCGACGGCGGCCGGATCGGAGGCGGCGGTCCGGGCGATTTCCACCAGCCCCATCCGCGGCACCGGATCGAAAAAGTGAATCCCGATGACGCGCTGCGGACGGGAGGTGGCGCGCGCCAGCGACTCGATGCTCAACACGCCGGTGCTGCTGACCAGCACTGATGCGCGCTGCGCGATACGATCGGCCTGCGCCAGCAGCTCCTGCTTAAGCGCGGGGTCTTCCGCGGCGGCCTCGATGACCAGATCCACCTCCGCCAGCGGTGCAGGTTCACTGGCGGTTCGCAGCCTGCCCAGGCAGCGATCCATTTCGGCCTGGTCGATCTGTCCGGAATCCAGATCTTCGGTCAGGATTTGGCGCAGACGCTGGATGTCGGCCGACGGATCAGGGGTATGAGGATGGATCAGATGCACGCAAAGGCCGGCGCGAAGCAGGGCGTGGGCGATTCCGGCGGCGGAGGCTGCGCCGCCGAGGATCGCTGCCGACTGCACCGTCGCCGGCGCGGCCGAGCCGGCCTGCTCGACGGCAGCCCGGCGGGCGCTTTGCCGCAGGAAAAACACCCGCAGCAGGTTTCTCCCGGTTTCGCCTTCGATCAGTTCCAGCAGAGCGCGGCGAGGTTCCCGCAGAGCGGCGTCAGGGCCGTGCTCGTATCCCCTGCGCACCAGATCGATGATTCGCAGCGGGGCCGGGTAGTGGCCATGAAGCCGTGTCTCAAGCTCATACTCGAACTGGTCCAGGATCTGATTGCGCTGTTGCGGGCTGGCCACGCCGCTTCGCTCGGGGGGGAAATTGGAGCGATTCGGCGGGCAGGCCAAAATCGCCCGGCGGGCGGCGATCAGAAGCTGCTGTCGCGGCACGAGCTGGTCGAAAAGGCCGATGCGCAACGCCTCGGCGGAGTTGATGGTGTGGCCCTCGGTCATCAGTGTCAGCGCCGGTGTCAGGCCGATCAGCCGCGGCAGACGAACCGTGGCGCCGAACGCGGGGATCAGTCCCAGCCGCACTTCCGGAAGCCCGATGGCGTAGGCGCGATCGTCGGCGGCGATGCGGCTTCCGCAGGCCAGCGCCAGCTCCAGTCCGCCGCCCAGAACATCCCCGTTGATCGCCGCCACCGTCGGCAGCTTCAGCCGCGCGATTCGCGTGAACAATGTCTGTCCAATCGCCAGATATTCGTCAAGCTGATGTCGCGTGAACTGCCGCAGCTCGAGAAGGTCGGCGCCGACAAGGAACGAACGATTCTTGGCCGACGCGAAAATGATCCCTCGCGGCGCGGTCTTTTCCGCGGCCTGGATCGCTTCATCCAGCTCGCGCAGGACCAGCGATGAGAGGGTGTTGATGAGCCGGTCCGGCAGATCGAACGTGATGGTCATCACGCGATCCGGATCGATGCTGACTCGAAGGGTCGTTGCCATCAGAGTGCCACGGATGAAGGATGAAGGCAGAAGGACGAACAGCGGCAGCCGGCGCGTCGCTTCATCCCTGGTCCTTTGACCTTCGATCCTGATCAATTCCTTCCAGTTCCGGCGCCACGCCGCGGCGCATCGTGTTTTCCGTCACCACGCGTGGATCGACGAAGTTGAGCAGGTATCCGGGCCCGCCGGTTTTGGTTCCGCCGCCGCTCATGCCGAACCCGCCGAAAGGCTGTCGGCCGACGATCGCGCCGGTGCAGCCGCGATTGAGGTACAGGTTTCCGACGCGAAACTTCGCCCGTGCGTATTCCAGATGATCCGGCGCGCGGGAAAAGACCGCGCCGGTGAGCTTGTACGCCGAGGCATTGGCGATGTCGATGGCCCGCTCGAAGCTGTCGGCGCGCATCACCGCAAGCACCGGGCCGAACAGCTCTTCCTGCATGAGACAATGGCCCGGATCGGTGACTTCATAGATCGCCGGCGCGATGAAGTAGCCGCTCAAACCTTCGGGTACCTGGCCGACGTAGACGGGCCGCGCGCCGGCGCCAGGATCGGCGATGGTGCGCTTCAGGCGTTGGTACGCATCCCGATCGACGACGGGCGGGAGCTGGCAGGACGGATCGTCCGCCGGAGCAATCAGCAGGCTGCGGCATGCCTCGCTCAGCCGCGCGACGAACGGCTCGTACGCGGAACCGACCACGATAGCGCGCGAGCAGGCCGAACACTTCTGCCCGGCATAGCCGAAGCTGCTCCGCACGACGCCGAGGACGGCCTCGTCGAGATCGGCATCCTCATCAATGACAATCGCGTTTTTCCCGCCCATCTCGCAGACGATCCGCTTGACCTGCGCCTGCCCGGGACGCACCACCGCCGCCTGCTGCATGATCCTCAGTCCAACGGCCATGCTGCCTGTGAAGGCGATGTTGGCGACCAGGGGATGCTCGACCAGGGTCGCGCCGACTTCCTCGCCGATGCCGGGCAGGAAGTGAACCACGCGCGGGTCGAAACCGACGTCGATCATCCGCCTGTACAGCTCGTAGGCGATGGCGCTGGACTGCTCGGCGGGTTTGAGGATGACGCTGTTGCCCGCGACCAGGGCAGCGGTGGCCATCCCGGTGAGGATCGCCAGCGGGAAGTTCCACGGGGCGATGACGACGCACACGCCGCGGCCTTCGTAAAGCAATGTGTTGTCCTCGCCCGGCATGTCTCCCTGCTTGCGCGGGGAAAGCTCGATCATCGCCTGGTGGGCGTAGTAGCGACAGAAGTCGATTGCTTCGGCGACGTCGGCGTCGGCCTCGCGCCAGGGCTTGGCCACCTCAAAGGTCTGAAGAGCGGCCAGCTCGTAGCGATCCTGCTGGAGCCGCTCGCCCAGACGGTTGAGCAGTCGGGCTCGCTCGAGCAATGGCGTATCACGCCAGGCGGGATAGGCGTCGCAGGCGGCGCGAGCGGCGTCGTCGGCATCTTCCGGCGAGGCCAGGTGAATCGTCGCAACAACCCTGGAGGGGTCGCCCGGACACTCACGCTGGAGAATCCGCGAAGCGCGACGCAACTGCCCGGCGACGACGATCGGGACTTCCGCGGCCGCCGCAAGCCGCTGGCGGCGGACGGCCTCCGCAAAAGCGCTGCGCTGGGCAGGGTCAGTGAAATCGGTGTGCGGGCAGTTCACGAAGCAGATGTTGTGATCGCTCGATCGCGGGCGCGGCGGCGCGCCGTCGCCCGTGAACTTCGGTCGCTCCAGCAGCGCATCGATGTCCACGCGATCGTGATAGCTCAGCTTCAAAAAGCCGCTGTTGGAGGTGTTCTCCAGCAACCGACGCACCAGGTATGCCATCCCCGGAAGCAGTTCCCCGACCGGCGCGTACACCCGCGTGCGGTACCCGAACTCGCGAAAGGCGGCACGCTCGGGCTCGGCCATGCCGTAGAGCATCTGAATCTCGATCGCGTTCTTCGGCAGCTTCAGTTGTTCGGCGAGTGCGATCGCGTGCGTGAGAGAGCGGAGATTGTGGCTGGCGAAAGCCGGATGCAGATACTGGATGTTCTCCAGCAGCATGGCGCTGAGACGCTCATAGTTGGCGTCGGTGTCCGACTTGCTGGTGAACACCGGGCACTCGTAGCCGTTCTGCCGCGCGATCACCACCTCGTAGTCCCAGTAGGCTCCTTTCACCAGCCGTATGGTAATCGGTGCGCCGCGACGCCGGGCCAGTTTGAGCATCCTTTCAACATGTTCTGGCGATCGCCGCAGGTACGCCTGCACGACGATGCCCACGTGCGGCCAGTCGGTGAGTTGCGGATGAGTGACGATCTGCTCAAACAGCTCATAGGTGATGTCGTTGATCGCCCACTGCTCCATGTCCACGTTGAGAAAAACGTTTCGTTCGCGGGCGCGGAGAAACAGGGGCAACACACGCGGAAGCAGACGCTGCACGCTCCCGGACAGGTCGGCGGCATCCAGGTGCGGCTCCATTGCCGAGATCTTCACCGAGATGTTCGTCCGGGGGATCGGCCCCAGGTGGTTGTAGTCGATCAGCTCATCGGCCGGCCAGCGGTTCACTTCCTCGACGAGGTTGTCGATCAGGTCGAGGTAGCGTTTCTGGTAGACATCGGCTTCGGCGTGGGAGATTGTGGCTTCGCCGAGCAGATCGACGGTGAAGGCAAACCCGTGGCGGTAGAGGTCTCTCAGGACCGGCAGCGCCTCGGCGGCGTCGCGGCCGACGATGAAGCGCTGGGCCAGGTCGGTGACGTTCTTGCGGATCGCCCGGGCGGCCAGACCCGAAGCGATGCCACCGGAGGCAAGCTTGATTGCGGCGCCCAGAAGCATGGGCAGCTCGCGGCCAGGCTTGAGCAGGTATTGCCGCATGTGGGCCGAGACCTGCTCGGTGGTGTGCAAGGTCGGCAGCACGTCCACGAAACGGAACAAGTCGATCTTGAACGATGGGTCGGCCATCGCCCATTCGAGCATGCGGCCCTGCCAGTATCCGCGGTTGAAAACGCCGGGCACTTCGCCGCGGATGCGATTCCACAATTCGTGTCCGCTGCGGCGGATTTGCGCTTCCAGACCGTCGGTGCTATGCGCTGGATAGGCGCTCATGCTCACGCCTGAATTATAGGATAAACCCGTGGCATCCGCGGCTCGGGAACTCGCCGGCCATGCGGGTCCGGCGCTGCGCGTGCGTGCGGGAATGACGTCTAGTCGGGGTTGTGGCGATGATGCCGATGCGGCAGATGAGGCAGATGAAGCTCATCCCAGATTCGGACATGTCGAGTTTCCTGGAGCTTCCACGTGCCAACGGCGAAGGTCAGCAGGGAGACGGCAATCGGATAGATCAGCCCGGCGTAGATGTTGCCGGTGGCGGCGCAGATGGACAGTCCGATCACCGGGAGCAGCCCGCCGAACACGCCGTTGCCGATGTGATACGGCAGTGACAGCGATGTGTAGCGGATTCTGGCCGGGAAGGCTTCAACCAGATACGCCGCGATCGGCCCGTAGACCATCGTCACGTACACGACCTGTAGAAACACCAGCAGCACGAGCAGCGGAAGATTGGGATCCCTGGCGATCGGGGCGGGGATCTGCTGGCCGTCCTGAATCGTCAACGCCACGAGCTTCTTTTCATTGGTGACGGGATTGACCACCTGCGATTGGACGGCGACGATGTTGTTCCCGGCTGCGCGCTCCATCCCGCGGTAGATTGGAACGTACGTCAGCGCCGCAATCAGGCAGCCGGCCATCATCAGCTTCTTTCGCCCGATCCGATCGGACAGCGCGCCGAAGACGACAAACAGGGGCATGGCCAGCAGCAGGGCGACGGCGACGACGATGTTGGCGGTTCTGGTTTCGATCTTGAGGATGTTCTGGAGATAGAAAAGGGCATAGAACTGCCCGGTGTACCAGACGACGCCCTGCCCGGCGGTGGCGCCGAAGAGGGTCAGCCCGATGCGTTTCCAGGAGTCCCAGGATCCCAGGCTCTCCTTGAGGGGGGCGGTGGACGTTTTGCCCTCCTGCTTGAGGGTGCTGAAGATGGGGGACTCCTTCATCCGCAGGCGGATGTACAGCGACAGGCCGACCAGCAGGATCGACAGAAGGAACGGGATTCTCCAACCCCAGGCTCTGAATGCCTCGGGCGACATCATCGACTGCACCATGAGGATGACCGCCAACGAGACGAACAGCCCCAGCGTGGCGGTGATCTGGATGAAGCTGGTGTAGAAGCCGCGGCGATGGTCGGGGACATGCTCGGCGACGTAAATGGCGGCGCCGCCATATTCGCCTCCCAGCGCCAGGCCCTGAAGCACGCGGATGAGGATCAGGATCGCCGGTGCCAGCAGGCCGATCGTCTGGTAGGTTGGCAGCACGCCGATCAGCGCCGTCGCCCCGCCCATGATCAACAGCGTCACGAGAAACGCGTATTTACGTCCGACCAGATCGCCGATGCGACCGAAAAACAGCGCGCCGAACGGGCGGACGACAAAACCAACGGCGAATGTGGACAGATAGGCGATCAGGGCCAGCGTGTCGTTTCCCGGCGGGTAAAACAGCGGCGAGATTACCGCCGCCAGCGAACCGAAAATGTAGAAGTCGTACCACTCGATGACGGTTCCAGCGGCGGAGGCGGCGATCACCTGCCAGATGCTGTAGCCATAGCGCTGGCGGCTGTCGGCGGCGGAGACGGGAGCGGCGGACGGCAGCGGCGTGGTCAGATCGGTCATTCGAGACTGGCTCCTGTTGCTGACGCTGCTGTCCGAGCTGCGCGGCCGGCGCCGGTGCCGCAAAGCCGCGACGCGGAGCGTTGCGGCGGCCGCGGCGCACCTCCGATAGCCGGTGAACCCGCAGCGCAGTCGGGCAGTCAGGCTTGAGACAAGGCGTTGCTGGACCTTCCAGCTCAGATGCTAACCGACGCGCGCCGAGGGCTGCAACCGCAAGTCGGGCGCGATTGCCCGCTGCCGGCGAACTGCGGACATAAAAGTCCGTAACTGCCCGCCAGAATCGCCTGCACCACGGGGCGGCATGTTCTACGCGCATCCGCCGGCGTTTGTTAGGATGAAACCAGCGCACTCGGTCTTGCGTCGCGCAAGCCTTATCTACATCGCGTCTTCTTTTGTTGCGGAGGAACCTTGCTCATGGATGCCGCTAACACACAGGCACACACTCACGCCCAGGCCGACGCCTCGACTGCCATTGTTTCGGCGTTGCAGGAGAATCGGCTGTTCGCGCCGTCCGCGGCTTTCGCCGCCAACGCACGCATTCGCTCGATGGATCAGTACCGGCAGATGTATCGGGAGTCGATCGAACATCCCGAGCAATTCTGGGCCAGGGTGGCTGAAGAACTGGACTGGACCACGAAGTGGACCAAGGTCCTGGAGTGGAAAGTGCCCTACGCCAGGTGGTTCGTCGGCGGCAAGACCAACATGTCGGCCAACTGCCTGGATCGGCAGATCAGGGCCGGTCGCGGAGACAAAGCTGCGATCATCTGGGAGGCTGAGCCGGAGCAGGTTCCCGGCAGGGGAGGCCAGGTCCGCAAGATCACCTATAACCAGCTTCGCGACGAAGTCTGTCGGTTCGCCAATGGGCTGAAAAGTCTGGGGGTGAAAAAGGGGGACCGGGTCACGATTTACATGCCGATGGTGCCCGAGGCCGTGATCGCGATGCTCGCCTGCGCACGCATTGGAGCGCCGCACTCGGTGATTTTCGGCGGGTTTTCCAGCCAGGCGATTGCCGATCGCGTCGAAGACGCGCGCTCGCAGATCATCATCACGGCCGATGGCGGCTGGCGCCGCGGCGCCGTCGTGCCGTTGAAGAACAACGTCGATGAAGCTCTGACCAAGACCAGCCTGGTCAAAACCGTCGTGGTCCTGGAACGCACGGGCAGCCCGGTGTCGATGGTCCCTGGGCGTGATATTGCCTGGAAGGATGTGATCGACGGCCAATCAACCATTTGCGAGCCCGAGCCGCTCGATTCGGAAGATCCGCTGTACGTGCTGTACACTTCCGGCTCCACCGGCAAGCCCAAAGGCGTGCTTCACACGACGGGCGGATACATGGTGGGCACGTACCTGACGACCGGGTATGTCTTCGACATGCAGGACAGCGACGTGTACTGGTGCACCGCCGACATCGGGTGGGTCACCGGGCACAGCTATACGGTGTACGGCCCGCTGAACAACGGCGCGACGGTGGTGATGTACGAGGGCGCGCCGAACTTTCCGGACTTTTCACGATTCTGGTCGATCGTCGAGCGGCACAAGGTGTCGATCTTCTACACGGCGCCCACGGCCATCCGCGCGTTCATGCGCGCCGGGCGTCAGTTCGTCGATAAACACGATCTGTCGTCGCTCCGGCTGCTCGGGACGGTTGGCGAGCCGATCAACCCCGAAGCCTGGATGTGGTATCACGAGGTCGTCGGGCATAAACGCTGCCCCATCGTCGATACCTGGTGGCAGACCGAGACGGGCATGATCATGATCACACCGCTGCCCGGGGCCACTCCGACCAAGCCGGGCACCGCCACGCTTCCGTTCTTCGGTGTCGATGCCGCCATCGTCGATCGCACCGGCAGAGAACTCGGCCCCAATCAGGGCGGGCTGCTGGTGATCCGCAAGCCCTGGCCGGCCATGCTGCGAGGAATCTTCAACGATCCGGATCGATACCAGCGGCAGTATTGGAGCGATGTGCCGGGAATGTACTTTACCGGCGACGGGGCTCGGCGGGACGAAGACGGCTACTTCTGGATCATGGGCCGCATCGACGACGTGTTGAACGTCTCGGGACATCGGCTGGGCACTGCGGAAATCGAAAGCGCGCTGGTGGCGCACGACGCGGTGGCGGAGGCGGCGGTCGTGGGCATGCCTCATGAGATCAAGGGGCAGGGCATTGCCGCCTTCGTCACGCTGCGCAGCGGCTTCCTGCCCAGCGAGCAACTGAAAAAGGAACTGTCGGCGATGGTGCGCAAACAGATCGGCGCGCTGGCGGTGCCGGATCAGATCCGCTTTACCGATGCGCTTCCCAAGACCCGCAGCGGCAAGATCATGCGGCGGCTGCTGAAGGAGCTGGCTGGCAGCGGGGAAGTCCGTGGCGATGTTACCACCCTGGAGGACTTTTCGGTCATTGCGCGGCTGAAGGAGCAGGATGAAGCCTGAGTCAGCCGGTGGCGCAAACCGCGCGAGCCAGAACAGATGACTTTTTGATCCTTTTAGGCTAGAGTGCCCGGCTCGTTGAATCGTTGAACCCCTGTTTTGCGCAGCGGAGTACTGGCAGATGCAATCCGTGGAACGAGCCTACTGTTGTGCCGATTGCTTCGGACAAACCATGAAATACAAGAGCATCCTCCTGTTCGGCGCCCCCGGCAGCGGCAAGGGAACCCAGGGCAAAATCCTGGCCGCCATTCCGGGGTTCTACCACAGCTCCACCGGCGATATCTTCCGCTCGCTGGACCTGCAAAGCGAGGCCGGACGGATCTTCTGGGAGTACTCCAGCCGCGGCGAGCTGGTCCCCGATGAGTTCACCATTAACGTCTGGAAAAACTACATCAAGGGGATGGAGATGATCAATCAGTTCCATCCCGAGACCGAGTTGCTGGTGCTGGACGGCCTGCCGCGAAATCTCAAGCAGGCCAAGCTGCTCGAGGACACCATCGAGGTGGTCAAGATCATCTATCTTGTCTGCACCGACATGAACAAGATGGTAGAGCGGCTGCGGCGGCGGGCGCTGAAGGAAAATCGCCCGGACGACGCCAATGACAAGGTCATTCAGCACCGGCTGGAGGTCTACGAGAAAAACACCAAGCCCGTGCTGGACTTCTATCCGCCGGAGAAAATCGCCCGCGTGGACGCGACGATGTCGCAATTCAAGGTGTTGCAGGCGATCATCAACATTCTGGCGCCGATCAAGGAACAGCTCGATCAGCAGCGGGAGAAGGAGGAGCGGGAGCGCGAGCAGCGCCGGCTCCAACCCGAACCCGCCGCCGCCAAATGAAATACGGGCCGGGAGCCTTTGCTGCGCGGCGTTGCCACGCCCGCCACGCCGATGCATCATACCGGCCGATGGTCATGTGGCGGCTTTCGGCCAGGATCGGGACGTATTTCCAACTGCAACAGCGAGGCAGCAGCGTCGCCCAGGAGCTTCGCGGCGCGATCGCCACCTTTCTGACGATGTCCTACATCGTCCTGGTCAACCCGCAAATCCTGGGCGCCGCGGCGGGCATGAGCGACGACGTGCGTCACTCGCTGGCGGCGTGCACCGCGCTGGCGGCGGGGGTCTGCTCCATCCTCATGGGGCTGGTCGCCAACTTCCCCATCGCCCTGGCCAGCGGAATGGGACTCAATGCGATCGTGGCGTATCAGCTTTCCGCGGCAGCCGGATCGTGGCGCGGGGCCATGGGACTGATCGTGCTCGACGGGCTGATCACCGCGATTCTCGTGCTCGCCGGTCTGCGCGAAGCGATCATGCACGCCATTCCCCGCCCGCTGCGGCTGGCCATCGGCGCGGGCATCGGCATCTTCATTGCCTTCATCGGGCTGACCAACGCGCGGATCGTTCTGGCCAGCGCCGCGGCGGGCGTGCCGATGGCCCCGGGACACTGGCGCGATCCGAACACCGCGGTTTCACTGATCGGACTGCTGATCACAGCCGTCCTGATGGCGCGGCGAGTGCGCGGAGCGCTGATTCTGGGTATCCTGATCACCACCCTCATCGGCTTGCCGTTCGGCGTCACCAGGCTGCCCAGCGAGTTTCGCGCGCCGAGCTTCGTCGCCGCATTTCAGGCCGACGTTTTGGGCGCGATGCAGTGGAAGCTGCTGCCGCTGCTGTTTGCGGTCATCATGGTGGATTTTTTCGACACGCTCGGCACCGCCAGCGCCGTTGCCGAAGAAGCCGGACTGGTGGACCAGCAGGGGCGAATCCCGCGCGTCCGCCGCGTGCTGTTGATCGATTCGCTCAGCGCCGCGATCGGAGGGATGCTGGGCGCAAGCAGCGTCACCAGCTACATCGAATCCGCCGCCGGCGTCGCCGAGGGCGCGCGCACCGGGCTGCATTCGGTTTTCGTCGGCGTGATGTTCCTGCTGGCGATCGTGCTGGCTCCGCTTGCCGGCATCGTGCCCGCGGCCGCGACGGCACCGGCCCTGATCCTGGTTGGCTACCTCATGATGTCGCAGGTGACGCGGATCGACTACACCGACGCCGGCAGCGCCATTCCCGCCTTCATCACGCTGCTGACAATCCCGCTGACCTACTCGATTGCTCACGGGATCGGTTACGGATTCCTCACGTTCGTCGCGATCAGGCTGCTGACCGGCCGCGGGCGGCAGGTGCATCCGCTGATGTACCTCACATCGCTCGCGTTCGCGGCGTATTTCCTGCTCGATCGCTCATAGCCGCAGTGCCCGAATCCACCGGGCCGCTATCGCCGGCGCAGCCGCGCGCAAGACGAGCCGAACACTCCGAGTAGAGCCAGGACGGCGCCGACGGCGGGCTCGGGGACCGTGGCCGGCAGCCCGCGCTCGGAAAGCATCGCCTGGAGATCGGCTGGTGAGCTTGATGGTGCCAGCAGGCCGAACCCCCAGTGCGTGGCCAGCAGATACAGGTCGCGGATGTTGACTCGGCCGGAGCCGTCGAAATCGGCGGTGACCCAGCTTCGTCCGCTCAGTTGCCAGTTCTGAGCCAGCACATCCAGGTCCAGAACGTTGACCAGCCCGTCGAGGTTGGCATCGCCCGGGATCGCCGCCGTCACCAGCACGCTGTTGGGGTCGTACGTGACGGCCAGATACTTGTTGGCATTGACGATCAGCCCACCGACCGTGTCGAACATACCGGTCACCGAGATTGCCGAGATGATCTCGTGCTGGACGAGATAGCTCGGGTTGTACGCGGCGATGAGACCAAGCTGAAGGTGCCCATCGATCGAAGCGTTCCCCAGCACGGTGATGCGATCGAAATCGTTGAGCCCGCTGCCGCCGAGCTGCATGTTGGCGGCGCCAATGGCGGTCTGCTGGAAATCGACAAGCTGGGCCTGTCCGGCGGCGGTATCGGTTGCGAGTTGAATCGTGCCGTCGTTCTGCACGAGCACGCCCAGGTCGGAACTGACGACTCCATCGTTGAGGCGCAGGATGCTGCCATTGTTGTTACGCAGCGCACCGCCTCCCGTGAAGCTGGCGCCGACGGGGATCACGGTAAGCGTGTTCGCCAGCCGCAGGGTACCCGTCAGGGTGTTGGTGCTGGCTGCGCCGAACGTGGCGTTGCCGGTGATCTGGATGGTCCCCGTGCCTGCGGTGACAT
The DNA here is from genome assembly GCF_050410795.1 of Fontivita pretiosa. Taxonomy (GTDB): domain Bacteria; phylum Planctomycetota; class Phycisphaerae; order Tepidisphaerales; family Tepidisphaeraceae; genus Fontivita; species Fontivita pretiosa. The sequence continues at coordinate 778,359 of NZ_CP191258.1, read as the reverse complement.
TCACCGTCGAGTTGAAGTTGGTCGAGTTGGTTGAGCGGTAGCGTCCGCCGCTGTCGATCCGCAGCGTCGAGCCCGCGTCGAACTGCAATTCGAACCCATTGACGAAGACCTCGCGGTTGTCGTTGACGAAAACGGTGCCGAGGAACGAGACGCCCACAGTGTCGCGGATCTCGAGGTCACCGGTGTTGGCCACCAGGCTGCCGACGTTGCCTGCGCCGTCCCAGTCGTTGTTGTTCAAAGGGGTCTCGACGATGAGCGTGCCGTTCTCGGCGTCGAGCCGCGTGTTGTTGATGACCGGCGCCGACAGCAGCCCGAAGCCGTTGATCCCGCTGGCCAGCCCGTTGGTGATCGCCGCGCCCCGAATTTCTCCACCCTTGAGTTCGACGAAGCCGGCGACATTGCTGTTCCAGGCATTGGTAACGTTGAGAATCCCGTCGGTGTCGGCCGTTCCGATCACGCCGACATCCAGGATCGTGCCATTGATGTTCAGGATCCCATTGTCAGCGCGCAGCTCGGTGTTGTTGGCGAACTCGATACTGGTATCGATCACGCCAAAGCCGCTGAGGCCCTGATCGATCAGAGCCCGCACGGCGCCTGCGCCGGTGATGGTTCCTCCACTGAGGGTATTGAGGTCAACCAGTGTTCCGCCGCGGAGATTGAAGCTGCTGGCGGCGGCGACGTTGACGGTCCCGGCGATGTCGGTGCGCGCGGTCCAGATGCTGTTGCCGGTGATGTTGGTGACCCCGTTCATGTTGAAATCGGAGCCCTGGATTCCGCCCCCGCCCAGATTCCCGCCCAGCGCGTTGATGTTCAGTACCCCGCCGTTGGACAGGATGATGGTCCCACCACTGCCCGCCACCAGGGTCCATTCCGCATTGGGGTCGGTGATGTTGACGATGAGGCTGGCAAGACCGCTGAGGCTGTCGTTGAGGACGAGCGTGTCGGAACCGAGGATCGTGCCGCCAAAGCTGTTCATCGTGCTGGCGTTGATCGTCAGCGAGGTGGAGTTGAGCGTGACCGTGTTGCCAAAACTGTCGGTGCCGTCCAGGTCCACCGTGCCGCCGGGCATGTTGATCGTGGTCGCGGTGGTGATGGTGATATCTCCGCCGGTGCGAAGGGCGCCCGTGCCCGTAAAGGACGACCCGCTGACGGTCGCGTTGCCGTCGATCCTGGCCACGCCGCCGCTGTTAATGATCAGAGCGGTGGTGGAGGTCCAGGTGCTGGGTGCGTTGATGTCCAGCGTCGAATTCGTGCCCACGTTCAGGTCCGCGCCCGCCAGCGCGACGGTGTTTCCGCTGATGACCGATATGCCCGTGTTGGCGCCGGTGTTGACGGCGCGGTTGATGCCCCACGCGCTGTCGGTGGAATCGGTGACGGTGAGAGTGCCGCCGTTGAGATTGGTCACACCGCCCAGCACATCGTCGGCGCCGGTTCCGAGGTTCAGGGCCAGTGTCGCGCCGGCGTTGATGGTGATGACGTTGGTCAGGAATCCCCCGCCATCGGGGTTGAAGTTGGCCTGATTCACGGTGACCGTCATACCCGGCTCGACGGTGATGCTGGACGTACTGCCGGGCATGAGGAAGTTGGCGCCGGCGCCGATGGTGGCGTTGGCGTTGAAGATGACCTCGCCGTTATTGGTCAGCGTCCCACCGCTCATGGTGAACGCTGCATCGAACTGAAGCGCGCCATCGCTGTCCACCACCGTGATCGTTCCGTCGGTCTGGGTGAATGCGCCGCCACGGATGTATGCCACGTCCGCGGGAATGCTCGGGATCAGCGGAGGGTTGCCGGCGACAAAGCCGTTATCCACGTCAATCGTGGCGCCGGCGTTGATGCTCCAGGCACTGGCAATGTCCAGAACGGAATTGTGGAAGAGGTTGATGTCGCCGCTGAATGCGTCGGAGAGCGTGACATTGATATCCAGCGTTTGATTGCGGAAGACATTGACCACGCCGTTCTCGCCCGTGCCGTCGAGGTTGATTCGCGCATCGGCGTCGGCGGCGTTGATGGCGAGCGTGCCAGCGGGAGGCGCCCCGCCGATGATCAGAGAGGTTCGCGACGCTGACAGCGTGCCATCATTGAACATGACCGTCGTTACGGCGCTCAGCGAGTCGCTGAACTGGATCGTGCCGAAACCGGTCACATCCCCGCCGCTGTTGATGTCCAGCGAGCCGTTGCCGGTCTCTTCAATGACGGTGACCTGCCCGCCGCTGAGGTTCATCCCGGCGCCGGTGTTGATCGAGATCTCGTCAGCGGTCAGCAACGCGCCCGTGCCCCCGACGTTGAGATTCGTGCCGGCATCAACCAGGCTCACAAGACCGTTGACGGTAAGGCTGAATCCGTTGAGCGAGAGGTCGGCGCCGTTGGACATGGTCAGCGCCGCGATCGAGTTGCTGGAGCCGAGAGTGACGCTGTTGGGCTGGTTGAAGATGGCCTCGTCATCGGGATCGGGCTCGTCGGCGGGAGTCCAGTTGCCCGCGCCGGTGGCGTCGGTCCAGGTGGTGTTGCCACCGATCCAGGTGATGGGCACTGCGTTGAGCCAGATCGGCGTAGCCGCCATCGCCGCCAGTCCTACTGCCGCCCGCAACGCGCGACCTCGCCGCGATCGCACCCGAGAAGGGGGCGATACCGGGCCACGTGCCGACCATGAACAGCACAGCCTCCGCCTGACCTCTGCGGATACGAATCGTGTCATGGGGATCTCCTTTCACCTGATTGGACTGTGAACTCGGGTTGCCGCAGGCGGCGCCTCGTTAGCGCGGGGCTTGATCCGCCTGGTGACAGGGCAGCCAGATCGAACAACACGCCTGCCTGGCGGATGTATTGCGACGATAGATGCGCCTTCCGCAACCTTGCCGAGAGTCTGCGCGAGCCAGCGCCGTCGAGAGAGTGGCGCGACCCGCGACCCGCATCAACTCGCGCACCCGGTCTGACCTGGAGATCCCCGCCTGGCCGAATCGCTCCGCGGTCCGGATTCGCGAATGAAACGACGTGTGACGCTGAACAATCTAAGACCCCCAGCCGAGTCTGTCACGCAAAATCTTTCCATCAGAGCGTTTGATCTGAAAATGCCGCTTTCTCGCGGGCGACCGGCGTCACCCGCGGCCGGGCTGGCGGGCGTGACTTTTCCCCGACTTGTCCGCCCTCTATGATGCAATTGAGGCTCGTATCATGTGGAAAGGATCGTGTCATGGAGCGTCGCAGATTTGGCGATTCCAACCTCGAAGTCTCGGCCGTGGCGCTGGGCTGCTGGATTTTTGGTGTGGATTGGTGGGGGCATTATTCCCAGGAAGACTGCAACCGCCTGTGCAGCTTTGCCCTGGATCAGGGCATCAGCTTCTTTGACAACGGCGACGCCTACGGCAATGGACGCGCCGAGACCCTCTTCGGCAACTGGATGAAGACGGCCAGGGTGGATCGCTCGAGGATCCAGATCGGCGGGAAGTTCGGCTACGACTTCTACTCCGATCCGGGCGAGCCCGGCTCGCATCGCGAGCGCAAACAGGACTTTTCTCCGCAGTTTATGCGCTTTGCCCTGGAGCAATCCCTCAAGCGGCTCGGCACCGATTACCTGGATCTGTACATGGCCCACAACATCAAGCTGCCGCAGTTCCGCGATGACACCTTCGCCGAACTGGAAAAGCTGAAGGACCAGGGCAAGATCAGGCTGTGGGGCGTATCCCTCGGACCGGCGATCGGATGGCGCGAGGAGGGGTTCGAGGCGATGATCAAGTACAACGCCAGGGCCGTTCAGACCGTCTACAACCTGTTCGAGCAGAATCCCGGTCGCGAGTTCTGCGAGGTAGCCCGCTCGCAGCGTGCTGGCGTGCTGGCGCGGGTTCACGACAACAGCTCGATCCTCAAGGACGTGGTTCGGGTTGACACCACCATCGGCAACGACGATCACCGCAAGTTCCGTGACCAGGCGTGGAAGACCTATGGACTGAAAAAGCTGGAGCTGATCCGTCCCATTGCAGCGGCGCATGGCATGACCGTGCATCAGCTCGCGTGCAAGTGGCTGCTGATGGACCCGGCCCTGACCAGCATCACCGGAACACTGCTGAACGAACACGAGATTCGCGAAGCTGCCCAGAGCACCGAGAAGCCGAACCTGACAAAGGCCGAGCTGGATCAGATCGCCGCCGATTATGCCCGAGACTGGGGGCTGGGTCCTGAGGCGCACCCGTGCGATCTGAAAAGCAGTGTGGATCCGAGCGGCAGGGTTCGCAGCGGCTACGTTCCGCCGCCGGTGCTGATCGCCTGAAATGAGCTTGCTCCGTTACGCCATTCTCCGGCACGAGCAGATCGATCAACCGCATTTCGATCTGATGTTCGAGACCGCGCCGGGTTCTGCGCTGGCGACGTGGCGAGCACAACACTGGCCGCCTGCGCCGGGTGAGCAGCTCGTCCGCCTGCGCGATCATCGCCGCGCGTATCTGGACTATCAGGGCGTGATCTCCGGCGGGCGGGGGGCGGTCTGGCGGGTCGCATCCGGCACGTATCGCCCGGCCATCAATCAGCCCGATCACTTCCGCGCAAACTTCGACGACGGCACCGCCCTGGATCTGCGCCTGGCACACGATGACCGGTGGCTGGCGTGCGAGCCCGAACCTGCCCAGTGAGCGATTTCGGCCATCTGAACCTGCTCGATGTCGCAACGCCGGAGTGTTTTGTCTTCCTTTCCGTTTGTGGGTATGGTGTTCATCCGCCGACCATGGCTGGTTTTAACACACAATCCTCCCCATGAACGACCGACAACGCTTCCACGCCACGATGCACTATCAGCCCCGTGATCGGGCGCCGCTGTACGACTTCAGCTTCTGGGATCAGACGATCACGGCATGGCATAAACAGGGGCTTCCCACCCACTACGACCTGAGCAACATCGCCAGGTATTGCGGCCTGGACGCCTCCTTGGCCGGGGGCGGATTGCCGCTCGACTGGTATACGGGAGTGGTTCGCGATCTGTATCCGCCGTTTGAAAGCAGAATCCTGGAAGATGACGGCGATGTTTACACGATGGTGCAGGATGACGGGGTGATCGTCCGTCGACAGCGCAGCAGCACCTCGATCCCCATGCATGTTGGGCACACGCTGGCTGATCGAGATAGTTGGAAGAAGCACTACCTGCCCCGATTGAATCCGGATGACCCGCGGCGGCTGCCCGAAGACTGGGATCGTCGAGTCAAGGTCTGGCGCGATCCGGCCCGGCCACATCCGACCTGGCTCGGCGGCGGTTGGAGCCTCTACGGTCGTCTGCGCAACTGGATGGGGCTGGAGAATATCAGCCTGGTCGTCTACGACGACCCGGCATGGTTCGAGGAGATGGTCACGACGATGGCGGATCTTGCGGTGGGGCTGCTACAGAAGCTCTTTGCCACCGGCGGACAGTTCGACGGCTGCGCACTGTGGGAAGACATGTGTTACAGGTCTGGGCCGCTGCTCTCGCCGCAACACTTCAAGCGCTACCTGGTGCCGCAGTATCGCCGGATCACCGAGTTGTGCCACAAACACGGCGTGGATGTCATCTGGGTGGATTGCGACGGCAAGATCGACGAACTGGCCGGGCTGTGGCTGGATGCGGGCGTCAACTGCATGTTCCCCATCGAGGTGGGCACGTGGGGGGCCGACCCGTATGCATTCCGCAAGCGTTTCGGCAAGCAGATGCTGCTGATGGGCGGGGTGGACAAGCACATCCTGGCGCGCGGCCCGCGCGACATCGAGCGCGAGGTGCAGCGACTGGCGCCGCTGGTGGAGGAGGGTGGCTACATCCCCATGCCCGATCACCGCGTTCCGCCGGACGTTCCACTGGCCAACTATCTGCACTACTGTCGAGTAGCGCGCAAGATCTGGGGCAAGGATACCAACCTGCCGCCGATGGAGGCGGACAATCTCGATCAGCATTCCCAGCCGTCTGTTGGGTACTCCAACGCATGAGCGCAACACACGTGGCTCGTTGACAGCATCCGCCACGCCGCAGCAGTCTACAAAAGGAAGTTGATCCCGCACGAAAAGGGACTAGAGTATCCTTTGTGTGGTGCTCCGTGAGGTTCGTGGCGAGCAACAGGCAAAGGAGCGACGATGAATCGACGCGAGTTTCTCAAGCAGGTGGCGGCGTGGTCGAGCGGGGCGGCGATGGCGATGCCCGTCTTCCACATCGCCCGCCAGGCGCTGGGCGCACAGCCGGCCACGCAGCAACCCGTCCTCGCCGTCGCCAGGGGAAAGGATTACGCCGCCATCGTCACTTCCGCGATTACGCAGCTTGGCGGGATCGGCCAGTTCGTCTCCAGCGGCAGCAAGGTCGTCGTCAAGCCCAACATCGGCTGGGACCGTGCCCCGGAATACGCCGCCAACACGCATCCGCAGGTTGTCCAGGCGATCGTGAAGCTGTGTCTGGACGCTGGCGCGGCCCGGGTGAGCGTATTCGACCGAAGTTGCAACGATCCCAGACGCTGCTACGCCAGCAGCGGCATCCGCGCCGCCGTCGAGTCGCTTGACGACCCCCGCGCCGTCTGCCCCTACGTTGAAGACCGCAACTTCGTCCCGGTCACCATCAAGAACGGAAAGGCAGTCTCTGAGTGGCAACTGTACAGGGATGCGCTGGAGGCCGACTGCTACATCAATGTCCCCATCGCCAAGCATCACAGCCTTACGCGGCTGACCCTGGGGCTGAAGAACATCATGGGGATCTGTGGCGGATCGCGCGGCAAGCTTCACAGTCAAATCGCTCAGAAGCTGGCGGATCTGCACACGGTGGTTCGCCCCAGGCTCACGGTGGTCGATGCGACGCGGATCCTTGTGCGTCACGGCCCGCAGGGCGGCAACCTGGATGATGTGGAGGTGCGCGACACGATCATCGCCTCCACCGACCCCGTCGCCGCCGACGCCTACGCCACCACGCTGTTCGGCCTCAAGCCCGAGCAGATCGAAACGACCGTTGCGGCGTACCGCGCCGGGCTTGGTGAGATGGATCTGTCGAAGATCAGGATCATCGAGGTGTGAAGGTGATCAGCGGTTCGGCCAGCGCAACCAGCTCCGCCGAAATCCCCGCCGCGGCGAGTCGGGTGGGTTTGCTTCGGCGTCTGCCATGGCGCTGGCTGCGGCGCACCGCTCAGGTGTTGTTTCTGCTGCTGTTTCTGTGGCTGTTCCGCAAGACCGAATCGACCGGCACCGATACGCTCCAGCAGCCGGCAAACCTCTTTTTCCGTCTCGATCCTTTTGCGGCACTGATCTCCGTGCTTGGCTCGCGCACGCTGCTGGCGGTCTTCTGGCCGGCGCTGCTGGTGCTGATGCTCACGATCGTTCTGGGCAGGTTCTTTTGCGGGTGGTTCTGCCCGCTGGGAACTCTGCTGGATCTGGTTCATCGCGTGCTGCGGCCGCTGACACGGTGGACGCATCGACTGTCCGGCACACGCACGGCCGCGCTTCGACCGATGCGATATGTGCTGTTGCTGCTGGCGGTGGGGTTCTCGGTACTGAGCCTTCCGATGGCCGGTTACCTGGATCCCTTTGCGCTGCTGGTTCGCGGGCTGACGTTTTGGGTGGATCCCGCGCTGACCCGCGCGACCGACAGCGCGTTGCACGCCGTCGCAAACTCCCCCGGCCCGTGGAACACCGCCGTGCAGAACGCAGCCGCGTTTGTCCGCCAGCACCTGCTGGGTTTCGGCGACCGCTCGCACCTGCTGGGCGGCGCCGCGCTGGCGATGCTGGCGGCGGTTTTCGTCCTGGAGCTTGTGCAGCGACGATTCTGGTGCCGATACCTCTGTCCGTTGGGCGCGATGCTCTCGGTGGCGGCGCGGTGGACGCCGCTGCGGCGCGTGCCCGTCAAAGTTTGTCCCAACTGTCCCGCAACGCAATCCTGCAACGACGCCTGCCGCATGGATGCTTTCACCACCGACAAAGCCTTCAAGCCCGACGACTGCAACCTGTGCATGGACTGCATAGCCGATTGTCCCGATGCGCGGACGGCGTTCAGGTTCTCGCGTCGCCGGACTCCTGTGCCGCCGGTGGACCTCTCGCGCCGCGCGGCTCTGGCGACCGTTGCCGTGGGCCTGGCCACGCCGCTGGTCGTCAAGGCGGCGCGCATCGGGCGGCCGGCGACGGTCGATCCGCTGCTGATCCGCCCGCCCGGTGCCGGTGACGAGGCGGCGTTCCTTGATCGATGCGTACGCTGCGGGCTATGCATGAAGGTCTGTCCGACCAACGGACTTCAGCCCGCGGCGCTGCTGGCCGGCATCGAAGGCATCTTCTCGCCACGCCTGGTGCCGCGAATCGGATACTGCGAAACCAACTGCACTCTATGCGGCCAGGTCTGTCCCACCGGCGCGATCCCCAAACTCGACGTCGAATCAAAATCGAAGGTTGTGCTGGGCAAGGCGGTGATCGATCAGGCTCGCTGTCTGCCCTGGGCCAACAACGAAGAGTGCATCTGCTGCGAAGAGCATTGCCCGGTGACGGATAAGGCCATCGGTTACGACGAAGTCGAGGCGGTCAACGGCGCCGGACAGCGGGTGCTGCTCAAGCGCCCCTTCGTGCACTGGAATCGCTGCACGGGTTGTGGCATCTGCGAGAACAAGTGCCCGGTGGATGGTGAATCGGCGATCCAGGTTCGCCGCACAGAGTCCGTCCCCAGGGGTCAGGGTCGTGGCCGTGGTGCTGGCGGCTTGCGGCGACAGGCGCGCCGTGGAAGCGGACAACGCCGCGGCGCCAGACGCGAACTCCAGTCCGAATGAGCGGCTGCGCGCCCGCCGCCCCGGGGTGCACGCAGGTGCGGGCAATGTTACAATCAGCTTATGGCGGTATCGGTCGAGGCGATTGCATCGTGGGGCGTGGTTGGCGCGGGCGGGGCGGGGTTCCCGACTCATGTCAAGCTCAGCGCACGCGCCGACACCGTGATCCTCAACGCCGCCGAGTGCGAGCCGCTGCTTCACAAAGACAAGGAACTGCTGCGACATTTCCCCGACGAAGTGCTTGCCGGGCTGGAAGCGGCCAGGCAGTTGCTCGGCGCGCACCAGGCGGTCGTCGGCATCAAGTACAAGTACACTGACGTCATCGCCGCCATCTCGCCAAAACTCAACCATGCCACACGCATCGTCGAGCTGAGCGACTCCTACCCCGCCGGCGATGAGTTCATCCTCGTCTACGATGTCACCGGCAAGATCATCCCCCCGGGCAAGATCCCGCTGGCTGTCGGATGCGCAGTGATCAATGTCGAGACCGCGCTCAACATCGCGCGGGCCCGGCCGGTGACACGCAAGTACCTCACCGTTGCCGGCGATGTGAAACAGCCCGGCACCGTCTGCGTGCCGGTGGGTTGCACGTATGCCCAGGCGATCGAATTGTGCGGCGGAGCCACCGCCAGCGACCCGGTGGTGCTGGTCGGCGGGGCGATGATGGGCGCCTTCAGCGAATCGCTCGATCGGCCAATCACCAAGACCACTGGCGGGCTGATCGTCCTGGATCGCTCCCATCCGCTGGTGGGGCGATACACCCGAGACTGGACCGCCATCAAACGGATCGGCGCAAGCTGCTGCGATCAGTGCGGATTCTGCACCTTCTACTGCCCGCGGTACCTGCTGGGCCACCCGATCGAGCCGGCCAAGGCGATGCGATCGCTGGGTTTCAACCTCGTCGGCGAGGGTAACGTCATCGGCACCCTGTTCTGCTGCGAGTGCAACCTCTGCACGATGGTCGCCTGCCCCGAAGATCTCGATCCGAAAAACGTGTGCGTGAAGAACAAGCGGGATCTGATGGCGGCCGGGCGGAAGTGGGAGCTCGAGGCTGATCCGGACCGCGCCCGGCTTCACCTTGACAACCGCCGGGTGCCGATCGCGCGGCTGGTCCGCAAGCTTGGGCTGCACATTTTCCGCAACGAAGGGCCGCTGATCGAAAAGACCGTCGAGCCGAAGCGTGTCGTGCTGCCGCTCAAGCAGCATGCCGGCGTGCCCGCGCAGGCAGTGGTGCGCCGCGGCGATTCGGTTCGCGCCGGCGATGTGATCGCGCGACCGCCCAAGGGAGCTTTGGGCGCTCTCATCCATGCCAGCATTTCCGGAACCGTCACGGACGTGAACGGTTCGGTCGTGATCGAAAGCTGATACACACATGGCAGAACGTCAGACAGAGCGGCAGGCAATCGGCATGATCGAGCTGACCTCGATCGCCATCGGGCATCAGGTTCAGGATGCGATGCTCAAGGCGGCGGAGGTGAAGCTGATCGTGGCGCGGACGATTTGCTCGGGCAAATACATCGCCATCGTAGGCGGCCCGGTGGGCGCGGTGCAGGCGGCGGTGAATGCGGGACTGGAGGCGGCGCCTGACGGCGTGATCGATCACATCCTGGTGCCCAACATCCATCCAGATGTGTTCCGCGCGCTGGGGGACATGGTGCAGATCGGCGGCCAACATCAGCAGGTGCCATCGCTGGGCATTGTCGAGACTTTTTCCGCCTCCAGCGCCATCGAAGCCGCCGACGTCGCCGCCAAGGCCGCCAACGTCTCGCTGTTTCGCATCCACTTGGCCATGGCACTGGGGGGCAAGGGGCTGGTGATGATGGCCGGCTCGGTTTCCGACTGCCGCAGCGCAGTTGAAGCCGCCGCTGCCACCGTAAAGCAGAAGGGGCTGCTCGTTTCGTCGGTGGTCATTCCCCGCCCCTCGCCGGAGTTGTTCGCCGAGCGACTGTAGTGACAGATGATCTGCTATTAAGCCTGTTCGGCGGCGAGTTCGCGGGCGATGGTCTCCAGCACATCCAGCCCCTCGCGAAGCGCCTGCTCCGGGATGACCAACGGGGGATTGATCTTGACGGCGCAGCCGCCGATTCCCACCGGAGCAAACAGCATCACACCCCGCTCAACGGCGCGGCGAACCATCTCCCACGCGGGCTGCGGCGCCGGCTCGGTCGTGCCCGGTTTGGTGAACTGCGCGCAGCCGACCAGACCGATCGAATCCACATGTCCGATCAGGTTGCCCGCGGCTTTGCTGATGCGACGCATTCCCTCGGCCAACACCGGTGCGAGTCTGGCGGCATTATCGATGAGCTTCTCGCGACGGATGACCTGAAGATTCGCCAGCGCGGCAGCACAGCAGATCGGGTTGGCCGAGTGCGTGCTGGTCATCTCGCCGGGGCCGTACAGGCTCATCAACTCTTCGGTTCCCAGGACGGCCGCCAGAGGCATTCCACCGGCGATTCCCTTGCCACACGCCGCCAGGTCCGGCACCACGCCCGTGTGCGTGAAGCCAAACGGCGTACCGGTGCGTCCGAAGCCGGCCTGTACTTCGTCGAAAATCATCACGACCTTGTGCCGGTCGCACCAGCGGCGAAGCTCCTGCGCAAAGGCAGCAGGCATGATCGTGGCGTTGCAGCCCTGATAGGTCTCGGCCATCACGCCACAGACATCGTCAGGATTCACGCCTTTGGCTTGCAGCGCCTTCTCGAACGCGGCGAAGCTGACGTCTTTCTGCCGGAAGCCGTCGGGGAAGGGAACCTGCACAAAACTCGGGTCGGGCTTGCCCAGCCAGGCCTTCAGCGCCGGCGATCCACCGGCAAGCTGCGAACCCATCGTACGTCCGTGAAAACCGTTGTCGAAGCTGACAAAGATCTTCTTTTCCGGCCCACCGACGCGCAGCCCCTGCGTGCGCGCCAACTTGATGCAGCACTCACATGCTTCGGAACCGGTCGTCAGCAGGAAAACGCGCTTCAGAGGCGCCGGCAACCACGACGACAGCTCCTCGATCAGCTTCAACCGGATTTCCGTCGGGAAGCAATAAGCGTGGTACAGACCCTGTGAGGCCATGTCGGTGATGGCCTTGACGATCTCGGGGTGAGCGTGCCCGCATGCGGTGACCAGCACGCCTGACGAGAAGTCGATCCACGTATTGCCGTAGGGATCACTGATGGTAGCGCCCTTGCCGTGATGCCAGAGGATCGGCGGCTGCCCGCCCATGCTGCGCGGTTCCTGCTCGCGCAGTCGCTGGAGCAGCGGAATGGACTGCGGCACGGGGATTTCGGTGACGATCCTGCGATACCGGGTCTCGACTCGCGGGACCTTGACTGGATTGAGCGGAAATTCCTGGGTTGCCATGGATAATGCTCCTTATTCGCCTCTGGTTCAGTTGTATTCACGGAAACGAACCGTCGGTTGCGCGCCGTACTCGATCAGCACCTCGCGCCCGCCGGACAGGATGCTCTTGCGTCCCGCCTCGATCACCAGTTCGTTATGGCTGCTGTTGGCGGGGGTCGCCATAATGCCCTCACGGTCAAGCTGCCGGATGAAGTCCTGGCGCTGCGCCAGGCTGTTCATGGCGGCGGCGCGGCAGCAGGCCTTGATGATGTACTCGGCGCTGCGATGCCCATAGCCGACTGGCGTAAGCCCGCCGCCCCCGCAATCCACCATCTGGAAATAGTCCGGGTTCGGTTCCTCGTAGAGTTTTTCTCCCGGCTGGCGCCTGGACGCCTCATAGTGGCACTTCACGCCCCGATACTGATCCGAGTGCACCAGCAGGGTCGCGTCTTTGGTTCCCTGGCACCACATCGTCAGCCCCTGGGCATTTCCACCCGCGGCGGCGGAGGGATATCCGATTGCATCCACCACACTCAGTGAGGCGCCGTTCTCCCAGATCACCCGCCCGTCGGTCCAGAGGAAGCCTTCCCGGCCATTGGGATATTTGTCTCGAATGCCATACACGCTGACCGCGACGGGCCGCAGGCCTGTGATGAATGCGACCAGGTCCACGTAGTGGCAGCCCACATACGTGAACATGTCGGTGTTCTCGCACGTGCACCAGTTCTGAAAGTTCGAATCGCGGTAGTAGTACGGCTCGATCATCTGCGCCTGACCCAGCCGGAACTCCCCAAGCAATCCGGCACGGTACTTCTGCCTGGCCATCAGCGCCCGATAGTCGAACCGTTTATGGTACTCGACTCCGACCACCAGCCCCCGCTCCAGCGCCATCCGCGCGATCTGCTCGGCCTGGGAGTACTTCAGCACCAGTGGCTTGACTGTGCATACGTGCAGGTCGTTGCTGATCGCTTCGAGGATCACGGAATAGTGGAGCTGATCGGGAGTGGCGTTGACGACGATGCTACCCCGAGGGGCGCGGGCCAGTTCCTCCTTGAAGATATCGGGGGCCACCGTGCCGGGCGAGGTGGCGCCCGGATCCGGGTGCGGCACGAACGACTGGCCGGGAAATGCCCGGGCCAACAGTGGCGAGCGCTGAAGCTCAGCCAGTCGATCAACCCGCGCATCGCAGACGTGAATCTCCCCGAGCACTCCCTCTCGCTGCATGTGCAGCAGCGTTGGCAGAAGCTGAGTTTCGGTGATCATCCCTCCGCCGATCACGGTTACGCAAGGCTTGTCTTTCAGATTGCTCATGATCAGCTCCTTTGCGGCATCTTTGCCGGCCGGGCGTATTGACGGATGCTTTGCAGGTGTTGCCGCAGGATCAGGCGACAGCGGGACGCGTCGCCACGATGCAGCGCCTCCAGCAGTCGCCGGTGATATGCCAGCGCCTTCGCCTCTTCGCCTTCGCGCTGTGAGGTGTAGACGGTCGAGAACCGGTGATAGTCGTAAATCGCTTCAAACGCACGCGCCAGCACGGCGTTTCCGCTGGCGCGGACCAGCGCCTGGTGAAACGCTAGATCCAGATCCAGAAACACCGGAAGATTGTCCAGGCTGGCGGCCATGCGATCGACCAGGTCCCGGAGGCGTTTCAGATCGGCTGGACCGACGCGCCGAGTCGCCTGCGCGACCGCCGCCAGCTCGATGGCCATGCGGGCTTCGACCACGTCATCCAGATCGATGTCGGCAAAGTGCGGCGGCAGATAGCGGTGGGGCAGCTTGCCGGGAATCACGCCGCGGACGTACACGCCGGAATTGGGTCGCACCGTCAGCACACCGAGCCTGCGGAGCTGCGCCATCGCCTTGCGCAGCGTGCCGCGCGCCACACCGAACTCCCGACAGAGCGAGCGCTCGGAAGGGATTCGCTTCCCCTGGGCATACGTCCCCGACGCCACCCGGGCGATGATCTCGCGCACGATTCTGTTATCCAGCCGATCCCGTTCCATGTCGGTGGTGTCCGGTGGCTTGGCACGCCGCGGCCAACTGGTCCACTGAATGTACCACCATGGCCGCCGCGATCAAGTCCTTGACGTGAGCACGACAGAGGAGCAGAATGTCCGTAAAATGCGGGTGATCAAATGCAGCATCGTCCGGGGTCGGCTACCCGGGCGGCGCTGGCCCGGACCCGGATCCAATCCATGACTGAAGACATCCCCGACCTGAGCTGGTGGCGCGCGTTCTGGGTGGAGAACGACCAATGTCTGTACGGCAACCAGCCCGCGGAGCTGGGCGATGCGCGTTCGGTGCAGCCCGCCTTCACCACCCGCCGCTCGCGGGTTCCAGTCCTGATCGAGCTTGGCGAGGACTGGATCATCGACCGCATGCGCGTCCCGTATCGTCGCTTCATCCAGGATTTCGATTTCCAGCAGCAGGTGCGCGCCCGGTGTGCCGAGCAATTGATGAATGACATCGGCTATCACCTCAAGCCGATGGTGCACAGCTCGTCGCTGCTGCACGGCTCGATCTACGGCAACCGCATCGAGTATCCCGAGAATTCCACGCCGTGGCTCGATCACGTCATCCACAGCGTCGAAGACATCAAGCCGCTGATCCGGCGAATGGAGAAGGTGGACCTTTCGCAGGCGGGACTCGTGCCGTGGTTCGTCGAGAAATACCGCAAGCTCAACCGACCGTACCGCTGGCGCATTCTGCACGACGCAACCAGCGTTCACGGGCCGGGCACGATCCTCAGCTTCCTGTGCGGCATCACGGATATGGCAACGTATCTCTACGATGCGCCGGATAAGATCTTGGCGCTGCTGGAGCTGATCGGCCAGATCACCGTGGAATATTCCAGAACAGTCCGGCGGCTGGTCGGTGCGCCGATGACGGGAGTGGGGATGTTCGACGATGTGGCCGGGCTGGTTTCGCCGGAGCATTTCCGCAGGTTCTTCCTGCCGGTGTATCGCAGGATCTATCAGGAGCTGGCGCCCGGTCCGAACGATGATCGGTTCTATCACAACGATGCGCGGATCGGGCATCTGCTGGACTTTTTAGCGGAGCTTGGAGTCAACGGCGTAAACCCCGATCCGCAAACGGATCCGGCGCTGATCCGGCGAAAACTGCCCCATGCGATTATCTACGGATGTGTCCCGCCGCTGGTCCTCAAGGGCGCAACGCCCCAGCAGGTGATGGCCGAGGCCAAGCGCAGCATCGAGCTGGCCGGCGAGGGCGGGGGGCTGGTCCTCACCGCCGCCGGCAGCATCAATCTGGGCACTTCTTACGCCAACCTCGCCGCCCTGTGCCAGGCCGCCGAGCAGTTCGGCCGGTATTCCTGAAAAAGGGGTCGGGAGGGCTCAGTCTCGACCCTCATAATTGGCGTAGATCATGAGGTCGTGCGTCAGGGTCCGCAAGAGCATCTCCTGCCGGCGACGGCGGCGTTGCACGGAACGCAGGGCATCGCCAAAGTTCCGCTTCATCATGCTGTTGACCGTCTCGCTCTGCGCTCGCTGGCCGTAGGTTCGCCGGTCCGCCTTGCGGGCAAACCGCTGCTTCATCAGCCGGCGATATCGACCGCCGGGCGGCTTGCTCGACGGCCGCCCGATGCCCGTGGGAATCACCGAGCGCACACCCATGTCCAGGCGGGCGCTGCGGTGGTTGGCCTCTGAGTCGTATCCAGCGTCGGCGACGACGACGTTCACATTGGCCCGCCGCCACGCATGGTACAACAGCGGCGCGAAGTCCGGCGCATCGGACCCGCAGCCGATATGAACCCGCGCCGCCAGGATGAGGTGACAGGCCGAGGCCACCGCCAGGGCCAGCTTCGGCATCTGCCGGGCCCGGCGCGAGCGTGAGCGATTGACCTCGTCTGCATCGGTTTTTTCGGTGTATTTGCCGCCATCGCGCAGGAGCATCTTGCGGCAGACGCGGTCGTAATGGCGTGAGCGGTGACGCGCCTCGTAGCAGGTGCTGTCGAGGGTCAGCGGCTTGCTCGAGTCGAGCTTACGCAGCAGTTTGGCCTTGGCGGCAAGCTGGGCCAGCAGGTCGAGCATGCGGTTGACGCGCCGGGTCTTGAGAAGCGTGCCGAAGGCCCGCCAGAGGGTGTTGTGATCCGGGGCGCGGGACATGCCGAGGTCGGCCAGCCACTGCGGCGAGTCGCGCAGCAGTTGCTCGGCCCTGCGATAGCTGAGCTTGAGCTGCTCGCGCAGAACGAGGCAGGCGAAGAGTTGCGGGAGCGTGAAGTCGTGGCGGCTGCAGTCGCAGGAGTAGGCCGGCCAGACGCGGAGGGCCAGTTCATGGGCCTGCCGCAGGACCTTCCATGGTGATCGAGATGTTTCCATCCCGCAGCTTGTACCCACTGCATCGGCGTGGCGCTACCGAACATGCGCCGAACTTGGAGAGGGTCGAGACTGAGCCGGTCGGGAGTATTTTTCGCCGCCAAACAAAGACTCCCGACCCCTTATTTTAAAGGGGTCGGGAGTCTTTTCCGGGCTGGCCGATGGGGCGGGGGTGGGCGGGGGCAGAGTATAATGCGGCGCATGCCGGCGAATCTGACACCGGACTACGAACGCGCCGAGCAACGCTACCGCTCCGCCACCACCGACGAGCAACGACTTGAGGCGCTGCGGGAGATGTTCGCCACCATCCCCAAGCACAAGGGAACCGAAAAGCTCCAGGCCGACATCAAGCGCAGGATCAGCCAGCTCCGCAAGGCGATCGCCCGCAAACCCGCCAGAGGGACCGATCTGTTTCATGTTCCGCGCGGCGGGGCGGGGCAGGTGGTGCTGGTCGGCCCGCCCAACACCGGCAAGAGCCTGATCGTCGCACGCACCACACACGCCCCGGTGAAGGTCGCCGATTATCCCTTCTCCACCGCTCTGCCCGTGCCGGGAATGGCGCAGTATCAGGATGTGCAGATCGAGCTGGTCGATACTCCGCCCCTCACCGCCGATCACATTCCCGGCGGGTTGCTGGGTACCATCCGCAACAGCGACATCATCGCGATTGTCGTGGATGCAGCCGCAGATCCCCTGGAACAGGCGGAGATGGTCGCGTCGCTGCTGGCCGGACGAGGATTGGTCCTGCGCTCGGTTCCGCTCAACCAGCTTGATCCCGGCGATTTCAACCAGCACTGCGCGATTCTGGTGGCCAACAAGATCGATCTGGCCCCGCAGCAAACCGTCGCGACGTTACAGGAGCTTTATGCCGGGAAGCTGGAGGTCTTGCCCGTCTCGGCGGCGACGGGAGAAGGACTCGACCGGCTGCTGGAACGCTGCTGGCAACTGCTGAGCCTGGTGCGGGTCTACACCAAACAGCCGGGCAAGCCCGTGGACAAAACCAAACCCTTCACATTGGAGATCGGTTCCACCGTCGAGGATCTGGCGCGGGAGATTCACCAGGAGCTGCCGCGGAAGATGACCTTCGCGCGCATCTGGGGCGACGGTCGTTTCGCCGGCCAGCAGGTTCACCGCACCGAAATCCTGCATGACAGGGACATCGTGGAGATCCATCAATAGCGCCAACAGAGACGCGGCCGGGTTGAACCCCGGATCGCGGTGTATCGGCATCCTGGCCCAGGCCTAACGCAGTACCGGCAGCGGCTGTCGTCTTACGGGCGTCCTGTACGTGCGGGCGGGCATCACACGGGTGGGACCCCCGTGCCACAGGGTGGCCTGCTGCTCGAACCGCTGCCCAGACCCGGGCGCGCGCCGGCTATGTTGAGGCGTGCCCAGCGCTGTACCGCGGCGGCTGGCCACTGTACGCTTGGATGCCATGACTGTCGTTCAGAGCATTCGTGACTGCCGCGCCGAGCGGGGCAAGCTGGGAAAAGTCGCGTTCGTGCCCACGATGGGAGCGCTGCACGAAGGGCACATGTCGCTGATCCGTCGCGCCAGAGAGCTTGCGCCTCATGTGGTGGTCAGCATCTTCGTCAATCCCACGCAGTTCGGGCCGCGAGAGGATTTCGCCAGGTATCCACGCCCGCTGGAAGCGGATCTGAAAAAGTGCGAGCAGGCGGGCGTCGATCTGGTCTTTAACCCTTCCACCGAGGAAATGTATCCGCCAAACACGCCGCAGATCGTCATCGATCTGCCGGAACTGACCAGCGTGCTGGAGGGCAAGCATCGTCCAGGGCATTTCCGCGGGGTTTGCCAGGTTGTGGCCAAGCTTTTCAATATCGTCCAGCCGCAGATCGCTCTGTTCGGGCAGAAGGACTACCAGCAGCTTCGGATCATCACGGCGATGGTTCAGGCGATGGATTTCCCCATCCAGATCGTCGCATGTCCGACCGTCCGGGAGAAAGACGGCCTGGCGCTGAGCAGCCGCAACCAGTATCTTTCCCCCGAAGAGCGTGAGCGGGCGTTGTCGATCAGCCGGGCACTGATGCTGGCGCAGGGCGAATACAACTCGGGCGTACGGCAGGCGAATCGGCTGGTGGCGACGATGCAGAACACGCTGCTGGATCCGGGGAACCTTGGGCGGGTGCCGGTCAGCATCGACTACGTCGCCGCCGTCGATCCGATCACGCTCAAGCCTGTGGACGTGATCACCGGCCCGACGCTGCTGGCGATTGCCGCTCGCGTAGGCTCAACCCGCCTGATCGACAACGTGCTGCTTGGCGAAAGCGGTTTGAGCAGATGAATTGAGTTGCATCGCGGCCGGCACTGTGCAGCGAATGGCCGGCTCAGACCCATTGGACCAGCACGGCGGTGGCGTCATCGCTAAGCTGCTGTGTGCCTGCGTGGCGGACGACGGCGCTGAACAGGTCGGCGACCGGGTCCTGACCGGCGCCGGCCATCGACTTCTGCAATCCCGCCAGATCGAACGGCTGCTTTTCCAGCAGTCCGCTGGCCGCAGTGGGTCCGGCGGAACTTTCGTGCGATCCAAGCTGTTCGATGATCCCGTCGCTGACGATCATCACCTTGTCGCCCGGGGAGATGCGGACCACCTCCGACTTATAGCGGAATTCGCCATCGATCCCGATCGGCAGCCCGCCGCCCTTGTCCAGTTGCTCGAACGACCCGTCCTGGCGCTGAAGGATGGCGTAGCTGTGCCCGGCATCGACATAGCTGAGCGTGCCGCGCTCGGCGTCGAAGATGCCGACCCACATGGTCACGAATCGATTCTCCGGCCGGCGGGGGTTGACGAATCGTGTCAGGTCGCTCAGCGCCTCGCCGGGGTCGTTGCGTTGCGTCAACGCCGAATGCAGGTAACCCTGCGTGGCGGTCATGAGCACGGAAGCGGAGATGCCCTTGCCCGCGACATCGCCGACGGCGACGGCCAGCCGCTTGTCTGACAGGGGGATGATATCGAAGAAGTCTCCGCCGACGTGGGCGCCGGGGCGGCTTTCGCCGATGGTGACGAAAGGCCCGTGCTGCCCGTGACGCCTGGGGAGAATCCATTGCTGTGCGGCGGCGGCGGCCTTGAGCTCGGCCTGCATCCGTGCCTCGCGCTTTTCCATCTCGATTCGCTTCAGATTCGCCAGCGCCAGGCTGGCCATGCGTCCCAGCGCCACGCAGAAGGCGCTGGAGCCGGGACGCAACGACTGGATCAGCGACCCGCGGGCATCCAGATACAAATAGGCCGCGACGGTATTGCCCAGCATCAGAGGCACGCAGATCGCGGAGCTGATCCGCAGGCGAACCATGGACTGCGAAATATCCCCACCGATGGCCGCGTCGATCTCCGCGACCACGCCCTGCGAGGCGGCGGTGATGAGCGATCGGCTGAAGCTGATGCCCTGTTCCTGGGCGGCGGGAACGAAGTGGGCGGCGATGATGTCGATCCCGCCGGAGGCATCGACGGGACGAAGCAGAGCGGCATTCTGGAGCCCTGTGCCGCGGATGGCGGCGTCGATGACCAGGTTCGCCAACTGCTTCTCGTCCGCCGCCGAGTGAATCGCCGCGGCGCTTTCCAGCAGCAGTGCCAGCAGCGCCTCGGCCAGGGGTTGCCTCGCCGCCGGCGAGTCTTGCGGCACCGTTCGCACCATCGTGTGCCCGGAATCATCGTGCGCCTGCATGGCGCGCGGTCTGGCGGTGGCGCTGAGCACGAACGTCCAGGGCGTGACGCGAATGAGATCGCCTTCGCTCAGCGGGACTTCGGCGTCGGGCTGAAGGCGGATGCCGTTGACAAAGGTTCCCCAGCGGCTGGCCAGGTCCGTCACCCGCCATTGCGTCCCATCGTGATCAAATCGCGCGTGGTAGCGGGAGACCTTTTCGGCATTTGGCGGCAGGCAAAGGTCGCAGGCATCGTGACGTCCCATCACCAGCCCGCCGGGCTTAGGATCCAGCCGCAGCGGTTGGATGGCCGGCCCGGCCAGGGGAACCAGGTACGCCGCCGATGCACCGCCGGCCTGAAGTGCAAACGCAGACGCCGCGGACGAGGCTGCGGACATGTCTTGAGCATATCCCGCCGACAACCGGCTGGACAAGGCAAATGTGGGACGCGCAAGCGAGAATCAGCCTGGCACGACGCACACCCTGGCCGGCCCCCGGACCGCTGATGCGGTGTGCCCAGAGCTTCGCTGATGATGCACCACCGGGCGGTCTATTTCTTCCACACTTTGGCTTTGAAGTCGCTCAGCACCTGCTTGAGCTGGTTCTCCAGCTCGTCGGTGAGGTCCTTCTTGTCGGCCAGCTCGCTGCGCAGGCGTGGCGCGCTGGAATCGACGTACTGGAGGAAGCTGTTCTGGAACTCCTGGATCCTCGTGAGCGGCACATCGTCGAGGTAGCCCTTGGTGCCGGCGTAGATGACCATGACCTGCTGTTCGAGTGGCATGGGCTTGTATTGAGGCTGTTTGAGCAGCTCGACGAGGCGTGCCCCGCGGTCGAGCTGGCGCTGGGTGGCGGCGTCAAGCTCGGTGCCAAGCTGGGCGAAGGCTTCGAGCTCGCGATAGGCCGCCAGATCCAGCCGCAGCGAGCCGGCGATTTTTTTCATGGCTTTGGTCTGCGCGTTTCCACCGACGCGCGAGACGCTGATGCCGACGTTGATGGCCGGGCGAACGCCAGCGAAGAACAAATCCGGCTCCAGGTAAATCTGCCCGTCGGTGATGCTGATGACGTTGGTGGGGATGTAGGCCGAGACCTCGCCTTCCTGCGTCTCGATGATCGGCAGCGCGGTGAGCGATCCGCCGCCCTTGTCGTCAGAGAGCTTGACGGCGCGTTCCAGCAGTCGGCTGTGCAGGTAGAACACGTCGCCGGGGTACGCCTCGCGGCCCGGCGGACGACGCAGCAGCAGCGAGAGCTGCCGGTACGCGGCGGCCTGCTTGCTCAGGTCGTCATACACGCACAGCGTGTGTTCGCCCTTCCACATGAAGTACTCGGCCATCGCGCAGCCGGCGTAGGGCGCGATGTACTGAAGCGGCGCCGGATCCGCTGCGCTGGCCACCACCACCGTCGTGTAATCCATCGCCCCGTGCGCGCGGAGGACTTCGACGATCCCCGCCACTGTCGATTCCTTCTGTCCCACCGCCACGTAGAAGCACTTCACCCCCTTGCCCTTCTGGTTGATGATCGTGTCGACAGCGATGGCGGTCTTGCCGGTCTTGCGGTCGCCGATGATCAGCTCGCGCTGCCCGCGACCGATGGGGATCATGCTGTCGATGGCCTTGATCCCGGTCTGAAGCGGCTCCTTGACCGGCTGTCGCTCGGCGATGCCGGGCGCGACGATGTCCATCTTGCGGGTCTGGGTGGTCTGGATGGCCGGACCACCGTCCAGCGGCTGGCCCAGCGGGTTGACCACGCGTCCGATCAAGGCTTCGCCGACGGGCGCTTCCAGCAGCCGCCCGGTGGAGCGGACCGTGTCTCCCTCCTTGATCTCCAGGTAATTGCCGAAGATCACCGCGCCGATGGACTCTTCCTCCAGGTTGAACACCTGGCCCATGGTTCCGTTCTGGAACTCCAGCAACTCGGCGGCCATCGCGTTCTGAAGCCCGTAGATCCGGGCGATTCCGTCGCCCACCTCGATTACAGTACCCACCTCGGTCACCTGAAGCTTCTGCTCGAAGCTGGCGATCTCCCGCTTCAGGACACTGGTAATCTCCGCAACGTTAATGGCCATGGGGTCGGTTCTCCGGTTCAGATCAGATCAAGTTCCACATTCCCGCCAGTACACGAACCAGCCAGCGCGACGGCGTCGCAGCCGGACGTGCTCGTGCTTCATTTGCCTGTTGCACCCGCGGCCAGCAGTCGCCGCTTGAGCATTTCAAGCTGGGCCTTGACGCTGGCGTCAATAAGCTTGTCCTGGACTCGCAACACCAGCCCGCCGATGATCGAGTCGTCCACATACTGGTAGACCACGGCGTCCTTGTTCAGTGCCGCACTGACTCGGCGGCGGACCTCCTCAAGCAATTCGCCGCTCAGCTTCTGCGGCACGGTCACATCCACCTCGATCTTGCCGAGCCTTTCATCAAGCAGATCTTCGTAGATCTCCGCGACGTCCGGCAGCAGTCCCAGCCGCCCCCTGGCGTTGAGCACGCGCAGGAAGTTATTGATCAGCGGCGAAAGCTGGTCGCCGAAAACACGCGCCAGCACCTGCTCCCGCTCGCTGCGCGCGATCGCCGGATCGCGCAGGAACAGCGCGAAAACCCGGTCTTCCCGGATGACCTGCGCCAGGTCGCTCAGCTCCTGGGCGACCTGCTGCTCGGTATGCTGCTCGGCCGCCACTTCCAGCAATGCCGTCGCGTAGGCCACGGCCAACGGTGATCGGTGAATCGTCTTGGGCATATTCGCTGTGTCACGGGTGTCCGGCTGCGCCAGGCACCGGGCATGGCCCCGACGCCCGTGACGACTGTGCTATCGAATCGTCTGTAATTGCTCCAGGCTCTGACGTACCAGTTCCTGCTGATCGGCCGGATTCAGGTTCCGCCGCAGAATCTTCTCGGCGATGCTGGTGGCCAGCTCAGCGGTGCGCTGGTAGATTTCCCGCAGCGCCGCGTCGCGCGCGGCTTCGATCTCCTTGTTGGCGCGTTCCTTGATCTCCTCGGCCTCGGACTGCGCCTTCATGCGGATCGTAGTAGCCAGCTTTTCCCCCTCGAGGGTGGCGTTGGCGAGCATCTGTCGGATCTGGTCTTCAGCGGAGGCGAGTTTGGCGTTGTATTCCCGCAGCGTGGCCTCGGCGCGCGCCCGCGCGGCCTCGGCTTCGGCAATGTCGTTGCGGATCCGCTCCTCGCGCTTCTTCAGTCCGGCCAGCACGTTCTTCCAGGCGGTCGGATACAGGATCGCCAGCATCACCACGAAGATGATCACGGTCCACAGCGCCTGCATCCAGGTTTCCGCCTGGGTCGGGTCGGGCAACAACCCGGGCTTTTCGTGGGCGGCTTCGGTTGCGTGGGAACCGCTCTGGCCATGCTGGGCGATCTGCCCCGGCTCTTCGGCGGCGGCTGCACCCGCCGGCCTGCCCAGCAGCAGCCCGCTGCCCAGCACCAGCATCAACATGATTCGCATCCACATGCGCTTCACCTCGAATCTGTCCAACGGAATGACCGATCGCTTATGATCCGGTCGAAAGGCGCGCCGCGGACTGTTCATCCGCGACGCACCGATGCTTCAGGCGATTCAGAAGGTCGTGATTTTGTTGTTCATCAGCAGGGCGATCACCAGCGCAAAGAAGGTGAAGCCTTCGATCAGCGCCGCGGCGATGATCATGTTGGTGCCGATTCGCCCGCCGGCCTCCGGCTGACGGGCGATGCCTTCCATCGCCTGACCGGCCAGATGGCCGATTCCCTTGGCGGCGCCCCAGACGATCAGCCCGATGCCGATCCCGATGCCGAGCATCGCCGTTCCGTGATCCGGGAACATCGTGCTCTGCTGTGCAAGCAAGTCGAACATGGTGCAATCTCCTGCCGGAGCGTTTCCGGCGGCTGTGCGTCGCATCGCGGCCGGATAACGACGTTGGCCAGGCGGCGACGCGGATGATGTTGTGCCGAACTTAAGTCAAGTTATGCCCGGGCGTCGGCTGCTCGCGGGCCAAGCTCAGTGGCCAGTGGTCCGTTGCCAGTGGCCTGTTGTATTCCGCACTTCGCTGGCCGCTGACCGCCGGTCAGTGGCCACTTGCGTCGGCTAGTGCTCCGGCGCCACGGCTGACGCGATGAACAGCGTCGTCAGGAACGTGAAGATATACGCCTGGAGGAACGCGACGAACAATTCCAGCAATCGGATCAGCAGGCTCAGGGCTGTGACCGGCACGCCGATGCCGATCTGCGCGATCACGCCCGCGGTCACCGGAATCAGCAGCACCAGCGCCGCCAGCACAATGTGCCCGGCAATCATGTTGGCGAACAAACGAATCATCAGGGCGAACGGCTTGATCACCGCGCCGATCAGCTCCAGCGCCAGAAGCACCAGCCACATGGGCACGTCGATGGCCCAGGCCAGCTTCGACTGCCCCGGCCCCGGCTTGAACGGGTGGGGGGCGAAGTTCCAGAAATACAGGGGCACTGCCAGAAGCAGCGCCGCCACGGGATTCAGCCCCTTGCCGTGCGGGTGGTCGTGATGGACGTCGCCCTGGCGTATGCCGTTGCGGGTGTGCGGGCCCGCGAACTCATCGTCTTCATAATGGCCTGTGGGCCTGCTGATAGCGCGGATATCGGCCGGTACGTCGGCGGGCAGTGCCTCGCCGCGCACGTGCTCCAGGTCGTGCGCCGCCTCGTGCGGCGGCTGCCCGCTGGCGCTGTGCTCCTCATGATGCTCCTCATGCGGGTGATGCCCGTAGGTGCCACTCATCAGTGCCCAGGCCACCTGCCAGATTCCATTGACGTGGATGAACAGGAACGCCACGATCGCCAGCGCGCCGGTGGTCGTGAGGTTGCCGGTGGCCGTCCCGCCCAGGTGCGATGGCCGGCCCGTGATGATCGTGATGATCTCCGCGATGGGGATCTGCCCCAGCAGGTTGCAGAAGAGGATGAAGAAAAACAGGGTCCAGAGGAACGGGACGAAGCGGTCGGTGTGCTCCTTGAGCGCCGGGCGGAATACCTCCACGCGCAGGAACTCCAGGATTGACTCAAAGAAGTTGCGGGCGCCGTGTGGGGCGTCCTCGAACGGGCGGCGGAACAGCGGCGGAAAAATCGCCAGCATCAGCACCGCCGCCACCAACGCCATCAACATGTGATTGGTGAGCTGGAATGGTCCGATGTGCAGGTGCACATCGTGCGGCAGCACGTGATCAAGCGGATCGGCGGCGGCGAGCAGAGCGTTCAAGGTCGGCATAGGGCTTTGTCGAGACTCAATTGAATCCTGAGGGTGGATTGGGGCGGCGGTTGTGCCCGGCGGCGGTGAGCGGCGCCGAGCGGACCTGATGCACGAACCCTGCCGCCAGAACCGTCAGAGTTACCCAATAAAACGCCAGCAGCCACAGGGCGTAGGGCGTGCTGAGCGGGACTCCGGCGGCCCAGACTGCGCCGCCCAGCGCCAGGGACCCCAGCAAGTGCAGCGACAGCCCGAGCAGGGCAGCCTGCGCGACGCCCGCCTGATCGGCGTGGCGGGTCCATAGCAGCACGGTCGCCGCGCCTGCGCCGGACAGCAAGGTCACCACTGCCGCCGCCAGCATGGCATGCGGATGCGGATCCCAACCGATGCCGGCGGCCAGGCACAGGCCGGCAGCGGCGGTGACGATCACAGCTAGGGGAATGGCAAACAGCGTCCGCATTGGCGACGCTCCGATGCTTCGACGCTCCAAAACGCCGGGTCGCAGGAGCTGAGTTGTCTGGACCTTCCATCCTCCGCGACGAACCGGACTGCCCGGCGGAGGTTCACTGCCGATTCATCCGCAGCGCTTCCTTGATCAACAGGTACAAGCCGCCGGCAAGACCCAGCATCGTTCCGACCACCACGCCCCAGGGCGTCCAGCCGAAGCGGCTGTCCAAAAACGCTCCGACGACGTACCCGAGCGCCACGCCAACGGCGATTTCCAGGCCGATGCCCACGTATCGGCCCCAGTTGCCGTTTTCACCGTCGGAACGCTGCTGGTGAGGCTGGGGCACAAGTGGCCTCGCTTGCACCGCTATCGCCCGGCTTGGGCGAACGCTGCGGGTTCGCTTGTCCGGGTACGACAATTCTGGGCGGATCGTGCTTTTTGGCACAAGCCGCTCGCCTGACATCCGCATGATCCTTTACCTTCACTACCGCTTACGCATCTTGACGGCCTGGACCGCGGATGAGGGGCGTTAGCCTAGTGGCAGGCTCGGTTCAGGTCAAGCCGCCTGAGAATCTTACGACCGATCTCCTTTGATCCGCTGCAACATATCTGGCACAATGCGCGTTACGCTGGGAGGGAAACAGCTATGTTGATGCAAACAAACAGCTACGTCGTTCCTCGGGAGAAGCGTGCCGAGCACGCGCGGCTGTTGGCGCGCTTCCGGCAGACCCTGGCCCGGCTGGGGTGCGAGGACTTTGAGTGCTACGAACAGGTTGGGGCCAACTGGAGCGGCAGCGAGACCACCGGGCGGTTTGTCCAGATCATGCGCTTCCGCGATCGCAAGCACCAGCAACAGGTGCAGTCGGCGGAGCGCGGCGATCCGCAGGCGCAGGCGCTGATCAAGGAATTCTGCGAGTTGATCAATTTCCCATATCAGCAGGAGCACGGACTGTTTGCGGCGGGGTTTTATTCATCGGTGCTGGCCACGGCGCCAGCGCACGTTCCGGCCGCAACGCCCCCACCCGTCCCGCCAGCGCGCCCCGATGCGCCGCCGGCTGACCAGCCGCAAAACAGGCAACAAGCTGCACGGGGCGTGGAAAGCGGATCGGGCAACGGACATGCCCAACCCACACCGCACGTGCCGCCCGTCGAACCGCGATTCGAAGACCTGGATATCTCCGACGATCCGATCGATCCGGCCCAGATCGATCCCTCGGTTCACCGCTCGTAGCGGTCGTGGGCTCGCCGGCTGAAGGAGCCAAGCGGCGGGCTTCCAAACCACGGGCGGAAATCTAACCGCCGGCGCGGTGGGATGGGGCTATGATGCTTATCGGGCGGTATACGCCGCAGGGACGTTGCCGTTTGCATGATCCGTACGCAACGTCGCCGCGGCCTGGTTTTGCAGCCAACGGCACCCGCATTGGCCGTCAAGCACCCGCCGGATAGGGTCGATCCTGCGTGGTCGGGATCCGTTGCGGCGGGAAATGCGCTGCCGCCCCTGTCGGAGGCGTCGAGGTGCGCGCCATGCTCAAGAACATCTTCCGCACGATCGTGAGCCTGCTGTTCATTTTGGGCTGGGGTCTGGCGGCGCTGTCGCTGCACGTGATCCGCACTCCCGACGAGATTCCCATCACGCTGCTGCCCAAGGAGCGGCTGGGATTCACCGACACCTACGTCGATACCCGCCACTGGACTCTGGATGATGTGGCTTTGCATAAGCCGCTGGTGGAAAAGCTGGTACGCAGCGGCAAGGCGGACGTGCTCAAGCACCTGATCAGCGAGCGCGGCTCAGATCCCGCTGCCCAGCTCACAGAAGCTCTGCATCGCCAGCCAAAGGCAGCAGAACCGTCCAAAAACCCATCCACAGGGCAGGCCGGCGCCGAACCGCCCGCCACCAGCGCCGAAAAACCCGCCAGGAAGTTTCTCGGACTGTTTTGACGATCTTCTGTTGAAGCATGATCACGGTCCTGCTGCTGTTGCTGTCGAATATCTTCATGACCTTTGCCTGGTACGGGCATCTCAAGCACCGTGACTCGCCGCTGTGGTCGGCAATCATCGGGAGCTGGCTGATCGCCTTCGTCGAGTACTGTTTTCAGGTCCCGGCCAACCGCATCGGCAGCTATCAGTTCAGCACCACCCAGCTCAAGATCATCCAGGAAGCCATCACGCTGGTGGTCTTCATCGTGTTCGTGAAGCTCTATTTCGCCAACGAACCGCTGAAATGGAATTATCTGGTGGCGTTCGGCTTGATCTTCGCGGCGGTGGTGGTGGCCAATCGCTGGTGACGTTTCGCCCGCCGATCACGCTTTTTTCTTGAGTCAGTCCGGTGGGCAGGGGCCCTGATTATGCCATCTTCAGAACCGGATGGAATTCGGATACAGTTGGCGGCGTGGCAAAGGTGACGATCATTTTCGGGGCTCTGCTGATCATTCTTGGTGTCGGTGGATATGTGCTGACCGGCGCGCAGTCGATCACTGCGTTGATCCCCGCGATGGCGGGCGTGGTCTTTACGATTCTCGGTGCGGTGGGGCTGAAACCCCCCGCACGCAAGCACGCGATGCACGCCGCCGCCGCACTGGCGCTTCTGGGATTCCTCGGCACGCTGCCCGGTGTGATCAAGCTTGTTCGATGGGCTGGCGGAACCGAGCCGGCGCGACCGGCGGCCGTCATCAGCCAGTCCATCATGGCCGGGCTGTGCCTGATCTTCCTCGTGATGTGCATCCGCTCTTTCGTGCAGGCCCGTCGCAATCCCGCTGCGTAGACCACTGCAATGCGAGGGCCCCCGGCGCGGAGCGGACACAATGGCCCGATGGTGAGTTTGCCAGGTTGTGTCACGGGCGTCCCGCACCCTGCAATCACCGCCGGCACCGGAGAGCTGCGTCCCCGTCATTCGGCTCACCGTCGTCGGCCGCCTTTGGCCTGCGGCTTGGCGCTGAGCGGATCCTCCGGCCAGGAGTGTTTGGGGTAGCGCACGCGCAGGTCCTTTCGTACATCAAAGTAGGTCGTTTTCCAGAAGCTGCTCAGGTCTGAGGTGATCTGCACGGGACGGAGATTAGGCCCCAGCAGATGCAGCACGACGGGCACTCTGCCGGCGGCGATGCGAGGAGTGTCGGTCCAGCCGAACAGCTCCTGCAATCTCACGGCCAGCACCGGCGGCTGGCCCGCTGCGTACTGCACGCGAATGCGACTGCCGCTGGGCACTTGAATCGTCTCCGGGGCATGCTCGTCCAGCAGACGCTTCAACGGATAGGGCAGACGCGATTGAAGAAACGGAAGCGGTGAGATGCGCTCGACTTCCTCGACGCTGCGTCTGCCCTGGCACATCTCCGAGACGATCTGCGCCGGATCGAACGTCGGCCAGTCGTGCTCGGGCATGGCGCGACGCAGCAGATCGACGCGGGCCAGGAACGTGGCGGCCTCGTCGTTGCGCCACAGCAGCGCTGCGGCGTCGGGCTTGAGCACTTCGGCCAGGATGTTGCCCGCCTCCTGCGGATCGACTGGTGCGTCGCGCTCCTGTCTGATCGCCAGATCGCGGTAGCTCACAGTGCTCAGACACACGACGCGTCGACGCTGCGCGTCGAAGACAAGTTTTCGTTCGCGCCGGATCTCGTGCGGAAAATATTCCTCGAGCCATTGCGGCTGGATGCCGCTGGCGATACGGACCAGCGCTTCGCGTGTCGGGCTGCGGTCGTCCTGGCGGGCTTCCAGCGCGACGAAGAACTCGTGTTGCCGTACGACCGATTCGGCCGCCAGTCGCACGCCGCCGCCGCCCACCATCACGCCCGCCGACGGATCCGTGGCGCGCCTTCGACAAACGCGATCCGGATAGCCCACCAGCGCCAGCCGCAGCATCGCCTCTTCGCGGTCGTGGTGTCGTGGAATTGCCGGGCGAGTGATCGTTCCTCCGATGCGGATCAACTCATCCCGCAGCCGCGCGACCTGAGGATTGCTTTCGATCAGCTCCAGCCGCACGAACAGGTCGCTGGCCGCCTGCGTCTCGAGGACGCGATCGTCCGGGGCGATGTCCTTTTCGCTGAGCAGG
This sequence comes from Fontivita pretiosa, assembly GCF_050410795.1. Lineage (GTDB taxonomy): Bacteria > Planctomycetota > Phycisphaerae > Tepidisphaerales > Tepidisphaeraceae > Fontivita > Fontivita pretiosa. The sequence continues at coordinate 748,635 of NZ_CP191258.1, read as the reverse complement.
GCGGCGACGGCGGCGCCCTCCGTGAGCATGTCCTGTTCGACGGCGGCGATGAGCAGCCTGGCCAGCCGGGGATGCACCGGCAGCGAAACCATCTGCTGCCCGAGCTTCGTGATTTTCCCGCGCTCGATGGCGCCGAGCATTTCAAGCAATCGTTCGGCCGATGCGATCGTCGCCTCGGGTGGCGCCTCGAACCATGCGAAGCTGCGTGGGTCGGGCTTGCCCCAGGCGTGCAGGGCCAGCACCGTCCCGGCCAGGTCCACCCGCCGGATTTCCGGCAGCTCGAAGTCGGGCATCGCGTGGAATTCCTTTTCGCTGTACAGGCGAATGCACAACCCCGGCGCAGTCCGGCCGGCGCGTCCGGCTCGCTGCCGGGCTGAAGCTTTGCTGATCCGTTTCAGGTCCAGCCGATCCAGCCCCCGCTGCGGATCATACCCGGCCACGCGCGCCAGGCCGCTGTCGATTACCACCCGCACGCCTTCGATGGTCAGCGAGGTTTCGGCAATGTTGGTCGCGAGGATGATTTTGCGCTGCGGACAAGGCTCCAGGGCACGGTTCTGCTGTTCGGGCGGCAGGCTGCCGTGCAGAGGGAAAACACGAAACCGCCCGCGATCCGCAACGGATGCGATTTCGCGCGCGGTGCGGTTGATCTCCTGCACCCCCGGCAGGAACACCAGGATGTTACCTTCCTCGCGCCAGCGGACATGTTCTGTTGCCTCCGCCACGCGCTGCGGCAGCGGCTGACCCGACGCAACGGCGACGTGCTCGATCTGGATCGGATAGGTTCGACCGGGAACTTCGATGATCGGACAATCCCCGAGAAACCCGGCGACAGGCGCGGCGTCGAGCGTCGCGGACATCACGACGATCATCAGGTCGGGGCGGACGGTCTGGCGGACCTCCCGCAGCAGGGCGATCGTCAGATCCGTGTGGATGCTGCGCTCATGGAACTCGTCAAGGACGACGGCACCGACGCCTTGCAAAAACGGGTCCTCGATGAGCTGGCGCGTGAGGATCCCCTCGGTCAGCACACGCAGACGCGTGCGCGAGGTCAGGCGGCGATCAAAGCGGACGTGCCAGCCGACCTCCTGGCCGATGTGCCAGTCGTTTTCGGCGGCGATGCGCATCGCCGCCGCGCGAGCGGCCACGCGCCGCGGCTGGAGCATCACCAAATTCGGGTGTTCCGGGCCGAGCAGATCGGATTTGACAATCGCCGGCGGAATACGCGTCGTCTTGCCCGCGCCCGGCTCAGCCACCACCACCAGCGCGCGGCTTTGTCGCAATTGGCCCAGGATTCGGGGAATATGTTCATCGATTGGCAGCGGCGTCATGATGCAGATGCTGATGGTGTGGATAAGAGTTCCCGTACGCAAGCGCCGCGATGATGGAGCACGCCCACCTGTATCACAGGCGTCGCGCCCGTGCCCGGCTCGGACTTTCGAACTCGAGCGCACCCTGCATGGCCGGGACGGCCATGCCACAGTTGGTTCGTCTCCGCTGGCGTCGCACGCACCTGCGTGCTGCCCAATAAATGGGCACGCGCGGCTGAAATCTTCCCGGTCATTGGACGTATGGAGTTGCAGCGTGGACCAAGGTATCCTCAAAGCATTCCCGCGCACGATTCCGGCAGCCCATTGGGCGCATGCGACATGGGGAATAGAGCCAGACCAGACACAAGGCACAGCAGAAAGGGCGGAACTGCGGTGAAGACGCTGCTGACGGTGGTGATCACCCTGGCGGTTGTCGGCTCGCTGGCCGGCACCGGCATGTGGATCAAGGCGCGCAACCACAAGCCGGATGATGACGCCGTTGCCGTTCGCGTCGAACCGGTACACAGGGGCCGGCTCATCGAGATCGTCGCCTCGCCGGGCGAAATCCAGCCGCGAACCAGGGTCTCCATCAGCGCCAAGGTCTCCAGCCGGATCATCGAGCTGCCATTTAAGGAGGGCGAGTCAGTCCGGCAGGGAGACGTAATCGTCAGGCTGGACTCTTCGGACCTTGAGGCGATCCTGCGCTCGGCGCAGGCGCGGTACGCGGCGCAGCAGGCGAACATTCAGGTCGCCCAGGCCAGAGTCGAGGCGCAGCGGTCGCAACTGGCCGGGCTTCGCGCCGCCCTGGCCGAAGCCAATCGCGATCTGGATCGGCAGAGGGGATTGCTCGCCAGCAAAGACGTGAGCCAGGCCGTGGTCGATGCGGCGCAGCGACGGCTGGACGAGGCTCAGGCCGCCTACGACGCGGCGCAGCACTCGCTTCGCGCCGACGAGGCGAACCTGCTGGTGCTCAAACATCAGCTCGAAGCCGCCGACGCCGAAATCGCCCGCGCCCGAGAGGACCTGAGCTATACCACGATCACCTCGCCGATTGACGGTGTGGTCACGGTGATCAACGCCAAAGTCGGTGAGCTGGTCGTCACAGGCACGATGAACAATCCCGGCACGGTGATCATGGAGGTGGCCGACCTCTCGAAGATGCTCGTGCAGGCGCGGGTGGACGAGACGGACGTGGCCAACGTACAGGTGGGGCAGACGGCGCGCTGCTACGTGCAGGCGTACCCCGATCGTGTCTTCAGCGGCAAGGTGGTGGCCGTGGCGCTGGCGCGCACGGTGGATCGTGGCGGCAATCAGATGCGCTTCGACGACGCCAAGACCTTCAAGGTCGAAATCCTTCTGGACACCGCACCGGACGAGCGGATCTACTCCGGGCTTACCGCCGACGTCGAGATCGAGACCCGCACGCATTCGGATGTGCTGAAGGTGCCCAGCCAGTGCGTGCTGGGCCGGCCAACCGACGAGCTGCCGCAGGCCATCCGGGACAACAACCCCTGCGTCGATAAGACCAAGACCACCACCACCGTGGTTTACCGCTTCATCGACGGCAAGGCGGTCGTCACCCCTGTGATCGTCGGGCCGAGCGACATCAGTCATACGCTGATCCGCTCCGGGCTGAGCGAAGGCGACAGGATCATCACCGGCCCGTACAAGGTCCTGGAGAAGCTTGCCCACGATCAAAAGGTGAAGGAGGAAACCAAACCGGCGACGCAGGCGAGCACGCAGCCGGCAACGCAATCGTCGTGATCCATTGTTCGGTCGGCGCTTCCCGTGCCACGTATGAGCTCTTCCAACGGACATCCCATCATCCGGCTGATCGACGTGACCAAGGTCTATCGCGTCGGAGTGGAGCAGATCCGAGCGCTCAACGGGGTGAGTCTGGAGGTCCGGGCCAACGAATACGTGGCGGTGATGGGTTCCTCGGGATCCGGCAAAAGCACGCTGATGAACATCATCGGGTGTCTGGATCGTCCCACGTCCGGCGTATACGAGCTGGACGGCCGGCCGGTCAGTTCGATGGGCGCCGCCGCTTTGGCGCGGGTCCGCAATGAGCGCATCGGCTTTGTGTTTCAGTCGTTCGAGCTGTTGCCCAGGCTCAGTGCCCTGAAGAACGTCGAGCTGCCGTTGATCTACTCGCCCAGCGGATGGTGGACTCGCCGCCGGCAGGCACGCCAGGCGCTGGAGCGCGTGGGGCTGGGCGACCGGATGAGGCATCGACCCAATCAGCTTTCCGGAGGCCAGAGGCAGCGAGTCGCCATCGCGCGGGCGCTGGTGGCGCGACCGACGATCCTGCTGGCAGACGAACCCACCGGTAACCTCGACAGCGCCACCAGCGAAGAAATCCTCGGGCTTTTCCAGCAGCTTCACCGCGAAGGACAGACGATCCTGCTGGTCACGCACGAGGCCGACGTGGCGCGACACGCCCGGCGCATCATCCGGATGAAAGACGGCAAAATCGTTTCGGATCTGCCGGTGGAAAAAGACGCCGTCAGTGGGCTGTCCATCGCATCATGGTCTGGCTGATCTACCAACTTCTCTCCCCGCTGCGACTCGGCTATCAGAGTGCCGTGCTGGCCATGGCGCAGATCTGGGCCAACAAGACCCGGGCGATCCTCACGACGATCGGGATCATCATCGGGGTGGCTTCGGTGACCGCCGTCATCGCCGCACTGACGGGGCTGAAGAGCAAGGTTCTGGCGGATTTTGAGACGTTCGGGACGAACAAGATCTTCATATTCGCCTGGCGGCCGGAGTACGGCCCGAAGCGTTACGCGCCGTGGTGGGCGTTTCGGTTCAAGCCGCAGGAGTTCGACGGCCTGCTGGAGCACTGTCCGTCGGTGGCCCGGTTCACGCGCATCGCCGAGATGCGACGGCAGGTCTCGTTCCAGCAGACGCAACTGGACAATGTTGAGGTGATGGGCATCGAGCCGGACTGGCATCGGATCGAGAACCGCTCGGTGATCGAGGGCCGGCCGTTCTCGCTGATCGACAACGAGCAGGCGCGTCCGGTGTGTCTGGTAAGTCCGGCGCTGCGGGATCGACTGCGGCTGGATCGCGACTGCATCGGGCAGTCGATCATGGTGCAGAGTGATCGCTATCTGATCGTCGGCGTGATCGAGCCGCCGCATCAGCTTGCGATTTTCGGCGACGGCGGACAGGGATACGAGGTGTTCATTCCGTTCAACACGGCGTGGCGGCGGTATCGGCCGGGGCTGTTCTGCATCGCCGCCAGCAAATCCGCCGACGTCTCGGAGGAGGCGCGCGCCGAGCTGAACTTCTTTCTTCGCAAGCAGCGACGACTCAAGCCCGACGAGCCCAACACCTTTCGCCTGGAAGTCCTTCAGCGGATCATCGAGCAGTTTCAGTCGGTGGCACTGGCGATCACGATGGTGGCGGCGGGGGTGGTGGGGATCTCGCTGCTGGTCGGCGGCGTGGGAATCATGAACATCATGCTCGTCAGCGTCTCGGAGCGAACGCGCGAGATCGGCCTGCGAAAGGCCGTCGGCGCCCGGCCGGCGGCCATCCTGCTTCAGTTCCTCGTCGAGGCGGTGATGATCTGTCTGTTTGGCGGGCTGATCGGAATCCTGTGCGGGTATGGATTGACGCGCGGGCTGGCGTCGATCCCCGGGGCATATCTGGACAAGGCGTATGTGCCTGCGTGGGCGGTGGCGCTCAGCTTCGGCTTTGCCGCCGCCGTCGGCGTCATCTTCGGCATGTTCCCCGCGATCAAAGCCGCCCGCCTGGACCCGATCGAGGCGCTCAGACATGAATAGGGCATGGCGATCAGGGCAGAGGACAGAATGGGAAGGAAAAAGGTAAGAAGCACCGAGTCAATCGGCAGATCGCTGCGCAGCGGGTGGACGCGTATGACACTTCTGCTCCTGCCGGCTGCTCTGTGCCCGGGGCTCTCCTGTCGGGATTTCGGCACGGGTGGCACCGGCGAGATCGTCGTGCCGCGCGATCGATTGCGGACGATCGAGCAGGTGGAGCTGGCGGATCTGTCCAGCTCGCCGCCGACGACCATGCCCGCAACATTGCCCACCACGCTGCCCGCCACCGCCCCGGCCGAAGTGCCCGAAGTCGCCATTACACTGGAAGAAGTCCGGCAGATGGCGCTGGCCAACAACCTGGACGTGCAGGTCGAGCTGCTCAGCCCGACGATCGCGCGCGAATCGCTCAGCGAGGTCGAAGCGCAGTTCGAATCGCTGTTCAGGCTCAACAGCGATTACGGGGTGAGCGACACGCCCACCGCCAGCCAGCTTGCCGGCTCCAACGTCAAGGACCTGAGCATTTCGCCGGGGCTGGTCCTGCCGCTGCGCACCGGCGGGACGGTGCAGCTCGCGGTGCCGATGAGCCGGCTGGAAACCAACAACCAGTTCTCGACGCTGAATCCCGCGTATACCTCGGACGTCTCGGCGTCGATCTCGCACCCGCTGCTCCGCGGCGCGGGGATCGCCGCCAATTCTCATCGCATTCGCGTCGCGTTTTACGACTACCAGATCAGCCAGGCTCGCACCAAGCTGGAGATCATCCGGGTGCTTGCGGCGGCCGAGCGCGTGTACTGGCGGCTCTATGCGGCGCGACGGGAACTGGAGGTCCGGCGCAAGGAGTATGACCTGGCGGTGGCGCAGCTCGAGCGCGCCCGCCGGCTGGTCGATGCGGGGCAGGCGGCCCAGGTCGAGATCGTCCGCGCCGAGTCGGGCGTGGCCGACACGATCGAGGCGATCATCAATGCCGAAAATGCCGTCCGCGACCGCCAGCGCGAACTGAAGCGCGTGCTCAACCAGCCCGGGCTGGAGATGAACACCCGCACCGTGCTGATCCCCGCTACTCTGCCCAACGCGCTGCAATACAGTCTCGATGCCGACCGGCTGGTTGATGCCGCGATGAAACATCGCATGGAGATGCTCGAGCTGGAGCTGCGGATCGCGCAGGAAACCAGCAGCGTCGCGTTCGCGCGAAACGATACGCTGCCGCTGGTCGTGCTGGATTACACGTACAACGTCAACGGTCTGGGGCCGGGGTGGGACGAGTCGTTCAACATGGTCTCCGACAAGAACTTCGAGGACCATCGGCTGGGATTGCGGATGGAAGTGCCGATCGGCAACGAAGCGGCACGCAGCCGCCTGCGACGGGCGCTGGCGACGCGGCTTCAGACGCTGACCTCGCGACAGCAGCGGGCGATGCTGATCACCCAGGAGGTGCTCAACGCCCTGGATCAGCTACAGGCCAACTGGCAACGCATCCTCGCCACGCGGCAGCGCACGATCCTGGCGGCGCGACTGCTTGACGCTGAAGTCCGACAGTTCGAGCTTGGGTTGCGGACTTCGACCGAAGTGCTGGCGGCACAGGCGAACCTGGCCAATGCCCAGTCGGCGGAGATCGCGGCAATCACGGAGTATCAGATCTCGCAGGTGGACATCGCCTTTGCGACGGGCATGCTTCTGGGGCAGGCCAAAGTCTCCTGGGCGCCCACGCCCGTGCCTAAACGGTAATTCCCGGATTCGCGCGCAGCTTTGCGCGCGGCGTGGTAGAATACCGCTGTTCAGTCCCGGGGGCCTGTGATCGATGGCGACGTTCAGCCCGCCGTGATGTTGCTCAACCGAGTCACAGTTGGGCACAGTGGTGCGTCTGTTCAACCAGCAAAGACAAACCCGCCAGCGACGGTCGCTGGCGGCGAATTGTTCTGTTCCGTCGCGAAGTCGCTTCTGCGGAAGTTGACGGCGATGGTCGAGAATCGTCGGCGGCCGGTTCGATCCGATCCGCTTCGAACGGCACTGTTGGCCATCATATTTGTCATTTCATTCATTCGACGACGACGATCGCATCGACTGCGCACTGGGCGCCTGCCGCGACGCCTGGCGAAAGGAGCTTCGTATGAAGCGCCGAATCGGTCGCAGCTCGGCTGGGCTTACCCTGGCCGACCTGCTCGTTGTCGTGCTCCTGATCCCCCTGTGCGCGGTGATGTTTCTCGGGTGTTGGCGAAGACACCTTGGCGGTAACAACCGCATCGGCTGCGCCAACAACCTCCGCAAGATCGGTCAGGCGATCCTGTTGTACTCCAACGAGAACGGCGGGGCGTATCCGATGACGGTCTACGTCGGCGGGCCCGTCGTCACGCCTACCTGGGGCACGGGCGCGGCCGCTACCGACCCGTTCAAGGCAGGCGGCCCCGGGCCCAACGATGTCAGCGCCGCGCTGTTCCTGCTCATCCGTACGCAGGAGATTACCTCCGAAGTCTTCACCTGCCACAGCAGCAACGCTGAGAGGTGGGACTTTGGCGGCGGGACGAACACGGCGCTGAGCTGCTCGAACTGGCCGGGCAAGGAGGGCGTGCTCAAGCATCTCAGCTACAGCTATCAGAACCCGTACGCGGATGACGGCGCGCTCAGCGCCAAGCCCCCGTTCAAGCTGAACAACTCCGTCACGGCCGGGTTTGCGGTGGCGGCGGACATCAATCCGGGCACCGCGGGCACGGATCAGAACGTGCTGGCGGTTACCAGCACGTCCAGCGCCCGCGCGATGAAGCAGGGCAACAGCCGCAACCACGGCGGCGACGGCCAGAACGTGCTGTATGGCGACGGGCATGTGGAGTTCCAGTCCAGCCCGTTCTGCGGCATCCAGCGCGACAATATCTACGCCCGCCGCGCGGGAGCCAGCGGTTTTGCCAGCAGCGACGTGGTCAATTCACCTCGCGACGGTAACGACAACGTCCTGCTGCCGACGGATGACTGAGCTGGCGAACACTTGACCATGCGGGCATCGGTGTCGGCAGCGCCGGGGCGTGCCAGTTGTCCCCTGGCCGTATGGCGTCGGCCGGTCAGATCGCTGATGATGATGAGCATGATCCGCATAACCGCGACAACTTCTCGACGCAACGTGCTGTGCGCGATGGCGTCGGCGGCGATCGCGGCGCCCTGCGCGCTGCTGGCCGCCAGCACCGCGCCCGCATCTCGCCCGCAAGGGCAGGTCATGACCGTCGATGGCCCGGTGCACGCATCGCAACTGGGCGTAACGCTGCCACACGAGCACCTGCTGGTGGATTTCATTGGCGCTGATCGCGCCACGCCCGACCGCTACGACCGCGATGATGTCCAGCGCGCGGTCCTGCCGCATCTGAAGCAACTGGCTGCGCTGGGTTGCTCGACGCTGGTTGATTGCACCCCCGCGTATCTCGGTCGTGATCCGATCCTGCTGAAGCGTCTGTCGCAGGCGTCGGGATTGAAGATCATCACCAACACCGGCTATTACGGCGCCGGGCCGGACTTTAAGTATCTGCCGCAGCACGCGCGTGACGAGTCGGTCGATCAACTCGCCCAGCGGTGGGTGCGCGAGTTCGAGCATGGCATCGACGGCACGGGCGTTCGTCCGAGCTTCATCAAGATCGGCGTAAACGAGTCGCCGCTGCACGAATTGCATCGCAAGCTGGTGCTGGCTGCGGCGCAGACACATCATCGCACCGGGCTGACGATCGCCAGTCACAGCGGCGACGGCAACGCGGCCCTGGAGCAACTGGCGATCCTGCGTGAGCAGGGCGTTGCTCCCCGCGCGTTCATCTGGGTTCATGCGCAGGTGGAACGCGACCCGGAGTTGCACGCGCGCATCGCGGAGATGGGCGCCTGGCTGAGCTTCGACGGCATCGCGCCGGAAACGGTCCAGCGCCACGTCGAGCTGGTCCTTGCGGCCAGGCGGCGCGGAAAGCTCGGACAGGTCCTGGTCTCACACGATGCCGGCTGGTATCGCCCCGGCGAAGCGGGTGGGGGCCACTTCCGCCCGTTTGACACCCTGTTCGTTCTGTTCCTGCCCGCCCTGCGCCACGCGGGGCTGACCGAAGCCGAGATCGCGCAACTCACCACTCACAACCCGGCCGCGGCGCTGACGCTCGGACCGACACGCTGAGCCGGCCGCCAATTGATGCGCGTCGCCTTGCCTGGCGGCTCATGATGCGTTCCATACTTTGCGATTGATCAGCCCGTCCGCGACATCCTCGAACGGGCCGGGGGCCGGGTTGGTGGCGCTGCGCGGCTGGCCGAAATAGTCGGTGTTGATCTGGATCGGCGTGCCATCAGGCTGCTCGTAGGCCGCCTGTGGAATCGAAGCCTTGCCCAGCAGCTCGCTGGTGATCAGTTTCCGCTGGTGGTCGGTGATCCAGGACCTGTCAAAACGCATCTCCAGATAGATTCCGTCGGGGCGTTCAACTAGTTTGATCTTCGGATCAAAGTCCGGCTTCACCAGGGCGTTGCTCTCATGCCGCGAGGGCTTGGCGCCGTTGACGTAGACGTTTCCGGCCATCCAGACGGGCAGTGCGGCCTCGTCGTAGCGGCGCAGGTCGGGGCGCTCGACGAAGACGTTGTTGTAGTAGCGGTCGTCGCCGCCGCGGATGTTGTCATGAAGCCCGGCGAGCTGAGTGGAGTGCGGTTTGTGATAGGGGGTCTGCCGCTCGTCGCCGAAGTTGATATGGAAAACTCCCGCGAAGAGGTTGTGAACGTACGCGCCGCCGCGCGACACGCTCAGCAATGATCCCTGCGAGAGCAGCACATTGTTGTCCACGACGAACGGCCCGTGGTTGACTTCCAGGAACAGATCCAGGTCGTTGTCATGGAACAGATTGCTCGACACCCGCGCGCCCTGCGCCATCCAGTCAAGCCAGAGGGCAAGACACGTGCGGTAAATGTGGTTGCGGCTGACTTCCACGTCGATCGCGCCGTGAAACTTGATGCCGGCCATCTCGGCGCCACTGAAGAGCCGGCGGACGTGGACGTCGTGAATCGTGTTGCCGGTGACGGTGCTGAACGCCGCGCCCATGCTGCCGACAATCCCCGCCTGCTCGCAGTGCGAAATCGTGTTGTTTCGGACGATATGGTGCCCGATGGTGTCCTTGTTCCAGCCGTTCTGTAAAGCGCGCTCGATCGTCCTGATGTAGCCTTCAGCGGTGTTGGCCGACGTGTTGTCCCATTCGTCGCCATACTTGCCCAATGAGATGCCCGAGCAGGTGGAATGGCTGATGGTGTTGTTCTCGATGATCCACCCCTTGCTCCAGTGGGTACCGATCAGGCCGATCTGCTCGGCGGTGGGCGGAGCCCAGGGCGTGGCGGCATGCCGCATCACAAAGCCGCGAACGGTGATGTAATTGATGCCCGGCTTTTCGGGATAGAACACCGTTCGCCGGACATTGACCTCGACAAGCTGCTCGTTCGGATCGGCATTTCTGAACTGCGCCCAGATCGTCGTATGCTGGTCGTCAACCTGAGCGAACCACAGGGGCGAATCGCCGGTCGGTTTCATCACCTCGTCAAGCGTCGCCGCTTCCGTGAGCCATTCGCCGTTGAGGTAGACCGCGCCGGTGTGATGCTCGCGTCCCCTGGGATCGAACCAGTCGCCGCGGATCACGTCCTTGAATGGGTTGAACGATCCGAACAGTGAGTTTGGGATCGTCGCCTTCCAGACATCGTGCTGCACTTTGATCCAGTTCTTGACGATTTCCGAGCCGCGGATCTCGACCTCTTCGCCCGGGGCGGCCTGATAGACGATGCGCCTGGTGTCCGATTCGCCGCCGCGTGGTGGGGCGACGCGCTCGCGGTAGATGCCCTCATGCACAGTGATGACATCCCCCGGCTGAGCCAGTCGCGCCGCCGCGGAAATCGTGCGCAACGGTCGCGCCGCCGTGCCTTCGTTGCTGTCGTTGCCTGTGGTGGAAACGTGGAATTCGTTGCCGCTGGCCATGGGAGTGAGAAACGTAAGAATGCCAAGCAGGATAGCGAGTCTCATTCGCAGTCTCCGGTAAGTTGAGCTGGATTTGCCTGATCATCCCAATCGCCGGTACTCTTTCAAGTGCCGCGGCGCCGATCAACCGCGGGGAGTCCAACCTGCATGCGCGACATCGTTTTCCACCTCATCCCCAATGCCCATCTCGATCCGGTCTGGCTGTGGGACTGGCGCGAGGGATTGAACGAAGGCCTGACGACCTGCCGCACGATCCTGGACCTGATGGACGAGGACCAGCAGCTCACGTTCATCCGTGGCGAGACGGCGATCTACGAGCACATCGAGCGCACCGACCCGCCGACGTTCGCGCGGATCAGGAATTACGTGAAATCCGGCCGATGGGATCCTGTTGGCGGGACGGTCATTCAGCCGGACACGAACCTCCCGGACGCCGAGACCCTGGCCAAGCACTTTACGCACGGGCAGCGGTATTTGCTGAGCCGGTTCGGAAGGATCTCGCGTGTGGCGTGGGCGGCGGATTCGTTCGGGCACTCGGCTGGCTTACCGCAAATCCTGCGCGCCTGCGGGATCGAGTATTTCGCGTTTACGCGACCGAGCCAGGAGATCCTGCCGATCGACGGCCCGGCGTTCTGGTGGGAAGGCCCGGGCGGGGCGCGCGTGCTGGCGTATCGCCCGCCCGTCGGCTGGTACGGCGCCGAACGCGATGAGATGCCGCGACGCCTGGACGAGCTGCTCGCCGCAGCCGACAAGGGCAGGCTCACCAACGTCGCGTGCTTTTTCGGGCTGGGCAACCACGGCGGCGGGCCGACGCGCCGGCATCTTCACGACATTCGCGCCTGGGCCGAAACGCATCCGCGGGTGAAGCTGATCTTTTCGGGCCTGCACAGGTTCTTCGACGCCCTGCGCCGCGAAGTTTCTCGCGGCCCGAAGGATCTGCTGCCGGTGCATCGTGGCGAGCTGAACTTCGTGTTGCGAGGGTGTTACAGCTCGGTGGCGAAGTTCAAGTTCGCGTATCGTCGCACCGAGAACATCCTCCAGCGCGCCGAGCGGGCGCAGGCGCTGACCGGCATGAATGGCTCATCCTCGCGCTCGAAGCGACGCGGCGGCGGGGCGGTGGCGAGCCTGTACTCGGCCTGGCACGGATTGCTGTTCAACAGCTTTCACGACATCCTGCCCGGCTCGTCGATCGAGCGCGCGTTTGACGACCAGCTCGCGTGGATCGGCGGGTGCTACCATGCAGCGCAGCAAGCCGAGTTCGCGGCTCTGAACGCGCTGGCTCGCCAGATCGATACGCGCGTGCGCCCGCCCGCCGATGACATGCCCGCGGGTGTGCCCATGCTGCTGTGGAATCCGCACCCGCGAGCATATCGGGGTCCTGTTGAGCTTGAGGCTTCGCTGGACTATCGCCCGATCTGGAAATACCGCAAGGCCGTCGATGCTCTGCCCGTGCGCGTGAGCGACGCTGAGGGCAGGGACATCCCGTTTCAGGTCATCGAAACCGAGCATCATTCGCTGGTGGATGTTCCCTGGCGGCGGCGAGTGCTCATCAACGCCGAGCTGCCCGCCTGGGGATGGAATGTCATCGAGATGGCCTACGACGAGGCCGCCAAGCCCGTGGCGATCCAGACGCAAGTCGCCGCCGCCGACAACCAGATCACCAATGGTGAATTCCAGGTGCGAGCGACGATCGGTGCGACAGGAATCCACATCGAGCGCAACGGCCAGCCGATCTTTGACCCTCCGGGTCTGCATGCGATCACGGTGGAAGATCCGTGGGGCTCGTGGGGCGGGATGTCGGAGCAGCCCGAGTCGCTGAAGCTGACCACGGTACGCCACCGCTGGACGATCAGCGACGTTCACGTGCTGGAGCGTGGCCCGCTGCGGGCGGCGATGTGGGTGCAACTGAAGGGGGGCGATTCGCGGCTTGAGCTGACGTTCTTCTGTGTTCAGGGGCGAAGGTGTGTGGATGTGTCGGCGCGGCTGCTGTGGAACGAGCGATCGGCCAGGCTCAAGCTCGTGCTGCCCTGTGGCGACCGTGCGGTATTTCAGGTTCCCGGGGCGGTCATCGAGCGGCAGCCGGGTCTGGGCGAAGTGCCCGGCGGGAGGTGGGTGCGCATCGCCGGGCCGCGACGAAGCGTGGGTTTGGCATCCGATGGGTTGTACAACTTTGACGCAGGCGATGGTGTGTTCCGCGCGACGGTCTGCCGCGCGTCGCGATATGCCGACGATGTGTACACGCCTGCGGATGCACAGCCCTGGCGCGCCGCTGTCGATGCCGGGGAGCTGAAGTTCAAGTTCCTGATCTGCGATGGGGACGATCCGGCGTTGCCGCTGCTGGCGGAGGAGCTTGAGCAGCCGCCGGTGGCGTTGCCTGTGCCGCCACACCCGGGCAAGCTGCCGCGCCGCGGTTCGCTTGGCCTGCTTGAGCCGTCATCCCTTCGCGTGATGGCGCTGAAGCCGGCCGAGGATGGCAGGGGACTGATTCTTCGCGTGCAGGAGACCGCGGGGAAGCACACAATTGCGAAGCTCAGACTGATGGACGAATCGGTGCGGCTCACGAAACTGTCGCCTTATCAGATTATGACCTGGCGACTGATTCGGCAGGCGGGACGCTTCAAGGCCACAGCGACCGATGCGATCGAACGATAACAAGTAAGTCGTACACCCGCGGTATGCCGTGTTCGAGGTCGCACGAAACTGCGCGCCGTCTTCGCGAAGACCACGTGTTTGATCATCGCGCCTTCGCGGCTCTTATGTTCTCGACTTCGCGCACGCGGGACTGGAGCACCTGGGTCATCAAAAAGGCATCCAACGCCGGGTGCAGCAGCTTTTCCGTTCGCCAGAGATAGTCGTAGACGCGATCCATGCGCCTGGGCAAGGTGGGATCAGCGTCGAGGTACGCCAGCATCGCCGGCAGGAGCAGCTCGATCAGCCGCGTGTGATGTTTCAGGTATCGCCAGGACCATTTGACAGCGCCTTTTGCCTGGGGCAACTCCTTAAGCACGAGCGTTTTCAGCGACTGATTGAGGTTGCTGATCCTGGGGATGTTCCGCCGCGCCTGCGCGATGCGGCGTTTGTCCGGGATGAGCGCTGTCCTGCTCCGCGGCCCATCTGTCTCGGGCACGTACACCGGCTCAAACATCGGCTTCCACAGCTTCGACGACTGATCGAAGATGCGTGCGACGCGCTGCCCGGCAGCGCCAAACGCGTCGGCAAATGTCTGGCGAACGATCCGCTCGAAGCTGATTCGCGGATCCCACAGCGCCTGTGACATCACGTCCATGATCAGGTGATGCGGAAACGACAGCCGCTGTACCTGGCAACTGTTGTAGCCGTGCAGGCCGATGTCCTTCAGCCGCTGGATGTCGCGATGGAGCGTGCGCGCGACAGTGAAATGGAACGGGTCGAGGTACGGCGCCCACAGGGCGTGATAATCGAAGTCGAATGCATCCCCTCGAAGGTGCTTTCGCCACTGCCGCAGGAAGTGCTCAAAAACCTCCAGGCTCCGGGGATACTTCAGTTTGTTGTAGACGAATGGCGCGGGCTTCTCGCCCGAGGGATCGCGATCGCCGAAGGATCGCAGGTACGACCGCGTGATCGGCGCCAGCATCAGCACGAACCGGTCCTGGTTCTTGACTCGTGAGCGGATCGGTGGCCAGAGCAGGTCGAAGTAGATCAGGCAGACGATGCGCGTCGGAAGGTTTCTCGCGGCCAGCTTGTCGTCCAGCTCATTGAGCATGTCCACGTAGAAATCGCTTGGACGTACGGCGCGGCTCTCGGGGCTTTCATCGTGGTTATTGGTGGCGTCAGACAGCCAGAAGTGCAGGAGATTGACTTCCGGATGCTGGGCGGCGTATTCGACGATCGCATCCGTCATCGCGTTTCTCGCCGCGGGGTTGGAATAGTTGAGGTTCGTATTCAGCGCGATGCCGCCCCACAGCTCTTTCTTGCCGTTGACCTGCGCGATCCACTCGCGGCGTTCCGGAGGGATGGCATTGTAGTCGGACCTGTCCCAGCCTTCGCCGGGCAGGCCCAGCGCGGCACTGGTCCAGCCGTGCCCGACGCGCTCGAAGTTCAGCCCGCGATCTGCGATTGCGGCCTCCAGCCGCGATACGTACTGCCGCAAGATCGATTCGTCGAACGGCTCGGGCTTGAGATACGGGCTGCCGTTTCTCCCCGGGCACTGATGCTCATACCAGCGTTTGAAGAAGGTCGTCCCGTAGCGGAACTGAAGAAAATAGCCGTTCATTCCCGCCTTGGGCAGCCAGTCGATCATGTCCAGCACGTGCTGGATCGAGCAGGCGCCTTCGATGCAGACGGTGCGGAACTTGTAGGCCGGACGCTGGTCGATATGCAGCCGCCTGGCGATCGGATCGCGCAGCTTCGGAACGATCAGGCCGCGGTCCCCCGGGCGAATCCACCGGAAGCCCAACTCCCGCAGATACCGATACACGGCCATCAGCACCGAGCGGGGGTTGGAGCCGCTCAGCACATAGCCCGGACTGGAATCGAACTGACGCACGAGGACCCAATCCTGGTCGCCTTTGAGATCCCGGGGCCGGGCGATGTTCAGATCCTCGCAAACGCCGACTCGAAACGGCGCCGCCGACGTGTCCGAGCCTTTGACGACCGACCACGGTCTGCCGGTAGCCAGTTGCAGGTGTCGAGCCAATTCCGTCGCCGCGAAGTGAACCGTGCGGTGAGTGCCAACACAGATGATGCTGTTGTTCATAGTTCCATCGTCGCTGATCCATGGATCTGCAACGCATCTCAGGGTTCATTATTACTCAAACTCAAGCCCGAAGATCCTGGCCCGATCCATCTGAAAACGCAGGCAGATGGGCTGGCCGGGTTCGTAGCCCAGGTCGGCGACAGGCGGGTCGCCCTTCCACTGCACGATTGTCCGGTACTGGTCGCCAACGATCGGGATGCTGTCGTCGAACGACCGTCCGGGCAGGAATGCGCCGTCGCGGGTGCTGACGGCCACACGAATGAATCCCGCGCGGGCGGTGAGGGCGTTAATGCGCAATGTGCGTCCCGGGGGCATCAGGCCGACCGTCGTGAACTCGCCAGTCTCCGGCGCCTCCAGCGCCACGATGCGTCCCCTGGGCCAGATCGCATATCCCCAGTCGTACCGCCAGAGTGTGCGCGGATATTTGTGTGGGAAGGCAAAGCCGGTGTACGGCAGCGCGAAGTCGCCGTTCTTCAGCTCGATCAGGTTCGGGCTCCAGAAGATGCACCCGCCATCAAATTCGCCGAACGCCTGCGTCTCCATCAGCGATCCCCCGGGAACCCAGTTCCAGACGCGCCCATCGTGGCTGGCGGCCATCTCCAGATGGGTAGCGTCGGTGGTCGTGTCCCAGACGGTGGGGAACAGCAGATGATGATCCGGGGCTCCGGGGATCGTCGTGTAGCAGTTGGTGTAGAGCAGTTGCGACGGCCCCATATCCGTTCGAGGGGCAAGCACAAGCTGCGAGACGGGAAAATCGCCGAACCGGTCGCTCTCGGTGTACCCGATGGACCGCCGGCCCGAACCGTTCAATTCACCCAGCCAGCTCATCATGTACGGGTCGCGCGGCGCGGCGACAGCGCGCGGACCCACGAAGTAATTGCGCGTGAAGATGAAGTACTTCTTCCGCTGCGCGTTGTACCCGGCCACCACCTGCGTGTCGCTGTGCTCGACAGTGAACGGCTCAGGCAGTTTGCGCCACGTCAGCCCATCCGCCGAAACAAACCCGTGCAGCGTGAGGATCGGCTTTTGCATCTTCCGGTCGGCGCGCAGCGCCCGTGGCTCCCAGCGGTCCGGATGCCTGGCGGCGAACTGCTTGAACTCGCTGAAGCTGATCTCCACTTCCCCGCCGACCGATTTGTATCGCTCTTCCGGCGGCGCGGTCGGGTCGATGAACACGCCGCCAGGAAACTGCTCGATCAGGTTGTTCTCCTTGCTGCCCGCATACTCGAGCAGCCCCAGTTTCGGCCGCCGCCAGTCAAGCCCGTCGTCCGATTCGTAGTAGGCCATGTGCACGCGGCTTTTCGCGTCTTCGACGCCGCCCCAGGCGCGGTACTTTTCACCGTCCTTGAGCACCTGGCGGATGCTGATGGCCTTTTGGTCCCATGGGTTTTCGGATCGGATCACCGGCCCGTAGCGATGGGGACGCTGGGCGACGATTCGCACGCCGCGCGGCGTGTCCCACTTCCGCTCGAAGTGCGCATCCCACGGGCCGACGGGCAGGCTGCGCGTCACGGTCACGTTCTCGCCCTTCTCGTTCTTCCATGCATACCCGCCGGGGCGGATGAAGTACCAGCTCGTGAACACGATGCGCTTGCCGGCCAATTCGTACGGCTCGCCAGTGAACCGCTCGGGCGGCACGATGCTCAGGTCGATGTCGTTTGGCGGCTCTTGTGCACTGGCCGTCGCCAGCGCCACCACCATCATTCCGATTCCCACCACCAAAGTGATTTCGCCGCTCACGGGAAAGGCCTCCTTCCGCTCGCTTGTGCTCAAGACCGTCAGCAGGATGGATGTACAGTACCGTCGGCGGAGCGCAGACGGAAATCCTCCGCGGGGCGCATCAAGGCTTGCGCCGGTGCGCGATCACTTTGCTCGACGGATGCAGACAGGAGGGATGCCGGGCAGCCGCGCAGCTCAGCCCTGGATCGACAGGCTCGCTTCCATCCGCTGATTGGGAGCAGGGACATCGAGCTTGGAGGCGGCGGCGGCAGCCTTGCTTCTGGCCAGTTGATCCAGCAGCATGACCCACGTCTCACGCTGATAGCGCAGGATCGACAGCGCCTCATCCACCGCTTCCACCCTGTGCTCGATGTTCGCTTCGATCAGCTTGCGGTAGACAAAGGTGTACAGCGCCGCAAGCTTGCCACACAGATCAGGGGCCACGTCGTGCTTCAGCGATGCGGTCATCTCGGCGATGATCTTCTGTGCACGAGACAGCAGCTCGCAGCTCTGTTCCCAGTTCTTCTGCTGAAGCGCCGCCCGGGCCTGTTCCGAAAAGCGGATCGCGCCGTCGTACAGCATCAGTTGGAGCTGCTCGGGCGTGGCCGTGAAGATTTTGGTCTTCAGGTAGTTCTGAGCGAGGTTCTGTGCGGCCTGGTGGCTCATACGCGCACGTGCGACAACCGGGACAACGCAGCAGCGAGGCTGCCCTGTTCATATCGGCAAGACCGCACGTGTGGGTTGAGCTTGCATGTCACGGGCTGCAGACCACGAGACAATGGCGGAATTACGACGACGACGGCAATCTGATCGACTGGATCTGTCCGATCGCCTGCTGCTGGGACTGAAGCCCGGCCAACACGGACTCCAGATTGGCGAATTGCCGCTCCAGCCTGGCGCGCTTCTGCTCCAGCAGCTTGTCCAGGGCTGCGATGCGGTCCTGGAACTGCTCGGTTCGCGAGTCCAGGGTCTTGTTCTCGCGTGTGATCACGCCATTGACCGGGTCAATCAGCCGGGAAATCCTCGACTCGAACACGTGCGCCAGCCCCGTCGTCTTCAGCGTCGTCTTCCCATCCTCTGCGGTCACGCTTTCGATGGACGTGAACAGGTTTTCGACGGCCTGCGGGTCGGTGGCATAGGCCTGGCGGAGCTTGTCTTCATCGAAGACGAGCTTGGCGCCTTCGCCCAGTGACAATCCCACATCCGCCAGCACGCGATACCGCCCGGCCGAGGCATTGACCGTGTTCAGCATCCCGTAGATTTCGGTTTCGATGGTCTGCGCAGCGCCTTCACCCAGCAGCAGCCCGCGGGTGTTGGTCTTGGTATCGAACCTGGTCAGCTCCCTGAGCTTGTCCACCATCTGGTTGAACGTGTCGGTGAACTTCTGGATTTCCGTGACCACGTTGTCGATGCTGCGGCTGACACCCAGTGTCACGGGCTTGTCGCTGACTCCGTGCAGTTCGATGTTGACCCCCTTGACCACGCCCGCGAGCTGATTGCGGCTGGCGGTGATGAGCAGGGGCTGTTCGGAGCTGGCGTCGCCGACAAACACGGCGGCGTCCTGCGCCTCGACCAGCGTCTTGACCTCCAGCGTGGTTGCTCCGGCGTCGAAGGTGACGCGCCCGTTGCGTCCGGGATTCCGCGCCATCAGGCTCAACCGATACGGCGCCGACGCCGAACCGTCGTTGATGATCTGCGCCGATACGCCCCACCCAAGGTCGTTAATTTTCTTCTGCACGTCCTGAAGCGCATCGGTGGCCGCGACGGTGATCGTCTTCTCGTAGCTGCCATCGATGGTGGTTGTGCTGGCCGTGCCCTTGATGTTCAAATCCGCCGCAGCCGTCCCTTCGATATCCTGGACCGTGAGTTTGCCGGCCGATCCGCCCGCCGTATCGGTCAGCAGCAATCCGTCTCCCGTGGCGTTGATGCTCGCGACCACGCCGATCCCCTTGGAGTTGATCTCGGCGATCACGTCGGCCAGGCGAACTTCGTTACCCTGCGTCAGGTCGATCGTGGCCGACACACCGGCAGAGTTGGTGATACGGAACCGGCCGGGGGTGATCCCCTTCCCGCCATTCAGATCCGCCAGCAGGCTGTTCTCGTGAACCCACTGGAGCTGAAGATTCCTGCCCCGGGCCACAGGAGTGTTCAGGTCGTATGTGCCGGCCAGGCCGAAGTCCGCCGCGGTCGTGCCACTGGTATCGGCGATGATCAGATCCCCGGTGCCGCCGCTGGTGTCGGCGATCTGAATGCCGTTGCCCGCCGCGTTGAGCGAGGCCTTGACCCCCGCGTTGGCGGCATTGATGGTGTTGATGATATCGGCGACGGTCGTGGCGGCGGACAGGTCGATATCCGTTGCCGACGCCGCTGCGCGGCTCTTGACCGAGATCGTGCCCAGCGTGAATCCCTGCCCGCCGTTCAGCGACGAGACCAGCACCGTGCCCAGCCCCGCCAGGATCGTCCCGCCATCCAGCGTGTTGCCCGCCGCCGTCTTTTCGATGCCCAGGTCCGCCGCCGCCTTCGAGCCGTTCAGCCCCGTCACCGAAAATGCTGAACCGCCGCTGGTCTGATCCGTCAGACGGATCCCGTTGGCGCCGGCAACAATCTCGGCCGTGACCTTTCCGGCAGAGGCGGTGTTGATCTTGTCGATGACCTCGCCCAGGGTCTTGGCTCCGGCCAGTGAGACATTGATTGCCGAACCGTCGGCGGTCTGGATGGCAAAGTCACTGCCGCTTGAGGCGGTCCTGACGCCGCGGCCGTCGTTGAGCTGTGCCAGCCCGGTCTCACGCCCCAGGAAATTGATGTCGCTTCCATTCAGCGTGTTGCCGGCGACGCTGCCGGCGATTCCCAAATCCGCCGCCGCCTGCCCCTCGCCAACATCCTGCACGATCAGGTCGCTGGCGGTCTTGCCGGTCAGGTCGGTCAGCACCAGCCTGTCTCCATCGATCTGGGCGCGTACGGAGATGTCCAGACTGGTGTTGATTTTTCGCACTACATCATCGAGCGTGACCGCCGCCGTCGTGTCGATGATCGCCGTGGCGCCGCTGCGGTCGGTTATCTTGAACACGCCTCGGCGAATACCCTGCCCGCCGCGAAGCTCCGACAGCAGGTTCTCGGTCTTCAGGCCTCCCCCGCCCATCTCGATCGTGATCGTTCCGGCCCCGACCTTGGCGCTGTCGAAGTCGGCAAATCCCCGGCTGACGGACTGCTGCGTGGTCACCAGCCGGGCAACCTGAAACTGATACGATCCCACCGCCGCCCCAGCGCTGGCGGTGGCGGTCAGCACGTCCTCGTCGCTGCTGCTGGTCGTGGCGTTCTGGAATGTCGTGGACTTTTTCAGGGTCGTGCTGCTGAGCTTCAGCGACGTCAGCCGGGTGCTCAGGTCGGTGTAGGCCAGCTTCTGCTGGTTGATCGAATCGATGCGTGTCTGAAGCGCGGTCTTTGGGCGTGCCTCGATGGACATCAACTGATCAATGATGTCCTTGGAGTTGATCCCGCTGACCAGACCGATTCCCGTGCTGATTCGACCCATAGCTGCAATCGGCAATCTATTCAGTCGTCCAGAACGCTACCCCGGTACAGCAGCGACCAGTCGTGGTTGGCGAAGTCCGCCAGCGCATCGTTGCCCGGTTCCTGGCAGATCGCCGTCAGACGTTCGGTGGACTGTTGAAGCGCCCACAATGCCAGAAACTGCCGCGAGGCGGCCCGGACGGTCCGCAGTCGCCGCGCCGTCTCCACCATCTTCGACATCTGCGATGCCTTCGCTGCTTTGCCTCGCAGTGTTGAGTCCATGAAACAGTTATCGGAACCGCCGCCGCCTGTGCATGAGCAAAAAGCCCGCCCCGGCGTAGCCCACCATTGAAACCCCCGATACCCATGCCCCCGCGAGAAACGGCACTGGCCGGTACTCCACGATCAGCCGATGCCTGCCCGGCTGAAGCGGTATGCCAAGCTGCGTGTAATTGGCGGGGATCACGCTGAACGACCGCTGCGGCGACTGCACCGGCCTGACCCGCCAACCCGTACTGTAGTTCAACCCGACCACCAGCACCGCCGGCTGCGATGTCTCCAGCTCCAGCTCGATCGAATCCGTCGTCTGGTGGTGGACCGTCACCGACCCGGTTTCGCGCTCGGCAGACCAGCCAGCGGGAGAGATGGATGAAGGCACGCTTTGGCCGGATGATTCAAGATCCGGCGGCCGCTCCAGCACCACCGTCCGCCGCGGATCAAACCCCTCGCCAAGCAGCCGCGACAGAATCTGATCACGCGACGTCAGTACGCTCCAGTTCGATACCAGCCACGCCAGCGGCAGCGGTTCACCCGCCACTCGAACCGGCGGGCGATCGGCATCAAAGCAGACCAGCACGCATCGCAGCATCCGGAAAAGCCCCGGATGCACGCGCCTGAAGGGCAAGTATTGCGTCGCACGGTCCGGGTTCTCGCCCTGCGAGGCGAAAATCAGCTCGGCATACCGCTTGAGCACGCCCGGATCGTAACCGGCCAGGTTGTGAAACCCGACCGCCATGCCGACATTGGCATACTCGACCGGCACGGTGAGCACCCGCTCGGGCGGCTCCACCTGCTCCAGCGCCGCCCGCCAGGGGGCCGGAACCTCGTATCCGAGCCTGGGGTCCATCGTCGCGCGGGTGAGCCTGGCGAACACAAACAGCTCGCCGATCGCCAGGATCAACAGCCCGTACGGAGCCATCCGATGCAGGCGCGACAGCCAAAGCATCACCCCCGCGGCCGCCAGCGAAGCGGCGGCGACGAACGTCCAGCGTGCCGCGTTGGTTGCGGCGTAATAGTTGAAGTCCGTTTCGCCCGGCTCGATGGGAATGTACTTTTCCCGGGCCGCGGCGCTGCTTTTGAGGACCCAGCCGACGAAATCATCCCACACTTGTGTGCGATCGATCGCAAAACCGAGCACTGTCAACGCGATGACGAATGTCGCCACGCCGACGAGCACCTGCCACGCCACCCGTCGCTGTCGCAGCAGCGAGTCGAACCCCATCGCCGCCAGCATGGCGATGAACAGCACCGACAGATACCCAAACTTCGTTGTCCCGCGGAAACTGCCGTAACCGGGCAGCAGCTCGAACAACGGGCGATACAAGGGTGTGTGTCGGCCGAGCGCCAGGATCAATGTGATCGCGATCATCGCGACCAACGCAATCACCGCGCGACGCTCGCCTCGAATCGCGCCCAGCGTCGCCAGTGCCAGCCCGGCGACACTTACGAACAACGACATTTCCCAGAGGTATCCCGCTCCCCAGTAAGGCACGGTCGGCGGGGCCGAGCGGTCCAGCGGCACCCAGCCGAAGAATCCGGGAACAAGAAATGTGATCAGGTTTTGCGGCGGCAGGGAAAACATCGAGGCGAAGGCGTAATCCGTCCCACCAGCGCGAACCGACTCGCCAGCGGCGTGGATCCCGGCAAACACCTGCACCGCCGACAGCATCACGCCGCCCGCGTACATCGCCATCAATCCCATCGCCAGTTGTCTGCGATGCCCCGGTTGCGCCAGGCGAATGAATGTGTACAGCACCAGGGCCAGCCCCGTGTAGTACACGTACTGAGGATGCCCGGCCAGAAGCTGCATCGCAACCGCGATGACGCCGAGCATGCACCATCGCCACTGCCCGCGCTCGGCCAGCTTGTCCAGCGTCAGCAGCATCAGCGGCGTCCAGACCATCACCGCCAGGTGCGGCAGATGTCCCGCATAAGCATGCAGAAAATACGGGCCGCTGAACATGAACATCGCCCCACCCAGGATCGATCCGCCGATTCTCACACCACGACCGCGACACCACAGGTACGTGAAGTAGCCTGCCAGAAATACGTGCATCGCCACGATCCAGTTGATCGCCACGCTCAGGGGCACAAGCAGATGCAGCCAGTTGGGCGGATAGAGCAGGGCCGACTGAAATCCGGCGAAGTAGGGCGCGCCGCCGAAGATGTGCGGGTTCCAAAGCGCCAGGTTCCCGGCGCGAAGCTGAGTGAAGCCAAAGTGCCGCCAGGGGATGAACTGAAGCGCCAGGTCGGTGGACTCGAAGGAGATCACCCTTGACGGGCTGAATAGCACGTCGAGGAACATCGCCAGCGTGAGCAGCCCGAAGACCGCCGGCGCGATCGCGCGCCACCTCGGTGGGCTGTGTGGCGGTGTGACTGATGCTGTACACACGTCATTGAGGGGCAACGCCGCCCTGGCGGATCGTGCCGCGGCAGACGTCGCAATCGAAACGATGTTCGATGCAGAAACTGACTCGCTTGTCCAGCAGGTCCAGAATCAGATCGTCGATTCCGAGCGTCATCGTCACGTGATAGGTCGTGTGCGGGTGCTGCCTGGCGGCCTGGGCGGCCAGACGCGGGATGTCCTCCGTCCAATGCTTGCCCGGTCCCAGAAAAAACGGACAGATGATCACGCGCTGCGCGCCCCGCTGCACGCAGCGGGCGTACGCCGTCGCGATCGACGGCTCGGCCAGCTCCATGTGCGCCGGCTCGACGATCCGGTACTTGTGCTCGAAGCGGCGGGCGAACAGCGTTGCGATCTCTTCGAGCATCCGATTGCTTTCCTCCCGACGGGACCCATGATCGACGATGATGATGCCGTTGGTCATATGCGTGTCGTTGTGCACTTGCCGGTGGTGCGACTCGTCTGCGGCCGTGTCCTGCGCCCGCCGGTTCATCCGCGACGTCCGGGCGCCAGAACGGCGCGGCTCTGCACATACTCTCCGTTGCGCCGGATAACGATCTTCACTTCTTCGCCCGGACTGGCGCGGCCCAGAAAGTCCATCAGGTCATACAGGTTCTCGATCTTCTTTTCGCCGAGCTGAACGATGATATCACCGTCGCGAAGGCCAGCCTTCTCGGCCGGCGAACCGGGAGTCGTGCCGGTGATCCGAACGCCCACGGTCGATTCATCGCTGCCGTAGTCGGGCATCACGCCAAGAGAGACCCGGAACCGGCGCGTCGTGCCGCCGCCGTTGTGGTCCGCCGGCAGCGTGGCCGCCACGTATTGCTGCCGGGGCATGCCTGCAAGCTCGGTGACGACCTTCTCGGCCAGATCGACCACCTCAGCGATCCCACGGTAGTTGATCTTGTCCGGGTCATCCGACGGCCGGTGATAATCGGCGTGAAGCCCGCTGAAGAAAAACAGATGCGGGATTCGCCTCTGTGCGAACGTGTAATGGTCGCTGGACTGCATGCCCCGCAAGCCGAAGGTCTTGAGCTGCAGCACCGAAGCTTCATCGGCACGGTTCAGGATCGCGTCAAACGCCGCCGCCGATTCGCGCCCGCCGACATACAGCGTATCGTTGCGCACGCGCCCGACCATGTCCAGGTTCACCATCGCCACGATCTTCTCCAGCGGCACCGGCGGGTGATCCGCAAAGTGTTCCGATCCGATCAGGCCCCATTCTTCGCCGGTGAAAAAGGCGAAGATCACGGACCGATCAAGCGGTCCGGCCGCCGACAGTTGCCGCGCCAGCTCCAGCACCGCCGACGTTCCCGACGCGTTGTCATCGGCTCCGTTATGCACCGCGCGAATGCCCTGCGCCAGGCTCCCGGAATGCCCCCACCCCAGGTGATCGTAGTGCGCGCCGACGACGACGTACTCATCCGGCCTGACGCTGCCCGGCAAATACGCCAGCACATTTCGCACCGGCACCTTATCTCGCCTGAGCTTCACCTGGCCCGTGAGGATCAGGTCCTTCAGCTCGAACGACTGCGGCTTGACTTCCGCGTCGATCTGCGATTGAAGCGCCGCCAGATCCCTGCTGCTGCCGCCGCGTTTCAGCAGTTCGTTGGCCAGCTCGCGCGCGATGTGGATGAACGGAATGCGTGAGCGCGCCCCGCCACGGTCGGGCGTCATCAGCTCGTCCTGCTCGCCATGATATTTCGGCGGGTTGACCAGCAGGATCGCGGCGGCGCCGTGCTCGGCGGCGGTGCGGGCCTTGGAGTTCAGCGATGCATCCGGCGACCAGTCGTGCTCGTCGAATCGGCTCTTGCCCTGCTCGTTGTGCGGCTCATAACGCAGCACCAGCACAACCTTGCCCTTCACGTCGATCCCCGCGTAGTCGTCGTAGCCGCGATCCGGGTTGCTGATTCCATACCCGGCAAACACGACCGGTGCGGAGAATGATCCGTCAGCGGAAAAGCCGGTAGGGGTGTATTGCCGCGATAGTTCAAAGATCGTGTCGCCCGCCGCAAGTGATGTGTTGGCCGGGTCCACCGACGCAGCGCCGCTCATCTCGAAACGCTGAAAATAGCCATCCTGCCCGGGCAGAGGCTTGAGGCCGATTTCCCTAAGCCGGGCCGCGATGTAATCGGCGGCCAGATCCAGCCCCCGCGTGCCGACGCCCCGGCCTTCCAGCTCGTCCGAGGCCAGGTATTGAAGATGCTGGCGGATGGAATCGACGGCGTGTTCGTCGGCCAGAGCCGTCGTCGGCCGCAGCCCTGGCGCCGCGGCGTCTGCCGCCGGCGCGGGCGTCGTCGTTGCGCGAACCTCAGTCCGCTGGGAATTGCAGCCGAACGGCGCGGCCAGTAGGCTCGTCGCGATCGGCACGAACAACAAGCTTGTCAGCGCGGCAAGCGGCAACCGGGGCTTGTGCATCGCGGCGATTCTATGCGGACACCAACAGACGGACAAACCGACGAGCAACTGCTGATCGGCCTGGACGTCGGCGGCACGTTCACCGATGTCGTGGCATGGGATGGCCGCCAACTGCGCATCGTCAAGCTACCGTCAACTCCGCCGCGGTTCGAGCAGGCCGTGATCGAGGGCATCGACCGCATCCTGCAATCGGGCTTGCATCCCGCGCGGCTGGTCCATGGCTCGACCGTCGCCACCAACGCGTTGCTCCAGCGCGCCGGCGAGCCGGTGGCATTCATCACCACCGAAGGATTCCGCGACATGCTGCTGATCGGCCGGCAGAACCGCCCGAGGCTTTATGCGCTGCGCGTCGAGCGACCGCCGCCCATCACACCGCCGCAGAACTGGTTCACCGTTCGCGAAAGGATCGACGCCCGCGGACAGGTCGTCGTGCCGCTGGATGCGGGCGAAGTCGAAAACCTGATATCCCGGATCGCGGGCTGCGGGTTGCGTCACGTGGCCGTCTGCCTGCTGTTCAGCTTCGTGAACCCGATCCATGAACGGATGATCGCCCAGCGGTGCGCCGCGCGAGGACTGACGGTCAGTCTCAGCAGCGAGCTGCTTGCGGAGTTCCGCGAGTACGAGCGAGCCAGCACGACGACGATCAACGCAGCGCTGCGGCCAACAGTCGCGGCGTATCTTGAGTCGCTTCAGGCCGCCTTGCCTAAGCAGGTGCGTGATCTTCGCATCATGCAATCCGGCGGCGGGACGCTGAGCGTGGGCGATGCCTCTCAGCACGCCGCCAAACTCGTGCTGTCCGGCCCGGCGGGGGGAGTCATTGGCGCGTCGTTCGTCGCGAAGCTGGCCGGGTTCCAGGACCTGATCAGCTACGACATGGGCGGCACGAGCACCGACGTGGCGCTGATCCTGGGGGGCATGCCGCAGTGGACCACCGCCAGCGGCATCGACGGCCTGCCTATCGCACTGCCGATGTTCGACATCCACACGGTTGGCGCCGGCGGGGGATCAATCGCGCGGCTGGATGCGGGCGGGGCGCTTCGCGTCGGGCCGCACAGCGCCGGCGCGGTGCCCGGCCCAGCCTGCTACGGGCGCGGCGGAGTGCTTCCCACCGTTACCGACGCCAATGTCGTGCTCGGGCGAATCCTGCCCGAGCATTTCCTGGGTGGGGCGATGCAACTGGACGTGCAGCGGGCGCACGGCGCCGTCAAAACGCTCGCCGACGCGATGGGAAAGAGCGTCGTCGAGACGGCCCTGGGCATCATCAGTATCGCCGAGGCCAACATGACCCACGCCATCCGCGCCGTCAGCAGCCGGCGGGGTCACGATCCACGTCGGCTGACGCTGGTGAGCTTCGGCGGCGCGGGCGGGTTGCACGCCTGCGCGCTGGCCGAGGCACTGGAGATGCCGCGCGTCATCGTGCCCCCGCACTGCGGCCTGCTCAGCGCCCTGGGCATGATTGTCGCCCCGCCTGTCGCCGACGCCTCGCGCACCGTCGTGCATCTGGGCGAGGCGCTTGATGATGACCGTCTGGCGGCGGAGTTCGGGTCGCTGTCGGAGTTGACGTTACACCAGGTACCGTATGAGCGGACGGCATCGACGCAAGTGTACGTCGATGCGCGATTCCGTGGACAGTCGCATGAGCTGAAGGTGCGAATCGCCCGTCCCACACGAACCGAGATTGCAAGGGCGTTCGTTGACGAGTATCAGCGGATGTACGGCAACCTGCCGACCAACCGACAGGTGGAGATCGTGACGTTGCGGGTGCGGCGCATCGGTCAGGCGCCACAGGTAAGCCTGCCGGATCTGACCCCGACCGCCGCCAGCGAGCGCGTTGCCACGATCGTGATCGGCGACGGGCAGCGCGTGCAGGCGCCGGCGCTGACGCGATCGGCTCTGGTCGGCGCGGGGCGACGAGCCGGTCCGCTGCTGGTCATCGATCCCGACGCCACAACCTGCCTGCCGCCCGGATGGAGCGTTTGCCTGCTGCCCAACGGCACATTGATCCTGGAGCCCATCACATGAGCATCGATCCGATCGAGCTGGAGCTGATACGCAACCTCTTCGAGGCGGCGGCGGAGCAGATGGGCATCGTCCTGCAGCGCGTGTCGTTCTCGGCCAACATCAAGGAACGCCGCGATTTCTCCTGCGCCCTGTTCGATGCCGAGGGCGAGCTGCTGGCGCAGGCGGCGCACATCCCGGTGCATCTGGGCTCGATGCCCGAATCGGTCAGGGCCGTGCTCGATCGGCTCGGCAAACTTGATGAGGGCGACGTGGCGATCGTGAACGACCCGTTCGCTGGCGGAACGCACCTGCCGGACATCACGCTCGTCACGCCGATCTACTGCGACGGCCAGCTTGTCGGTTACGCGGCGAATCGCGCTCATCACGCCGACGTCGGCGGCATCAGCCCCGGATCGATGACCCTCAGCACCCACATCGACCAGGAAGGAATCCGCATCGAGCCCACATTGCTGTATCGTCGCGGCCGGCGAAACGAGGAATTGATCTCGCGCATGGTGTCGGCGGTTCGCACTCCCGACGAGCGCCTGGGCGATCTGGAAGCGCAGCTTGCCGCCAACCATGTCGGCGCCGCCGCCCTGATCAGGATGGTCGCCGCACACGGCGCCCAAAAGATCCTCGCCTATGGCCGCGCGCTGCTGGATTACTCCGAATCCTTCATGTCCCGCGCGATCGCGGCGATCCCCGACGGAGAGTATCGCTTCGAAGATCGGATGGATGACGACGGCACCGTAACTCCCTCTGTCCCTGTTCAAGGAGAAGACTCGCGCCTCTCTCCCTCTCCCTGTAATCAGGGAGAGGGCAGGGGTGAGGGTTCTGTCCGAAAGCAGACGGACCAGGGCACAGGCCAAAGTGGGACAGGAACATCCTCCGCCTTCAGCCCTTTGCGTTCTGTCCTCATTCGCGCTGTAGTCCGCATCAGCGGCGACCGCGCGATCGTTGACCTGTCCGGCTCCGCCGACCAGGTCCCCGGCTGCATCAACTGCCCGGCGGCGGTGACGCGCTCAGCCGTCTATTACTGCTTCGGCTGCCTGCTTGATGAGTCAATCCCGCTGAACGGCGGCGCTTTTCGCAAGATTCAGGTGATGACCCGTCCCGGCTCGATTGTCCACGCGCTGTATCCGGCGGCGGTGGTTGCGGGAAACACCGAGACCAGCCAGCGGATCGTCGATGTCGTGCTGGGCGCGCTGGCGCAGGCGCTGCCCGACAGAGTCCCGGCCGCAAGCTGTGGCACGATGAGCAGCGTCGCCCTCGGCGGCCAGGGGTGGACGTATTACGAAACGATCGGCGGAGGATGCGGCGCCGGGCCGGGGTGGGATGGCGCTTCGGCCATCCAGTGCCACATGACCAACACGCTGAACACGCCCGCCGAGGCCATCGAGATGCAATATCCGCTGCGGGTTGTGAGATTCGAACGCGCCGCCGACAGCGGAGGGCGCGGAAGATACCGCGGCGGTGACGGCATCGTGCGCGAGATCGAAGCGCTATCGGCCTGCCAGGGGACGATCCTCAGCGATCGTCGCGTCTTTGCGCCCTATGGACTGAATGGCGGAGGCGAGGCCTCGCCTGGACGCAACAGGATCATCCGCAGCGACGGCAGCGTCGTCGTGCTGCCGGGCAAGGCGCACTTCTCGCTGGAGGCGGCAGACCGTCTGGAGATCAGAACCCCCGGCGGCGGGGGATGGGGCAGTGTATAGCCAGCGACAGAACCCTCCAAACCGTGTGCGATCGGCAAACCTGAACCACAAAGCCGTAGAATCAGCGTTGAAATCGATGGCCGCGGGGGAGAAAATGCTGGTACGGAGCCGATGTCGTTTCACGAATCAGACATCTCATGGCAACTGCTCCGCCGGATCGTGCAGGAATGGGCGGGCACATCGGCGGAGCTTGCAGAGGTCAAGCCGCTTGTGGGGGGCATGATCAACACCACGCTGTGCCTGACGCTGAGTGACGGCCAGCGAGTGGTGCTCAAGATTTCGCCGCACCGGGTCAATCGCGATTACGAGCGCGAAGTGTATCAGCTCAACCTGCTCCGCTCGCTGGGCATCCCCACGCCGCAGGTGTATCAGCTTGAGATCGGCTCGCTGGACGACCCGCACAGCCTGATCCTCATGGAATACATTGAAGGAGTCGATCTGAGCGAGGCTCGGCGGCAGTGCTCGGCTGAGCAGTTCGATCAGCTCCAGCAGCATCTGGCCGAGATCCTGCGGACGATCCACGCCCAAACGGCCGGGGCATACCAGCGCGTGCTGCCTGGGGAGGATGTCAGGACCTACTCCAACTGGCCGGAGTTTTACCGTCACCTGTACGATCCGATCGTTCACGAGGTGCAGAAGAACCCGGATCTTCCCCCCAGGGCGCGCAAACAGATCCAGAAGGTTCACGAGAAGCTGGATCGGCTGATTGCCCACGGCGACTCGCCGCGGCTGGTCCATTGGGATGTTTGGTCAACCAACCTGCTGGCCCGGCCAGATGCCTCCGGCAGGTGGCGGATCTGCGCCGTGCTGGACCCCAACTGCAAGTACGCCCACGCCGAGGCCGAGATCGCCTACATCGACTTGTTCAACACCTGTAATCACGCATTCCTGAAGGCGTATCAACAGCCGGGAAACCGTCTGGACGACGGCTATCACCGCGTGCGAAAACCTGTCTATCAGCTCTACCCGCTGGTTCATCATGTGAACCTGTTCGGGCGTGAATACATCAAGCCGATGCTGGCGGCGCTGGATCGAGTGGCGGGGCTGCTTTGATGAATGAATGCAGAAGGATGAAGCGCGGTTCATCCTTCAACCCCGGTTTCAGACCACCTGCACTCTGCGCCCCGCGCGGCGCTTGCGGTTGATCATCTGCCGGCCCTTTTTCGTTCGCATACGGACGCGAAAACCGATTTTGCGGGCCCGTTTCACCTTGCTGGTCTTGTGTGGATAATGCATCGCGTCTGATTCCTCCCGTCAAACAGATTCCAATCGGCTCTGGGAAAACGCAACTCCTGCCGCGGGCGAGTTACGGCTGCCGGTCGATCGTGACACTCAACGCCTCGTAGGCGCGATTGCCCCGGGCGTCGGTGGCGCGAATGGCAATCTGGTGCGCCCCGGCCGAAAGACCCTTCACCGTGAACTCGTAACGCTCCTCCGGCGCGTCAGCGATGTTATCCGAAGGCAACACCGTCTGCCAGTCGCTGGAGCCATCCAAGGCGTACTCCAGCCTGGCCACGGTGGTGCTGCGGTCCACAACCTTCAGGCTGAGTTTGGCGTCGGCGCCGCTGGCCACGATGTTCGCGTCGCCGATCAGCGGCGGCGTGTTGTCCACGATCACCGGATCGCTGATGCGCGATGAGCTGCGGCCCTGTCCGACAGGATTGGCCGATGCATCCGACGCCTCGACCTTGATCTCATAGCGCCCGTCGCCCACCGTGCGCGTTTCCCATTCGTACGTCGGGTCCTTGAGCTTGTCCTTCAGCAGAATCCATGGGCCGCGGTTGCCCTGCCGGAAATACAGCCGGTATTCCAGCACATCCTCGTTTGGGTCGGTGGCTTCCCAGGTGATCGTGAGCCTGCTGTTGGCCGCAACATCTTCGCTCTCGTCGGGATGATGTGGTGTCGCTTCAGCCCCGCCGGGCGGTTCGACCCTGACCGACTTGATCTGCGGCGCCAGATTGGGCACCTGATAAGCGACGCTCACCTCCTCGACAACCGGTGTGTCGCGGCCGCCGTCGGTGCTGCTGAGTGTCAGGCGATACTGAAGGAATCGGGCCGGTGGCGAGGGGATCTGCACGAACTCGGCGGCGGTGATCGGTTCGGACCACGGCGACCAGCCCGGATCGCTGGACTCTTCGACGTTGCCGCAACGCGTGGCGATTGTCAGCCCCGCTCCCTGAGGCAACGTGCCCCGCAAGTGCATCTTGCCGAAGCGGCTGATCTGTGTCGCATCCAGCACCGGACTGGTGTAGGTGCCCCGTGCCGCATACCCGGAGCCCAACGCCGCCACCTCGCCGGTGTTGGCCATCCCCATGAAGACCCGACCATCCTTCACCGGCAGCAGGCACATGACCTGCCTGGGATCGACCCTGGCCAACACGAGCGTCTCTTCGGCGACAGGATTGACCTGATAGATGTTGCCGTCGTTTCCGGTGCCGACCAGCAGTGTGCCGTTTTGCTCGATCATGGAAAACACGACCACCGGCTGACGGAAGATCTCGGTCACAAAGCCATCGGAGTCGATGCGGTAGATCGCGTTGCCGTTGGCAGGCACTTCCTGCTGTGGTGGGGGCGTGACGACCTTCGCGCCCGGTCCTTCTTCGCCCATGCCGAAGGGTGCTTCGCCGGTAGTGGGGCCGGTTTCCAGCGATTCGGTGGCAGGCGCATCCTCTGCCGTCAGGATCAGCAGCGACATCGGCTTGCTGATGGTGTCCTTGGGAATGGGCAGAGGCTCGCCCGGCGCCGGGCCGGGCACTTCCGGCGGCTTGGGCGCAGGCGGACGCTCCGAGGGAATCGGCGCCGCGCGGCTCTCGCGCTCCGGGCGACCGCGCTGCTCGGCCACCCCTTCACTTTCAGCAGCCTCGGCTGCTATGGACTGGGCCGTTGCAACGTAAAGATTCCCTCCCGCATCACGCGCCAGCGCGCTGATCTCGCTCTCGGGCGCATCGTACAGCACAAACGCCTGCCCCGTGCTGCGATTGACTCGATACACCAGCCCGTTGGGATCGGTCCCCACGTACAGCGTGTCAGCCCCGTCCCACAGCAGGCACAACAGGTTGTTTTCATCGCTGTCGAACAGAACCTTGTGCGAGCCATCCGGATTGATTCGAAACAGCAGCCCGTTCGGGCCCGTCGCCAGATAGATGCTTCCGTCCGACACACGCGCCATGGCCCAGACGTACTGCACATCGTCGCTGGAGAAGATGCAGGCCGGCTCGTTTTTGCTTCCGGGCCTGGCAAGGCGCAGCACCTGGCCGTTTTCTCCACCAGTGCCAATCAACAGCGCTCCATCCGGCTCGACCAGCAGGCTGAAGATGTGAACCGATTGGCCCAGGTCGGCGATGGTGGTGACTTTGTCGTCTTTAATGGCCAGCAGAATCCCCTCCGGCCCGGTGCCGGCGTAGACGGTGCCGTCCGGCGCCTGGGCCAGCGCGTAAACCGCGCTGACTCGCGCATCCTGCCCCAGCAGCGACTTGACCTCGCGCGACAGCTTCAAATCCCCCAGGTTGGTTGCCACCACCCGGTCGAAACTGCCCTGCTTGAAGTCCGACTCGGTCGTATGTGTCCAATACGAGGTCTTCACCGCCCACGCCGGGCCGGCCAGCAGCAGGTATGTCAACACCGTGATTAAGGTCGCAACCGATCGCATGACATCTCCAGGTGCACTCAAGGGCATCGAACGACCAGGCCGCCTTGTAGCTCGAATCTGGATCACTGCGTCGCGTCTTCACCCGCCTCGGCGGCGGGCTTGGAGGGCTGCCTGGGCCTGTTTTCCGCCGGCGCGGGCGACTCGGGCTTCTCCGGCTTCGCGGGCGACGCCTTGGGCTGGCCGCCGACCTCAACCTTCTGTTCAGCCTCGATGGTAATCTCGAAATCCGCCGACCCGTTCATCACCGTCTGCGTCGGGATCACCTTCACGACGGAGCTGACGAAGGGGGTGACATTGCTGCGTCCGGCATCGAGCAGGACCTGACGTCGCGACCCGGGCAGCAGAGGCATGGCGGCGCGTCCGACGGCCACGCCGTCCGCCTGCCGCAGCAGCCGCACGTACAGAGCATCCTGACGCACGGAGCTGACGTCTTTGAGAACCGCGAAAACATCGTCGATGCTTTCGGCAGTGAATCGGAACGGGCGGGTCATCTGCTCCTGCTGCAGGTACGTCTGCTGATCGGCTACGCTGAGCTGGTAAGTTCCGTCACGCAGATCATGCGGAAGCGGCAACTCGATCGGGAGAATCGCTTCGCCGGCCCGAAACGGACGGTATCGCACGAACCCCTTGACCACTTCACCCGGACGGTACCGCTTTTTGGGCAGCATGACGGAAAGGATGTCGGCCTGGTGTGCTTCGGGCGTAACGCGGATGGTTCCGGTGAGCTTGCGAAGCATGACTCTCTCGAAGGGGTTTTCGCAGGCGAAGACGACAGGCCCGGTGACGCCGAAGAAGATCATCGCCGCCGCCGAGTTCACCGCGACATTCTTCACTTCGACGACCTGGTCGTTGGCGAATTCCAGCCGCAGGTCGTAGTCGACGGTGTGGTACTGCGGCAGGTCGCGTCGTCCGGCAAGCGTTGCGGCGATGGCGACGCCGCTGAGCAGCGGTGTCAGACGCGGGTGGGCGGCGCAGTCGAAGTGGTATGACACATCCATCGTGCCGTCGGCGTAGACTACCCGCAGATCGATCGGGATGGTTGCCGGGCTTTTACCGAGTCGCCCGGCAACACCGACCGCCTGATCGGCGATCAGGGTTCCCCGAAGCGCCGTCATCGCGCCCAACTTGAAGCTTTGGGCGATGCTGGTGATCACGGCGTTGATTTTGCCTGAGCCCATCGGCAGCGTGATTGGACCTTCGTTGTTGAACGGATGCCCGAACCCGAAGACCCGCTCGCCAATCACGTCGGTGCACGTGCCGATGGCTGTCAGCTCGACGTCGCCAGTGAGCAGCGGGGCGGCCAGAACCGCGCCGGGGACGAGTTCGGCGGCGGGTTGCGTGCCCGGGGCGTTGGATCCACCGCTGATCCCGCCGCCAGCCTGCAACGGCACCAGCCCAAACTGCCCAAACAGCGGCGCGAACTGTTCCATCAGCCTTGGGGAAAGCCCGGCGGTCATCAGCGGAGTGGCCAGCGGCTGAAGCTGTGGGACGACCTGCCCGCCGGTCAATGCCGACGCGGCGGTGTTGCCGTGCCCCGCACCGCCAAAACCGGCAAGTTTCAGCGGCGGGTTAAGCGGGTCATACCTGCACAGCGGCGCCGCGCCGCTGGTTTGCCGCGAGGGCTGGCCCGATTCTGCCCGGAACGGCCCGGACTGCTGTGTCGCCGCCGGTTCCGGACGCAGCGTCGAGCCAACCTCCAGCATGTACTCGATCGGCTGCACTCCGGCCAGCGGATCCTTCATCAGCGACCAGCCATAGGCGAACGCCCCGGCCAGCCGCTCACGACCGCTGGAGTCGATCAGATAGATCGGAGACCCGCTCATGCCGGCGATCGCACCGGTGTGCTTCAGGCGATCGCCCAGGCAGCGGATGAGGATCACGTCATACTTGGGATTGAAGTTGTGCAGAACCTCGATGACTTCGACGTCGAATCGCTCGATCTGCGTGCCCTGGAAGACGGTCAGGCCATACCCCTTCATGCCGGATTTGACCTCGGCCACCCGCATATGACGCGCGGGGTCGAACAGGCTCTGAGCGCGCACCAGTTCCCCGCCGGCCGGCAGCAGACAAACCATCGGCAGCAACAGTGCAACCAGACGAGGCAACCGCATAGTCACCGGCAAGATGGTAGGGATGCGATTGCCCTACCGCAAGCCGGGGCAGGTGCGACCGATCCGGGCGGATTGTGGCACGTCAGCACTGGGGCGACGGCTACGCGCTGCGACTGCGCCGACGGCGGAGTATCGGCAGCACCGCGAGGCTCACCAGCGCCAGCGACGCCGGCTCGGGGAACACGCGAATGTTGTCGAAATGCACCACCTGATTCGCGCCGTCGCCATTGATGATCAACCCCAGCCGGAAGAACGTGTCCGCGGCGGGCATGTCATAGCCTTTGGCGGCGAAGCTCTCGGTGACGGTTCCGGAGAAGACGCCGCCGCTGGCCAGATCGGTGCCGCTGAGCTCCACATCCTTGCCAGCACCGGGGAAGTCCTGGGCGTAGTAGCCGCTGCCGGTGTTGACGTAGGTTCCCAGTTGCAGGAAGGTTCCCGCGCCGGATCCGAAGGCGGAGGTGTCGATGTAGTAGTCGTAGCTGATGAAGTAGTTGGCTTCATCTGCCGCGGCTGCTTTCATCGCCAGATAAAATGGCGAGCCGTCCGCGCCGGCGATGCGTTCGGCTTCCTGGAAGTCGCCGTCGCGCAGCACGGCCATGCGCATGCTCCCGCCGATGCTGACTACCGGGAAGGTTTCCGAGGCATCGCCGCTGCCGAACTTGTGCCCGAAGCCCTGGTCGGTGCCGTCCTCGAAGTCGAACGTAACCGATTGTGCTGACGCCGCTTGGGAAATGCCAAACAGTGCGGCAGCCAGCGCTGCCGTGCGAAAGATGGGTCGCATTTCTCCCTCCACCAAATACGCCAGACTCCACTGGCGAATGGCCGTTGGACATGAACGCGGGCAGCGCCCGCGACGCTTTCACAACAGGTAAACGATAACCTTCACCAATCCGCAATGCAACACAAATCCGGCAGAATTGGTCAACCCGACTGCAACCCGACCGGCGCTGCCCAGTGCCCAACCGCGCCATCGCCGCAGGCTCAGCCGAGTTCCGGTGCCAGGATCGCCCGCAGCTCCAGATCCTGCGCTCGACGCGCACGCCGCCCCGATGCGGCGGCGGGCGCCGACAAGACCTTCTGCCAGTTCCCAGCCAGAATCAGCAGATCCCGCGAATCAACCCGACCGTCGTAGCTGAAATCTCCCTGGCTGAACGTGGCCGGCGACTGCTGCCAGTTCATCGTGAGGATCTCCAGATCGAGTTGATTGACCGCGCGGTCGCGGTTGGCATCGCCGCCAAGCACGAAAAACTCGAGCACGGCGTCGGCGGCCAAGGGGTTGCCCGCCAGGTCCGTCAGGTCCGCCGCGGCGATGCGGGCGCGGTAGTTGCCATCGCCCAGGATGCCCGCCGGCAGACCGGGAAACGTGAAACGC
Organism: Fontivita pretiosa; assembly: GCF_050410795.1. Classification (GTDB taxonomy): domain Bacteria; phylum Planctomycetota; class Phycisphaerae; order Tepidisphaerales; family Tepidisphaeraceae; genus Fontivita; species Fontivita pretiosa. Next base: position 711,674 of record NZ_CP191258.1, on the reverse strand, counting down.
ATCGCCGAGGCGCTCTCGGCGGTCATGGCGATGGCGGCCGTGGGAATCGTCTGCATTGTCGTCAGATTCACCAGCGACAGGTCCGATGCGCTCATCACGCCAACACTGCTGTCGAACGCAAACCGCAGCCCGTGGTCGGTCTGGAATTGAAACATCGCCGACACAGCCGACGGCGGCGCGGTGTCGATCGTCACTGCCAGCGGTTGGGAGAAAGCCGAAGGTGGATTGCCCGCCAGTTCCTGACGCGCCGTGATCGCGCGCACGCCATCGATCAGCGGCAAGCTGCCGTTGGTGGTGATCGTGGTACTCGACCCGTTGGCAACTGCCGAGCCGATCAGCACGCCGTCGGCGAACAGCGAAACGGTCAGTCCCGCAATCGTGTTGCCGACGCTGAATTGCAGCACGCTGCCGGGCGTGGCGTTGTTCAGGCGAGTCAGGTCGTCACTGAAGCTCAGGCCTGTGTCGCTGGATGCCAGCAGGTCCGGCGTGGCCGGCGCCGGGATCGCGATCGTGAGATTGAAAAAGTCGAGCACGGCGTGCATGACGGCGTCGCGGTTGGCGGCGGTGGTGATCGTCTCGAAGGGGAAACCCATGTTGACCACTCTGGCCGTGCCGGCGCCGGACCACTGAATGGCTGCTCCGTCTGCCGTGCCGCCCACATAGCGCAGGGCCAGCGTCGATCCGCCCGCCACGCCAAGCCGATCGGGAAACTCCACATCGTACAAAAACGCCCGGCTGTCGAAGCTGAGGGAGATACCCTGGAAGATGGAGCCGGCCACGCCGCTGGCGCTGTAGGTACCGGCATCATCGCCCAGATACGAGGCTTTGAGAGTGTTGGTGTAGAACGAGGTTCCGCCGCTCTGGGCGACCAGATCCCATCCGATCTCGGCGCCGCTGACGAACAGGCGCCCGCCGTTGCTCACGTAGGCGGCGACGGCGGATTGCTCAGTCGCGTTGAAGGTGTCGTTGGCGGTTGATTCCTCGCCGCTGAGCCACACCACCGCCGCGTAATCACCCAGGCTCACTTCCCCGCTGATGATCGCCTGGTTATCGCAGGAGTCGAACCCCAGCGGCAGGTCGTAAGACTCGATGGCCTGCCCGGCCTGCACCACGTAATCGAAGCTGTTGCTGAAGCGTGGGCGGACGCGCTCGAAGGTGACCGGCGAGCCTCCCGCGCTGACGGCGGCGGTCTGTGTGGGATTGAGCGTGCGATCCAGACGATCGAAACCATTGACCACGAGGATCGACGCTCTGCCGAAGGGGTTGCGCATGGCGCCCACGACGGCCGACGGCGGCGAGGCGCCGCCAGCATTGGTCGCCAGCACGCGGAAGTAGTGCGCGCCGCTGCCCAGCAGGCCGCCGGGGATTGTGTAGCTGGTGGTAGATCCGCCGGCCACGACGACCCCGCCGTCAAATCCATAGCCATCCTCGGAAACCTGGATCAGATACCCCGTGGCCGGGTCTCCGGTTGGTCCGGAGGCGACGGGAGGTGTCCAGCGGACGGTCACGTCGCCGCTGCCATCCGAGGCGGTGATGGCGCGAACATTGTCCGGAGCATCGGGCGCGAAGTTCAGCGTGGTTCCCGCGAACTGATTGAAATACCTGACCGCAGCCTGCACGGCGGCGCGACCTACCCACATCCGCACCTTCGGATCTCGCAGCAGTGCCGCATCGGTTGCATCATCGTGAAAAGCCACCTCCACGATGGTGGCATCGAACTCGTCGTTGATGATCGTGTTGTTGATCTCGCCATACTCGATGCTGGCGTCAAAGGTGAGGCTGGCGTCGCTGCTGCGATTGAACCAGGCAAACTCCAGTTGCGGGCTGAGCGCCACCAGGTCGTTGTTGACTTCCCTGGCCACGTATAGCGCCCATTCGTACTGGTGGGGGGTTCTGGTGGCCGGGTCATTGTTGCCGTTGTACAGCCCGACGGTTCCGCGTCCGCCGCCTGCGTTGGAGTGGAAGCTGAGAAACAGCCGATCGGTTGCCGGACCGGACTCGGCGCGGTTCATGTAGGCGGCCCACCGCGGCGGGGCGCCGACATTGGCATTGGCATCGGTGGAATTGCTGCCTCGGTAAACGCTCGGATCCACCGGGGCGAAGGGGCTTTGATTGACGGAAACATACGTGTTCTCGGCCTGCTTCTGGATCCAGTACAGCGCCGCCTCGTCCTCGCGAGTGTGCCCGGAGACCCCGCCGCCGCGGTCGATATCGCCCATGCCGTTGCCAAAACGGATGGCATCGGCCACGGCGACGCTGCCCGAGCCGGAGGTCTTGTTGCTGATCTCGACATACCCGCCGCTGCCGGCGTTGAAGTAATAGGTGCCCAGATAGACCCATCCCCGGCCGACGCGCTGGTGGTTCACCTTGACTTCGGTTGCCCCGCCGGTGTGCACGATGCGGTAGGTCTGATCGGTCAGGCGGTTGCCGCCATCGGGGGTCCATGCGTAGACGGGATAGAACCCGGCCTGCGGCAGGTTCGGCGTGTATCGCGCGACGGCGGTTTCGGTTGGCGAGGCGTTGGCGAAGCGATAGCGCGACGCCACGTTCGGGCCGGAGAGGCTGAAGAAGGTGACCGTCGTCCCCGGGCCGGTGGCGCCGCCCTCGGCCCAGCCCCCGCTGAACGTCACGCCCGGCGAGGTGTTGTCCAGCACCACCTCATTGGGCTGATACCCCACCGGACGCAAGGGCACGATTGTCGCGCCGGCATTCCAGGCGTAGTACACGAACTGCGTGAACTGATCCTGATTGCCGAAATCCTCGACCATGGAGTTGAGGAATGGCCGCTGCGTGGACCACAGCCCGTTGGTGCTATTGGCGGCGGTGTACCCGTGCCCGCCGACGGTGTAGATGATCTTGCCACTCAGCGCTCCCAGCGGCTGAGAGCCGACGGGGGTGACAGCAAGCAGACGGCGGTGCTCCAGCGGTTCGATGGCAGCGGTGCGGCTCCTGCGGTGCGACATGCAGGCATTGTAACAGCAGCGGCGCTGGTTATATAAGAAAAATCCCGCCCATAACCTGTTTTATCAGCGAATCTTACAGAAAAGGGGTCGGGAGTCTTTTCCGGCCTGTTCAGTGCTGCGCTGCGCCGCCGCCAGACGCCGCCGGCTGCGTCCCCGCCGCTCGCAGCGATTCACACCAGCTTTGTAGCTTCACATCGCCCACTCGCCACGTCTTCAAGGCCGGCAGCGCATCGGCGGCGATCCGCACACGTCGCAGGCGGATCGAGCGGGCGTCCGAGATCGTCAACGGCTCGGCGGCGGTGATGTCCAGGTTCTCAAACGCAACATCCTCGATCGGCCGCTCCTCCAGGCCATCAATCACTCCGGCGCGCCGCGAGTCGCGCGCGATGATGTTGCGGATGCGGATGTCACGGACCCTCGGCGTGCGCTGCGAGACAGGCTCCGGCTCGGTGAACCGATAGCGCATCGTAATGTGGAAGCTGTTGATCACGTCCTTCATCCGGATGTTGTTCACGCGGACGTTCTCGACCACGCCGCCGCGGCCACGCATCGTCTTGATCCGCACCCCAGTGTCGGTCCCCTCAAAATCGCAGTTCTCAAAGCGGATGTTCCGTACGTCGCCGGACATCTCCGAGCCGATCACCACTCCGCCATGGGCGCGCTTCACCGTGCATCCGCGGATGGTAACGCGCTCGGTGGGGCGGGCGACGCGCCGGCCATCCTCGTCGCGGCCGCTCTTGAGCGTGAAGGCGTCATCCCCGACGTCGGCATGGCAGTCTTCAACCAGCACCCGACGGCAGGAGTCGATATCCATCGCATCGGTGTTGGGCGCATCCTCCGGCGCCAGGAACCTGCAATTGCGCACCACGATGTCGTCGCTGAACAGCAGGTGCAGCGTCCAGAACGGAGAGTTCTGGAACGTCACCCCCTCGATCCGCACGCGCCGGCAGTCGCGGAACTGCGCAAGCGGCGGGCGACGCCGCAGCGCGTCATCCGGTGTTGGCGGCGGCGTGGCGGGGCTACTCTGCCGCTGGCGTCGCATCCGCTGGATCGATTCCCACCACCGCGCGCCCTGACCATCGATGATCCCCGATCCCGTGATCGCCACGTTCGTGCATCCGTTGGCCCACAAAAGTGGCCGGCGAGCCTGGCGCATGATCCCTTCCCATCGTGTTTCGACCGGCGGATACTCCTCGGGATCATCGCTGAACATGATCACCGCGCCCTCGTCCAGGTGCAGCGTCATGTTACTGACCAGGTCGATCGGCCCGGTGAGGTACCATCCCGCTGGCACACGCACAGTTCCGCCGCCCTCGCTCGCGCACGCCTCGATCGCCCGGCGAAACGCGCCGGTGCTTAGCGTTCTGCCGTCCGCCACGGCACCGAAACTGGTGACATCGAATGTCTGTCTCGAGGGGTGCTTTGGGCCAGAAACGTTGCAGCCAGTGCTGAGTATGACAACGAGCGCGCAAACCGGGAGGATGGCCAAACGAGATCCCTGCTTCATCTCGGGTGATTCTAAGTGGAGTTATGCGTCGCCGAAAGCGCATGCGGGGGATGCATTCGGCGAGGCTGGTCAGTCTACATCACTGCTGATCAGTGAACCCATGCAGGTTGCCGGGAAAATGCGGCGCGAGTTGGTCGGGGCGCCGCGGCGAGACTGGTCGTGCAAACGAACCGCACATTCCTGGGTTACTTCGACAGCACCGCTGCCGAAGTTTCCGTCGGACGGGCTGCAACGTCGGCCGGATGCTCGAATGGTCGCCCGTGACGTCGCAGGCGACGTCGCAGAATCACCAGCCCCAGATCGTCCAGCAGTGTGTAGGCAACGGGGGTCACCAGCAGCGTCAGCAGCAGCGACAGGCTCTGCCCGCCGATGACCACGACCGCCACGGCGCGGCGTTCCTCGGCGCCCGGGCCGGTGCCCATCCACAGCGGCAGCATGCCCGCCACCAGGCACAGCGTGGTCATCAGAATCGGACGAAGCCGGTCGCGACACCCCTGGATCACCGCGTCGTAGCGGCTGTATCCGGCGGCGCGGAGCTGGTTCATGTGGTCGATCTGAAGGATCGAGTTCTTCTTGACCACTCCGAACAGCACCAGAATCCCCAATGCCGAGTAGAGGTTGAGCTGTTCGCCCGCCAGCCACAGCGACAGCAGCGCAAAGGGCACCGCCAGCGGCAACGACAGCAGGATCGTGATCGGATGCACCAGGTGCTCGTACTGGCTGGCCAGGATCATGTACATGAACACGACCGAGAGCACGAAGGCGAAGACGAACTCGCGGTAGGTTCGCTGGAATTCGCGTCCCTGCCCGCGGACGGAGACGACGTAGCCGGGTTCCATGCCCATCGCCTGTGCCTCAGCCAGCAGTGCCGCGGTGCGGTCGGCCAGCGCGTAGCCCGGCGCGACGGTGGCGCGCAGGCGCGAATCCCGTCCGCGGTCGATGCGGTCGATCCTTGCCGCGGTGACCGCCCGCTGCACCGACGCGATGTTGCTCAACTCCACGAGCTTTCCGCCCTCGCCGGCCAGCAGGATGTTGGGAATGTGGGCCGGATCATCGCGATACCGCTCGGCCAGTCGCAGGCGAACGTCATAGTTCTCGTTCGACTGCGGATCGCGGAAGCGGCTGATTTCCTGATCGCCGCCAATCATCAACCGCAGCGCCGTGCCGATGTCGCGGCTGGAGATGCCCAGGTCGGCAGCGCGCTCGCGGTCGATCGCCACGCGCAGCTCCGGCTTGTCCAGCTCCAGCGTCGTGTCGATGTTGATGATCCCCCCGAGTCTCTCAGCACGACGCGCCAGCTCCTGTGAGTATTCGGCCAGTTTCTGAAGATCGGGCCCGGAGATCGAAAAGTCGATATCAAAGTTTCCCCCGCCGATGTTGAAGCTCGGGTAGTTTCGCACGCGCACGGAGATCCCGCGTGCGGCGTATTTGGGACCCAGCTCGCGGCGGATCCTGTTCATCACGTCGGTCTGGGTGTAGTTGTCGCGGAAGGCCTCGCCCGGATCGCCACGAAGCAGCCCCTTGATCAACCGCGAAAACGTCCAGTAGCGCTCGTGATGCGGCGCGATGCCGATGTAGAACTCGGCGCTGTTGACTCCCCCGATGAATCCACCTCCGGCTGTGGCCAGCACCGTCCGGATCTGCGGGATCTTCGCCAGATCCTGCTCCACCGACCGCACCACCTGATCGATCGCGTTCAGGCTCATGCCCTGCGGGCCTTCCAGGTCCAGGCGGAACTCGGCCTCGTCCTGTCCCTGCGGCAGGTATCCCTGCTGCACGTGATGGAACAGCGGAACACTGGACGCCATCACCAGAACCGCAAAGATCGCGGTCACGAAGCGGTATTTCATCACGGCGCGGAGCATGGCGGTGTAGGCCAGGTCCAGCCAGCGATAGAACCCGCCGCGGCTGCCGGCGCCGTGGTGGGATTTGGCGGCCTTTTCGGCTTCGCGCCCCAGCACCCGCGCCGAGAGCGTTGGCGTGAGCACAAAGCTGACCAGGAGGCTGACCATGACCGCGACGGCGGCGGTGATTCCGAACTGGTAGAGAAACCGCCCGCTGATCGAGCTCATGAACGAGACGGGCACGAAGATCACCGCCAGCGACAGCGTCGTGGCCAGCACCGCCAGCGCGATCTCCCCCGTGCCCTTTCGCGCCGCCTCGATCGGGGTCATCTTCTTTTCCTCGACGAAGCGGAAAATGTTCTCCAGCACGACGATGGCGTCGTCGATGACGATGCCCACCATCAGCACCAGCGCCAGCATCGTCACGCTGTTCAGCGTGAAATCCAGCGCCCACATCATCGCGAACGTGCTGATCACCGATGCCGGAATTGCCACGCCTGCGATGATCGTGCTCCGCCAGGAACGCGTGAACGCGAACACCACCAGGCACGCCAGGATCGACCCCATCACCAGGTGCACGTTGATCTCGTGCAGTGCTGTGTAAATGTATCGCGACTGGTCCTGGATCACCTGAAGCTCGATGCCCGCAGGGAGCTGGGCGCGGACTCGCTCGGCGTTGGCCTTGACCGATTCGATCACTTCGATGGTGTTGGCGCCGCTTTGCCGGCGAACGTTGAGCGTAACCGTGGGCCTGCCGTTCAGACGCGAGATGGACCGTCGCTCGGCGATGCCGTCTTCAACCCTTGCAACATCGCGCAGGCGAACAGGCGCGCCATTGACATAGCTGATCACCATCTCAGCAAACTCACGGGCGCTGCTCAGCCGTCCGAGTGTTCGCAGCGTCTGTTCGCGCTGCGGGCCGGTGACATTGCCGCCGGGGACTTCCGCGTTCTGCCGGGCCACCGCGTCGCGGATCGCCGTGATCGGCAGCCCGTATGCCGCCAGACGATCCGCATCCACGTCGATGTTGATCGTCCGCTCGGCCTCGCCCACCAGCTCCACTTCTCCCACGCCCCTGGATCGCTCGAGCTGTTCCTTGACAAGCTTGTCGGCGATCTCCGTCAGCTCGCGCAGCGTCCGGTCCCCCGACAACGCCAGCGTCATCACGGGACGCGAGTCGTTATCGAACTTGCTTACCGTCGGAGGATCGGCGTCGTCGGGCAGATCGCGGATTACCGTCGAGACCTTGTCGCGCACGTCCTGGGCGGCCACGTCGATGTCGCGTTTCAGGTCGAAGGTCACGATCACCACCGCGCTGCCGTTGCCTGCAATCGCTCGCAGCTCATCGATCCCCGCCACCGTGTTCACCGCCTCTTCGATCGGTTCGATCAGCTCGGTCTCGACTTCTTCCGGCGAGGCGCCGGGCAGGCTCGTGCGAATCGAAACCGTCGGCAGGTCCACCGAAGGCAGGCGATCGATCCCCAGACCTGTCAGTGCCGCGGCACCAACCACCACCAGCGACAGAATCACCATGCTGGCGAAGACCGGGCGATCGATGAAGGTGTTGATGAACTTCCGCATCTCAATCGTTGAACGGACCGGCAGCCAACGCTGTCGGCTCGTGATAGTCTACCTTGCCGCCGGCTGTGTCGTCGCAGTCACAAATCCTGCTTCAATCTGCTCGCGCAATACGCCCGATGCCTGGAGCAGAAACAGATAATTCACCTTTCGGTCAAATGCCTCGCTGGCGATTTGGAGCTGTGCATCCAGCAACGCGTCCTGAGCTGCGACGCGATCCAGGTTGGTTGCGCGTCCGACGCGATACGAGCCTTCAGCCTGCTGGAACGCCATTTCCGCCGCCGCCAACCGAACCCGCAGCTCCGCCAGCCGCGCATCGCTGGATGTCAGGTCGTGATACGCCTGCTGAACCTGCTGCGTCACCTCGCGCTCCAGACGGGCGCCAACCAGCAGGGCTTCGCGATAAAAGCTCCAGGCTTGGCGCACGTCGGCGTGGATGCGACCGGCGGAGAAGATCGGCAGGTTCGCCGTCAGCAACGCATCCCAGTCGCGCTCCGTGGGCACTGACTCGCGATATAGAAACGCGCCCAGATTCAGCGACACCGACGGATAGTACTGTCCGAAGGCGACTTCGACCTCTCGCCGCGCAGCGTCGATGGCCGCGCTGGCGGCCAGCAGATCGTGGCGATTGGCCCGCGCGGTCTGAAGCCAGCCATCCAGCAACGGGCGCGATGCGGGCAGCTCAAACCCATCCGACAGCGCCGCCGACGATACCTCCGCGCCGCTCAGCAGCACCAGCAGATCTCGCGCACGCTGCACATCCCGCCGGGCATTGATCAGCATCGTGCGCGTCTGCGAAACCTGAGCTTCGGTCTGAGCCACATCCAGAGGCGGCGCCACGCCCGCCTCCAGCCGCCCGCGCGCATCCCGCAGCCGCTCCTCCTGAAGCTGAAGCGAGTTCTCCAGAACCCTGACCGATGCTTCCGACCTCATCACCTGGTAGTAGATTCTCGCCACGTCCAGCAGCAGCGATTCCTGAAACGCCAGCAGGCTGTGGCGCTGCTGCTCGATCAGAAACGTGTCGCGCCAGTAGCGGTTGATGTCACGCAAGCCATCGAACAGGTTCCAATCCAGCTCCGCGGACAGATCAAACGTGCTGTTCTGCGGCGAGCCGCCGCCACTGCTCGAATCGCTCGAGACCGGATCTCGCCGGGAGTAGCTCCCGACCAGATCGACGGTCGGCACGAAGTTGGCGACGGTGCGCTTGCGCGCAATCAGCGCCCGCAGGTACGACTCGCCCGCGATCGACAGGTTCTCGTTGTTGCGGTTGGCCAGCAGCAAAGCGTCGCGCAGACTCAATGCAGTGGCCGGTGATTGCCCGGTTGTTGGCGCCAGATCAAGGATCTTCCGATACGTTGCAACTTCCCTCTGCTGATCGACACGGCATCCCGCAACCGCCAGCACCGACAGCGACAGTGCTATCGCGATGATCGTCGCCCGGCAGCTTGTCTGCATCGCGCTGTTCATGCCGGCGGCGTCCTCCTGCTGAGAATCCCCGTGCCGATGACGCGCAGAATGTGATTCGTCAGCGTTTCGGCTCCCACATCGCCGGTGATGAAGCGCAGCGTGCCGCGAACACAGGCAGGGATGAACTGTGCCGTCAGGTCCGGACGCGGATCGTTGAGCTCCCCGGCGCGCACGCCCCGCACGATCGTCGCCTCGATCAGCTTCACCAGCTCGCGGCGCTTCTTCTCGTAGAGTTCGGGAAACGGGGTCTGCTGCCCGGGCCGGATGAGCTGAAAGAAATACGGCGAGCGCTTGGCCCAGATGACCAGCTCGCGAACGATCAACGACAGCGTCTCCCAGGCGCTTTCCTGCGTGCCGGCGCTGTCGCATCGCGTCTTGAGGCGTTCGACCAGACGGTTGAAGCCCTCGAGAATCAGCGAGCCGTACAGATCATCCTTGCTCTTGAAATAGATGTAGAGGGTGCCCTTGCCGACGCGCGCTGCTTCGGCGATATCGTCCAGGCGGACCTCGTGGAACGGCCGCGTCGCGAACAGCTCCGCCGCCGCGTCCATGATCGCCGCTCGTTTTGCCTCATCCGGCCGTTGCATGGGCTGGAACTCGATGCCGCGCTTGCGTCACGACCGTCCCGGTCGCGCGGGCAGGCTCCTTGTGGCATGACCTCCCGGTCGTGCCAGATGTCAATGCGGTCAGGAAACGCAGCTACCCAAGTCTCCTGCAATCCCGTTCGATCCGATACGCGCGGGACGCTCTGTGATACTGGCAACGCAATTCACCGTTGGCCTTGCCGGGAAGAATCCTCCCGTTTACCATCAACGCCAAAACCGACCCGTCAGTATTGGATTGTAGAGACAGCGACGGTACGGTCAACGCCCGAGCTTCATGAAATCACCAACCAACATCGTCCTGTTACTCTTGATCACCCTGTCGCCGGCGCTGAGCGGCTGCGGCGATCGCGAGGGTCGCGGGCAGGCGCGGGCACAGCAACCCTCCGCGGCGCAGAGTGATCCGATCGCCGTGCAGGTTGCGCCGGTGCGTGTCGGGCCGCTGGAACGCATCGTCGAGGTCGTCGGTACGCTCTGGGGCGACGAGCATGTTACCCTTGGCGCCAAGGTCCCCGGACGCGTCCGCGACATATTCGTTGATGTCGGTGACCGCGTCGCGCCCGCGCAGCCGCTGGCCCAGATCGATCCCACCGACTACGAGCTGGCCGTCGAGCAGAAACAGATGGAGCTGAAAGAGGCGCTGGCCAAACTCGGACTCTCGGAACTTCCCGACAGCGAGTTCGATGTCGCCACGGTCGCCACCGTCGAGCGGGCCAAGTTCCAGGCCGCCAACGCCCGCGCCAGGCTCGAACGCGCCCGCGTGCTTTTCCAGGCCAAGCCGCCGCTGATCAGTGAGCAGGACTACGCGGATCTGGAGACCGCCTACGAGGTGGCGCAGCGCGATCACGCTGTGGCCGAGCTGGAAGCGCGATCGCAATTGGCGCTGGCGCGCTCGCGGCAGAGCGAGTTGGCGGCGGCGCAGCAGCGACTGGCGGATACGATGGTCCGCGCGCCGACGGCGCCGGCACATCACTCCAACAGTACTCCTTCTTCCACTGCTTCAACACAGCCCGGCCTGGTCGTCCCCTGGGCGGTCGCACAGCGTCGCGCGGCCATCGGCGCCTACGTGCGCGAGGGCGAGGCGATGTTCGACTTGGTCGCCGATGACCCGATCCGTTTTCGCGCGGCGGTGCCCGAACGCTTCCTGGCGGAGCTGAAGCTCGGGCAACCCGTGCACGTTCGTGTGGAAAGCTACCCGCAAACCTTTCAGGGCCAGGTCGCGCGGATCAATCCCGCCATCAACGTCAGCAGTCGCTCCTTCGAGATCGAGGCCAACGTCCCCAACCCGCAGCGGCTGCTGCGCCCCGGGGCGTTCGCGCGGGGAACCGTCATCACCGGCCAGGATGCGAACGTCATCTTCGTGCCCCGGCGGGCGGTGATCTCCTTCGCGGGCGTGGATCGTGTCTTCACCGTCGGCCCGGACAGCCAAGCCGTCGAGCACGTCGTTGAGCTGGGCCCACAGGAACACGACTACGTGGCGCTGCGAGCAGGTCTGGATGATCCGAACGCGAAGGTGATCGTCGCCGGGCATCAGCGTCTGGCCGGCGGGCAGCGCGTCCTGGTGCAAAGCCCGACTACCGCCGACGCAAGCCCGCCGTAACTACAGACGCGAAATCTCGAATCCGCGGATCCGCCGCGATGATGTCGATCAGGCCGATGCCCGACGGCAGGGCGGTCACTTCCTGATTCACTTCGACAACAGCATCGCCATACCGACAATCAGCCCGCCGGCGCTCCTTGCCGCCATCCGCCGCAGGCAGGTCTTGGATTCCCCGCGCCTGTGCTGAGCTTGTAGGTCCCATTTCCCGTCTCATTTCCTGAAAGCTCAGCACCGGCGTGACGCCGGTGGACTATTCCCGCGGCTACATGCAGCTCACCAGCGCCCAGACCCTGCTGAAATAAGAAAAACATCGTCAACGAGATCGTGGTCCGCACCAGCGATTACACCCGCGCCCGGGAAATCGCGGCACAAATCGAGCAGATCAGCGGCTACAAGACCGAAAGCTGGCAGGAGGCCAACGAAAACTTCCTGAAGATCTTCCGCATCCAGACGATCATCACCTACTTCATCACCGGCGCGCTGCTGGTGGTGGCGGCGTTCGGGGTGCTGAACATCCTGATCATGGCGGTGCTGGAGCGCGTCAACGACATCGCGATCCTCAAGAGCTTCGGTTTCTCCCGGGCGGATATCACGCAGATTTACCTGCTTCAGGGGATGGTGATCGGGCTGATCGGCTCGATCCTGGGGCTGATCTTCGGCAAGATCGCCGTCGAGGGGCTGCGGCGGGTGCCGATCCAGATGGAAGGCCTGATCAAAGCCTACGGGCTTTTGATGAGTGAGCATCTCAGCCAGTATGTCACGGCGTTTTTCGGGGCGATGGCGATCGTGCTTCTGGCGGCGGTGTACCCCGCGCGCCGCGCGGCCAGGTACGATCCGGTGGAAGTCATCCGCGGGGCACACTGATCCGCAATGCCACGGGCATCCCGGCCGAGGCCACGTACATTACTCGGGCAAGACGCCCAGACACGCATGCTCCGGCCTCATTCAAATGATCTTCCCAGCCCCGGCAGACCCATGGCGCTGCGCCATACCGTGATCTGGCCGATATGGTATGCCGTATGCCCGACGAGCACCTGCGTCAGGGCGTGCCGGATCGTCGGGAAGACATCACGATATGATTCATCCGGGAAAGGCTCATCCATCCGAGCCTCAGGTAGCGCTTCGACCGCGCGCGTGAGGCGCGACTGTGCGTCGTGCAGGATGGCCAGGAAGTTTTCTTTCGTCGGATACGCGGCAGAATCGGTGACGGGCACGCTGCCGGGGCCATAACGCCCTGCCCACTCCTGCGGCAACCACGGGGGCAGCCCGATCGCGCCGCCGAGCATCTCGAACACGTACGTCAGATGCCCGATGATCCACGCAGGATGATTCACGATTCCCTTCGGATGTGCCACCATGTCCGCCGCCGAAACGTCGGCGACCTGATCGCGCAGGAAATCGAGGCAGTAGGCGAAGCTGTGAAGGGTGGGGTTCAAGCTGGGGACAGTCACTGTTTCCCTTTCGCTTTCGGCACTCTTTGGCCAGCCGGGTGGCAGGCGACGCAGCCGCCGACGGAAGATCCGCTCAAGCTTACTCAGAAAACCATCACTCGCCAGCGGCTGGCCAGTGTGCACGCTGCGGCGAATCGACGCCAACTGCCGGGCTGCGACTCCGCGGGCAGCTTCGGTGCCCTCGTTGCCGCGCGCGAGACGAACCGGCCCGAGACCCTGCTGCTGCGGATTGCTGGCAGGGCCGGGTTGGTTAGACTCGTGGGTCGTAAAGCGGCTCGTTGATCCGCAGTTGCGGATTGCTGGCAGGGCCGGGTTGGTTAGACTCTGCCGCAGGTGCAGCGTCGGCGGGGGATTTGTTGCGGATTGCTGGCAGGGCCGGGTTGGTTAGACTCCAACGGCCGCTACCACATTGGTAGCTGGGGGTTGCGGATTGCTGGCAGGGCCGGGTTGGTTAGACTCCTTCCACGCACGCAGGTCTTTGATGTGAGGTTGCGGATTGCTGGCAGGGCCGGGTTGGTTAGACTCGTCACCTTCGAGGACGTGATGGCCACGCTGGTTGCGGATTGCTGGCAGGGCCGGGTTGGTTAGACTCGCGGATGACGTGGATGAAATCGAGGTGGTGTTGCGGATTGCTGGCAGGGCCGGGTTGGTTAGACTCCGGACGGCTGATACTGAGCGGCTCGTCGTCGTTGCGGATTGCTGGCAGGGCCGGGTTGGTTAGACTCACGCAACGATCACACACAGCCATTCAATCAGTTGCGGATTGCTGGCAGGGCCGGGTTGGTTAGACTCCACGCCGCCGAGCGGATGGACGGAGATCGGGTTGCGGATTGCTGGCAGGGCCGGGTTGGTTAGACTCGCCAGCCCCTGTACATCTGGGGGCCGCCGGGTTGCGGATTGCTGGCAGGGCCGGGTTGGTTAGACTCGATTGGTCATGATGGTATTGTACGACAGGGTTGCGGATTGCTGGCAGGGCCGGGTTGGTTAGACTCGCGCCGCCGCGGCGGAAAGGTCCGCCGTGGGTTGCGGATTGCTGGCAGGGCCGGGTTGGTTAGACTCGAGTTGTGTTCGTGCTACGCAGACGAGCCAGTTGCGGATTGCTGGCAGGGCCGGGTTGGTTAGACTCGCACGGACACGGGCAACCCGATCAAGGTGGGTTGCGGATTGCTGGCAGGGCCGGGTTGGTTAGACTCTCGCTCCGGATCACACATTCGTAACTTCCGGTTGCGGATTGCTGGCAGGGCCGGGTTGGTTAGACTCCCGGGGCTGGCTGGGCTGTGCCCGAAGCGGGTTGCGGATTGCTGGCAGGGCCGGGTTGGTTAGACTCGGTGGACGATGCCAAAGGGCGCCAGCAGCGTTGCGGATTGCTGGCAGGGCCGGGTTGGTTAGACTCGCCAACCAGCGGGCGCTGTTCGACGATGTGTTGCGGATTGCTGGCAGGGCCGGGTTGGTTAGACTCCAGTCCACCCCGATCCCACGCTCAGCGACGGTTGCGGATTGCTGGCAGGGCCGGGTTGGTTAGACTCTTGCCGCTGCCGTCGTCGCGGGCGTGAAGGGTTGCGGATTGCTGGCAGGGCCGGGTTGGTTAGACTCGACAGGGTGCTTGAGCAGATGGCTTGGTGAGTTGCGGATTGCTGGCAGGGCCGGGTTGGTTAGACTCTGTCGCCGACGTGCCCGACACGTCATACGGTTGCGGATTGCTGGCAGGGCCGGGTTGGTTAGACTCGCCGAGCGGCGCGGAAAGGATTGAGGACCTGTTGCGGATTGCTGGCAGGGCCGGGTTGGTTAGACTCACAACGAGCGGGACGATTCGTCTTGAGGTGTTGCGGATTGCTGGCAGGGCCGGGTTGGTTAGACTCGAGAATTCCGAGCGTGAAAATGGCATCCAGTTGCGGATTGCTGGCAGGGCCGGGTTGGTTAGACTCTTGGGTTAGCGCTGACGTCGGGGCCGATGAGTTGCGGATTGCTGGCAGGGCCGGGTTGGTTAGACTCATGCCCGACAAACGCAACACAAAAGGATCGGTTGCGGATTGCTGGCAGGGCCGGGTTGGTTAGACTCGCTACCCTCATTTCATTTATCGGGCGAGCGTTGCGGATTGCTGGCAGGGCCGGGTTGGTTAGACTCCGAGATCACGCACGAATACCTCAAGCACGAGTTGCGGATTGCTGGCAGGGCCGGGTTGGTTAGACTCTGCCGCGCGTCAGCGGCATGCTGTCCGAGCGTTGCGGATTGCTGGCAGGGCCGGGTTGGTTAGACTCCGGCCATCGCTGCGCCAGTCCGCGCGGGCTGTTGCGGATTGCTGGCAGGGCCGGGTTGGTTAGACTCCATCGTGACATCGGCCCCCACGCCGATCATGTTGCGGATTGCTGGCAGGGCCGGGTTGGTTAGACTCGGGGGCGTTGAGGACGTGGCGATTCATCAGGTTGCGGATTGCTGGCAGGGCCGGGTTGGTTAGACTCCCATTCCGGCATCATCATCACCACCGAGCGTTGCGGATTGCTGGCAGGGCCGGGTTGGTTAGACTCAAAAGGCCCTGTTTGAACTGGCGAGACTCGTTGCGGATTGCTGGCAGGGCCGGGTTGGTTAGACTCGCCGCATGGTAAAGGAGATGGAATGGACGAGTTGCGGATTGCTGGCAGGGCCGGGTTGGTTAGACTCCGAAGCCGCTGACGACCTGGGTCGCGTAGAGTTGCGGATTGCTGGCAGGGCCGGGTTGGTTAGACTCCGCTGACCGACAACCGGCAGTGCGCGAGCAGTTGCGGATTGCTGGCAGGGCCGGGTTGGTTAGACTCTGGCAGGCGTCGCTCACGCAGGAGCCGGTCGTTGCGGATTGCTGGCAGGGCCGGGTTGGTTAGACTCGCGGCTGCCCGGTTGCTGGAGGTCGCCCGAGTTGCGGATTGCTGGCAGGGCCGGGTTGGTTAGACTCTGGGAGAGCTGGTCGAGAACGGCGTTGTGTGTTGCGGATTGCTGGCAGGGCCGGGTTGGTTAGACTCATGCGTTGGTCTGCGCCCCATCAGCGTCGGGTTGCGGATTGCTGGCAGGGCCGGGTTGGTTAGACTCCCAAGGTCATTGCATGGACGGGACTGCTGGTTGCGGATTGCTGGCAGGGCCGGGTTGGTTAGACTCCTCGCTGGCCTGCCTGATCGATCCGGTCGTGTTGCGGATTGCTGGCAGGGCCGGGTTGGTTAGACTCCGTAACCGCGACCGACCTTGAAGCTGGTGTGTTGCGGATTGCTGGCAGGGCCGGGTTGGTTAGACTCCCGGTCAACGTTGACTGGCCGACACTGCGGTTGCGGATTGCTGGCAGGGCCGGGTTGGTTAGACTCCCGCTTGGCTCAATGCAGTAGATCGCATCCGTTGCGGATTGCTGGCAGGGCCGGGTTGGTTAGACTCCGGGGGTTGCGTTTCTGTCGGCAATGCAAGTTGCGGATTGCTGGCAG
The DNA here is from genome assembly GCF_050410795.1 of Fontivita pretiosa. Classification (GTDB taxonomy): domain Bacteria; phylum Planctomycetota; class Phycisphaerae; order Tepidisphaerales; family Tepidisphaeraceae; genus Fontivita; species Fontivita pretiosa. Next base: position 695,221 of record NZ_CP191258.1, on the reverse strand, counting down.
GGCCGGGTTGGTTAGACTCGCACCGCTTCTCCTTGACAAGGGCGCAGACGTTGCGGATTGCTGGCAGGGCCGGGTTGGTTAGACTCTCGCCGACACTTCGGTGTCGATGTAGCCGGGTTGCGGATTGCTGGCAGGGCCGGGTTGGTTAGACTCTGCTCGCCGCAGACGTGTTATTGACCTTGAGTTGCGGATTGCTGGCAGGGCCGGGTTGGTTAGACTCCCGGATACGATCCGACGTTCTTGCCCGTGAGTTGCGGATTGCTGGCAGGGCCGGGTTGGTTAGACTCTGTCGAGCTGGTCAGCGGCACCAGCCAGTAGTTGCGGATTGCTGGCAGGGCCGGGTTGGTTAGACTCGCAATGCGACAACTCCAGCGGCGCCGCGGGGTTGCGGATTGCTGGCAGGGCCGGGTTGGTTAGACTCCGCCACGCCGCAAACGTTGATTCAGGACATGTTGCGGATTGCTGGCAGGGCCGGGTTGGTTAGACTCACCACACGAATGGAAACTTTTGCCGGATTTGTTGCGGATTGCTGGCAGGGCCGGGTTGGTTAGACTCGCAACGTAAAAATCATGCCACCCAAGCCCAGTTGCGGATTGCTGGCAGGGCCGGGTTGGTTAGACTCATGAATACTCGCATTGAAAAGGGGAAGCTCGTTGCGGATTGCTGGCAGGGCCGGGTTGGTTAGACTCGCCTCCCCGCAGGACAGCAGATGGCGCATGGTTGCGGATTGCTGGCAGGGCCGGGTTGGTTAGACTCTCGCCTGCTGCACTTTGGTGTGGATGATCGGTTGCGGATTGCTGGCAGGGCCGGGTTGGTTAGACTCCTCCGGCAGCGCCGAGGCGCTGAGCTCGATGTTGCGGATTGCTGGCAGGGCCGGGTTGGTTAGACTCTGAGGCGCCCATGTCGATCTCGGCGCGCTTGTTGCGGATTGCTGGCAGGGCCGGGTTGGTTAGACTCTGGCCGTCGTAGGCCAGCGCCTTCGTGCCGTTGCGGATTGCTGGCAGGGCCGGGTTGGTTAGACTCGCCCGCCGCGGTGACCATGCCGCCGACGTTGTTGCGGATTGCTGGCAGGGCCGGGTTGGTTAGACTCTTGGGCCTGGGTCGCAGCGCGCTGGCCACGGTTGCGGATTGCTGGCAGGGCCGGGTTGGTTAGACTCCAGATCGATCGTTTCCTGCGCCCGCGCGCCGTTGCGGATTGCTGGCAGGGCCGGGTTGGTTAGACTCGAGATGTTGAGCAACAGGTCAAACTCATACGTTGCGGATTGCTGGCAGGGCCGGGTTGGTTAGACTCCCGGACGGCGACAGACGAATCCGAGCCGTTGTTGCGGATTGCTGGCAGGGCCGGGTTGGTTAGACTCTGGATTCATGACTGCGGCCCTGATTTCATGGTTGCGGATTGCTGGCAGGGCCGGGTTGGTTAGACTCAGCGTCACATCGCATGAGCCGACGCGATCGGTTGCGGATTGCTGGCAGGGCCGGGTTGGTTAGACTCACTGGGCAGGTGAGGCTTTGGCCGGGCGTGGGTTGCGGATTGCTGGCAGGGCCGGGTTGGTTAGACTCCAGATCGATCGTTTCCTGCGCCCGCGCGCCGTTGCGGATTGCTGGCAGGGCCGGGTTGGTTAGACTCGAGATGTTGAGCAACAGGTCAAACTCATACGTTGCGGATTGCTGGCAGGGCCGGGTTGGTTAGACTCCCGGACGGCGACAGACGAATCCGAGCCGTTGTTGCGGATTGCTGGCAGGGCCGGGTTGGTTAGACTCTGGATTCATGACTGCGGCCCTGATTTCATGGTTGCGGATTGCTGGCAGGGCCGGGTTGGTTAGACTCAGCGTCACATCGCATGAGCCGACGCGATCGGTTGCGGATTGCTGGCAGGGCCGGGTTGGTTAGACTCACTGGGCAGGTGAGGCTTTGGCCGGGCGTGGGTTGCGGATTGCTGGCAGGGCCGGGTTGGTTAGACTCCTGTTGCACGCGAATTGACCGCTGTTGCTCGTTGCGGATTGCTGGCAGGGCCGGGTTGGTTAGACTCGGCACGCTGGCGGATCATCAACCCGCCATGGTTGCGGATTGCTGGCAGGGCCGGGTTGGTTAGACTCGGCAGGACGACGGCCAAGCTCATCGAGCTGGTTGCGGATTGCTGGCAGGGCCGGGTTGGTTAGACTCTTCCCGTCCTGAAATGCCGGTCAATCCGCCGGTTGTGCGGAAAGGAGGCTAGAAAAACTCGAGTTGCTGAGGCGTTTTCGGCGGCAGCTTCCGCGCTTTTCCCCAGTAAATCCGCTGGCGGGCAAACTGCTTGTCGGTGATGCACAGCAACCTCACTTCGCCATCGTCGGGAACGCGCGCCTCAACGCGGCGGGTGTGAACCTCCAGGTGCGCCTCGCTGGCGCACACCCGCGCGTAGACCGAGTATTGCAACTGAAGGAACCCATCCTTCAAAAGAAACTTGCGAAACTGCGCATAGGCACGGCGCGCGGCCTTGGTATCCACAGGCAGATCGAACAGGACGAACAGCCACATGATCCGGTAGCCACTGAGCCCCACCCGGATGATTGTTCAATCCACACCCGTAGACGCCAATCTCGATTTCAGCCAGCGATGTCGGCTTCGCCCGGCGTGGGTTCCGGTTGGGAAGCCGGTAGCGGATATTCCGGAAGTTGCAGGCGCCGGGCCTGTCCCTCGTAGCATCGCAACAGCGAAGTCGCGACGCGATGAAGCTGGACCATCAGCGGTCCCCGCTGCTGGGCGACGGCGACTGGCTGGCCCAAAAGCCCCAGCAGCTTCTGCTTGGATTCCCGATCGACAAACCCGCTGGCCTGCTGGCGCATCAGCTCCAGCACGGCGCGATCAACCATCGGGCGCAGGACCTCAACCATATCGTCCGCCAGGGCGAAAGCGTTGTTGCGGTGCACGTGCTGGAGCGAGAAGGCCGGATGCAAGCCGGCGGCGACCAGCGCCCGTGCGACGGCGGCGCGCATGACCATGTAGCCGTAATTCAGCAGGTTGTTGGGGGGCAGCCCGTCGGGGTCGCGTCTGAAGTGCTCTCCCATCAGCGCTGGCCAGTAGAACCGCGCCGCCTGTCCCTCGATGTTCGAGCGGTCGCCGCTTTTCACTTCGTCGGCCATGGCGAGCAACCTGCGGCGGGCGGGATGGTCAGCCGCGAGATTGCCGGCCTGGAGACGCACCTTTTGGCGGACGATCTGCTTCCAGAGGCGTTTTCGCAGGGGCAGCGGCGCCGCCGCCTGCAGGCGCATCCGCCGGGCGGTCAGCTCGTTGTTCTGCATGGGCAGAAGCATGCCCGCCGGCAGATGATTGGCGCCGCAGAAGACGACAACAGCGCCGCGTTCGATCAGGCGAAGGAAGACCGCGTGCGTGAACGTGGTGGCGACGTGATCGACCATCAGCACGCCGACATCTTCGCAGGGCACGCGTCCGATCTCCTGGCGCTGGCGCAAGAGGACAAGCTGGTCGTTCTCGACCGACAGATACGTCGGGCCGCTGGAGATGTCGATGGTGCGCTTGATCATCGGAACTCAGTCATTGGCCCAGCGGATCCGGCCCAGAGGATCGACAGTGACTTTGCGGGCATTGAGCAGTGAAAGCCCAGTGTTGAACTTCAATCGCTGATCCGATTTTCGAGCATCGGTAGCGAGATAGAAGGTCGCCTTTTTTTCAGTGGAGACGCTCGTGCTCATCACAAGCTGCAAAGGGTGCTCGTACCCTTTCCACTTCGCCAAGACCAGTTCACCCTTGGTCAGAGACATGACGAACCGCGCGTCGGGGCGGTTGGGGTGAGTCCGCTGGATAATCGGTTCGCCGGACCTGGCTCGGCGTTTGGCCTCGAGCATGGAGACGAACACGGCGTCGCGGACGCGTTTGGGTTTGCCTTTCTTGTCCGGCTCGTCCCACTCGAAGATGCAGAGGTGATGTGTTGAGCCGGGCTTGACCCAAGCCTCATCCGGTCGCCCCTCGCGCAGCGGGCGGATGGTGTCGTCCTTTTTGACGATGCGTACGCGACGGATGGGCACGCCCGATGGCATTTTCAATCCCGCCATGGCCTGTTGCATCTTTTTGGGCGGCACCTTCTCGGCGCCGCGACCGGGCTTGATGCCATGGGCGGCCAGTTGCCCGATGACCAGCTCGCGAATCGCCTTGTCACGGATGAACTGGATCTCGTTCATGGTCAGTGACTCGACCGGCTTGCGCTTGACGAACTGGCCTTCGACTCGCTGGCCACCTTTGGGCGAGTAGACGGGGCCGTAGAATGAGTCTTCGTGCAGCGCCCCGCGCAGCCCACGGCGGACGCGGTGGGAGACATTCACCGCGCGCAGCTTGTCGAGCACCATCTGTCGGAATTCTTCGCGGTCCATGCCCCACGGCGGCGGGATGTCCTTTGTGAAACGCTGGTACTCGACGACCTCGCCGGTTTGTTTGTCGGTGTGGTTGACGGTTTCCTTGCCCTGGTGCATGGCGGCCAGCGTCTTGCGGTTGGTCAGGGCGATGACGATCGCATCCAGCGCATGATGCCGATGGTCGGCGCGGTTCTTCTCACCGGGGGAGAGGTTGGATTTCTCCTGCCAGGCCGGGCTGTCGGGCAGCGACTCAAGCAGGTTATCCAGCCCCCAGTGATGGCGAAGGTCGGCCGTGTACGTGCCTTTGCGTCCCTGCACGTCGTGCTTGTTCTGGACGAGCATTTCCAGATACGTCACCGCCAGGCGGGCGATGTAACCGGTGTCATTGAGCTGGCGCTCGAGGAAATCTTCGCTCCTGATTTCCTGCTGCGCGAGCTTTCGGCGCTTGGCAAAGGGCAGGCATTCAGCCCACTGCTGGATCTGGCGCAACCGCTGCGGATCGCGCCCCGCCAGCCATTCGTACGGCGATCGCTGGTTCTTTTCGCGGTTGGCATCGCGGAAACAGACAACCTTGTTCATCTGGCTGTCGTCCAGCGTGAGCGAATAGGGCAGGATGTGATCGATGTCTGTTTCCCCGTTGTAGAGCTGCTCAAAGCTGATGGGTCGTCCGGTGTAGATGCACTTTTCCTGCTGCTCCTGCCACAGCCGATACTTGAGTATCGCGTCACGTGTCGGGACGATTTTGTTCTGGCGCAGGATGCCGGCGATGCGCTCGCGTTCTTCCGCTCGCTCGTGGATCGCCTTGTTATACTCCCTGCGTTTTTCGCTGCTCATCTTCAGGGAGCGGGCCATCTCGATGTGGACGGCGTCGGGCCGGCCGTATTCGCGCACAATCGCATTGACGACGCGTCGCAGCTCGTGCATGGCGGCGCTGACGACGGGGTTGGGCAGGTCGGCCAGCGGCCCGGTGCGGATCATTTGCAGTGACGGGAGCTTGTCGAACAGGCGGCGCTGTAGTTCATCGCGGCGCAAATACCCGGCCGCGCGCATCGCCGATTCGTCGGCATGGGTCTTGCCCATCAGGATCAGGCCGCGCTCCAGGTGTGGCAGGAGTTTATCAATCGCCTTCAAGGACAGGCTCACATACCCGTCGGGCAGATCAACGGAGAGCAGTGCGTCGGAAACCTGTTCAGAGAGGCGGAACTCCGCCAGCAGCTTCTCCCGCGCGGTTGCCGAGTCTCGCTGTGCATCGATGAGCACTCGCACGATCCGATCCCTGGTTTGCTCATCCAGCTTGTGCCAGTCCTTCCATTCCCTGGCGAGGCGGGCGTCCGTGATGTGGCCTTTGATGCTGCTGCGCTCGCCTCGCTCCAGGTTGAATTTTGTGCCATCGGGCAGCTCCAGCAGCTTGCGGATCGCATCGAACTCGATCTTTTCCTTCTTTCCGAGCGCATCGAGGAGGGCGGCGCGCTGCTGATCGTCGAGTCGTTTCTCGTCGAAGACGCCGGGGGGCGTGTATCGAAGATTGTTGATTTCCTGAAGGATACGGAACCGCTGGGCATGCCGGTCGGCTTTCGGGCAGCGACGATGGCCTTTCTCAAGCTCGCACATGCCGATCATCTCTCGCGGCCAGTAGATGGGACGTTGGAAGAAGATCAGTCCGTGCAGGCCGAATTGCTCCAGGGGCGTTTTGGAGTGATCGCGCGGGATCGGCTCGCGCGTGCGCTGGGCATCTTGGCGGCCGACGGTGCCAAAGCAGGCCGCGTCGGTCAGCAGGTTCGGGTGGTACTGCTTCTGGTGTTCCCAAATGCGCAGGAATTCATCCTCGATCATTAACCGCCGCGTGTGCTGGTTGCGGATGCGCAGCGGAATCGGCGAACCGTTGGTGGTGCGGGCGGCGGACGTCTGCTGCTCGTACAGTGCCTGGCCGAGGGTGCGATCGCCGATGCGCCTGGCCAGCAGCTCGATCTGCGCGAGCATCTTGGATTCGTCTTCCTTTTTGATCGCGCCTTCGCCGTCGGCGGCCACGGCGGACTCGCGATCCGCGGCGCGTTTCTTCTCGATCGACTTCAGTTCCTTCTCGATTTTGGCCTTGGAGACTTTCTTGAGCGAAAGGAAACCGCGGCGCTGGTTGAGGTGATAGATGACCCGTCCGATCTCGAACGGCTGGAGCCTTTCGGCGACGGCCCGGGCGCGCAGTGGATAGGGGTCCAGTGCCAGTATCTGCCGGCGTTCGACGTCGTCGGCGGGCAGCAACCTGGCTTCGACCAGCGCCGCTTCGACGATCCTCCGCCTGCGCGCCCGTCGCCGGATCTGCCGACGCATCATTCGAGCCATCCGGCGTTGTTCGCTGCGGCTGTTTTCCTTTCCGGTGTCAAAGGCATCCACCCCTTCAGGAAAGACACGCACGCCACAGTCGATCAGTCGTCCGGTTCCATCGGCGTTGTCTTCGATCAAGGCCCAGCCAATGGAGTTAGGTCCCAGATCCAATCCCAGGGTCTTTGCCATGTTCCTCCCTTAAAAAGTGCTTGCATGAAGCGGGAAGTGAATATTATCATGAACAGGTCTAACCAACCCGGTCCTGCGGCTTTTCGTAACAAGAAGAAGAGTTCGCAGGCAATGCTCTACGGAGCAACCGAATGCCGTCGCTCATTGGGCGAAGGCATTCTTTTTTTTGCGCGGCGAGCGGCGGCAGCATCAGCGCCATGAGACAAGCAAAGTCTGCCTGGACGTGCGCGGGCGGCCTCACGCCGAGACGGCGCGGATTTTTTCCAGTTCGGAGGGGTCCAGGGTTCGCTGGCCGGCGGCGGCGTTGAGCCTGGCCTGCTCGGGGGATTTGGCGCCGGGGATGGCCAGGCTGACCGCCGGGTGCGCGATGACGAACTGAAGCGCCGCCTGCGCCAGGTTTCGTCCGGGTCGTTCCAGGAAGCGTAGTTTCTCGACAACCTGGAGCTGCTGAAGGAAGCGTTCGCGTTGTTCGCCGGCGTTCCACTTTTCGCGCACCGAATCGGTGAAGCGGGTATCGGGGGTGAATTTGCCAGCCAGGACACCCTTGGCCAGCGGCCCGCGGACGATCACGCCGATGTCGTGCTGCTGGCAGTACGGAAGCAGGTCTTTTTCTGCGGCGCGGTTGAGGATGCTGTATTCAAGCTGCACGGTGGCACATCGGCCATTGCGGTTGAACAGTTCGACGGCGGTCAGGGAGTTGGAGGAGATGCCGTAGGCGCGGATTTTCCCGCTGCGCATCAGGTCCTCGAATGCTTCGATGAAGACGGTGTAATCGGGCGCGCTGCCCAGGTGACACTGATACAGATCGATATAGTCGGTGCCCAGGCGATACAGGCTGGCATCGCAGCAGAGCGTCACGTGCAGCGGCGAGGTGAAAGGCAACGGATGCTGCTGCCGGCGGCCGTAGTTGCCCACCTTGGTGGCGATGATGACCTTGTCGCGAACGCCTTTGAGCGCGGCGGCGATGAGCTGTTCGGACAGCCCCGGCGGCTCGCCGTAGGCGTCGGCGGTATCGAAGAAGTTGACGCCGGCATCGTAGGCGGCGCGAATGGTGTCCAGGGCGGTTTGTCGATCCACCGGGCCCCATTGCCCGCCAATGCCCCAGGCGCCGAATCCGATGGCTGAGACGGTCCAACCGGTTTTGCCGAGCGATCTGGTGATCATGGTTGATGTCGCGCGTTGCAGACGATCGCGCCTCGCTTATAAGCCTTGATTGTCTTGATCCGACGCTTCAGTTGCTGTTCAGCAAGCGCCGGATCGGTCAGATTCTTTGGCGGTACAAGTGCTTCGGAACAGGTTGCCGTTTTGCACCGGTTAGAGCAACTGCATGCCGCCGTCACCCAATATCTTTCGCATCGCAACAGAGGCACCTTCCAAGTCGCGCGCAGTTCCGGGCTTTAGAACGCGTAGGTTTGGACGGAACCAAGCCGTGCTCGCGCGAAGACGTCGGAACCGCCTCGGGGTGGTTGTGCTTGGGCCAGCCGTAGGTCGTCTCGTGGTTCGATGCGGGTTTCACGCTTTGCGCCCTATCACTTTTTGAACTTCCATCGTATGATGAAGAACAAGCCAGTGGATGAAACTCGGCTCCAAGCCGTGTGATCGCCGCTTCGGCGGCGATCCTATATCCCTGGCTGTTTTTGTATCTTCTCCGCCGTCAGCGGGTTCTCGCTGGAGTAGTAGACGCCGTAGCGGTTGCTGCGCCGGTCGTCCACGTCCTGAATCACTCCGACCTTCGACCACAGGAACTTCAGATACCGATCTTCCGCTTTCGTGTAAAGACGCTGGAGCGCCCACAGCAGGTAGTCTGTTGCCTGAAGGCAGTAGCTGTCCTTCGACGGCAACGCCGAGACCTCGATGGGTGCGGCGGTCGTGATGTTCCACTGGCGTCGGAAATTCTCGCGGGCCTGCTCCAGCGCGGTTTTGAGGGCCCCGGTGCGGTCCTTGCTGCCCCGCCGGGAGAAACAGACCTGATAGCAGCCGTCCCTGTGCAGGAGGTTCTTGAAGAGTCGACGCACCATCTCGTCGTAAAGCCGGTTCGGATGGTATCGATATGCCACGCTCTGCCTGTTCCTGTTCCGGACATCGACAGCGACGCCGCGCTTGTCGCGGACGACACCGAAGAACCGGATGTCCTCGGCGGCCAGCAGTCGAAAAACCCGCTCGCGTATTTCCGGAATATCGTCCTTGGCATGGAAGAGCACAGCAGTCTTGCGCTGCTCGGGCCTGAGCGACGGAACTCCCTCGTAGAACGGGTCGGCAAGAACCTGTTTGTGCAGCGAGCCGAAGCGGTCGTTCAAGCCAATGGGATCAGCGACCGACAGTACGCCGAGCATGAAGTGGCTTGAACATCCGGCAGTGCCGGCGATGACGCGTCCCCGGGCATCGAAGAGAGTCGCATCACCCGCTTCATCGACGAAGTAGTGTTTGGTCGAGATCGAGGTCGAATCAGCGTCGCTCATTCTGCTCCTGCGTCGAACGGCGGGTCGATGTAGATGAGGTCGATTGTGCCCTTGAGCTCCTTCAGCAGTCAGACCATGACCAGCTTGTTGTCGGGGATCCCAATCCCACAATACCGGGATTGGGGATCCTTGCCCAGGATCAGGCGGTTGCTGAAGCCGTCGCGGCGGGTGGTCTTGCGGTCGAACATCTCGAGCTGCCCGGCGCCAGCAGCCTCGCTGCCCGGCTGGTCGATCGTTTCAATCTTCTGAAACGGCATGGCACGCCCCGCCACATCCACCGCGCGGCAGTTGCCGTACTCGTCGTGATTGCCTTCGGGGAGCAGCTCGGTATTCATCGTCCAGAGCAGGGTGGGGATGTGTGGGCCGTAGCATGAGTTGCTTCTCATACGGGCTTTCCCATTGATGCGCGCCATCCTTATCGCACAGGTCGCCGATCAATCAAGCGACCGGCCTCAGTCCTTCGGCGGTTCTTCGCCCGGGGGGATTTCCGGCTCGGGCTCGGGTTCAACCAGGTCCTGGGCCAGTCGCGTGAGGAAGAACTGAAGTTCCTGTTCGGCGACGGAAGGAGGCAGGGGGTCGCGCAGGTCGTACTGGTGGGAATGATCCTCGGCCGAATCGTCGCCACGTTTTTCGCCTTCGGTGATGATGTGATGTTCGAAGGTGACGGCATCCTCGTGGCTTTGCATGATGACCAGCTCTCCCCATCGCCAGGACAAATGCACGCGTATGGAGAGCTGGTTTCCCCAGCTTGAGACGCGGTGAACAATGCGGTTGGCCGAGAGGAGTTTGACCAGCGTCTCGACGGCGGGCAGGACAGCCTGCTTCAGGAATTCGTCGTAGTTGCGGTTGTACTCGTGCTGCTTGCGGAGGGCCTCGCGTTCGGCGGAGAGCTTTTCCGGGGGCACGTCGGCGTAGGGAATGACCCGCGTCAGCCACCACTTGGCGAAGGTCTTGTCGAACATGTCATGCAAGGGTAAGTCCGGCGGGGGCCAGGGGCAAGCCGGATCGGGCGTAGATGGGCAGCGGGGGCTAAGCGAGACTAATCGATCTTAATATTTGGTCGTAGCCGGGGATGGAACAAAGTCCGACGGTTGCAGGTTATCGAAATGGAGAGTTTGTGGTCCGGACGAACCAGCGCCCGCAACGGTGCGGAGATTTTTCGCTGCGATCCGGGGTGGTGGTTGGGGTATTATTTATAGATAGATTCGGGGACGCAAGAAGAAGGACGTGCGGTGTGGCGGAGCGCGCCCCGGCTGCGGCGGACGGACGAAACCCAGCCCTCATTTATGCAGCGGGGGGCTTTGGTGATTGCGCCAGCAGGAACAAGTGGATCAGGAGTCGGGAGAGGAAATGAAGTTGCATCGCGTCGCCACTGCTGTGGCATTGTGGGCCGCAGTGCTGGTTGCAGATGCGGAGTTGTGCGCGCAGACCCTGGGCGCCAGTTATTCGACGATCTTCACCAGCGGTGCTGCGGCGCCACAGACGACGGCGCAGTTCTACAGCTTCTTCGATCCGGACCTGTCGCTTCTTCAGACCGACACCAGCCCCCAGCAGGATTTCCAGCTCCAGTCGTCTCCGATTCTGAACAACGCCGGTCAACTGGCATTCATGGCGGCGTTGACGGGTTCTGGGGTGCCGGACAATCTGAACGATACGGGGATGTGGTCGGGTCGGCCAGGCGCCGGCTTCTCGCTTGTTTTTCGCGAGGGGGCGGCGGCGCCGGTCAGCAGTCCCAGTGCCACTTATGGAAATCCTCACGTGACGTTGCCGGTGCAGGCGGAGGGGGCCGGCGCGTGGGTGGCGTTCCACGTGCCGCTGCGAAGCACGATCACGGGAGACGAGCTGAACCTGGCGTTGGCGAGCAGCGCGGGCACGAGCACGACGGTCACGAAGATCGCGCGAAAGGGAGATACGACACCCGACGGTGCGACCTACAACACGGTAGCGCAGCCATTCATGAGCCGCGCCGGGAAAGTGGCATTCACGGGAAGCACCAACAGCTACGCCGGCGGATTGTGGGCGGGCACGCCAGATAACTTGATCCTGGTAGCGCGCACCGGCGCGACGGCGCCCGGGGCGGGCACGGCCAGCTACCAGGCGATCGGGGTGCCAACGGTCAACGCCACGGGCCAGGTCGCGTACTGGGCGCGCTTGAGCGACAACTCGCGCGGAGTCTGGGGCGGATCGCCCAACGCGGCTTCTCTGCTGGTTCGCAGTGGCGATACGGCGCCGGGGATGGATCCGGGCAGCACATTCATTGACTTCCGCGACCCGGTGATGAACGACGCCGGACAGATCGCGATTGTGGGGTTCACGGGCCCCAGCGGCAACACCGGTATCTGGGTGGCGCAGGGCGGGACGCTGACGCTGGTGGCGCGCAGCGGAGTAACGGCGCCGCCCGCGCCGGGCACCAACGCCAACTTCACAGGTTTTGGCGATGCGCGGATCGGCGGCGGGGGTCACGTTGCGTTCCGCGGACATCTGGGCGCGGATCAGGGAATCTGGTCTGGTCAGCCCGGGGATCTACAACTGCGCGCCATGACCGGACAGGCGGCGCCCGGGACCTCCAGCGGGGTGAACTTCGGATTTTTCGGCGAGCCGATCGTGAACGCCGCAGGTCAGGTCGCATTCTTCACGCAATTGACAGGCAGCGGAGTTGTCAGCAGCAATCGAGACGCGCTGTACGCGGTGGATCCTTACGGGCAGGTGGTGAAAGTATTGCGAACCGGGGACGCATTCACCGTTGCACCCGGAGATGTGCGGACACTGAGCGGTTTCACTTTCGCCGGCGCATCGGGCGGGCAGGATGGGCGGCAGGTGGGGTTCAACGATTACGGACAGCTTGCCTTTCGGGCCAAGTTCAGCGGTGGCAGCAGCGGCGTGTTCATCGCGCGCGTCGGCGGCCCGGCGCGGCTCACTGCCGCACAGCCGGTGTATCTTCCCGCCGAGGCGGATCGCTTCGGGCAATCCACGCCGCTGCTGATTCCTCAACCAAGCCCGGGAGTCTATGCACCGCTGGTGATTCATCCGACGAGCAACATCGGCTACGTGCGATTCACCGGTCTGGATCCGGCGCAGCTCGACGTGTACGTGCTGCTGAAGGTCGAGGGCACGACGCAGGGAATCCAGGCGGTGAAGGATGAGCTGACGGCGGCGGGGGGAACGTTCGGCTACAGCGTCAGCGAAACCACCGCCGGGGGGTTCAACCTCATGCTGGTCTACGCCAGCGCCAACGACGGGCAGGAGAAGACGTTTTACTGGAACCTGATGAACATCGAAGGTGCGACACTGTCTCGGATTGCGGTTACGCCCGAGCCGAGCATGGCGGCGGCGGGAGCGATGGCGGCGGGCATCTTCATGTGCCGGCGAAGGCGCCGCCGCGGCTCTGCTCGGATATAATGGCCCCGCAGGTCGCCGCATTTCCAGTGCAGTTCTGTTTCGCAGACGGACTTTCACGGTCTGTCGGCAGCCACAACACCTCGCTCGGGAAAGGAGCCAGTTCATGCGCCCAAGCTCGCCTGTCTTTATTGCCGCACTGTTCTCGTCGCTGTTGTCGATGGGGTTGCCGATGCCCGCCCTGGCAAAAAGCGGGACTGAGGAACTGCTCACGCCGTGTCTGGAGATCGCCGCCGACGGAAGCGCAGTCTACCCCACGACGACGCTGCCGCCTTCCAGACATCTGCATGTCGTCTTCCAGCTCAAGCCCGACGCCAAGGCCAGGACACTTACGTCCCGGTGGATCGCGCTGGATGCGGGGCAGCAGGTTGTGGCGGAAAACGAGCTGGATCTGAAGGGCCAGCGCAGCGGCTGGCTGAGGCTGGTGCTCGAGCGGCCGGCGGCGCAAGGCAAGTATCGTCTTGACACGCTGCTGGACGGAAAGAAGTGGCAATCGGTGGAGTTCAGCGTGGCGGCGCCCAGCGAGCAGGGAAAGGCCGACAAACCGATGGATCTGACGCCGCTGGTCGAAGGAACGACGATGACCTACGACATGATGATGCGCGTGGGCAAGGGAACCAAGGCTCAAGTGCCTGGGATGCAGTTCGATGGCGAAGGCGTGGCGCGCGGAAAGCTGGTCACGACCGTTGGCAAGACCGACGCCGCCGGCACGAGCTACACGCTGAAGGTCAACGACCAGGAGGTTGCGCAGGTGTGGGTACGGGCAGACGAGAAAGGCGTGTATGTCGTGCGAAGAAACAGTCCGGACAACCAGCAGCCGCAGGACCTGAACCCGCCGCAGATGCTCCAGCCGCTGCCGCCGAAGCTGGAGAATGGCACGGAGTGGACCGCGCCCGGCCAGGAGGGCGGGGAACTCAAGCTCCAGCTTTTCGGCCCGGTGGCGGTTCAGGGTCCCGACGGGCCGGCCAATGGGTACGTGATCTTCAGCTCGCAGGAAGTCACCGAGGGTAGCCCTGGTGTGCCCGCCACGCGCGGCAAGGAAACGATCGAGCGACACTACCTGCCGAAGATCGGGCTGGTTAAAGAAGTACGCGTCGCAACCATCGGCGGGAAGCTTGCGACCAGGCAGGAAGTCGTGCTGGCGAGCAATCTGCCGTACATGCTGGTGGTCAATCCGAAGATGAAGGGTCGGCTGGGACGCGTGCAGTTCAGCTATCCGCCCAACACGAACAACTCCAACGCGCGAGTCGCCGTCTTCAGGAGCGGCGGCGAGGGCGAGAACGACAAGCCGGTGAACAGCGGATACGGCGAGGCAGGATTCGACCTGATGCCGGGCCGCTACGAAGCCGCGGTGAACAACAAGCGAGTGCCGATCGAGGTCAAGTCGGGTCATGACACGATTCCGCGCTGCGGCGTCCTGCGCGTGCACGCCACCAGCGAAACCCGCTTTCGCGTCCTCGACGCCGACGGCAAGACGGAGCTGCACTCTGGCTACGGCGAACAGGATGTGGCGTTGCCGATGGGCAGCTATGTCCTGGAAATCGCCGGCGCCACCGAAAAGATCACAATCGCTGATGGGCAGGTGGTCGAATTCTAGAGACTATCGATGGGCAAGTTGATCCAGACGGTGGCCGTGATAGCGGCGGCGCTTTCCGTCGCGCGGTGGTGTCAGGGACAGGAGGCATCGCCGCCGACCGCGGCGCGGCCGTCCATGAAGCAGGACTACCTTGATCTGGCGACGCGGACGGAGCAGGTCCTTCGACTGCACGTGCTGGACGTGTGGTTCCCTCGCTGTGTCGATACGCAGCACGGCGGGTTCCACGCCAATTTCGCTCGCGATTGGAAACCCGTCTCCGATACCCAGGACGGCAAGTTCTCCGTCTTCCAGGCCCGGATGACATGGATCGCATCCGAGGTGGCGATTCGCCGGCCAGAAGTGCGAGATCGGTTTCTCCCGATCGCGCGGCACGGCGTGGCGTACCTGCGCGACGTTTTGTGGGACCAGCAGCACGGCGGATTCTTCTGGGGTCTGAGCGACGACGGGCGCATTTCAGCGAAGTACACCGATGGCAAACATCTTTATGGAAACGCATTCTGCCTGTACGCGATGGCGGCGGCGCATCGCGCCACAGGCGATCCGGACGCGCTGGAACTGGCCCGGCGCGCGTTCCGCTGGATCGACGAGCATGCTCACGACCCGACCCACCGGGGATATCACGAATGGCTGACGCGCTCCGGCCAGATCGTTCGCCAGGAAGATGCCGATGCCAGCCTGCCGCGACAGGTTCCCGTGGCAGGCTTTCCCGTCGGCCACAAGTCGATGAACACGCACATCCACCTGCTGGAGGCGTTCACGCAGCTCTATCAGGTATGGAAGGATCCGGTGCTTGGCGCGCGGCTGCAAGAGCTGATCGCGATCGTGCGAGATCGCATCTGCGTCGAGCAGGGCGCCTTGCACCTGTATTTCACCGAAGACTGGAGACCAACATCGGATCGGGACTCATACGGCCATGATGTGGAAACGGCGTTTCTGCTGCTGGAGGCCGAGCACGCGCTGGGAGAGAGAGCTGATTCCGGCAAAACGCGGCAAGTGGCCAAGAGGCTGGTCGATCATGCGCTGGCGGTCGGGTGGGACCGCACGCACGGCGGGTTCTACCGCGAAGGCCCGATGCTCGGCCAGGCCGACGACCTGGCCAAAGACTGGTGGGTGCAGTTCGAAGGGCTCAATGCCCTGCTGCTCATGCACGAGCTCCACGGCCAGCAGACCGGCGCCTACTTCGACGCATTCCTCAAGCAGTGGCGATTCATCCACGAGCACATGATCGACCACGAGCACGGCGGCGTGTACGAATCCGTCGCCGCCGACGGCACAGTGATCAAGCCCGTCAAAGCCCAAATCTGGAAGGCGGCGTATCACGATGGACGGGCGCTGCTGAACGTCAGCGACCGCCTGCGGGCCATCGACTGACAGTCGCCAGGGCCTTTCCCGCGGCTACGCGTTTGTGCATGTCACGGATGTGGTGTGATATCAATGGATGTAATCCAGCCCCAGCTCCCGCACGGGCTGGCAGCTTTGCCTGACCTGCCCAACCTCTTGAATTCTCCACATCCGAACCAGTCGGCTTCAGCCTCTGCACACCGCGCGTTGAACAGCGTAGAATGAAGCACTATGGCCACACGACCAACACAACGAGTGGATTACGACATCATCGAGCCGATTGGCAAGCGGGTGGTGATCCGCAAGGATGACAACAAAAGGGAAACCAAGGGCGGGATCGTGCTTCCGGATTCGCACGAGATCCCCGTGATCACCGGACGAGTCATCGCCATCAGCAAGGCGATCGAAAACGACGACGACCACACGATTCGCACATACGACAAGGTGCTGTTCGACCCGCGCGAGGCCATCCCCGTCGAGCTTGAACACGACAACCGCTTGTTCGTGGTCCACATCGACCGCGTGCTGGCGATCTTCCGGCGATCGGAGAAGCCTCGCACCTCCGCACCGGGTGCGGCCGAGACACAGGCCAACGACGACGCCGGTTGATCCAGCGGCTGTTGCCCAAAACAGTGGATTCGGCCAGCGCGAACGAACGGACAGCCCAGGGGAGTCATCTGGCAGCAATGAATTACCCGAACAATCAGGAGTCACAGCCATCCACCGGGCAGTCGGCGCACGGTGATACCACAACGACGCGGCGGACGGTCGGGCTGGTGGGGCACTGCGCGCCGGACGCGGCGTACCTGCGCCTGGCGGTGATGAAGGCAGTCAAAAACGCCCCTGATGTGCAAGTGGTGGCAGTAGACGATCAGGCGGAACTGGAGAAGCTGCTGGCTCAGGGAGTGGACCTTCTGCTGATCAATCGCCAGCTCGAATACGGCTTCGAGTCGGACCAGGGCGTGGAGTTGATCCGACGGCTTCGGACACGGTATCCGGGTCTGAAGATGATGCTGGTGAGCAACTACCGCGATGCGCAGGAGGAGGCGTCGCTGGCGGGGGCGCTGCCCGGTTTCGGCAAGCGCGAGATCGGCTCGCCACGGGTCACGCAACTGCTTCGGGCCGCCCTGGGGTGTGATTAGCAAACCGGGAAGTGGCATAAACCGCTGACTTCGCGGCAACGGAGTCGTGCTGCCTGGATGTTCAGGTTCTGCGGCTCGGCGCTTGCTGAGGGTTGTCCCGGATCGAATCGGGCCGGTTGAACCGCGCAGAACAGCAACCATAGTGGGTCCTTGGGTGCGGTCCATCGAGTTGCTCAATCGACAGATCATCGCCTGTGAGCGATGCGACAGGCTGCGGGGGTATTGCGCGCAAGTGGCCGCCGGCAGGCGGCGGGCGTACGCGGGCTGGAGCTACTGGGGCCGGCCGGTGCCGGGCTTCGGAGATGTCAACGGACGGCTGTGGATCATCGGGCTGGCGCCGGCGGCGCACGGGGCCAATCGCACCGGCCGAATGTTCACCGGCGATCGCAGCGGAGACTTTCTGTTCGCGGCGTTGCACCGCGCCGGCTACGCCAATCAGCCGACCAGCGTATCACGCGAGGATGGCCTGAAGCTTTCCGACTGCTACATCAGCGCTGCGGTGCGCTGCGCTCCGCCGGATAACAAACCCACGCGACTTGAAGCCGCCAACTGCGCACCGTATCTGGACCGCGAGTGGGAGCTTCTGAAACACAAGCGCGTGATTCTGGCGCTTGGCCGATTCGCGTGGGATGCCGCACTTGCGCTTGTGGCTCGTCAGGGCATTCGGATCTCAGGCAAGCCCGCATTCTCGCACGGCTCGGTGCTCAGGCTCCGTGAGGGTCTGTCACTGCTCGGGTCGTATCACGTCTCACAGCAGAACACGTTCACCGGCCGACTGACGCGGCGAATGTTCGATGCGGTCCTGGCGCGCTGTCGGGAGCTGGCGCAATGAACCTCAGGTGAGGCTGTCCTGTGTGTCGGCCGGCGCGTCCAGGTCGGGCAACTGCCCGCTCAATTGCAGCTCCAGCACCTGAAGCAACTGCTCCAGATCAACGGGCTTGAGGAACAGCGGGGGCAGCTCGCGCATCGGCAGGCCGTGAATCTTCTGCTGAATCTGGTCCAGGGGCATTCCACTGAGCAAAATGACCGGCAGCCCCCGGCGATGCTGCTGGAGATAGCTGAGCACATCGAACCCATCCACGCCGGGCATCTGCAAATCGAGCAGGACCAGATCGACCTCACGATTCTTGAGATGTTCGATGGCGGACTTGCCGTCGCCGGCCTCGTCAACGGCATAACCCTGTCGGCGTAGATAGTGGCCCAGAGCCATGCGCTCCACCGGCGAATCGTCGCACAGCAACAGCAGCGGCACGGATCGGCCAGGCATGCGAATGGCGTCGGCCTCTTCCATGCCGCCATTATCGTGAGTCGCCCACGGCAGCGGCAACGGGAAAAATCACCAAAAAGGGGTCGGGAGTGGCTCAGTCTCGACCCTCATAATTGGCGTAGATCATGATGTCGTGCGTCAGGGTCCGCAAGAGCATCTCCTGCCGGCGACGGCGGCGTTGCACGGAACGCAGGGCATCGCCAAAGTTCCGCTTCATCATGCTGTTGACCGTCTCGCTCTGCGCTCGCTGGCCGTAGGTTCGCCGGTCCGCCTTGCGGGCAAACCGCTGCTTCATCAGCCGGCGATATCGACCGCCGGGCGGCTTGCTCGACGGCCGCCCGATGCCCGTGGGAATCACCGAGCGCACACCCATGTCCAGGCGGGCGCTGCGGTGGTTGGCCTCTGAGTCGTATCCAGCGTCGGCGACGACGACGTTCACATTGGCCCGCCGCCACGCATGGTACAACAGCGGCGCGAAGTCCGGCGCATCGGACCCGCAGCCGATATGAACCCGCGCCGCCAGGATGAGGTGACAGGCCGAGGCCACCGCCAGGGCCAGCTTTGGCATCTGCCGGACCCGGCGCGAGCGTGAGCGATTGACCTCGTCTGCATCGGTTTTTTCGGTGTATTTGCCGCCATCGCGCAGGAGCATCTTGCGGCAGACGCGGTCGTAATGGCGTGAGCGGTGACGCGCCTCGTAGCAGGTGCTGTCGAGGGTCAGCGGCTTGCTCGAGTCGAGCTTACGCAGCAGTTTGGCCTTGGCGGCAAGCTGGGCCAGCAGGTCGAGCATGCGGTTGACGCGCCGGGTCTTGAGAAGCGTGCCGAAGGCCCGCCAGAGGGTGTTGTGATCCGGGGCGCGGGACATGCCGAGGTCGGCCAGCCACTGCGGCGAGTCGCGCAGCAGTTGCTCGGCCCTGCGATAGCTGAGCTTGAGCTGCTCGCGCAGAACGAGGCAGGCGAAGAGTTGCGGGAGCGTGAAGTCGTGGCGGCTGCAGTCGCAGGAGTAGGCCGGCCAGACGCGGAGGGCCAGTTCATGGGCCTGCCGCAGGACCTTCCATGGTGATCGAGATGTTTCCATCCCGCAGCTTGTACCCACTGCATCGGCGTGGCGCTACCGAACATGCGCCGAACTTGGAGAGGGTCGAGACT
This sequence comes from Fontivita pretiosa, assembly GCF_050410795.1. Classification (GTDB taxonomy): domain Bacteria; phylum Planctomycetota; class Phycisphaerae; order Tepidisphaerales; family Tepidisphaeraceae; genus Fontivita; species Fontivita pretiosa. The sequence continues at coordinate 676,012 of NZ_CP191258.1, read as the reverse complement.
GAGCCGGTCGGGAGTCTTTTCCGCGGCCCGGCACGTCAACAACTGTTGACCGCTCCGACCCCGGGCTCCAGCCATCCGCGCGCCGGGGCCGGGCGTATAGAATTGACGGCATGACTGATGTGGGACGAACACTGATCCTGATCGGCCTGGTGATGGTGATCATCGGGGCGGTCGTGATGCTGCTTGGCCGCAGCGGATTCCGCGGCCTGCCGGGAGACATCGCCTACGAAGGCGAGCATGTCCGCATCTACTTCCCGATCGTCACAAGCCTGGTGCTGTCGCTGGTACTGACCCTTGGCCTGTGGCTGTGGCGATGGTTGAGCGGGCGGTAGGTTCTCATACAATCGGCGGCATGAGTCAGCTCGCGCAGCAGCGGTCGATCGATCCGGCCACGGCGGATTTCCTTCAGCAGGCACACCAGTCGCCTTTCGATTTTCATGAGATCTCCGTCAGGGCGGCGGGGGATGAGAAGCTGCACCGGGCGCTGCTCAATTCGGTCGTGCGGCAGTACACGGCCAGGCAGCTTTGCATGCAGGACCTGCCCGATGCCGAGGCGCTGCGCACGCTGGCGGGGCAGATCAAGCAGCACACGCTGGATCATCTGGATTACTACCTGGAGCAGCTCAAGGCCAACGTCCAGCGCAACGGCGGGCAGGTGCACTTTGCGCGCGACGGCGCCCAGGCCAGGCAGATCATCCTTCAGATCGCCCGGGCCGCCGGGTGCTCGCGATGCATCAAGAGCAAGTCGATGGTCAGCGAGGAGATCGATCTGGCGCAGGCGCTGGAGGCTGAGGGGATGGATGTCGTGGAGACGGACCTGGGCGAGTTCATCGTGCAGATCAGCCACGACCGGCCCAGCCATATCGTGGCCCCGATCGTTCACAAGGACAAGGCGTCGATCGCCAGGCTGTTCAGCGAATACTTCCACACGCCCTACAACGAGGATCCCCAGACGCTGACGAAACAGGCCAGACAGTATCTTCGCGAGAAGTTCCGCCGGGCTGATTTCGGGATGACCGGCGGGAACTTCCTGATCGCGGAAACCGGGCAGGTGTGCGTGGTGGAAAACGAGGGCAACGCCAGGCAGAGCACGACCACGCCGCGGGTGCTGGTGAGTCTGGTGGGCATCGAGAAGCTGATTCCGCGGCAGGTGGATCTGGCGGTGATGCTGAAGCTGCTGGCGCGCAGCGCCACCGGTCAGCCGATGACGGTGTATACGAGCCTTTTCGGCGGCCCGCGGCGTCCGGGGGAAAAGGACGGACCGGAGCAGTTTCATCTGGTGCTGATCGACAACGGTCGAAGCGAGATTCTGCGCAGCGAATATCGCGAGACGCTGCGATGCATTCGATGCGGGGCGTGTCTGAATGCCTGCCCGATCTATCGCACGATCGGCGGGCATGCGTACGGCAGCGTCTATCCCGGGCCGATCGGGGCGCTGATCACGCCGCTGTTCCGGGGGCTGGGCAGTTTCAAGGATCTTCCGCAGGCGTCGAGCCTGTGCGGGGCGTGCTACGAAGTGTGCCCGGTGAAGATCAACATCCCGCGGCACCTGATCAATCTGCGGCGGGACATCGTCGCGCAGCGGCTGAATTCGGCGATCGAGCGGGGGATCTATCGGCTGTGGGCGTGGGCGGTCAGGTCGCCGCTGCTGTATGCGTGGATCGGCCGGGTGCAGAAATGGGATCTTCGTCGTCGGGCGCGAAGGACGGGGTGGGTCCAGAGCATGCCTTTTGCCGCGGCTGGCTGGACGCAGGTGCGTTCCATGCCCGCCCCGGCGAAGAAGACGTTTCATCAGTTGTGGCAAAAGCGACGGAAAGGATGAAGGCTGAGCGATGACGTCTGAATCCGGCTCGCGCTCGCTTCGTCTGAGAGCACTGGTCCTTCATCGTTCATCGTTCATCCTTGCATTGATCCTGATCACGTCGTTCGTGATGAAGCTGCCCAACCTGGGGCATCGGGCGATCAAGCCGCTGGACGAGGTTTTTCATGCGATCGTCGCGGCGAATCTGCTGAAGCATCCGCTGAAGCCGACGCTCAATGACCGGCAGTACCTCCAGATCGATTACCACCTCTGGCAGAACACCCACATCTGGCTGCACAAGCCGCCGATGGCGATGTGGCAGATCGCTGCTTCGTACGCGCTTCTGGGCGTGAACACGCTGGCGTTGCGGCTACCGTCGGCGATCCTGGCGACGCTGGCGGTGTGGCTGACATACCTGATCGGCAAAGAACTGATCGACCAGACGGCGGGATTGATCGCGGCGGCGCTTCAGGCGTTCAACGCGCCGATCGCGATGCTCGTGCACGGCAACGTCTTCAGCGACCATATCGATATCGCGCTGCTGTTCTGGGTCGAAGTGGCGATCTGGCTGCTGATTCGAGCGGTGCGCAGCGGACGGCAGCGGGATTGGGTCTTGTGCGGAATCGCGCAGGGATTGGCGTTTCTTTCCAAGACGTATCCGGCACTGATCGTGACGGTGGTGGCGATCGTTGCGCTGGTGCTGAACCGCCGGCGAGTTCCCGGCCGGCGGATGGTCAACCTGCTGCTGGGCACGATCGCGGTGGTTGCGCCGTGGACGCTGTGGTGCCTGTTCAACTGGAAGGATCAGTTCCTCTATGAGAATCTTCACGCGCTGCGTCACCTGAGCAGCGATGTCGAAGGCTGGGCCGCGCCGTGGGATCGGCTCGTTTTCGACTTCTGGATTCGGATCTTTCACGTTTACTATCCGGCGGTGCTGGTGGCGGGGATCGTGGTGATGATCCGTGCGTGGCGGCTGGGGGACTGGCGGCTGGGGGTGCTGGCGGCGTGGGGGATCGGCGTGCTGGTGCCGCACCTGCTGGCGACTTCCAAGACGATGACCGCGACGCTGATCGGCTGGCCGGCGATGTGGATCATGCTGGGGTATCTGATTTCGCAGGCGATTGGCGGATGCGGAATGTCCGCCGGCGCCTGGGCGGCGGCGATGGTGTTGCCGCTGGTGTTCCTGAGCGCCGACGATATCCCGATGCAGGGTTGGGGGTATCCTGAGTCGGGCGGGTTCGGCGCGATCATGCTCGAGCATGTGTGGGTGGTATGGATGGTGCTGGCATCGCTGGTGGCTGGCGTGATCGTGGCGATGCTGCGCCGCCGATGGATCGGCCAGATGCTGTGCATTGTCGCGGCCGGGGCGATGCTGGTGCTGGCGGTGCGGTGGTGGGACGATGGCCGGCCGCGCGGGTATGCGTATCTCGCGTGGCGCGTGAAGGAGGTCGGCAAGGACCGGCCAAGCTTTGTTGCGATCGGCCGCTTCGCGAGGACGCTTCCGCCCAACGCCGCGTTCATGGTGGATGAGCAGACCAAGCTGGAGAACAAGCTGATTCAGTTTGTCGCCGACCGCACGTGCTATCCGCTGCCGGAAATGCGCTGGCAGGAGATGGGCAGCGCGATCATCGAGGGCGGGGGGCTGCCGTATCTGATTACCGACAAGGCCGTGGATCTGCCGGTTGTTTTCGTGGATGACCAGGAGGGGCGGAAGGTGTACGCATGCACGCCCGCGGCCAGAAGCGCCGCAGAGCATGGCGGCGGAGTGCTGCTGCCGCAGTGAACTCAAAACAGTCTGGCGTTACAGTATGCTCACGATGCACAACGATTCGATGTCCGAAGTGATTCGCGCGGTGCGGCTGGCGCTGGGACGCACCTCGCCGCTGACCGCGCCGCCCACTCCGCCGCAGATTGACGAGACCATCACGCGTCTGGTCCACACCGACATCGGCCTGCCAGAGCTGTTCGCCAGGACCGCGCAGGCGAACAAGATGGGTGTGGAGACAGTATCTCCGGAAGAACTGGCGCCAAAGCTCATCGCTTTTTTGCAGGCCAGGAACGTGAAGACGATCGCGCTGGCCGGATCGAAGCTGCTCAGGGACCTGTGTTTGCCGCAGTCGCTGCGCCAGGCAGGGCTGGAGGCGCCAAGCTGCGATCAACTGACGCTTGACGAGCTGTACGACATCGACTGCGGGATCACGGATGTGTGGGCCGCCGTGGCCGAAGTCGGGGCGCTGGTTGTCCGAGGCTCGCCTGAGCATACACGGGCGCTTTCGCTTGTGCCGCCGATCCATGTGGCCGTGGTCGAGCCCAAAAACCTCATGCCCGATCTGGTGGATCTGTTCCAGCGGCTGCCCAAGACTCCCAACGAGAAGCTCGTCCTGATCACCGGCCCGAGCAAGACCGCCGACATCGAGATGAACCTGGTCACCGGCGTACACGGGCCGGGCGTCGTGCAGGTGTTCCTGCTTCAGTAAGATTGCTGGTCAAAGGGGCAGGAGCCACAGGGCCGCGCCACTGCGGAGAGTCGGCAGAGCTTACCTATCTGAACACGTGCATCCTCGAGTTCGGCTCATGGGCAGCAATCTTGCCCTCCTGAGAGCCAGGCAACCGTGATAGACTGGCGATGCCAGCCAGTCGTCTGAAGCAGATGCCGTGTCGAGGTGGCGTCGGGTACAGCAGCAGCCAAACGTGCCCCGGCATCGCATCGCGCTTCGACCAAGTGGGAGAAATCGCTATGCCACGCGTCGCTACATGCGTCGTTCTGCTCTGCGTTCTTGCGCTCGCTTCTTCGGCCTTCTCGCAGATCATCTACGAGCCGGTGCAGTACCAGTACTCGGCCAACGGAACGCTGTACTACTACGGCGGGAGCAATCCGTACGTGCACAAGGTGGCCCGCGAGCCGATCAGCCCCGGCGGAACCTGGGGCCGGATCAATGGACATGCATTCGTCGGCGCCAACCGGGTCGTGGATAATGAGCCGCCGCGAGTGTTCACTGACGGCTGGGGCTACGGGCTGCGCAACGCCCACAACGTCGGCTTCACGCCCGCCGATGCGTATAACGACGCGCAGGCGAGCCTGCCTCGTTACTTCGTGAAGCGCGACCTGCTCAACGCCGCGGTACGCAAAGACGGAGCATGGGTCGTCCCGGCACAGGCCAAACCCGTGCTCGTCTACAAGAGCAATGGCGAGCTGATCGAGCCGCGTCCGGCGACGCTGCCCCGCCCGCTGCTGATCATCCCCAAGGATGCGCTGAAGAATCCGCCGGACAGGCCCGATCCAAAGCCGTCCGATAAGCAGATGGCCCGGGCGGGCTGATTGCAAACGGATCGATTGTGTGCCGCCGGCGCGACGATAACATGGTGAACCGAGCCGAGGAGTCACCATGCGGATCACCGTCGCGGTCAGAGTCGTTACGCTCGTGCTGGGGATGAGTTGCTGGTTGTCGGGGCAGACGACGCAGCCCGCCGCGCCGGCGACACCGGCGGCGCCGACGACGCGCCCGGCCGCCGTGCCCGCCGATCAACTGCTCAGCCAGATGCTTTCGCTGCCGGGGGCGGGCGCGGCCAAGCCGCTTCAGCCGATCAGCGACCCGCCCGCCGTCGATGCCACCAGCGGCGCCGCTGCCGTCGCTCCAGGCGCGCCGCAACTTACCGTGCTGCGCGAAGGCACCTTCCTGGTTGATCGAATCGGGCGGTTGACACGCGGCGGCGACGGACACTCCTGGGAATTCACCTTCGAATCCGATGGCCGGGCCATGCAGGACCCGCCCGTCATTGTCCTGCCCAACCTCAAGCTCATGCAGATGGAACAGGCCCTGAAGGGCACCAACCGCGACCTGCGCTTCCGCATCACCGGCATGGTCACGGAGTACAATGGCCGAAATTACATCCTGATCGAAAAGGCTGTCGTTCCGCCGGAGGTCACCAATCGGTTTTGACAACGGCGGTCGTTGCTCGGCGGCCAGGAGTCATTCAACTGGCCAATGACCACTGGCCGCTGACCACGTCCATGTACTTTGCCTCGCCGTTATGGCTGCTGGGATTGATCGCGTGGGCGGGTGTGGCGCTGTGGCTGCTGACGGGCAAGCGACAGCGGCAGGCGGTTCCGTTTGTGGACCTGTGGCGAGGTCCGCTCAGCAGCCCCAGGGCGCGCGCGGCGATGCACGTCCCGCCGTCGCCGGTGATTCTGCTTCTGCTTGCGACTGTGGTGGCGATTCTGGCGGCGGGGCAGCCGCATCTCCGCACCGGCGCTGCCAACACCGCCGTGAGCCTCACCATCATTGTCGATCGTGGGTTGACCATGTCCGCCCGCGGTCAGTCCCGGCCCCGATGGCAGGAGCTGCTCATCGCCACGCGGGATCCGATCCTGCAACACTTTGGCCGCGGGCCAGTGCGGCTGCTGCTCGTGCCCGACACGACGCCGGTCGAATCGGATCGAGCGCGCTGGGCGGACGTGGCGCTGGCGGCGGAGTCGTCCAGCCGCGACACCCGCGATCTGTTGCCGCAGGTGCTCCGACGGGAGCTGCGATTCGCCGCGGGCCCGGTGATCGTCCTCAGCGATCTTCCGCTGGATCTGAACGATGATCGGCTCGTGCAGATCGCCCCGGAAACTTCTGCGAGCAACGTGGGGATTGTGATGGTTTCGGCCAATGCAACTGCGTCGGCCGGGAGCCGGTATCCCCCGGCGGCACAAATCATGGCTCGGGTACGCAATGATTCATCGTTCAGCCAGGCCACGCTCCGCGTGTTGGGCGAAGGAATCTCAGTCACGCAGCCCATCACCTTGCCGCCGGCAGGGCAGGAGGAAAACTACTTCATCGACGTGCCTGACGCCGCCAAGATCGAGATCGCGATTGACACACCCACGCCGGATTCGCAGCCGATCGACAACCACGCGACGCTCTGGCGTACGCGGTCCTGGCCGATTGTCCAAGGCAGTGGCGAGCTTCCACCTGAAGTGCTGCGGATGATCCAGGTATATCAGCGGGTGCGGCCGGCGGGCGAGGGATCGACCCGCGTGGCAGTCTCGGCCGATAGCGTCGATGGTCCGGCGGTGATTGTCGGCGGCGACGGCCAATCGCTCGGAGCCTGGCCTGAGGTGCGCGTCGAGGATCACCCCGTCACGCGGGATGTGGATTGGCCGGCGGCGCTGGCGGGCGCGAGCGTCGCCCGGTTGCCCGGCGAGGCTGGCTGGCATCCGCTGGTGATGGCGGGGGAGCGCGCCGTCATCGCCGTCCGCCAAACTCCGGCGCGACAGGTGTGGATTGGGCTTAGCTCAGACCGCTGGCCGCGATCCACAGACTTTGTCGTGTTCTGGACCAACGCGCTGGACTGGGCCGGGCAGGGGCAGGAGCTGTATCGAGCCGAGCATGTGCCGGCCGTCCCGATGCCGCGGGAAATCCAGACGAATTGGCGTGGCAGGCTGGCGTCGCTGGCCGCAGCCAGCGCCACGGGCATTGAGCTGTCGCCGGGCCTGCTGATCACCGCGATGTTGCTGGTGCTGTTGGCGGTGAGCGTCCGGGCGTGGCAGGGGCGTCGGGCGATGGGCGCTGCCGGATCGGTCATTTGACGCTTGCGCGGCCTTGCAAAAATTGCGCGTTCGGCTAGGATTCCGGCAGTATTCGGTGAACGGCGGGGCTTTTTGGGCACGCAGGACGCACGAAGACACGCGCGGGCCGCTACATGGAGGTAGCTGTGATGAACATATCCTCTTCGGTTCGTATCTTCAGCCGATGGTTCCTGGGGCTGGGACTGCTCATCGGGGTGATGGGTTGCGCCGACGTGATGACGTACTCGCGCGATTCGCACCGACAGGGAATGAAGCTGTACCAGCAGGGCAATTACGCCGACGCCGCCGGGGCGTTCCGCAACTCGGTTCGGCAGAATCCACGTAACTACCAGGGGTACTACTACCTCGGGGCCAGCTACGAGCAGATGGGACAGCATCAGCAGGCGATTGCGTCGTATCGCACGGCGCGCCAGACCATCGGCCTGACCATCGAAGGACGCGAGGACCGCGCGTTCCGGCAGAAGATCCTTGACAGCCTGGCCAGCGCCATCGCCCGCAGCGATCAGCGCGACATCGAGACCAATGCGGTGCAGCGCGAGGCGCAGGAGAAGCAGAGCGGCGAGTCGTGGCTGCTGCTGGCCAAGGTGTATGCCTATCGGGGCGATGCGGATTCGGCGATCGATGCCTACAACCGCGCGGCGCTGCTGGAGCCGCACAACTTCGAGATCGCCAAGGAATACGGACTGTACCTGGAGCGTGTGGGTCAGCGTCAGCGTGCCGAACAGCCGCTGCGTCGCGCCTATTCGCTCAACCCGCAGGATGATCAGGTGAATCAGGCGCTGCGGCGGATCGGGGTGGTTCCCGGGCCGGCCATCAAGGACGAGGATCAGCTTGCCCGGCCGCTGATCCCCAAGGGCCCGATCCCGCCGGTGCGATTGCCCGGTTTCGGCAGCGAGGGATCGTCACCGCCGCCAGCCGACAGCACCGTGCAGGCGCCGCGCGACTGAGAGAACCGCCGCATCCGGAAAAGACTCCCGACCCCTTTTTCTACGGTTGTGGTGCGGGCGCGATTTGCTCGCGCTGCTGCCGCATGCGCTCCAGCCGTTGCAGACGCTCCAGCCGCCGAAGTTTGCGCGCCTTACGGTCCGGGTCCGCCGGACGGGTGATCTCCGAGGCCGGCGCGGAGGGGCTTTCGATCTGCACCCCCACCTGCTCAGGCGAAGGCAGCGCGCTCTCCGCACCGTCGCTCGGGCCTTTCAGTTCGACCTCCGGCGGCTGAGCTGCTGGTGCATCGTCGGTCTTGCCCGTGTCCGTCGCAGCTTCCGCAGCGTCCTGCCCGGCAGGAGTACCGATCTGCACGGACAGGTCCCTGGCGGCATCGACGTCGATTACCGCCGGCACCGATTCGCCCGGTAGCGTCAGCTCCGGCTGTGGCGCGGGCGCCTCGCCGCCTGTCGTGCTGTTCACCTCATTCAATCCCAGATCGAGCTTTGGTGGCGCGATCTCGATACTGGGCGTCGGCAGACTCTGCTCTACCGCGGGCAAGTCGAGTTTGCCCTCCGCACTGGCTGCATCCTTACGATCCGACTTGCCGGGCTTGATCTGGTGAAGGTCGATCCGAGCCTCAGGCGTGACAACATCTCTGGCTTTGGGCAGGTCGATCTCAACTTTGGGCGGGGCAACCTCAGGAACAGAGGGCACCGAGTCCGCCAGCGTCAGGCCGGCGTCCTTGCCTCCGCCTTTTTTCGTCCCGCCACGAAGATCCAGATCAATCTTCGGCAGCGACGGCTCGCTGACCGAGGGCAGATCGCCGGGCAGATCGATCTTCGCTTGTGCCTGCCTGCGCGGATTTTCACCGCGTGCGTTGACCTTTGGCGAAGCGTCGAGCTTGAACGACTCTTTGGCCGATTCCTTCGTGCCGACCTGTTCGCCGCCCCCGGGCCGATGCTCGCGATTGCCGCGATGCTGTTGCGACCTGCCCGGGCCGGAGTCGCCCAGGTCGATCTGGATCGCAGAAGGCTCCGAAGGCTGTGCGGAGACAACCGGATCCAGGAGAACCGGCGGCGGGGCGGTCTGCTCAGGCGTGGCGGGTCGGGCAGTGTCGTCGATGCGCTGAGTCTTGCCCGAAGCATCATCGGCAGATGCGGGCTGGTTTGACGAATCGCCCGCTGACGCGACCTGGCCACCGGAGCCGCGCGAGTCGTTGGCTGCGCCGGAACTGTCGGTATTGCGGTCTGATGCCTGCGTGTCCGAATCAGACGAGGACTGTGAGCTCTTGCCTTTGGCGCTGACGGCGGCGCCTGGAAGCCGGCTGCGGTCGATCCATCCCGCCGCCGAAAGTTGGGCGATCGCCGACTGGGTGTCGAAGGCGCGCGATCGCAGTCGGAAGATCTGGGCGCTGCGGCTGACCTGCGCCTGCCCGAGACGATCCAGCCACTGCTTGTGCTGATTGAACGCGGCGCGATCCAGCTCGCCGCTGGAGATGACTCGCCCGCCCTCCAGCAGCACCTGGCTATCGCCGGCCAGCGTCAGTTTCTGCCCCGGCTGATCCGCCTGCGCCGGCAGCACCGTGGCGGCGGTGTGTTCGCAGGCGTAGTAGCTCTTGCGCAGCCCCGGATCAAAGCTGGCCAGGAACACGCCCTTAAGCGCCTCGATCCGGCCGTTGGGATCGGCGACGCACACGACGCCCGACTGCGCCGGGCGTTGCCCGACGTAGACATGAACCGTGCCGTACTCCAGACCGATGGTGGTCTGATCTGCGTCCTCAAAGACGCTGACCGCCGTGTTGCGGTCAATCTTGAGCACGACGCGGCTGGCCAGCAGGACCGTCAATCCGCCGTCGCTGGTCACGATCTTCTCGTCATTGCGGATCAGGTCCTGAAGGTCCAGGTTTCGTGTGCCCGCGGCGCCGCTGGCGGTGGCGTTTCCGAAATTGGCGGTCACGCGCCCGATCGCCTCCGGCTCAACAGCGCCATAGGTCTTCAGCGGCTGGTCTTGGGATTGGGGCTGTTGCGCGGTAGCCGCCTGCGGCGAGGCGCAGAGAATCCCCGCCGCACCCAGCGCCGCCAGTGCCGCAGAAACAATCACGGGTCTTCTACGCTTTGCCATGGTCTGTCACCTCGAGTTTCGAGTTGCAGAGCTGCTCAAGTATCCGATCTCAGCTCAGTAGCTGAAGATCAGGCGCACGCCAATCTGGTGCCGGTCGTAGCTGTACGGCTCGGCGCCGCCGGCGGTACGAACGTTCGAGTCGTTGTCGGTATAGGCGTAATCCACGCGAATGGCCCAGTTCTCGCCGAGCTCGCGGGTCAGGCCGCTCACCACATTCCACTCCACATCTCGCCGCTCATCGCCGCTGGCGTCCAGGCTGTTGGCGTTGCTGTAGTCGTTGTAGTCCACGCTCACGCCAACGTCAGCACGCAACTTCCAGACCGGCAGCGGCGCGTACAGCGTCGCACCGACCGAATGAAAGTTACCGTCGTAGTCGCTTCCGTCGGCCGACTGATTCTCAAACCGGTAGCTTAGCTCAAGGTTCCCATTGCCCGCACCCTCGAAAACAGCCGGCAACTTGATGCCCTGCACCACGCCAATGCCATGGTTCTGCCCTGAGCGTCGCAGCGGGCCAAGGCCCTGCTCATCGAGGAAGTCGCGCTCCTGGAACTGGTAAAACGCCGACGTGTATCCAAAATCGCGCTCGACGAGCGTCACCTGCGGCGTGATCAGGTGTCGCCTGAGGAATCCCTCGTGTCCGACACGGATGTAGTTGTAACCGTATCGAATGCTTGCATAGAGGCTTTTGGTGATGCGGTAGCTGACGAACGGCCCGGCCTGGTACGACTCGGTGTCAAAGTCGCTCAGGTCCTGTTGCCACGCGAAATAGCCGGAGGCTTCGACGCCGGCCTCGAAGTCGCGCCCCTCGCTGCGGAAGATGCTGTAGCTTCCGCGTGGCTGAAAAACGTAGCGGAAATCCGACTCGTCGGAGATTCCCTCGGGATTGGGCACGCCAGCACCGATCTGGATGACGTTGGAATCCCATTCGCTGGCAAGGGTGAATTGCAGTTCCCAAGGCTTGTCGCGGCGCTGCTGGGCGGCAAGAACCGCGTCAAGCTGGCGTGAGGCGGCGGCGACGGTGGGGTCGCGATCGGCCCCAAGGTACGCCTCGCGGAATGTCGAACGCGCACGAACCAGATCGCGCATCCGCAGGTATGTCAATCCTTCATAGAACTCCGCCGGAGCGCTCTCGGGGCTGCCGGCGGCCTTGGCGGCGGCAAACTCCTCGGCCGCGCGCTCCAGCTCGCCCTTGAAATAGTACGCCATGCCGCGATGGTGATGCACGTATCCCCGCCACGCCGGATCCGGCTCCAGAAACTTCAGATCCGTCTCGGCCGCATCGTACTGGCCCAGCCGGATGTTCGCCCGTGCGCGCGCGGCGCGCACCTCCGGCCAGGTCGGATCCAGTCGGATCGATTCATCAAAGCTCTGCACCGCCTGTTGCGCTTTGCCCTGGTCCAGTTGCGAAAGTCCCAGGTAGTAGTACGCCTCGGCATCGCCAGGATCGGCCTGGATCACCTCGCGAAACTGTTGCTCGGCCCGGGCCAGTTGTCCGCCCTGGTAGAACAGCAGTCCCTGCTGAAAGGCGATTTCCTGTTCCGGCTGGCGTGAGTAGCGGGACTCGCGTGTCGTGGCTGGGCTTGTTTGCGATACCGCCACGTCACAAAGCAGTATCCACAACACTAAGCACGGACCAACGAGAACCAATCTTCTGATCCGGAGATGCGCACAAGCAGCGGATGTCATCCGGGATGACTCCTTCCCTTAATAGAGTCGCCGATGGTAATCCGATTTCACCGAACGGATCGAGTTTGCCCGATACACGCGACAACTGACAATGCCAAATCGTCGCGATCCGGCATCGCCTCAGGCCAGGTCGTCACGCATGTCCTTCAGGAATGGCAGTCGATTGCGCACATCGGCCACTACCTTTGGATCGACCTGCGCCGTCAGGATCCCTGGCTGATCCCCGGCATCTGCGCGGATCACGCCCATGGGATCGATCAGCATTGAACGTCCCGGATACAGCAGATGCGGATCGCGCCCGCAGCGGTTGACCCCCAGCACATACGCCTGGTTTTCGATTGCCCGGGCACGCAACAGTGCGATCCAGTGCTCGACCCGCGCGATCGGCCAGTTCGCGATGACGATGAACAGGTCGGCGCAGTGTCGCTTGATGGCGGCGCGGAAAGCCTCGGGGAAACGCAGGTCATAACAGCTGAACGGGGCGACGGTGAAATCGTGCCACGTGAACGCGACGACACGCTCGCCCGGCAGAAAGTGCTCACGTTCGCCGCCGAGCGTAAAGGGATGAAGCTTGGTGTAGATCGCCACGATTTCGCCGGCGGGGGAGGTGACGGCCAGTTGGTTGCGTGCCCGGCCGCCTGGCGCGGGAGCTGCCAGGCCCCCCAGTGCGTAAGCAGCGTGCTGGCGCGAGAGGCGTTTGAGGAACTCCAGGGTCTGTGCATGCTGGCGCGTCGCCGCCGGCACGTTCATCGTGAATCCCGTCGAGAACATCTCGGGCAGCACGATCAATGCATCCGGCGCGAGCGGCCCGGCGGATTGCAGCATCTGCGCCACGGTCGCCCAATTCGCCTGCGGGTTTTCCCACACGATCTCGAGTTGGACTGCGACGATCTGCATCGATTCATCGCCTCACTGGGGCACGTTGCGGCCCGGCTTCATCAGCGTCACCCGCAGCTTCTCGCTGGGCAGCAGCTTGCCCGCGTTGATGCGATCCTCGGGATCGAATGCGTCTTTCACCCGCTGGAACCGCGACATCGTCGCTTCGTCGAACATGTAGGGCATCAGGTGGATCTTCTCCACCCCCACGCCGTGCTCGCCGGTGAGCGTGCCCCCGACGTCGATGCAGTATTTCAGAACCTCTGTCGCCGCCGCCAGCGTCGTCTGCACCTGCTTCTCATCCCGATCGTTGTACAGGAAGATGGGATGGACGTTTCCGTCGCCGGCGTGGAAGACATTGGTGATCGTGACGCCGTACTTCCGGCCGATCTCGTGAATCCTGTTCAGCACGTCCGCCAGCGTGCTTCGCGGCACACACGCATCCTGCGTGCAGTAACTCGGACTGAGCTTTCCAACGGCGCCGAAGGCGTTCTTGCGCGCTTTCCAGAGTTTGGCACGGCGATCGGGATCGGCGCTGGTCTGGACGCTCAGCGCTGCGTTGCGCTGCATGATCTGCACGATCTGCTCCATCTGTTCGTCCAGCAACGCATCGATCCCGTCGATCTCGGTCAACACCAGCGCCGCCGCGCTGGGGGGGAATCCCATCTGATACGTCTCATTTACCACCGCCACCAGCCCGCCATCCATCATCTCCATGGCGGCGGGCAGGTGTCCGGCGGCGATGACCTGGCTGACCGTGTTGCACGCATCGGTGGTGCTGCCGAAGATCCCCACGATCGTGCGGAAGCTGGTCGGCTTGGGAGTCAGCCGCACCCACAGCTTCGTGATGATGCCGAAGGTGCCCTCGGATCCGCAAACCAGTCCCGGCAGATCGAATCCGGCTTCGTAGCAGCCGTTTTTCGCGCCCAGCTCAAGCACGGTTCCATCCGGCAGCACCAGCTCCAACCCCAGCACGTGGTTGCTGGAGACGAAGTCCTTGAGGACGTGGATGCCGCCGGCGTTGGTGGCGGCATTGCCGCCGATGGTGCTGGCGCGCTGGCTGGAAGGATCCGGCGAGAAGTGATACGCCGCCCCGCCCGGCACCAGCGCCACCGCCTCGGAAAGCTGCACGTTGCGCACGCCAGCCTCCACCTGCGCCACGCGGTTGTCGATATCGATCGACAGGATCCGGTTCATCTTCGCGGTGGAGACGATCACACCGTTGTCGTAGGCGACACATCCCCCGGCCAGCCCCGTGCCCGATCCGCGCGGCACGATCTGTGCCCCGTGTCTTGCGATGGCGCGCACCACCGCCACCACCTCTTCGGTGCTGAGGGGAAACACCACCGCCGCCGGACGCGCCCTGGCGATCGTGAACCCGTCGGATTCGTAGACGAACAGCTCAGCCGGATCGGTCATGACGCGCTGCGGCGGCAACAGTCGCCGCAACTCCTCGATGAGCAAATCTCTGGATTCCGGGGTCACGGACATATTGTCAACCGAAGCCGTTTGCGACACAATACGCCGCCGCTTTACAGCTTTTTTGATGCTCTAGTTGAGCGAAAGGATCGTTATGTCTGAGGAAACGCCCACGGGGACGCAGCCGACGGAAGGCCAACAGCAGCAGGTGCAGGTCCTTCTGGATGAGCGTGAGCTGAAGACCACGTACACCAACGCCTACCGGATCCACACCGCCGCCGAGGAAGTGATCATCGATCTGGGCTTCAACATGCCCAACCCCAATCCCAATCCGCAGGCTGGGCAGGCGCAGCTTCTGTTCAAGGTGACCGACCGGGTGATCATGAGCTACGCCAACGCCAAGCGTCTGGCGGCCTCGCTCTCGCAGCTCATCCGCCGATATGAGCAGCAGTTCGGGGAGATCCCGATGCAGCCCGGGCAGCGCCGCTGATCGCCCCGGCCAGCCACGTACGCCCAGCCCGCGCCGTGCATCGGCGCGACCGCCGGGTAGAATCAACCGGCCGCGTGGCTGTGTGCGCGGTGGCGTGATGTCTTGCTGGCTGAGCTGTCCGCATGGCCGAGCTGGATTTCCAGTCCGATGCGTTTCTGGTGCTGCTGACGGATGCGTTGCAGGCCGGGCCGGGAAGCCCGCAATGGCACGAGGCGGTTCAACGGTTGCGAGAAGCAGGCGCCGGCGCGGCTGATGAGTACCGCCTGCTGGTCCTTGCCAGGCAGCGACTGGAAAGCGGACGCGAGTACCGCAGCGTCCGCGCCGGGCCGCAGTTCACCCGCAGGCTGATGGCCGAGATCGATCTGGAGGCGGCCAGGCTCGCGGCTGCGCCCAGCACGGCGACAATGATCGCCGTGGCGTCGGCGATGGTAATGCTGGCGGTATTGCTGAGCGTCGGCTACCTGCTGTGGAGTGGCGCCGACGACCTGCCCCCGCCGACCCCGCAGGGCGCCGCTCTCCTGGTGCATACCGCCACCAGTGTCGAGTTCGACCGGGGCCTTGCCCCGGACTGGCGGATCATCGGCAGCCTGCCAATCCGGTTCGAACAGGGTCGCATGAAGCCGGCAAGCCGCCCGACTCTGGAGGCGACGGGTCTGCCCGGTGGCGGCGGGGCGAGCTGGACTCGACCGCTGCCCCCGGGCGAGCCGTTCGCCGTCCTGGCAAGCCTGCGCGTCCATCGCCCCGAGCCGGATCTGCTGGCCCAAGTGTTCATCACCGATCAGCCCAGCTTCAGCCCCGAAAACGGCACCACGCCACATGAGCTCGTCTGGCTGCTGGAGGGCAACGCCCACCGGCTGGTCCTGCCGTCCGGACGCGTCGTCGCCCAGTCGGAACTGCCCGCCAGTTTCCGCGGAAACCTGAATGTGAAGATCACGCTTCAGGCCGACCAGGCGAGCGTCGAAGTTGCCGGCCGGACTCTCTGGTCCGGACCCGCCGAGTTTGATCCGGCCCTGCCGAGATATGTCGGTGTGCGCTTTCTTCGCCGCAACGACCGCGCCGGCGACGGCGTGGCTTTCCAGAATGTGCGCGTGAACACCAGGCAACCGTGATGCTCATGTCCCTCGCACCGCCACAATCCGACCTGGATGCCGCACGATTCCTGGCAGAGGCGTGTGCTCAGCTCCAGAGCGAGATCGGCAAAGTCATTGTTGGGCAGCACCGCGTGATCGAGGAGATCCTCATCGCCATCTTCTCGCGAGGTCATTGCCTGATGCAGGGAGTTCCGGGGCTGGCCAAGACGATGTTGATCTCGACGCTGGCCCAGACGATGGATCTGTCCTTCCGGCGCATCCAGTTCACACCCGACCTGATGCCCTCGGACATCACCGGCACCGAGATTCTTCAGGAAGATCCGCAGACCGGACGGAGGCGTTTTGAGTTTCAGAAAGGCCCGATCTTCGCGAATCTGATTCTGGCCGACGAGATCAACCGCACGCCGCCCAAGACGCAGGCGGCGTTGCTTCAGGCGATGCAGGAGCGGCAGGTGACCGTGGGGGCGCAGACGCTGGCGCTGCCCGATCCTTTCTTCGTCCTGGCCACACAAAACCCGATCGAGCAGGAGGGAACCTATCCTCTGCCCGAAGCACAACTGGACCGGTTCATGTTCATGGTGCTGGTGAACTATCCCAGCCGCGAGGAAGAGCTGGAAGTGTTGAAACGCACCACGGGAGATGCCCAGGCGCAGGTGCAGCAGGTGTTGACGGCCGAGCAGATCCGCCGGCTCCAGGCCATTGTGCGTCGCGTGCCGGTGGGGGATCACGTCTATGAGCTGGCGCTGGAGATCATCCGCGCCACGCGACCCAACGAGCCGTCGGCCAGCGACTTCGTGCGACACTGGCTCAGTTGGGGCGCCGGCCCGCGCGCGGGGCAGTACCTGATCCTGGCCGCCAAGGCGCGGGCACTGATGCACGGGCGGCTGCATGCGACGATCGAAGATGTCGAAGCCGCCGCCGCTCCCGTCTTGCGCCACCGGATCATCCCCAGCTTCAACGCCGATGCCGAAGGCGTTACCGTCGAGCAGATCATCGAGAAGATCCTGGCGCTGGTCCCCAGGCCCGGCGCCAGGGCCGAGCGCCTGCTTTGACCGATCGATGCACGCAGCCCAAACGATGCGCAGCAACCAGGGCACAACCAACCCCTCGTGCCGCAAAGTCTTTCGCAAACGGCTGGAGGACGATTGCCTGCTTGGCGGGGAACTGCACCCCAGCATCGCCGAGCGGCTGCGACGCGTTCGCGAGCTTCCGGTGACTCAGGTGGCGAACCTGCTGGGCGTGGAGCGCGACCAGCAGGGGGTGTGGCTGGTATGGCAGTACGTCGAAGGGATCGATCTCCAGCAGCTCATGTCCAGCGAGCTGACGGACGCTCGCATGGATGAGATCGCGCAACAGTTGCGGCACGTCGTCACCGCCATGCATGCGCACGGGATCGTCCACGGCGCCATCCACGCCCGAAACGTCATCATCGATTCCCGTGGCCGGGTGCGCCTGACGCACGTCAGCCCCTACCTTCACACCGATCCTTCCGATGACGATCGCGCCGTCGAGCAACTGCTTGGGCAACTGGCGCCGGCCAGTGCATCCGTGTCGGGGCCGGACAATTCAGACGCAGACACCGCCCGCCGCCTGCGGCTGGGCGGGTACCTTCTGGCTTTGTTCGTACTTGGGTGCGGAATCCTCATCTTCCTTGCGATTCTCTGGTACATTCGTAGCTGATGAGTGCGGTGATGCGGTATCTGGATCCGGGGCTGGTCGAGCGGCTCAACCAGCTCCAGCTTTCGGCGCGAAGCGTCGTCGAGGGCGCGACCGCCGGCCTGCATCGCAGCCCGGTCAAGGGCGCCAGCGTCGAATTCCGGCAGCATCGCTTTTACGTGCCCGGCGATGAGCCTCGGCGGCTGGACTGGCGGGTGCTGGGGCGCACCGACCGTCCCTACGTGCGCGAGTATCACGAGGAAACCAACCTCCGCGCGGTCATCATGCTCGATTGCAGCGGATCGATGCTCTACGGCGAAGCGCGCCTGGGGACCAAGCTCGATTATGCCCGTCGCATCGTGGCGGCGCTGGCGTATCTGATGCTCGCTCAGACCGAAAGCGTGGGAGCGGCGGCGTTTTCGCAGCAGGTGCAGCAATGGCTGCCCCCGCAGTCGCACAGCGCACAGCTTGCCCGCGTGCTGGAGTTGCTGGACCGCGTCCGCGGCGGCGGAAAGTCCGAGTTGGCGTCGGCGATGCACGCAGTGGCGGATCGTCTGGGCCGGCGGGCGCTGGTGATCGTGGTTTCGGATCTGTTGTGTCCGGTCGAGCAGATCCGCCGCGGACTGGCACGCCTGCGACACGACCGTCACGAGGTCATCCTCCTGCGCGTGCTTCATCCCGATGAGCAGCAGTTTCCGTTCCACAGCTTTACGCTGTTTGAGTCTTTGGAGGCGGAACGCTCGATCCTCGCCGACGCCAGCCTGCTCCGCAGCATCTATCTCCGCAACTTCGCCCGACATCAGCAGCAACTGGAGCAGGCCTGCCGGGCGATGAGGGTGGAGCTGGCGCGTTTTCCGACCGATCAGCCGCTGGACGAGGCGCTGGTGTCGTTCCTGCGTCGGCGAGCGACGGCGTCATGAGCCGCATCAGAGTGTGTGCCTTCGGCCTTTGTAGCTGCCGATCCGCCATATGTTTCTGAACGCAACCATGCTGGCGGGGATTGCCGGGGCGACGGTGCCGCTGGTTCTGCACCTGTTGAGCCGGGCCAGGTGCTCGCGGATCAGGTGGGGCGCGATGATGTTCCTGGATCTGGACGAATCGGCGCGAAGGCACTTCCGCAGCTCACGCGCAAGGGAGCTGCTGTTGCTGTTGGTGCGGATGGGGATTGTCGCGACGCTGGCGATCGCACTGGCGCGACCGGTGCTGGGTACCGGGGCGGGCCTTTCCTCGCCAGGTGTGCCCGAGCCTGCTTCGGTCGTCGTGCTGCTGGATCGATCCGGGAGCATGGCGTTTGAAGATGCCGGCGGACGCCCGCGCATGGAAGCGGCGCGGCGCGCGGCGCTGAATGTGCTGGCGAACCTGCGCCCGGGAGACGAGGCGGCGCTGATTCTGCTGCCCGACTCTGCCAACGCGCCGGCGCCGCAGCTCGGCGCCGACCTGCAATCCCTGGCCCAGCGGATCAACGAGGCTCGCGCCTGGTCCGGGCGCGCCGACATGGCCGCGGGGCTGAACCTGGCTGCCCAGGTGCTGGAGAAATCCAAATCGACCGATCGGCGGATCTATGTCGTGTGCGATCGCCAGGCGGCGAGCTGGAACGACCTGAGCGACAGCTTTGCCGCCGACTGGCGGCAGCGCGTGCGCGATGCCCGAACCGGGCTGCTGCCGGCGGTGCGGGTTATTCCCATCGGCGAAAGCAATCCGGGCAACGTGGTGGTCGAGCAGGTCAGGGCGGTGAATCCGCCGGTCATCCGCGGCACGCCGGCCGAAGTGGAGGTGCTGGTGCGCAACTTCGACGCCGCGCCACGCACGGGTCTGCCTCTGGTACTCGGCGAGGATCGTCGCGAGCTGTATCGCACGACACTCAACCTTGCCCCCGGCGCCGCACAGACCATTCGCTGCAATGTCCTGTTCGATACGCCCGGTTCACACGTGATCACCGCACGAATCAGCTCGGCAGGTTTCACCGGAGACGATTCGCTTGAAACTGCCGTCCAGGTCATCGAGCCGATCCGCGTGCTGGTGATCAGCGGCGATGAGCGAACCTCTGCCACCGCGCCGGCAAGCACCGCCGCTGTCCAGGCGACGACGGTCTTCCACAGCGAGGCCGGGTTCATCCGCCTGGCTCTGATGCCGTTTGCCTCCAGCGGCCTTGACGGGACTGACCCGATGCGCGTGGACGTGGTCAGCGCCGAGGATTGGCCGGTGCTGGATCGCCAGAAGCATCAGGTGCTGATTCTGGCGAACGTGGCGAGGCTGTCGGCGGCGCAGGCGAGGCAGATCGAGCAATACGCCTATGGCGGCGGAGGCGTGCTCGTGGCGCCGGGGAATCTGGTGCGGGTGGACGACTACAACGATCATCTTTGGCGAAATGGGGCAGGACTGCTGCCGGCGGAGCTGGATTCGCCCGTCGCCGCTGACGGGTCGCAGGCCACGTCTCTGCTGGGAGTGGAGCTGGCGCATCCGATCTTTCGATTTCTCCAGGGCCGGGCCGATCCGGTGCCGGGCGTAACGATCGGCCGCTACTTTCCGGCGCGGGTGTCCGATCCGCAGCGGCCGGTGCTGGCGCGGTATCGATCCGGCGCGCCGTTCATGGTCGAGTCCGCCTACGGGCGTGGTCGAGTGCTGCTGCTGACCACCGCTCTGGATGCCGACTGGAGCACCTTGCCGCTGTCCAACAGCTACCTGCCGATGCTCCAGTCGGCGGTGCGGTATCTGGCTGGCGGCACCATCCCGGACCGCAATCTCTGGCCTGGCCAGCCCATCATCACAACCATCGCCAGCAGTCAATCCACGCCGCCGCGAGTCACAATCGAAGGTCCCGGGCTGGGTTCCGGGCAGCCGATGACGGTGCTGCGCGTCGGGGAGGGCTGGGAAGCGCGATACCTCAACACCAACCGTCATGGTCGATATACCGTAAGAATCAGCCAGGTGGATCGCGGCGGCGAGCAGGACCACGGGCAGCGCACGCTGCACTTCGTCGTCCGCCCGCCACGCGACGAATCCAACCTGACCAGCCTTTCGCCCGAGCAGTGGCAGGCGCTAAACCGACAAATCGGCGCTGAGCTGCTGGACAGCGATCCGGCCGCGATCGCCGAGGCCATCCAGGATCCCCGCCGACGGACCGAATTGTGGCCTGTGCTGATGGCGGTGGTGCTGTTGCTGGCGGTGGCGGAGCTGGCGCTGTCCCGGGCATGGAGCGTCTGGCCGGGCGCCGCCACGATGCCGCGCGCCGCGAATCCGCCGGTACCGATGCGGTCGGGCGTCCGCACGCCGCACGTCGTGCATGATGCGGAGGTCCGGGCATGATCCGCTTTCAGTCACCGCAACTGCTTTGGCTGTCGATGCTGATCCTGGCGGTGGGTCTGACGGCGGTGGTGTGGCTGTATCGTCCGCAGCTCAGGCCCGTGCCGGCGCCGTGGTGGTGGCTGCTGCTGGGGCTGCGGGCGTTGGCGCTGGGGGTGCTGGGATTGTGCATTCTGCGTCCGGTGGTGCTGCGCTCGCTGGAGGACGAGCAGCGAGGCGTGGCCGTGGTGCTGGTGGATCAGTCCAAAAGCATGACCGTGGTGGATCCGCTTCCTGCCTCGTCTTCCACGCGCGCGCAGATGCTGGTGCAACTGGCGGATGCATTGGGTACGCTGCCCGCCGGCGCCAGGCCCCGCGACATCGAAGATCTCCGCCAGGGCGTACTGAGTCTTCGTCATTTGGCCGACGAAGTGAGCCGCGCCTTCAGCGAGCTGGACTACGCCCGCGTCTCGGGTCGCGGCATCGAGTCGGCCGAGCAGCACCTGGGTCAAAGCCGCCAGGCGTTCGCGGCACAGGCCGACGAGCTGGCGGAGCAGGTTTCATCGCTGCAGTCTGTGGAGACGGCGCAGCGTGCCGCGATGCGCTCGCAGCTTACGGCGCTGGTGGCTGAGCCGGCCGCCTCCGCCGACGCCTGGTCACGTGCAGTGGCGGTTCGGATCGCAGGCGTCCTTGAACAGCTCGAAAAGATTCAATCCCGATCTGATCAGCAGCTCTACGCTACCAGTCCGCAGGTGCGCGCCGCCTGTGACGAGCTGGCCGGACTGAGCCGCTGCGAGCTGGTTCGCCGGGCGCTGAACGGGCCTGAAGGGCTGATCGCCCGGCTGGCACGGCAGGGGCCGGTGCTGGTGTTCGGATTCGGCGGCGAAGGCGAAGGGCTTCGTCCGATCGATCTGCCGATCGACCAACTGGACGCCGATGGCACGGGCAGCGACCTGGGCGGGGCGATTCGCGACCTGCGGCAGAGGCTGGGGATGCGCCCATTGAGTGCCCTGATCGTGTTCAGCGACGGGCGTCAGGTCACCCAGGAGCAGACCGCGGGCGTGCCGCCGTTCACGCTGGACAGCGTAACCTACGGCGTGCTGGTGGGGTCGGCGGTGAACCGCGACCTGTCGATCCAGCGGGTGTCGCTGCCGGAACGCGCCTTCGTCGGCGAGACGATCCTGGTTCGAGTCGATGTTCGTGCCGCCAGTGATCGCGCCTCCGCCCCAGATGCGATCACTGCGGAGGTCTCAGTCTCCGATGGTCAGCAGCGCGTCGTCAGGCAGGCACGATTCGAACAGCAGCTTGCTCACGTCGAACTGCCGCTGCGGCTGGATCAACCCGGACCAAGGGAGCTGAGCATCACGGTCTCGCCGCTGGAGGGTGAGATCACGCTGGCCAACAACACGGTTCACCGGGACGTTAAAGTCATCGCCGAGCCGGTTCGCGTGGGATTGATCGGCGGGGTTGCGACGTGGGATTATCAGTTCCTCCGCCGTGCGCTGATGGACGCGATCGGATTCGACACCACCGAGCAACTGGTTTTCGGAAGTGTCAGGCCGCTGCGCATGTCCGCGGACCATCTGCTTCAGCAGGACGTGGTGATCTTGTGCGATGTGCCCACCGATGCGCTGGATGCGGGGCAGTGGGACGCGCTCAGCCGGCTGATCAACGATCGCGGCGGCAGTGCGATCCTGATCCTCGGCGACACCAACGTGATCGACGGGTATGCCTGGCATCCGCTGGCGGCGACGATGTTGCCTTGGCGCGGCGATGCGCGCCCGGCGTGGCGCGTCTGGCCGGGAGAGCAGCCGATGTTCCGCATCGTTCCCGGCGACTTCGAGCTGGGCGATGTGTTGAGGCTCTCGGATGATCCGCAATTGAATCAATCACGCTGGAACAATCTGCCGCCGGTGTTTTCGCTGCTGGCGATGCCGCAACCGCTGAAGGCCGGCGTGCGGGCGCTGCTGGTGGAAGACCAGACCGGCTCTGCCGTGCTGACCGAAAGCCGCCTGGGCGCCGGGCGCGTGCTGGTGCTGGGGCTCAACGAGCTTTGGCGATGGCGTGCGGCGTTGCCGGAACGGGCCAGGGATCGGTTCTGGCTTCAGTTGATTCGCCATGCCGCGCCCGAGCCTTACGCCGCGCGCGATGGCGAATTGGCGCTGGACGTGCAGAGGCTGCGGGTGGAGCCGGGCCAGCCGCTGCACGTGCGGGTGCGGGTCACACAGTTCGAGGGATCGGCGCCTTTGCTGGAGATCTACCGCGACGATGTCCTGCACCGCGCTCAACTGCTTTCGCCGGCGATGGGCGATCGCTGGGAGACGACGATCACAGATCTGTCCGCTGGCGAATACGAGCTTCGCATGACCGCCGATGATGGCGAATTGTCGGTTTCGCTGCCCGTACACGTCGCAATCAGTGATGAGCAGGAGATGCGCGACGTCAGCGCCGATCCGTCGAGCCTGAGGCGTCTGCTCGGACAGCGGGCAGAGGTGCTGGCCCTGGGCGAGATCGCCACGCTGCCGCAGCGGCTGCACGCCGCCCGCCAGGCCGAGCAACGCCGCTACGCCGAGTTGAGCCTGTGGGACAGCCCGTATCTGTTTCTGTTTGTGCTGGGGTGTCTGGGCGCCGAGTGGTCGATCCGCAGAAAGGTGGGCTTGGCATGAACCGGTTTGATCACAGTGCCAGCCCGCTGCCTGAAGCAATCGCCGAGCATCTCTGGCGTTTCGTGCGGCGTCGTCGTTGGCTGGCGGTGGCGCGTGCAGCAGGGCGGGCGACGCTGCTGGCGGCCAGTTGGCTGCTGCTGTGGGGGCTGATGGATCGGCTGATGGCCCTTGCACCGGCAATGCGGCTGGCGCTGCTGATGGTGTTGCTGCTGGGCGTGTCGCTGGTGTTGGGGCCGTCGATTCGGCGATTACTGCTGCGGCGCCGGCATACCGACTGGCTGGCTGCGGCGCAGGAAATGGAACGGCGCGACCCGCGGTTCAATGAGTCGCTGGCGACGGTGGTATCGCAGCTCCTGGCCGCCGGGACCGGCGCCGCCACCGGCGCTTCCTCCCAGCTTGTTCGACAGTTGTGCTCGGACGTCGAGCAGCGTATTCGAGAGGATGGGGATGTTCGTGAACTGGCGCCAGTGCGGCCGGTGCTGCGCGTGTGGGCGGCGGCGGGGGCGGCGGCAGTGCTGCTTGTGTCGCTTTGTCCGATCCGGCAACTGGATCTGCCGCGGCTGATCGCCCGGCAGCTTCTGCCGCTGGCCGAGATCGCCCCGGCCACCACCACGCGGTTGAGTGTCCAGCCCGGCTCCTGTGATGTGGTCGAAGGCAAGCCGCTGACGGTGCGAGTGAGCGCGTCGCGATTGTCCACAAGCACGGTTCTGCTGCGAACCAGCAGTGACGGCGGAAAGACCTGGACGTCGGTTGGCATGTCCGCGGTCCGTGATTCGGCGGATCCACCCGACGCTGCGACCGCCGTCTTCGAGTACACGATCCCCGCCATCTGGCGGGATCTGACCTATCAGGTGCGCGGGGGCGACGCCGCCGCCGGGCCGTTCCTGCTGCGCGTGCTTCGCCGTCCGATCGTCCGCGAGTTTCGCATCATGCTGACGTATCCTGACTACGTCGCCGGCCAGCCGCTGACTCTGAGCAGCCCCACAGGCCAGATCGAAGCGCCGGTGGGGACTTTGGCCAGCGTTACCGTAGTGGCTTCCGAGCCATTGAAGGATGCATGGTTCACGATTGATGGTCGGCGAATGGCCTCATCGCCGACGAGCGATCCGGCTGCCCGGCAGGTCAGCTTCAGGATCGTGCGGGACACCAGCTACGAGGTCGAGCTTCTGAGCGATCGCGGAGTGCTGGGGGGCGTGTCGCAGGCGATCGCGATCCGCGCCATTCCCGATCATCCTCCGATCGCCCGTTTGCTTCCTCCCGACGCCCTGTCGCTTCTGCGACCGCGCGACATCGTGAGATTGACGTACCAGGCGGCGGACGACTATGGGCTGGCGAGTGTGGAGGCTCGCATCCAGGTCAATCGCCGGCCCGCGGCCGTCAGGCCGCTGGAGATTGGCCCGGATCCCCGGCGATGCGATGAGACGTTTGAGGTGGATCTGGCGGCGTACCACGTGTCGATCGGGGATGTGATGACGATCACGCTGGCCGCCACCGATCGCGCCGGGCAGGTCACGGTGGGCAATTCATATCAGGTTCTGATCGCTCCGCTGGCGGTTGATCCGGAACAGCGGCGGGCGATTGCCGAGCTTGGCGAGGCGACGCAGCTAGCTGAGGCGGTCGGCGCGGCGCTGGATTCGGCCGGCGGATTGCTGGCCCGCTCACCCGTCGCGGCAGACACGCCCAGTTCCGAGGCCGCCAGGCGCGTGTCCCGCTACCTCAGTCAGGCCGCCGAATCCGCCACGCTGGCGGTTCGCGCGATCCTGCGCGCCACGGTGGGCGCCAGTGCGGCCGATCGCGCGCTCATCCTGGAATCGCTGGCCGACGAAGCTCAGGTACAGGCCTCCAGTCTCGAGCAACTGTGCATCGATGCCGCCGGTGCCGCCAATGAGCAGGAGCTTGCCCAGATTCGCCGGGCGGTTGCCGCGGCGGGGCAACGTTCAGGCAAGCTGGCGGATGATCTGGAGAGTCTGTGGCGTGGACTGGCGGCCGAGGCGATGCTCGGCACGCACCTGGCTCTGGCGGCGCTGGAGCACAGGGCCAGGCAGTCCCCCGGACTGCTGGACAGCGAACTGCTCAGTGCCGCGATCCGAAGAATGCGGCAGCAGATGCACGAGCAGGCGGCGGCAGTGCAGGTCGCCGCCGACGCCGCGGACCTGGAGCTTTTGCTTCGTGCCCGCATGCTGGGCGCCAGGCAGATCGCGGCGTCGCGGCGGGCGGTGGATTACGTGCAGGCGGCCAGGCAATGGGCGACTGCCGCGCGTCCGCATCGCGAGCATCTGGCCGAGCGCCTGGCGACGGCATCGCAGGCGCAGGCGGTGCGTCGCGATGCGAACCTGGTTCTGGCGCGTGATCTGCAACTGGCGTCGCGTGCGGCGCGCACGATCGATGCGCTGGTCTGGGCGGGGAATCCGGGCGGTGCCGAGGCGAACCCGGCGCCCGGCGCCGCGCGGCTTTTGTACGTCAGTGCGCTGGCGGCGATCCTGCGGGAGCATGAGCTGCGCGAGCCGGATGAGGCGCGCGAGGACCGCGGCGAGGATGAGCAGACGCGCGCCGCGGCCGAACGCGCGCGGCAGGCGATGCGCGCCTGGGCAGGAGAGTCAGGGGAGTTTGCTGCCGACATCGGGGCCGATTCCTGGCAGGCGCCACAACGCGCGATGGACGCCGCCGCCCTGACCGGACAGCGACGCTACGACGAGGCGGCGGCGATCGATGCGCAGCTCTTCGCGGCCTCGCCTCGCGCCAGACATCGCATCCAGCGCGAAGTCCAAAAGGCCAGGCAGATCGATCAACTTACCGCTGAACAGCAGCAGATCCAGCATGAGCAGGAGCCTGCCGGATCCATCGAGCGGGTCGCGCGTGCACCTGTTCAGCTTCGTCACAAGCAGCAGCGTGAGCTGGCGGTGAAGATCGAGCAATTGCGCGGTGGCGACACGCCGCCGGCGGGCAGCGACTCGCGAAGCCAGGCGCTGGCACTGATTGGTCAGACGCAGGAACTGCTGGCGGAGCTTCCGCAGCGGCTGGGTCGGGTCGAACAGATCGCCGACTGGGCCGGACAGACGCAGTCGCGGGCGTCGCAGGTGTGGCGGCAGGCGGAGCGTGCGGCGGTGGAGCAGCGAGCCGCGGCGCAGCGTGCGGCTGCGGCGGCACAGGATCAGGCCAACGAAGCCTGGTACTGGCTGGACGATGCTGGCCGCGCCATCGACGACGAAGCGCTTGCCCAGCTCGCCCGGCAACTGAGCGCATTTGCGCCGGAGACAACAGTGGCGGTTGAGCCGATGCAGCAGCAGCTCAGCCCTGCACTGCTGCGGGTGCGGGATGCGATCGACGCGCGTGATGTCGAGGCGGTCTATCGAGCAACAGCCGAGGCGAGGCGCGCAACGGCCGCGGCGCAGGATGGCCTGCGCACCGCGCGGCAGTCGTTGCTGGAGCGCGATCCGCTGGTGGCGGCCAGGTGGTTTGCCCAGGAGGCGGCGATGGCGCTGGATGCGCAGGCTCAGCCACTGCACTCCGGATCAGCCGGCGCGACGATGCCCTCCACGCAATCCGTTGCCGATCAGACCACCGAACGGCCCGGCTCGCAGGCGAAACAGGCGCAGGCGAGTGTGCTGGAGGCGTTGGCCCGGGCGTGGGACGACTCGATCCATCGCGCCGCGGCGGCCCGACTTGCCGGCCTGGGTTCGATGGCGTCGATCTTCCGCTGGTATGGCGTATCGAGTGAGCAACGCAGCGGCGGCGGGCAGGGCATCGGCGCAGCCACGGCGCGCGAATGGAGCCGGCTGCGGCAGTGGCGCGGCGAGGATCTGGTGGCCGGCGTTCGCGAACCCGACCCGCCGGGATACCAGCAGGCGTTGCGCGCGTACTTCCAGGCGCTGGGCCAGGCGGCGGATTCGGGCGTTCCGGGCGCCGGGGCGCCGGAAAGGTAGCTGTGATGCGGTTGATGATCGCACTGTGCGTGGCGGTGAGCCTGCTGAAGAGCGGGGATTTTGCGCGTGCGGCCCAGGACGATTCGGATCCTCGCGTCATCGGCGCGGTGGAGCTTGGGCTGGCCTTTCTGGCGCGACATCAGCAGGACGATGGGGCGATCCACGACGGCGGGCCGAAACTGGCCAGCACCGGACTGGCGCTGCTGGCATTTCTAAGCTCGGGGAACACGCCGGAGCTTGGCCGCTACGGTCTGCACGTGCGCCGCGCGTCGGACTACCTGGTGCAGGCGGTGCCGCAGGACGGTTACATCGGCCGCGCCGACGGCAGCCGGATGTATGGACAGGGAATCGTGACGCTGGCGCTGGCCCAGGCGTATGGCGTGGAGCCGGACGCATCGCGGCGGGTACGCATCCATCAGGCGGTTCAGCGCGCCGTGTGGTTGATTCTCAAGGCGCAGGAGGTGCACAAGCCGCCGCCGCACGCTGGCGGATGGCGCTACGAGCCGCAGTCAGCCGACAGCGACCTTTCGCTTTCAGGCTGGAATGTACTGGCGCTTCGCTCGGCCCGGAGCATCGGGATCGAGGTTCCGCAGGAGAGCTTTGACCGCGCGCTGGCGTACGCGGGCCGGTGTTATCGCGAAGATCAGGGCGGATTTGCCTACCAGCCGCGGTCGGAGGTCACCGCGGCGACCAACGCGGTGGGGATCGTGACGATGGGACTGCTGTCGGGCTCGATGGACCGTGCGGAGATTGCGTCGGCGGCCAGGCTGCTGCTGGAGCGTCCGGTCAACGAACAGACGCGATTCAGTTGCTACGCGACGTATTACACGGTTCGGGCCGCGCTGCTGCTGAATCGGGAGGATGTCTGGGCGGGTGTGTGGAACGCGACGCGCGAGCGCCTGCTGGCCAGCCAGCAGGGCGACGGCGGCTGGCCGGCCAGCCGCAGCGCCGAAGAGCCCGGCCGGGTGTACGCAACGAGCATGTCGGTGCTGGCGCTGATTGCACCCCGAAGCATGTTGCCCGGCGAACAACCGTAAAGGCGGGGGCCAGCGGCGACGGAGTTTCGTGCGCGTTTTTGCCTTCGCGGGGAAGCTTGCCGCGCATGGCCGCGGGGGCAGGATTCGACTACACTGCACGCCGGCGCGCCGGTGCACGCATTCGGTGCCTGCGATGCGCTGTTGTCTACATGACCGACATGACTCAAACGAACGCGGATACGAATGTTCACGAATCGCCGGCGGCGACGGACCGCGCGGTGGCGGCGGGGCTTGGGCGGCAATTGACCGCCGGCGAACAAGGCAATGGCCTGACCCTGCGGAGCCTGATCATCGGCACGGTGGCGGCGGGACTGGTTTGCGGCCTGACGCCTTACAACGATTTTGTCCTGTCCGATACGAGCCTGGTGACCGGCTTCGTGCCTGCGGCGGCAGTGCTGATCGAGTTTCTGCTGATCGTCGGCATCAACGCGCCGCTGCATCGCTGGGCGCCGCGATACGCGCTGAGAACCGGCGAGCTTGCGGTGATCCTGCTGATGACGCTGGTGGCCTGCGGGATTCCCAACTGGGGGTTGATGCGCTTCTTCATCCCGATGCCGGTGGCGCCGTTCCACGTCGGGACGTTCGATGAGCAGTTCTGGCGCGCGTTTCTGAAGATGGATCTGCCGCGCTGGCTGTTTCCTGTGGAGAGCATCGCCGAAGGCAGATCCGATCCGGTGGTGACGTGGTTTTACCAGCGTGTTCCGGCGGGGCAGAGCATTCCATGGGGCGCGTGGATCGTTCCGCTGCTGGCGTGGGGTATATTCGGAATCGCCATGCTGGCGACGCTGACGGCGATCGCGCGGCTGGTCTTCGATCAGTGGGCCGTGAACGAGCGGCTGCCTTTTCCGCTGGTTCAGGTGCAGGCGGCGCTGATCGAGCCGCCGGCGCCGGGCAGGGGACTGAATGCTCTGTTCCGCAGCCCCTGGTTGTGGATCGGGCTGTGCAGCGTCTTCGCGATCCACTCACTGAATACCCTGGCCATTTACTTTCCCAAGCACTTTGAGACCATCCCACTGGGATACAACTTCGGAGGATTCATTCCCGAGCAGCCCACCCCGGGGCAGCCGCTGTCATTTCTGGACAACAAGATCAAGCGTGCGACGATCTCGTTCATCATCGTCGGAGTGACGTACTTCATCCGGTCCAAGGCGGCGTTCAGCCTGTGGGGGATGTATTTTCTGATCAATCTGTTCCAAGTGCAGTACGGGATGCGCGGGGGCACCGAGCTTGGATCGGCGGCGCTTCAGGATCAGCATCTGGGGGCGGTGGTGGCGTTTGTGGCCGGGATTTTCTGGATCGGCCGCGAGCACTGGAAGCGCGTGATCAGCAATTCGCTGCGTCTGAGTGGCGGCGATCGCAGCTACCGCGGTCCATTCTGGGTGGCGGTTGGTGGAACGGCGGTGATGCTGGCGTGGCTGCTGGCGGTGGGTGTACACGTGTTTATCGCCATCCTGATCATCGTGGTGATCCTGACGGCGCACCTTGTGGTGGCGCGAGTGGTGGCGGAGACCGGTCTGCCGCTGTACCGTGCCGGCATCGCTCCATCGCAGATTTACAGTAACTTCCCGGTAAGCTTCTGGACCGGTCGCGACATCTACTTTGCCAGCGTCGGACAGGTCCTGGGTCCGCTGACGACCCGCGACAGCATCATGAGCTTCACCGCCACGGGGCTGGGAATCGCACACGCGGCGCATGTCGAGCAGGATCAGTCCGCCGATGCAACATCGCCCCGGCGACATCATCGACGGCTGGGTGTGATCATCGCCTGGACGCTGGTGGTTGGATTTGTCATCGCGGCGGCATCAACGTTGTATTGTCAGTACTCGTATCCGACGCCGCTGACCGAAGACATCAAACCGCAGGGGAATTACTTCGGCGCCAGCTACATTCCGCGGCGCGACATCGCCCCGCCGGTCGTTTACCATTCCAACAACAGCTACATTCCCAGGCGACACAGCCGGCTGCTGCATGTGACGATCGGCCTGCTGCTGACGGCAGGGCTTCAATTCGCATCGTTGCGGTGGACAAGCTGGCCGCTGCTGCCAGTCGGATACGTTGCCAGCTACGGTGCGTTTGTCGGCAACGCGTGGTTCAGCATCTTCCTGGGCTGGCTGGCGAAGGTGGTGATCGTCCGCTTTGGCGGATCGAGCCTGTTCCTCAAGGCCCGCCCGCTGTTCGTGGGGATCATCTTTGGCGAGGCGCTGGCGGCGGGGATCTGGCTGATCATCAACGCCATTGCCGTAATGAACGGCGCGGACATGAAATCGTTCAAGATTCTGCCGTGAGGGGCATTCGCCGCCCTCTTTGATTCGGCCGAGGTGTTGGGTCGTGAGCAGGTTGTCAGCCAAGCCCGCGGATGAGTATCAGTCATGTGAGTTGTGTGGCCGAATGGTGCCTCCGAGCCTGATCACGCTGCATCACCTGCTGCCCCGACAGAAAGGTGGCCGGGCCGAAGATCGCGTGCCGCTGTGCCGGCCATGTCATAAACAGATTCACGCGACATTTGGCAACTCGGAGTTGGCGCGGGTGTATGCGGACCTGGAGGCACTTCGGCAAGCGCCGCAGCTTCAGGCGTTCTTGAAGTGGATCCGAAAACAGAAAGCGGACCGGGTGTTCCGCACGGTAGCGTCGAATCAACATCCCGGTGGCAAGCGACAGCGCCTGCGGGCACGACGGCGGGCGCGACGGTGATGCCGTTCGGTGGCTTTAGCGAGGCTCCTGGTAGTCGGCCGGGTCGCGCTCGTCGGTTAGAGCGCGGGTCATGGAATGCCCATTGGGCCAAAGGGGCGTAAAGAGCATGAACGCCAGCAGTGCCGGCAGGAGGTTGGGCAGGAGCGCGCCGCTGACCAGGCACCCGGCCAGCGCGAGCAATCCGCCGATCTCCAGCGCCAGCCAGACAGTCGTCATGCCGATGAGGTAATCTCGTGGCGAGACAAGCTGCCCGGTCCAGTAGCCTTTGAAAATCCGGCTGCGCCAGAAGAACGCAGCGGGCACGCAGATGGCCATGTACGCCATCGAGATGACGAACCACGCATTGGCGGTGGTGTTGGTGGTGGCGACCGGCTCATTGTCCATCAGGTGCCATACAACGGCCAGGAAGACCACGAAAGGGATGGCCAGCAGGGTGAACCAAGTCCACCAGGCGATGGACAGGGCGGTATCGGCACAAAGCTCTCGGCGGTTTGCGGATGCGATTGCCAGCGACGCGGCGCGTGCAGCCATAGCGTGGCCTCCCAAAGATCTCAGGTCAACCCCCGCAGGAATCGCAGACAGGCAAGGCGATTCAGCGACAGAAAGATGCCAAGTGCGAGGCGATAATGCAAGGACGATTTTACGTATTTACTTGTCGCCATTAGATTTGTGAAGGATCGCACGATCTCAGCGGAGTCTATTCGCCGTTGATCGATGTCCAAGGCGCCGTGGATACAAGTCATTTGAGCATGAAAGATTGCCCGCTGTAGCTGGGTGTCGCCGGGGTGTGGCGGGTCATGCAAATGGATGCGATAGTTTGCGCAATTCACCTCTTTTTTCAGGGGACAAACGCGGGTGCGAGGCTTTCAAAGCGTGTAGCCAGCAGCGGATCTTCGCAGGAGAAGTCGCAGGCATCCGGTCGGATGTTGCGTTCTTATCGTTCGATAGAGAATTGACTTGTGGTGTTTCACACGAAGTGTGAAAATCGCGCACAAATCGAATCTGCAAATTCCACACATTTTTTTCTTGTGTCATGGCACGATCCGTGAGATATTTCGGCTGCGCATTGGCGGATTGCGCCACATATCGGAGCAGCCTCGTGTCATCGATGCAGCAGGTCGCCAAGCTCGCAGGCGTATCGACCTCGACCGTGTCGCGGGTGATCAATGAACATCCCCGCGTGTCGGCGGCGACGGCGGAGTCGGTCCGCCGGGCCATGAAGCAGATCAGCTTCACGCCGGCGGTGCGCCGCGGCGGCAAGGGCCAGTCGGCCCGCGCCGGGCGAAATGCCAACATCTCCCTGCTGGTTTTCGGCACCTGCGGATCGCAGATGACTCCGGCGTTCGAGCAGTTGCTGCATGGGGTCAGCGCCGCAGCCAGCGAGCACAACCTGAACATGAACTTCAGCTTCGTGTCCGATCCGCAGCACCTGCCGCCGAACCTGGTGCAAAGGCGGGTGGACGGGCTGCTGCTGCACGGCGAGCGGCCTGGCGCAGCGGTGGAGTCGAAGCTGCGGGCGCTGCCGACGGTCTGGCTGATGGCCAACCGCCAGCGCCCGGCCTGGGGCGACCAGGTCATGCCGGACAATACCAGCATCGGGGAATTGGCCGCGGGATATCTGCTGAAGCGCGGTCACCGCCGGCTGGCGTACCTGAGCGTGCAGGCCTCGTCCTGGGCGCTGGAGGTTCGCAGCCTCTCGTTCTGCCGTCACGCCCGCGAGGGCGGGGCACAGGTCAGCGTGCTGGTGGCGCCGCTGGATCCTCGCGGCGATTACTGGCTCAGCGCCGATCTGCCGAGCCTGGCCGACGCGCTGGTGGACCGCCTCCTGGAACTGGATCCGCGTCCAACCGGGCTGTTCATCGCCGAGGACCGCCTGGTAGGCGTCATCGATGCGGCGTTGTTGCGTCGGGGACTGCGGCTGGGGCCGGACAACGGGCGCGGCACCGACGGCTTCGACGTGATCTCCTGCAATAACGAGCGGAGGTACCTTATCGGATTGAATCCGATGCCCGCGACGATCGACATCCGGGCTGAATCCATCGGTCGTCGCGGGGTGGAGCAGTTGCTCTGGCGGATGAGTCGGGCAAGCGTTCCGGAGAGGGTGCGGACGATGATCGAGCCGGTGCTGGTCGAACCGGTGGAAATCGCCTCGTCGCGCAGCGGTCCGTCCAATGGCGACAGCGCCGATCCGCGCAGCGTCGCCGGCGGAGCGGGGCGGGTGGAAGTGTCACATTTGCAGTCTTCGGACCGGGCCGGCGGGGAGGCCGATCCTCAGCGGGCACCGGCGGGAAGCGATTGATCGCAGTTCGTTTCGGATCGCGGCGGATCAGGGGCTGATCGCGCGATCGACAACTCGAGCCGGGCATGGCATCCGGTCAGAACCGGATGCCCACGGGAGGTCCGGCAGGCACAACAGGAGCATGGTCATGTCTGTTCGCAAACCGCGCCGTTTGAGTCGTCTGGATTGGCGGGAAGATCCAGATCGCCCGGCCCTTCGGGTTGCCGGGCGCAAGCTGCCGCCCGGAAGCATTCCTGCGGCGTTTACCCTCGTTGAGCTGCTGGTGGTGATCGGGATCATCGCCGTGCTGGTGGGGATTCTGCTGCCGGCCCTGAACCGGGCCAGGCTGCACGCGCAACGCACCGCGTGCGCCAGCAATCTCAGGCAGATCGGCATCGCGGTGATCAACTACGCCAACGACAACAAGGGCTTCCTGCCACCACGATTTCGCGGCGCCGAGGACGTTCCATTTCCCGACTCCGATCAGCGTAAATGGTACTACTCGCCGCACCTGACTTACTTCCCCGGTTACAGCGATTCTCGCCCGGTGACGTGCGGCCTGGGAAGGCTCTGGGAGCGGAAGTATGTCTCGACCTACAAAGTTTTCTACTGCCCGTCATTCCCGGCGCCGGCGTTTGCGCTGCACAACCAGCCTGGTCCGCCGGAGCGGTGGCCGTTTGGAACCCAGATGGGCGAGAGTGTGGCCAATACCAATACGCGGGTTTCATACCACTGGATGCCGCACTGGCGGTCGGTTGCCACGGGGCGTGCCAGCGCCAACGCCGAGGGCGGCTTCAGCAAGCTCCGCGAGATGAAAGGCTACAAAGTCGTGTCGATGGATCTGCTGACAAACATCACCGCCGGGCAGCTCTCGCACCCCATCGGGCTGAGCGGTACCGGCTCGTGGAATATGCTGTTTGCCGACGGCCACGTGGTATTGATCACCAGCAAGATCGTCACGGATGAACTGAAAAAGACATCGCGAGGTCCGGTTGCGGACGCAGAGTGGGACAAATTCGACGACTATCGGGACATCCTGGAATGGCAGGCTCAGGGCAAGGATCCCAGGTCACATCCCAAGGGGCTGGTGAACCGGCTGCGGGATGAGCCTTACCACCAGCCCAGGCCTTCATATTTACCCTAACGTTCGCGGCGGAATGGTCGCGCAAACAGAATCCGGAATTGGAGGAGAAACATGTCGCAACGAGTTTGCATCGGCGGGCGCAGGAGCAGGGGAATGTCTGATCATCGCAAGGGCAGGCGCGCTCTGGCGATCGCGGCGTCGTCGGTGACGGCGATGGCGGCGGGGCTGCTGGGTCCGGCGGCACACGCCGCGGACATCATCAAGGCCAACAACACCGATCCACTGAACCTGGCCACCGCCTGGTCGGGCGCCGTGACACCCGGCCCGCTGGATGTGGCCGTGTGGAACTCCACCGTCACCAGCGCCAACACCGTTTCGCTGGGCGCAGACCTGAGCTGGGGTGGGATCCGCATCGCCAACCCCGGCGGGCCGGTGACGCTCAATGACTTTACGCTTACGCTGGGGCGGTTCGGCATCGACATGTCCGCGGCGACGCAGGACCTGACGATCAACTCGGCGGTGACGCTGGCGGCGGAGCGGACACAGCAATGGCGTGTGGCCTCGGGGCGAACGCTGAACGTCAACGGCGCGTTGACGGCCGGCACGGCGGCAACGGTCGATTTTGACCTGTCAGCGGGCGGGACGATCCGCCTGGCCTCGTTCCCGGCCAACACTCAGGTGAACTACGCGACGATCAACGGCGGGCAGGATTTTGTCGGGGTCGATGGGTCCGGCAACGCCGCGTCCCTGAGCACACTGGTGGCCTACACGCCCAACGCCAACAGCGGCGGCAACCTGCCCAACGTCTCGGGCACCATCGCCACGGTCTTTGACGTGGTGAACTCCAACACCAACGCCACGTCTGCGTATCGCCTGTCCAACGCCGCGACATTCAGTGGGGGCGTGCGGTTCAATACGGCGCACACGAACGGGCAGGCGTGGGTGGCCGATCTGGCCAGCTCGCGCACGAACCACATCGGCGGAGGCGGGATCCTGGTCGGCCCCAACGTCAACACGAACGTGGTCTTCAACGGCACTGGTCCGATCCGGGCGCTGAATCCGGCGGGGCTGTACGTTCGCAACTACAGCTCGGCGGACGTGGTCTTCAACGTCAACATCACGCAGGCGACAGCGGGCACGCCGCTGGTCAAGTCCGGTCCGGGACGCGCGATCATCGCCAGCAACACCCAGGGCTATACCGGCGGGACGTATGTTCAGCAGGGAACGCTTCAGTTCGGCAATGGCGGCGCGGCCGGCGCCACCCCCGCGACTGGCGGCATCGTCAACCACGCGGTGCTGGCGTTCAACCGCAGCGACGCGATGACAGTCGCCAACGATATCAGCGGCACCGGCACGCTT
Organism: Fontivita pretiosa; assembly: GCF_050410795.1. Lineage (GTDB taxonomy): Bacteria > Planctomycetota > Phycisphaerae > Tepidisphaerales > Tepidisphaeraceae > Fontivita > Fontivita pretiosa. The sequence continues at coordinate 640,053 of NZ_CP191258.1, read as the reverse complement.
TCGGTGCAGATGACCGGCCCGGGCGGAGTGCTGACGCTCAGCGGGAACAACACCTACACCGGCCCGACGGTGCTGCGCAGCGGACTGCTGAACCTGACCGACCTGAACGACATCGGCGCCAGCAGCGCCCTGATCTTCGACGGCGGCGGATTGCAGTTTGCCTCCGGCGTGCTCAGTGACATCAGCGGGCTGATGTCGGTCGGCGCCGGCGGCGGGTCGATCAACACCGGCGGGAACAACGTGACCTTCGCCAACGCCATCAGCGGAACCGGCGCGCTGAACAAGGTCGGCGCCGGGGAGCTGAATCTGACCGCCAACAACGCCTACGCGGGCGCGATCAATGTGAACGGCGGGACGCTGCGGATCAGCGGCTCGGCGGGCAACGGGGGAGTGAACGTCAACAGCGGCGGCACATTGGCCGGCGCCGGCACCGCCAGCGGGCTGGTCAGCGTCAACACCGACGGGCATGTTTCCCCGGGCAACAGCATCGGCATCCTCAATGCCTCGGCGTTCACGCTCAACAGCGGCGGCGTGCTGGACATGGAGTTCAGCGGAACCAGCTCCAGCGACCGCATCAATGTGACCAGCGCCGGCGGGCTGACGCTGAATGGCGGTGGAATCAACGTCTATGCGGAAGGCACCACCACTGCCTTCACGCTGGAGGGCACGTACAACATCTTCCAGTTCAATGGCGCGCTCAATGGCAGCGTCTCGAATCTGTCGGTGCTGAATCCGCTGGTGGGCTACGTCTACACCTTCGGCACCAGCGGCAACTTCGTGACCCTGACCATCGACCAGGTGGCCATCAGCTCGAAGTGGGCCGCCGACGTCAGCGGAAGCTGGAACACCCCGGCCAACTGGACGGGCAACGTGGTTCCCAACGGCGTGGGTAGCATCGCGATGTTCAGCACTCCGCTGACAGCGCCGCGGACGATCACGCTGGACGGCAGCAAGACCGTCGGCGGGGTGATCTTCGACAGCGCCGTGGGCTATTCGGTCGTCCCCGGCAGCGGCGGGACGCTTCTGGTGCAGAACGCCACTGGACTGGGCAACGCCCAGTTTGTCGTCAACAGCGGCTCGCACTCGATGTCAGTGCCGATCGCGCTCAGTTCCAACCTCGACATCAACGTCGGGGCGGCCGCGGCCGCACTGGTCGTCTCGGGCAACATCAGCGGCGGCAATGGAGTCACCAAGATTGGGCCTGGGCTGCTGGTGCTCTCGGGCAACAACAGCTACAGCGGCGGGACGCAGATTGACGGCGGGACCATCGAAGTGGGCAGCAGCTCGGCGCTGGGCAGCGCGGCCGCAACCTTCACCGGCAGTGCCCTGCGTGCCGGGGCCGGCGGACTGAACCTGCCGAACAATCTGATCATCGACAATGGGGTCACGGCGATCGTCGATTCCAACGGCCTGGGGATGACGCTGTCCGGCTCGATCAGCGATGTCAGCGGCAACGGCGTGCTGCGCAAGGTGGGGGCGGGCACGATCACGCTGGCGGGCAACGCGACGCACGGCGGGGGAACCGTCATCGACGCCGGCACGCTGGAAATCGGCAACGGCGGCTCCAGCGGCTCGCCGGGCAATGCGACCATCACCGTCGCCAGCGGCGGCGTGATCGCCTACAACCGCAGCGATGACCAGAACTGGGCCAACGTCATCAGCGGCGCCGGGCAACTGGCCAAGCGCGGCAGCGGAATCCTGACCCTCTCGGGCAACAACACGTACAGCGGTGGGACGAAGGTGGAGGCCGGGACGCTTCGCGCCGGCCTGCCGACCGTCTCGTTCGGAACCGGCACGATCGACCTTGCTCCCGGCACGACACTGGATCTGGATGGTTGGGAAACCACCACCGGCGCCGTCAGCGGCTCGGGGATCATCACCAATAACTTCCCTGGCGTCGTGACACTGGTGCAGAATGTGACCGCCGATACCACCTTCGGCGGTACCTTCCAGGACGGCGGCGGACAGATCGCGTTCCGTAAGGCTGGTGGCGCGAACTACACGCTGACCGGTTCGAGCAACTTCTCGGCGAACGTGACGGTGGACGGCGGGACATTGAGCTTTAACGGCCCGGGCTCGACATTGAGCCTTGGAGGCGGCCTGACGGTCAACTCCGGGGCGTTCCGCGTGGACAGCGGCACGGTCACCGCCAGCGCGCAGGTCTTCCTGAACAACAGCGACCAGAACAAGGCGTTCATCGTGGCCGGTGGAGTGGTCAACCTCCAGGGCTTCAACATCGGGCGCAACGCCGCCGCCACGCCTGACTACGCGGGCGGGCTTCAGGTCAGCGGCGGGAGCCTGACGGCCACCAGCATCGTGATCAACACGTCCAACTCCTGGTCCACGATGGTGCAAAGCGGTGGAAGCGTGAGCATCACCGGAACCAACGCCGCATTCATCATCGGCAACGGGAACAACGCCGGCCGCGGCGGCGTGTTCCGGATCACCGGCGGCACGCTGACCTACAGCGGAGCCGACGGGATGCTGCTGTCCAACACCGACGTGCAGTCGATCGCCGAATTCCAGGGCGGATTGACCACGCTGGAAGGCATCAGCGTCTACAACGCCGCGACCCGCACCACGGGCTTTGCCACGCTGAGCATCAGCGGCGGCGAGGTCTACCTGGGCAGCGTCGGGATCACGTCCAACCCGGCAGTGACCGGCGGCGGAACGGTGATCCTCAGCGGCGGCGTGCTCGGAGCCAAGGCCGACTGGTCCAGCTCGCTGGACATGGCGCTGAACAACGATTTCGGCGGGATCACGTTCAAGGCCGCCAATGCCGCCAACGCCCCGTTCAATATCACGCTGACCGGAAACCTGGCTGGCGCGGGGAACGTGACCAAGACCGGCGGCGGCAACCTGACGGTGAATCGGCTGACCGCGGGCGATCTTGCGGTGAATGCCGGCACCCTGCGGGTGACGGCCAAGGGAACCGCCAACGATCCGGCCGGCACCACACGGGTGAACAACGTCACGACCAGCGGCACCGGCCGGCTGGACCTGAACAATAACGCTCTGGTCGTCAACAACGGCAACCTGGGCACGATCACCAGCCGGATCAAGTCGGCTCTGGAAAACGGCGGGAACTTCGACTGGCTTGGGCCGGGCATCGGCAGCACGCAGGCCAATGTCCAGAACACCACCGCCGGCAGCTTCTTGTATGGCTTGGGCGTCGTGCTGAATGACTTGGCTCAGGTGGGAGGCAGTGGGCCGATCTACACCGATTTCGCCGGTGTCAGCGGCCTGGTCGGCACGGAGGTGCTGGTGAAGTTCACCTACTTCGGGGATGCCGACCTCAGTGGCTCGATCGACGCCACCGACTACTCGCTGATCGACAACGGGTACGTCAACACGTTGAGCGGCTGGATCAACGGAGACTTTGACTACTCGGGTGTGATCGACGCGACGGACTATGCCCTGATCGACAACGCGTACGTCAATCAGGCTGGTCCGCTTGCGGATGCTTTGATCGCACAGCACTCGCAGCAGTTCGGCGGGGAGTATGTGGCGGCGTTGCGGGCTGTGCAGTCGGGCGTGGTTCCCGAGCCGGCAGGGTTGGGCGCGTGCCTGCTGGCGGGTTTGCTGTCCGCCTGCGGGCGCCAGCGGTCGCGTCGGAGGCGCGGCTCGCGCGAGTGACGCAGTTGGGCCTGTTACCTGCGTCCTCGGCATCGACAATTGACCTCCTCCGCGGCGGCCCGTCCTGCATACCCGGGCCGCCGCCTCTGTTTGCGGAGATTGCCTTGCATCGCTGGATGATGCCGCGCCTTGGGGATCCGAAAAATCTCCGGGATTTCACTTGACAGCGCAGGCAATTGCGCGACGTTGGCAGGGCCGTACCAAGCGCATAATTGCTCCAGCAAGCACTCGGCCGGCGATGGCTCGGCTGGCAAACTGCTCAAGCTCATCGGGGGTCGCCGCCGGTGGGCCGATATTTCCCCTAGACGCTGGCAAGGAGTCCATCTGGCTTCCGATAATCTGCCTGCCGCTGCTGGTGCCGACTGGATGTTCATCCGTGCCGGTCGCCGTTTCGGTCCGGTCAGCATCGAGAAGATCGAACATCTGTGCCAATTGGGAATCATCACCCCGGATACTCCGGTTCACAGTTCGCTGTTCAAGTGCTGGGTGGAAGCAGCCAAGGTGCCAGCACTGCGGGACCGCATGCGCGTCGGCACGCCGCCGGTGGACATCGAGACGGTGTTGCGCGACATCCGGGCCAGAGCCCTGCACAAGCCGTGGTTCGAGTTTTTCCCGCTCGGGGCGTCTTCGGGCTGGGCGATGGGCGCGGTGCTGGCCGCATCACTGGTCGTCGGTGCGGCCAGGTGGTATCTGCACAGCCCGGATCCCGTCGCCGCACTGGCAGCGGCGCGGGAGTTGTCGTCGGTGATGGGGACGGTGGTCTGGTCATTCGCCGTGGCACTGATGGTGGGATGGGTTTTGTCAGTGATCGGCTGGTTGGCGTCGCTGCGCAAGCGATCGGTGGCCATCGGAAGCTTTGCGGCGGGAGCGGGGCTGGTGCTGGCGTGCGCGTTTGCCGCGCAGCTCGGGGTGTTCGAGAAATGGCGGCAGGCGGAACAGGCGCAGCGGCAGGCGACCCGGCAGTTCGTCGCCGAGATGCGTCAGGTGATGCAGCACATGGTGCAGCAGAACTCGGCCGCGGCGGCGGTGCCGAGTGGGTCGGACCGGCGGCGCATCGCGCCGCGGACGGTGTCGGCGACGATGGTTCGCAGCGCCAAGCTCCCGCACACGCCCGACGTGCAGCTCGTTTCAGCAACTCAAAGCCAGCACATGGCGCAGGTGGCGCGCAGCATCGTCAATGACCTGCTCCTGGCGCGCAGCCGCTACATCGCCTCGATGAGGGCGACTCAACCTCAGCTCATGCTCAGCCCGCGCCGGCTGACCGATCGCCGTATGTACGCGGCGGCGCGGAAACAGTGCCTGGCGGCGGAGGCGGCGCTGAACCGCTTCGAGGGCGAAGTGAACGCGATCCTCGCCGCTGTGCCGGCACGGTTGAAGGCCAGTGGACTGTCCGATCGCGAGCAGCGTGAATTCCTTACCGGCTTCGCCGCTGGTCCGGGCAGGGCAGAATCGCGGTTTCGTCAGATTCTGTCCCTGGAGCGGGCGGCGCTGCTGGAGGTGCGGGAGCTGCTCGATTTTGTCGAAGCGCGGCTCGACCAGGTGGTGGCGCGCGACGGGCAACTGTACTTTGCCAACGCAAATGATCTGAAGCAGTATAACGCGCACCTGCACAACCTTCGCGCGATTGTTGCGGACGGTGAACGGCTGGCGCGCCAGACTCGCCTGCACGCAGCACAATGGGTGGATGCCATCGCCAGCGTCGGTCACTGACTGCCCGGACGGTTGCTGGTGCAAATGATCAGGTTCTGCAGTCTCCTTGCCTCACAGCTATGCACTTCAGTGGACCGCTGAAGGAGTGGTCCGTGGCTGGGGGCAGGTTATTGGCATTTCCCTTCCGGGGTGTTGGTCGGAATAATGGTGCGTCTGAGGCGTTATGCAGGAGACGGCAAACACGGCCGGGGATGCGCACGATACGCGGTCGGCGACTGGCGATGCGCGATCCGGGACGCGCCGGATGCAAGCTATGGCACGTGGAGGACCCGCTGCAACTGCCGCCCCGACGCCCAGCCCGCCGGACGAAGCTTTGCCGGGCGATGGTCTGTCGGATGAAGCTCTGGTGGCGCGACTGCGCGATGGCGACGCCGCGGCCGGTGAAGCGCTGGTCAGGCGGCATCACCTTCCGCTGTTGCGCTACCTGCTGCGGGTCGCCGGGGACGAACACCTGGCCGAGGAACTGCTTCAGGCAACCTGGCTCAGCGCCCTGGAACACCTGGACCGGTTCGACTCGAGCTGGGCGAAGACCGGCGGGTTCAAGGCATGGCTGTTTCGCATCGCGACCAACAAGGCCACCGACCTGTGGCGGGCGCGCGGAAGGGAGAAACAGGCCAGGCAGGGACTGAAGCTGGTGGTGGAGAGTGAGTCGCCCGATGCGGGGCATCGGCTGGCCGGCTCGGAGCAGAGCCAGAAGCTACTGCGGGCGATCGAGCAGTTGCCTGAAAGTCAGCGGCAGGTGCTGTTGCTGAGGTATTATGCGGAGATGAAATTTGTCCAGATCGCCCAACTGCTGGGCTGTCCACTGAACACGGCCTTGGGACGAATGCACAAGGCGATGCTGAAGTTGAAGGAACTGATGGCGGAATAGTGCGGGGTCGAGCATGGAGCCAGGCGCGGCGGATCATGGCCGGCAGACAGTTGAAAGACAACGATGCATGCGGACCTGGAACAACTGGACAACGATGAGGCGCTGCTGCTGATGTACCTCTGGCAGGAGCTGTCGGAGGCGGAGCGAGCGCGAGTGGAGCAGCGGCTGGCCAGCGAGCCGGAGCTGCGCTGGCGGCTGGAGGCGCTGCGGGAAACGCAGCAGATGGTCTCGGAGGCGATGAGATCGCTGGATTCGGCGCAGGCGGCGTTGTCGCCCCGCGCCGCCGCTGCCAGCCAGCGGGCGCTGCTGCGCACGGTGCGGCAGTGGCAGCTTCAGCGGCAGTGGCGGCGCACGCGGTCGAGTGAGCCGGCTCGCGGCAGGTCGTACTGGTGGTTGTATCCCGCAGCGGCAGCGGTTCTGCTGATCGGGCTGATCATCTGGTGGGGCTTGCAGCCGGATGCGATGATGGAGCGGATGCCGTCTGATCTTCAGGCGCAGGAGACGCAGCAGCCGGACGCTGCTGCTCCTTCGCCACGGTTTGTCGCGGGAATGATCCCCTGGCAGGAGCCGTTCCCCGTGGAGCAATACCAGTTTGTCGAGGCCGAGCGCGAGCTTGTGGCGCTGGAGTTCTTAAGGCTGGAGACTCGCGATGGGCGCGATGAAAGCATGCAATAGGCGCGGGGGGGGACTGAGCCTGGGGATGCTGCTGCTGGTCTGGCTGCTGGCGGCGAATCGGTCGGCCGGGCAGCGGCCGCCGGGCGCGGAAGTGGCGCAACAGCCGGGGCACCGCGACACCATCGAGGCACAGATCGCCGGGGACGCCGCCGCGGATGCTTCCTCCGAGGCATCACCGGCAACCGCTGCCGCCAGGGCCAACCCCGCCACTCGCCCTGCGCCCACGACGCAGGAGCTTGAGCAGCTCAGCTCTCTGCTGTGGCCGGACGGTCGCGGCGGGTATCGGGCGCTCAGCCCCGAGGAACGCTACGAGTTTTTGGAGTTTGCCGAGCAGCACATGCCGAACATGCTCAACGAGGCCATCAACGCGACCGATTTTCGCAAGCTGGCGTTGAGGCGGCTGATGTTGATGCGTTGGCGTGGCGTATCGCGGATTCGCGACGATTCGGCGCTTTACGACCGCATGGTGCGCAACATCGAGACGGAGGATGCGATCTTCGCGGAGGTGCAGTCGCTGGAGGCGGCGCCTCCGCAGAAGCGGCGGGAAATCCGCCAGCGGGTTCGCGCTCAGGTTCGGGAGATGGTCGAACAGTTCCTTGACGAACGCGCGCAGCGGCTGGAGAAGCTGCGCGGGATTCTGGCCAGGGAACAGCAGCGTCTGGAAGAGGACCGGCAGAACAAGGAGAAGCTGATTGAGGAGCGGACGGATCGGTTGCTGCGGGAGATGTCGCTGCGCGAGCTGCCGCCGGGCGGGCCGCCAGGGATGTTCCGCCGCGATCGCGACCGTGATCGCCGCGATCGCGGTGACGACGAGCGTCCGACAGACCGCGATGACGCCGGGCCCGATGCTTCACGCCCGCCTGCGCAGCCTTGAGCGGGCCCCTTGAACACATCCACAGGGAGTCACTGCTGAGTCTGCGCCGGGTCTCATGCGTGAGGCCGCGATCCGGTCCATCGTGGGTACGTGCGGGAAGATGGCCATCATCGCAGGCTCGATCGCTTACCGATCCAGCGCGTAGGCCACCAGATGCTGGTCCCGGCAGACGCATGGGTATCGAAAACCGAGGTGTTCGGCGAATCGGTGGTAGTGTTCCAGATACCACATCGCTGGCCAGGCGATCAGCAGCCAGCGGACGCCGGCGGCGCGGTGTCGCCGCAGTTCCCTGATGGCAGCCTCGTCATCCGCTGGGGGGCCCCAGTACTGTCCGGCGTGTTCGGTGAAGGGGACGATGGTGTGATCGAGCAGCTCGTCACGCAGCTTGCCCTCGTCTGCCAGCAACGCCGCTTCTCCCGCCGCGATGTGCTGGCGCATCCAGCGGTCGATCGCGCAGAGTCCCGTCAGCCACTGGATCGTGCGGTGGTTGATCGCGCGCAATTCCGGATCACCCAGGCTGGACTGGAGCTTGCGATGAATTGCCAGCGAAGACTCCAGGACCATATCGTGCCTGCCCTGGGTCAGGCTCGCGGGATGAATCCGGACCAGGGCCATGGTTTCGGGCAGATCCGTGCAGGCGAATCGCAACCCCGCCGCGGCGCAGCGGATCCACAGGTCCCAGTCATCCAGCCGGCGAAGCGACTGATCAAAGCCATCGATTTGCGTAAGGGCGCTTCGCCGCACCAGCGCGCAGTTAATCGCCAGAATGTTCCGCTCGATCAGCTCCCGCAGCAGTTCATTTCCCGTGCCGCTGATCATCGGCATCCACGGGCGATCGTCGGCCCGCATGGAGAAGCGGCGTTCGAGCGGCCAATCGCTGCGAAAGTAGCGGGCCTGCCCGTACACGATGTCCACTTCCGGATGCCGGCGCAGAAACGCGATCTGAAGCTCGAATTTGCGCGATTCGAGAAGATCGTCGGCGTCGAGGAACTGAATGAACTGTCCGCGACTGGCGCGCAACCCCGCGTTCTTGGCCGCCGCCTGATGACTTCGCCGCGGCTGTGGCAGGTACCGGATACGCCCGTCCTGCCTGGCCAGCGACTGCACGACCTGGGACGTGTCATCGGTCGAGGCGTCGTCAACAACGATGCATTCCCAGTGGCGGTGGGTCTGCGCCTGCACGCTGCGCAGCGTCCGGGCGATGAAGTGCCCGTAGTTGTGAGCCGGCACGATTACCGATACCAGCTCATTGGTCGAAGATGCGATCGATGCATCGGACATCATCGTTAAGGACGCTTCAGTCACAGGTGCTCGCCGGCTGCGCGCAGGTGCTGGCCTGGCGAGTGGACTCCCGCAAGTCGTAGATGATTACCCGATCATTGCACAGCAGCAGCGGGAAGCGGGACTCCAGCCCGCCGATGAATTGAGCGTACATCTGCCGCCACCAGAACGATCCCCAGGCCAGTACGACAAACCCGACACCTTGCCTGCGGCGCCGCTCTAACTCGGCCAGTGCCTCATCGTCGCTGGCGGGCAGGCCCCAGAATTGCCCATGACGCTGCATGAAGGCGATTCGTCGCCGGCCACGCAGCCACTCGTCAGTGCCCCATTCATTGCCGTCGATCAGGACAAATGACTCGCCGGGCGGAACGACGGCGCAGATGTCATCGATTGCCGCCTTGACCCGATGACACCATGCCATCGAGATCCATCGCCGCCGGTCCACCGCAAGCCGCTGCTGGCAGCAGTGTGCGATCAGTGCGTCGCAGGCGACATCCCATCGCCAGATCAGTCGATCCAGCCGCTTCTCAAACGGCAGGCTCCAGGTCTGGTTCTTTCCATGGATGCGCCAGCAGCTCTGCGGCGGATCGATGCGGTGCAGCGGCCCGTGCATCGGCGCCAGGGCCGCAAGGTACAGGTCCGGGCAGACCTGATACACCTGCGGGGGGATGGGCATGACGCGCGAAAGAAATTCGCGGCTCCAGGCATTGCCGCTGGTGGGTGGCCAGGAGTACGCCTCCGGCCCGTCGCGCAGGATCGCGGGACGCAGGTCGCCTTCCGAGAGCGTCTGGTCCGGCACAAACCGGCCGGTCGGGCGTCCATCAGCATCGATGATGCTCATCGGCCAATGGACTTTGGGCGCCGCATCGCGCGCCATCGCCGTTGTGACGCGTTCGACGCAGGTCGGCAACAGGACATCGTCGGAATCCAGGAAGATGATGATGGATGCCTGTGCAACCGAAAAGCCGGCGTTGAATGACGATGCCTGACCCGCATTGCTTTTGAGAATCGGCAGCACGCGATCGCCATAGCTGCGGATGATTTCGGGCGAATCGTCGGTCGATCCATCATCGACCACGATGACCTGGCACGGCCCGGCCGTCTGGTTCAGCGCGCTGTCGATCGCCTGCCGAAGATATCGGCCATAGTTGTAGCTGCTGATGATGATGCTGGCTGGAGGCTGCTGGCTCATGGGTTGATCTTCAGCCTGTAAATGACCACATCTTCCGTGCGGCACAGCACCGACGCGCGGCGGTGCAGATGCTGCGCGAATTCGGGGTATTCGGCCAAGCACCACATGGCCGGCCAGCCGATCACGACGAAGTCCGCTCCACCTGCGCGGAGTCGATCGAGTTCTGCGATGGCGGCGTCATCGCTGTCGGGCATACCCCAGTACTGGCCGTTGTGCTGTACGAAAGGAATCCGCCGGATGCCACGCAGTACCTGCGGCGTTCCCCACTGATCCTGATCGATCAGGATCATCGCACTGCCCCGCGGCACCATCGCGCTGATCTGCTCGACCGCGTGCTTCAGACGATCAAACCACGAATGGCGCAACCACTTCTGCGGATCGTGACGGATCCCCCTGGCCGAGAGATACTGGCTGGCGGTGCGACACTGCTGCCGGTAGATCTGTACACCGCGATCCAGCATCGTCTCGAAGGGACAATCCCAGAAGTAATTGCCACCGTGCAGTCGATAGCAGCTCAGCGGATGATCGATCGATCGGATCGACCCCAGCATTGGGGCAAGCGTGAGAAGGTAAGCGTCGGCGGCGATGCGGTACTCGAGCGGCGGGATCGGCATCAGCGCATCCAGCGTCGCTCGCGACCAGGCATTGCCGCTGGTGGGCGGATTGTCCGCCATCCACGGCCCTTCGCGAACCAGCACATCGGCAAATTCCCCATCCGCAAGCGATCCCGACGGATGCAGCGCGCCGGTGGGCATGCCCGAGGCGTCGATCACCCGCATCGGCCAGTGAACCTTGGCGGCGCCGGTCCGGTGCAGATGGCATGAAGCGGCCTCGGCCGCGGTCGGCGCCAGAATGTCGTCGGCGTCAAGGAAAATGACAGCCCGGCCGCGACTGGCCTGGAAGCCCGCGTTCAGCGCCGATGCCTGCCCGCCGTTGTCCTTCAAGATTGCGTGGATCCGACTTGCGTATGATGCGATGATCTGTCTTGAATCGTCGCAGGAGCCGTCATCGACGACGATCACTTCCACGTCATTGAGCGTCTGGTTCAGCGCGCTGTCGATCGCCTGCGGGAGGAACCGCCCGTAGTTGCAGTTGTCGATGATGATGCTGACCTGCGGGTTCATCGGTTCAGCAAGGCGAAGACCTCGGCAAAGCGGGACTTGGCCGCCACGATCCCGCGATACTGGTTCAATCCACGAACTGCGCGATCGTAGCGGATCTGCGACAATTGCGATCGATATTGCCGGATCGCGCGCAGCTTGCGCACCATCACCGCGGTGATGTCCACGACCTGGTCATAACCGGCCAACGCCGTCCAGATTTCGTAACCAAGCAACTGTGGTGGTGGCGTGCTTGTCGCTCGGGCCAGTGCGGCGCGAAGCACGTCGATCGCGCAGCGATGATCGGGATGCCCGTCGTCCGGATGAGGCAGGTAGATCCGATCCGGCCTGTGCAGCTCAAGCAGCGGCGCCAACTGATTTGCGGCCTGCTCGATGTGCGCCGAGAGATACGCATCGGGCAGTCTGAGAAAATCGAGCTGGCAGATTCCGAGCAATCTGGCGGCGGCGCGGGCTTCGGACTCGCGAATGTGCCGCGCCTGCTGCGGGGGCAGGGGGGCAAGTCCGAACTCGCCGGAGGTGAGAAACGCCACCGTCACGCGATCCCGCGCCTGCGCATGCAGGGCGATCTGCCCGCCGCAGCCGATCGCCTCGTCGTCCGGATGAGCTGCCAGCACCAGCACGTTCATGGCTCGACCTCCTGCGGCTGAGGCTGAACCTGGCTTGCGCCTGCGATGGCGCCGACATCTCGGACTGCTTCGAAGGACTCGATCGCGCGCTGATAGACTTGCAGATACTGTCGCGCCATGCGCAGTGGGTGGAAGCGTTCTTCGGCGCGCAGTCGCACGCCATGGCGGTCCAGCGCTGCGGCCAGCAGCAGGCAGTCCGCCAGCCCATCCAGCGAGTCGGCGCAGTAACCGGTGATGCCCTCGTCGATGATTTCCGTGGCGGCGCCCAGCGCCATGGCGGCGACGGGTGTGCCGCACATCATCGCTTCGGCCAGCACCAGCCCGAACGGCTCGGGCTGGTTGATCGGATACAGCAGCGCTCTGGCGCCGCCGAGCAGACGATCCCGCGCCGCGGCGGTGACGCTTCCGACGTACTGCACACGGTGGCCATCGACCAGAGGCAGCACGTGGCGGCGGACGTACTCGTTTTCGGGTCCGGCCAGCAGCAGTCGCATGCGGGCCTTTTTGGCCACTTCGATGGCGGCGAGCACGCCTTTTTCCGGGATCATGCGTCCGAGGAAGCAGACGTAGGCATCCGGGGTGTCTCGGAAGGTGAACTGCGCCGGATCGACCGCGTGATGGATCACGGGAGTGCCCCCCGCCAAGTCCGGCATCGCCCGCCACTGAAACCGGGAAATCGCCGTGACGCACGCCCGCGGATGTGCTCGCCGAAGGATCGCCTCGTCCTGGAATGGCTGAATGTGAAGTGTGTGCACCATGGGCGATGTGCTGAATCGCTCCAGAGGCAAGCCCCAGAGGTAGGCATGAGAGTGCAGCACATCGAATTCGTCGCAGCGCTGAATCGCGTGGCAGAGGTTGATCGTCTCGCAGGTCTGCCAGTTTCCCGGCGAGCCGTCGCGCGCGTAGGGGCCTGGCAGCGTCTCGACCAGCCGCCCGCTGGTCTGCGAGCCGGCGCAGGCGAATACCGTCACGTCGTGTCCCATTCGCACAAGCTGCTCGGTCAACAGCCAGACGATCTGCTCGATACTGTGACTGTTGTCGGGGCGAACGGGACTGGCGAGCGTGGACACCTGAGCAATGCGCATCTGCAATATCCCTGAGACTGCCTGTCACGCCGGCGCCGAAGCGGCCGCATGCGTCCTGGCCGGGCGCGGGTCCAGCACCTGCTGCAGCAGCGGTGGCAGGACCGCCTCGACCGAAAAGTGTGCCGCTGCCAGGTCTCGCGCTGCACGGCAATGGCGGTCGTAATCCCTCAGAACCGATTCGATTCCCGCCACGGCGTCGGCTTCATCGCGCCAGGCCAACAGTCCTTCCCCAACCGGCAGATGAGCACTGAACCCGCTGTCCTGCACCACCGCGGGTTTGCCGGCGGCCAGATAACACTCGGTCCGATCGCTGAACCACCCGCTGCGGGTGTGGACATAGGCATGTTTGGCGACGCTGAACTCGGCCATCGAGCCGCGGATGTAGTGGCGATATCGATCCAGATCGCTGGAGACCTGGAATGCGTCGCGGCAGATCCAGCCGTATTGCTCGAGCCTGCTCCGCGGCGCATTGGCAGAGATAGCCAGCTCCAGCGCCGCCGCGACCCGCCGCGGCAAGTCGATCACTTTTTCGAATTCGATGTTCTTATTGGCGTCGATATCGGTGAAGCTGCCGGTTTTCCAGGTCATCACCGTGGTGAAGACGCGGCGACGTGCCGGCGCTGGCTGCCACTGATCGATACAGAGCGGCTGCCACGTATGCCGCCAGCGGAACTCGCCCACAGGCACCGGGCACGCTGCCGTGCCGATGTTTCGCCCGAACGTGAACAACGCGTCGAATCGGCGGAAGAAATCCACGTACCATGGCACACCTTTGGCGATCGCCAGTTGCGTGAAGGCCGGGTCGGAATCGATGAACGCCTTGCGCGGGATGCTGGCGTAGTGGTCGCGCCAGAACCAGCATCCACCGGACAGGTTCAGGAACAGATCCGCATCGCGGCAGACCTCCAGCCAGCGCTGTGGCGAGATTCCGTGATGCCGGCCACGGTAATCGACATAGCACCAGTTCTCCCCCAGCCCATGTGGCTGAAGCGCCTGGCGGATGAAATTGACGGCGTAGGTCGGCTCAGTGGCCAGCGTGTTGGCCAGCGGGTCGTAGTTGCATTCGCCTGTATCCTCCAGATACCAGACCCGATGACCCAGCGTGCGCAGCCCCAGCAGGTACATCAGCGAACACCAGCCCACGCCGCCGTACGGATACCTGCCCATGATGCCGGCCAGGATGATGTTCATCTCAGTCCACCTCCCCGTTGCCGGCATATTCCGATCCGGGCGAGTCGTTGCCCCGGGCGTGCGCGGCATACAGCCGGGCGTAGGCCCCGCCGGCGCACAGAAGCTGCTCGTGCGCCCCGGCCTGCACAATCCTTCCGTGTTCCAGCACGATGATCCGATCGGCGTGGCGGGCGGTGGACAGGCGGTGCGCGATCAGCAGGGTGGTTCGCCCGCGCATCAACCGAGTCATCGCCTGCATCACCTGCTGTTCGGTGGCGGCATCGAGGCTGCTGGTCGGCTCGTCCAGGATCAGCACCGGCGCATCGCGGAGCAGCGCTCGCGCGATGGCGATGCGCTGACGCTGCCCCAGCGACAACGTCGCGCCGCGCTGTCCAACCACCGTGTCGTAGCCGTCCTTGAGCTTTACGATGAATTCGTGTGCGCCCGCGGCGCAGGCGGCCTGCTCGATCTGCTTTGGCGTGGCGCGCGGACGACCATAAGCGATATTGCCGGCGATCGTAGTGGGAAATAAGAACGGCTCCTGCAATACCAGCGCCACCTGTCGCCTGAGGTCGCGCAACCTGATCTGGCGCACGTCGATGCCGTCGAGGCAGACCCTTCCCTGCCAGGGGTCGAAGAATCGCGGCACCAGTCCCACCAGCGTGCTCTTGCCTGCGCCACTGGCGCCGACGATCGCGATCATCTGCCCGGGTCGCGCCTCCAGCGACACATCCCGCAGCACCGGGCGATCCGGGTCGTAGCCGAACACGACGTGTTCGATGCTGACGTGCCCGCGGCTGACCGGCATCGACCGCGCGCCGGGACGATCGGCGACCTCCTGTTCGGTCTGGAAAACCTCCAACACTCGCCGGGCGCCGCCGATCGCGCCCTGAATCGTCATCGAGCTGTACATGATGGCTTCCAGCGGGCCGTACAGCGATCCCAGGTACGCCAGAAAGACCAGGATGCTTCCGACGCTCAGACGGCCGTCCAACACATGTGCCGCGCCCAGCCAGATGATGCCGGCTGTGCCCAGAGCCGTGGCCAGACCCGTGAGAATCTTGAACTGAAGCTGCACGCCGGTGCTGCGCATCGCCGCGGCCAGGGCGGCGTCGGTGTGGGCGCGGAACTGGCGGTCGTGATACTGTTCCCGGGCAAACGCCTGCACCACCGGAATCGCGCCGAACGTCTCCTCGATTCGGTCGTAGATCTGTCCCTCTACCTGCTGCTGCTCGTAGCTGCGATCCATCATTGGCTTGGCATACAGCCGAAGCGTGAGGATCAGCATGGGCATGACCGCGACGGCGGCCAGCGTCAGCCCCGGATCCAGCTTCCACATGATGATGACCATCACGGCCAGCGAGATGAGCGACGAGCCGACGGGCAACATCGCATCGCGGATGATCGTCGATACACACGCTGAATCGCTCGTCACCCGCCGAATCGAATCCCCGACCGACTTGCGACCGTGGTATCGCAGCGACAGGCGCTGGAGGTGATCGAACAGGTCCGCCGCCAGATCATAAACCATCCGCTGTCCGAAGCTGATGTGCGCGATCGAGCTGGCCAGCCCCAGCGCCCAGCCGCTCAGAAACAGCGCAAGGGTCGCACCGACTGCCCAGGCGAGCCGTTGCGTCGGCGATTCGGCGTATGGCAGCCACGCCAGCGCGTTGCCCGCCCACGGAGGCATCGGCTGCGACATCAACACCTGATCGACGATGAACTTCATCGGCCAGGGGTTCAGCGCCTTGATTCCGGCCAGCAGCAGCGTCAGCGCCACAACACAGACCAGTCCGGTCCATCGTCGTCGCGCGTAGCGCAGCAGCCACAGGCAGATGCTCAGGATGCTGCTTGGATCGCTTGTGCGCATCGTCGTCAATTTACATCAACGGCCGGTCGCGCCGGCGCCGACTGCATCGGCGGGGCGAGTATGCCCCGACTGGATTGCGAACATCCGGGCGTAAGTCCCGCCGCGTGCCAGCAGGCTGTGGTGCGATCCGGCTTCGGTGATTCGTCCTTCCTCCAGAACGACGATCCAGTCGGCCGCGCGGATCGTCGAGAGCCGATGGGCGATGATCAGCGTTGTGCGCGAGGGCATCAGTTGCTGCAAAGCCTCCAGTAGCGATGTCTCGGTGCCGCAGTCCAGATTGCTTGTTGGCTCGTCCAGAACCAGAATCGGCGCGTCCATGAGCAGCGCCCGGGCGATGGCGATCCGCTGCCGCTCGCCGCCCGACAGCGTCGCGCCGCGCTGCCCGATTATGGTGTCGTAACCGTTCTGCAACTGCCGGATGAACGCGTCGGCACTGGCCAGCCGCGCCGCGCGTTCGATCTGCGCCGCGGTCGCGCCTGGCCGGCCATACGCGATGTTCCGCGCGATGCTTGCAGGGAACAAAAACGGCTCCTGCGGCACCAGGGCCACGTGCTGGCGAAGATCGTCCAGCTTCAGGTCGCGCACATCGACACCGTCAATCCGCACGCATCCTTCCCACGGATCGATCAGCCTCGGCACCATGCTCGCCAGCGTGCTCTTGCCCGCGCCGGTCGGCCCGACGACCGCCAGCACCTGTCCCGGCCGCAGCTCCAGCGACACGCCGCGCAGCACCGCGGTCGAGCGATCGCGATCGTCGTAGCCGAACACGACGTCGTGAAACAGCAGGTGTCCTGCGACGTGTTTGAGCTGGCGCGCATCGGCACGCTGGCGCACTTCCGGCTCGCGGCTGAGGATCTGCATCACGCGATCGATGCTGGCGCGCAGAAACTGATAGCCGGTGTAGGTGGACGCCAACGTCCGGAACTGCGTCTGAAGCGTCCGCAGATAACCCAGAAACACCAGCAGTGCGCCGACGGTCAGCTCGCCGGCCAGAACCCGCCGCCCGCCGACCAGCAGGATCAGCCCCGTGCCCAGCACCGCCGACAGCCCCGAGGCCAGCTCGTTGGCCCCGCCCAGCAGGGCCGCCCGGCGCTGCGCGCGCAGGGCGTCGTCGGCGAACTGCCGGAACCTGCGATGCTCGCGTCGCTCCTGGGCGAAGGCCTGCACCACCCAGATCCCGCTGAGCGTCTGGTGAACGTGCGAGTGCAACTGGCTGTCGATCTGGCGCTGGGCGGTGGCGTTGGCACGCACGGCGCGTCCCAGCAGCCATGCCGACCCCACCATCGCCGGCGCCACCGCAAGCGACAGCATCGCCAGTGCGGCGTCCATTTTCAGCATGATCCAGAAGGTCAGGCCGAGTGTGAGCAGTGCCATGGCGGGGGAGACAAGCAGTGTGTCGATGAGGGTGTGGACGCACCAGGCGTCGCCGGTGATCCGCGACATCACATCACCGATATGGCTGCGGCTGTGAAATGCCGGGCAGCGTCGCAGCAGCCGCGCGTGCAGATCGCCCGCGAGGTCGTACACCATCCCCTGTCCAAACTTGACCCATGCGCGTGTCAACACCACATCGCTGAAGCTGTTGATCGCAAAGAAGATCAAACCGCAGGCGACCACCCACCGCAGCAGCCCGAATCTGCCCTGGGCAAAGGGCAGGATCTGGCTTGCGCTCGTCAGCCATAGGGGCATCGGCTGGTCCGACAGTACGTGATCCACCAGCACCTTCGTCGGCCAGGGCTGCGCGATCGTCATGCCCATCCCCAGCAATGTGGCGGCAAGGATCACCAGCCACAGTCGCCGGTAGGCCAGTGCGTAACGAAGCAGCGTGATGGAACTGTTACTGGCCATGGGAGTGATGCCGCGCCGGCTGCGTGTTGCCGGGAGGATCGTCGCGTAGCTGCCGAAGTGCCCGCAGTGCGGTGGCCAGCGACGCGGCGGCCTCGCGGAGGATCTGGGCGGAGAAGATCAAAGCCGCCACCAAGGCAGCGGCCGCGGCGGGAGAGTGTCTGGCTGTTTCTGCCAACACGCCCGCCGTGGCGACCAGACCCACGTCCACCGCCGCCGCCCAGCCCGCGACGCGCGGCCAGACACGGAAACGCACGAGCTGTTTGCCACCGCCATGCTCTTCAACCGTCATGTGGATTCGCGAGGCGCCGGCCATCCCGGCGCGAAGCTCCAGGTCCCAGCGGTCATAATCTCCGCCTCGAAGCACCACCGCGCCACGCTGGCTGAGCAACGACTCGACCCGGCCGAGGCGCGCCTGCGGGCATTGCCACTGCTCGGACCAGAGCGTGATGCTGCGCGGCCGCGGCCAGGTGAATCCGCGCACGCCCCGCAATCGCCAGGGCGTCAGTCCCAGGCTCATGCGTCCCAGCAATCGCGCCATCGGCTGGATCAGGTGCAGTGCGAACGTAATCGCCAGCATCGACGCACGGCTTGTTCCATCAGGCGGCGGGGCGCAGCGCAGTGCGCGGGCGGCGCTGCGAGCAGCTTGAATCATGGTCGCCGCAAACATCAGCCCTGCCAGCGGCGCCGCCCACAGCAGTGGTGCCCACATCAGGCCGCCCACCGTTGCGGTCAGTACCAGCATCGCAGTCAGCAGATACCACTCCGGCATCACCGGCATGGCGGCAACGATGTTGGGCGTAGTGTGGTAGACCGACTGGAACAGCGCTGTTCCCCAGGTGCCGTGATAGATCCGCCGGCGACTCAGATGCAGAAGCTGGATATAGCCGTTGCCATAAAGCCGGCCTGCCCACGTCGGATACCCCGCGGCGTTGTACTTCGCCGGCCACTTGCGCTCGAGCATGGCTTCGGCGCGGCCGTAGTTGAGCTGCTGTTTCCAGTATGCTCGGATGCTGGATCGTCGGTGATGCCATACCATGGCCGCGGGACTGAAGCCCAGCGTCCAGCCCTTTTCCTGCAATCGCCAGCAGATGTCCACGTCGTCTCCGGCGATGCGGAACTGCTGGTCGAATCCGCCCACCTCCAGCAGCCGCTGGCGCCAGAATGCCATGTTGCATCCGGGGATGTGTTCGGCCTCGGTGTCGCTGAGCAGGACGTGGCTGGGGCCGCCGGGAGATCTGGCGACGCATTGGGCGATCCAGCCGTCCTCGGGCGGACACAGATTCGGCCCTCCCACGCCCGTGTGCCCGCTGTCGCGCAGCGTCCGCACCAGGTATCTGAGCCAGTGTGGATCGGGATACGCATCGTCATCGATGTAGGCGACGATCTTTCCCCGGGCGGCGCGCAGTCCGAGGTTGCGGGCGTGGCTCAGCCCGTGATTGGGCGTGCGGATAAGCCTCACGTCAAAGCCCCGCGCGATCCGAGGCGTGGCGTCGGTTGAACCGTCATCGACGACAATCACCTCATAGTCCGGATAATCCAATGCCGACAGCGCAGCCAGGCACCGGGCGATCGTGCGCCCGCCGTTGTGACTGCACACGACCACCGAGACGGCGGGCCAATCGTTGTCGGGCGGCTTTGCCCCGAACGGCGCGGCTCGGATCGCCTGCGACACGGCCTGAAGCGCGGGCTTGGGTGAACGATCGGCGCGGGTCAGTCCGAATTGCCAGTCGGTGATGTCTGTTCCGCCGCGATGCCACTCGTCCGTCCAGCAGAACACGAACGTGCCGGCGGCGCCGCCGGCGAAGGCCGTCTGGATCTGCCAGCTCAGCACCTCGGCCTGCCGCGCCTCGCCCTGCCGCAGGCTGTCCAGTCCCAGTTCAGCCACAAGAAGCGGTCGATCGCCCGCCAGGTTCTGAAGTCGCGCCAGATATGCGCCCAGCTTCTGCGGCGTCTCCAGGTAGACGTTGAACGCCACCAGATCCAGAAACGGCAGGTCCAGGTATTCGGTGGAGGGATAATTCACGTAGGTGAGCAGCGCGGTCGGCTCGGTCTGGCGGGCCAGATCACAAAGCTCGCCGAGCCATCGCTCCACACGCCTGGCACCATACCACCGCACGATGGGTGCGGGGATCTCGTTGCCCACCGCATAGCACAGCACCGCCGGATGAGCCGCGCATGCCCGCACGCCGTCGCGCAGGCGATTTCGGATCGCTCGCCGGCGGGCGCGATGGTCCAGGAACGTAATGTGCTGTTCCCAGGGCAACCCGACCATCACCCGCAGCGAGTGTCGATGTGCAATGTCCAGCAGATACTTCGGGGGAACAGTGTAGGTGCGAATGGCATTGAAGCCTGCGTCGGCGATCTGCCGCAGGTCGCGCGATGCGGCGATGGGTGCGGGGTACTGGTTGCCATCCGCATCGGGGCGGAAAGGTCCATACGTCACGCCGTGCACGTACCATTTGACATCGGCGGCGCACAGGAACTTGCCCGCCACACGCACGCGCCCCGGCGCCATGGCGCGGTGATCTGCCGGTGGCGTCGCCGGCGCGGCCAGTTCCTGCGACCTCGAGACAGGCCCGGGATCCGCGGCTGCGTGAGGATCGGGTCCCGCCTCGCCGGCCAGCAGCCGCGACGTGGTCTGGAGTTGGTTGGCCACACCTTCCATAAGAGCACCAATCCCGGCGGCTCATCTGTCCGGCAGATCCCACGGGTCGAGTTGTCCGGGGAACCGGTAAGTCGGCTCCTCCACGCTGACGTGCAGGTCCAGAAACAGCATGTTCATTCCTCTGCTGCGTGCGTGTCGGCGGCGATCGATCAGGCTCGCGTAGTCCGAGCTTTGCCCGTCGGGGTGACGGTTCATGTAGTAATCGTCGCGCCACGCGACCTTCTCGCCCGCCAGCACCACCGCCGACGGACTGATTCCGCCGGGAATCCTGCTTCCATGGCGAATCTGTTTGTCCACGAGATGGGCATTGAGCACGTACGAGTGCTCACCGTCAGGATTGTCGTCGCCGGGGCATAGCAGCACCGGCGGATTCCAGACCGCCGGCTTGAACACGTGCGCGGGCCAGCGATCTTCGTGCAGGACTTCAAAACCTCGCAGCGGCGGGACAATCCAGCCGTTCCATCGCTGTGAGTACGCCAGCAGATGCACGCCAAGCTCGCGGAGATTCGACTGGCACTGGATCCTTTTGGCCTGAGCGCGTGCCCGGGACAGCGTGGGCAGAAGGATGCCGATGAGGATCGAGATGATACCGATGACCACGAGCAGCTCAATGAGCGTAAAGCCCCCGCCGCGGCCTGGCAGGCAATCGCGGCGGGGGCGTGGCGTGTGTCGGCACGCGCGCAACAGGCTGACCGAGGCGACGCCGATCGCGGCGAAGCTGCCCGGCTCGGGAATGTGCACCGTGGGCAGACCCAGTTCCGCGATGGCCCGGGCAGCGCTGATGTCGCTGGCCTGCCAGTTCATCGCCAGCAGCTTCAGATCCGCCTTGCCTAGAATGCCGTCGTAGTCGAAGTCGCCGTCTGTCCACAGGCCAGTGGTTTGCCAATGGCCGGCCAGCTCGTACAGGTCACGCAGATTCACCGTGCCATCGAGGTTGGCATCGCCGGCCAGCGTGAACTTCAGCAGCACGGACGTATCGTCCACCACCTGTCCCGAGAAACTGGCCGGAAAGGAGACGGCGACTTCGGATGCCTCGGCGTAGCCGATCGCGCAGGCGGTGTTGGCCTGCGCCGCGGTGCTGAAGATCCCCGCACCGTTCCACGCGCCGCCGTTGTAGCCGCTTCGCAACTGGTCTTGCAGCGTCTGGATTGGGCTGGCACCATCGTAGTCGATGACCGCGTCGTTATCGGCCAGGTCGAGCCGGCCGGTCCAGGCTTGCGTTGATCCGTCGATGCTCAGAGATCGGATGACGCTGGTCCCTCCGCCCGGACGCATCGACACCAATCCCCCGACACTCAGCTCGCGTTGCCGAACGTGATCGGTGCTGAGGCTGGCGCCTGCGCCGACCAGCAGCGATCCGCTGCCGCTGAAAGCGCCCACCGACGCGTTGCCGCCGGTCTGCTCGATTCGGCCATCGTTGTTCACCGGTCCGCTGGATACCGATGCGTTGCTGATGGACAGCAGTCCGGTTGCATTCACGCGCATCTCGCCGGCGATCAGACTTCCGCCGCTGAGATTCAGCCGGGCGGCGTTCCCCGACAGACTGCCCACCGCCAGCCGAGACACCGCATACGTTGCACCGCCTAGATCAAACGTGACGTTGCCGCGGATCACGCTGGCGAGGTTGCTGGCCGCAGAGACGCCGAAGCTGACGGTGTAGGTGGCATCCAGCAGAAAAGCTGCATTCTGCCCCGCGGCAGGCGCGCCGGGGGCGAACCAGTTGCCGGCTGTGGCGAAGGCCCCGCCAGCGGGGTTCGACCAGAACCTGGCGTTGGGCGTGAGCAGAAATGCGCGGGTCTTGCCATTGTAGGTTCCGGTGCCCGTGATCTGTCCGCCGGAATTGATCGCCCGCGCCTCGTTTAACACCCATCCGGACCCGTCGGCGAGCAGATCGTTCAGGTCCACCATCGTGTTGCCCAGATATAAAAAGGCGTGTGGTGCGGCGGGCGACTGCGGCTCCACTCGGCCAACGATCACTCCCGCGTCGTTCACGTCAAACGCCGTGCTGCTGGCGAATCCACTCAGCATGCCCAGGCTGGCCATCGTTCCGTTGGCCCAGCGGAACGCCAGAAAGTTGATGTCATTGGCGTCATACGAGCCGCCGACGATCACCCCCAGGGAGTTGATGCCGAACGCGTAGGCGTAGTTTCCGCCGAGCGTGCCCAGGTCCTGCATGACAGTGCCTGTGTGTCGGAAGGCGCGATCGGTGAAGTCGAAGGCATCACTGAAGCCGACCACCACGCCGCTGTTGTTGATCGCGTATGCCTCGCTGCTGCCGTAGATGCTTCCCAGCGTGCCCAGATTGCTCATCGTCCCGCCACTCCAGCGGAACGCGCGATACTCCAGGTCGAATCGTGTGGTGGAGCCGCCGGCCACTTCGCCGTTGTCGTTGATTCCGAACGCATAGCTTGAGTTGCCGCCCAGCGTGCCAAGATCGCTCATTACCCCCTGGCTGTAGCGGAAGGCGTGTTCCAGCCCGGCAGCGGTGCGTGAATAGCCCGCGATCTGCCCGGAACTGTTGATCGCAAAGGCGTAGCTGACCGATCCGCCCAGCGTTCCCAAATCCGTCAGGTTGCCCGATTCATAGCGGAATGCTCGATCGAATCCCTGGGCATCAGTCGAATACCCGACGACCTGCCCGGCATCGTTGATGTCACGCCCGAAGCTGCTGGCACCGCCCAGGGTTCCGATTTCGCTCACGAGATACGACTGGGCCAGGGCGCAGGTTGAGCTGGCTATGCTCAGCAGCCCGGCGATTGCGGGGCAGGCTTGCCGCAACCGTGCGCGCCGGCCCGGGTGGCTGAGCGCGCGGCGAGAACGATCTGCACGTTCAGCAATCGACCCTTGCTGTGGATCCTGCTGTTTGCCCGAGGGCATCTTCTGGTTCTCCGCAAGATACTGCTGACTGGAAACGACGCCGCGGGTGCGATGCGGAAACGCTGCCCGCCAGATGTGCCCTTATATCCGTTGATCATGAAGGGAAGATGAAGCCAACTGGAAAGCCGCAATTTCGCCACACCCACTCAACGCGGTGTTCCGACAATCCGGCCAAAGCGCCCCTGTGAAGTCCGGTATGTGCAGACCAGTCGCGCGACCCGCAGCACATCCGCGGGCGGATCGACCCGCCCAGACAGTATGATCGGCAGACCCATCGCCGTTCCCGTGCCGCGGAATCGCCCATTGCGCAGGGTCAGGTTCGGGGCGATCAGATTGCCGGTGTTGCCGCTGGCGTCCCTGACCAGCCCGTCGATCGTCACCGACGTGGCAGCCACCGCGGCGTTGCCGCTGCCGGTGAACGCCCCGCGGAATTCCAGCTTGTATGATCCCTGTGTTCCGGGCAGTGCGCGGATCACCGCCGGAGTTGAATCCGTGAGCAACAGGCACAACAAAAGCACCATCAGGCTGATCAGCGGCCTTGGCATATCGCGCACCCCGCGAACTGTGCGATTTGCTCTGCTTAGCGACCCAAACATCGACTATACCGCGCCAACATGAGGCGAAGATGAATCCGCCGGCTCCTGCACAGGAATCATCACCCGTACCCGGGTGCCTTTGCCCGGCTGCGAATCGACTTCACACCGCCCGCCCAACGCCTTCACATGCGATTGCACCAGAAACAGCCCGATGCCCAGATGTGCGCCCTTGCCGTCGCCTGCGGCCTGGGCGGCCGACTCCACACGGTAAAACGGCTCGAACAGGTGCGGCAAATGCTCGGCGGCGATGCCGCCGCCGCAGTCACTGACGGTCAACTCGACCTCCGAGTCGCGCTTCTGGCAACTCAACGTCACCGACGATCCCTCACGACTGTGTTCCACAGCGTTGGACAGCAGATTCGTGACGATGCTGTGAATCCGTTGCGGATCGGTCCGGCAGGGGATTTGATCGGCAAACTGCCGCTGGATCCGGATGCCGCGGGCCTCACCAAGCGCCGCGGCGACGTCGGCGCAGCGGTGCAGCACCTGTGCCAGATCTGTCCTCTCCAGCCTGCTGTGCGATTCGGATTGCTCCATTCGCGCCTGCTGAAGCAGCGTCTCGACGAGCTGCCCCAGTTGTCGCACATCTGTCAGGCAGCGGCTCATCGCT